>NZ_JBITKL010000002.1:81483-160972 GCF_044460945.1 Micromonospora sp. NPDC049903
CCGGGCGCCGCGGGCGGGCCACCCCCCGCGCCAACACCCCCCAACCCCCCTTTAAAAGACGGTGTGTGGTGGGGTGGGGGGGGGGGGCCCCCCCCCCGGGGGGGGGGGGGGGGGCCCCGGCCGTCCGTCAGAAGTACAAGGTGCGGCTGGAGATCAGCGCTTCGAGTACTGAGGAGCCTTACGGGCCTTCTTGAGGCCGTACTTCTTGCTCTCCTTGACCCGGGCGTCACGGGTCAGGAAGCCGGCCTTCTTCAGGGCCGGGCGGTCGTCGGGCTCGTTGACGATCAACGCCCGGGCGATGGCCAGCCGCAGCGCACCGGCCTGGCCGGTGGTGCCGCCGCCCCGCAGGTTGGCGATCACGTCGAACGCCTCGGGCTTCTCGGCGGTGACCAGCGGGTCCTTGATGAGCTGCTGGTGCACCTTGCTCGGGAAGTACGCTTCGAGGTCGCGCCCGTTGCAAGTGATCTTGCCCGTGCCCGGCACGATCCGGACCCGGACGATGGCTTCCTTGCGCCGACCCACGGTCTGGATCGGGCGGTCACCACGAGGCGCGCGGGCGACGGGCGCCGGCGCCTCGGTGGCCTCGGGGGCGACCTCGGTGGCGGTGATGTCGGTCATGCTGCTTCCTTCGCCCGCGCTCACTGCGCGATCTGCTTGATCTCGAACGGCGCCGGCTGCTGCGCGCCGTGCGGGTGCTCGGCACCGGCGTAGACCTTCAGCTTCTTGATCAGCTGACGGCCGAGCTTGTTGTGCGGGAGCATCCCCTTGACAGCCAGCTCGATGGCCCGCTCGGGGCGCTTGGCGAGCAGCTCCTCGTAACCGACCTGCTTCAGGCCGCCCGGGTAGCCGGAGTGGCGGTAGGCGATCTTCTGCTGACGCTTGTTACCGGTCAGCGCGACCTTGCCCGCGTTCACGATGACGACGAAGTCGCCCGTGTCGACGTGCGGCGCGAAAGTCGGCTTGTGCTTGCCCCGCAGCAGCGTGGCGGCGTGGGTGGCCAGGCGGCCCAGCACGACATCAGAGGCGTCGATGACGTGCCACTGACGCTCGATCTCACCCGGCTTCGGGCTGTACGTACGCACAGGTCTACCTTGTCTCGTCGTCGGTCTGGGGTAGCGCGCCGAGGTGACCAGGGCTTCCCGGTCGGACCAGCGCGCACGAACGACCAAGCGTACCTCAGGCGGCACGCCCACAGATGTCGTACAACAGCAGGCAACGATACCCGTAGCCCCGTCGGCCGGTCAAAACGGGGGTCCGGCGGGCGCGCCGGATGGAGGGACAATACCCCCTCATACCCGGGCCCGCGCCATCCGGGACCCCGGCCGCAGGTACGCCACCCAGGTGACCGCCAGCAACACCAGGAAGAAGCCCACATAGAAGCGCAGTGCCGGCTGGATCCCGCCGTAGGTCGACCGGGCCCAGGCGTAACAGATCGGCACCAGGAAGCCGCCGAAGGCGCCGACCGAGGAGATGATGCCCAGCGCGCCGGCGGCCTGCCGGCGCATCGCCAGCATCACCTCCGGGCCCCCGCCCAGGTCCTCGCCCTTGACCCGGAAGATCTTGCTGATCATCCGGTAGGTCGAGCCGTTGCCCACCCCGGTGGCGACGAAGAGCAGCAGGAAGGCCGCGAAGAAGAGGGTCATGCTGCGCCGCTCCACCGACCAGAGGGCGGCCAGCGCGCCGACGGCCATCAGCACGAAGCTGACCACGGTGACCCGGGCGCCGCCGACGAGGTCGGCCAGGCGACCGCCGAAGGGCCGGCAGAACGAGCCCACCGCGGCACCGAGGAAGGCCCAGGCCAGCGCCGTGTCCGGTCGGCCGAACACCGAGGTGAGCAGCGTCGGGAAGGCCGCCGAGTAGCCGATGAACGAGCCGAAGGTGCCGATGTAGAGCAGGGACATGATCCAGGTGTCCCGGTGCCGCAACGACGACCAGACCGGCCCCACGTCCGCCTTGGCCTCGACCAGGTTGTCCATGAAGAGGTACGCGCAGACCGCGGCGATCACCGCGAGCGGGATGTACATCAGCCCGGCCCGAGCCAGCACGAGCCCGCCCCCAAGCACGATCACCTGCGGCACGACGAACTGCACCACCGCGACGCCGATGTTGCCGCCGGCCGCGTTGAGCCCCAGCGCCCAACCCTTCTCGCGTTCCGGATAGAAGAAGGAGATGTTGGCCATGCTGGAGGCGAAGTTGCCGCCGCCGAAGCCGGCACTGGCGGCGATCAGCAGCAGCGGCAGGAAGCCGATCTCGGGATGCTCGACTGCCCAGGCCAGACCGGCGCAGGGCACGATCAGCAACAACGCGGAGACGATCGTCCAGTTCCGTCCGCCGAACACCGGCACGGCGAAGGTGTACGGCAGCCGCAGCAGCGCACCCACCCCGCTTGGTACGGCGGTCAGCCAGAGCGCCTGGCTGGTGGTCAACTGCCATCCGGCGTCACCGAGCCGGACGACGACGATGCTCCACAGCAGCCACACCGAGAAACCGATGTGCTCGGCGAAGATCGACCAGATGAGGTTGCGCCGGGCGATCCGGCTGCCGGTCGTACGCCAGAATCCCGGATCCTCCGGCGTCCAGTGCCCGATCCAGCGACCGGGTCGGCGGTCCAGGTCCGGCTTGTCCTCGATAACCTCGGGGCGCGCGCTCGTGGTGGTCATGCGCCGAAGTTAGGAATCGAGCGTTACCGTGGCGTTCGTCCTCGGGGTCGGCGGCGCAACGGGGAGCGCACCGGCGCCGCGCGCCGGTGGTGAGGAAGGGGACGGTCAGAGCTGCTGGAGGATGCGCAGCGCCCGGTCGATCTGCCGCATGGTCTCGACGTCGGCCACGTCCACGCACTCGGCGAACCACTTCTTCATCGGTGACGAGATCCGGTCCGGCATCACCACCCAGCCGCCCATCCGCACCGCCAGGGGCGAGTCGCGCAGCAGCGCTGCCTCGACCACCTCGGCGACGATGACGATGGGCACCGCGGTGGAGTTGTAGACGTCCGAGCTGATCACGAGCCCGAGTCGCTCGCGGGCCCCGGCGATCCGCCAGACCTCGCCCCTACGCAGCACGCGGGCGACCGCCGAAGAGCAGGTCGTCGACCATGCCCACCTCCTGTGCGTCGGCCAGTGAGGCCGACTCCAGGTCCAGTCCCGCCCGCCCGACCGCGGCGGCGTGCGCCGCGAATACCTCACGCAGGGCCTTCTCCCGGGCCGCCTGGTCCATCCAGGCCGACAGGGAGAGCCCTTCGCGCTTGGCGAACCGCCGGGCCTCCGCGATCGTCTCGTCGGAGAACGACAGAGTCACCTTGGCTGTCATGCCGGTCAGACTACCCGCTGGTATGACCATCAGTCATCCATCGAATACCGCGAGCGGTCACCCGACGGTCGGGCCGGTGACGCCCGGGGCCCGGCCGCCGAAGACGGCGAATCGCCACGCCTTGAAGAAGCAGTCCACCTCGGTCAGCCCCGCCTCGGACAGCCAGCGGCACTGCTCCCCCACGGACGCGGGCCGGTCGTGCGCCATCCGCTGCGCGGCGGCGGCGATCTCGTCGGCGTCGGAGCCGCGCGCGGCGATCTGCGCCAACCAGACCTCGTGGTAGCGCCGGTCCAGCTCGGCCGTCGGGCCGGCGACCTGCTCGGCGTTGACGAAGACGCCGCCGGGCACCAGGGCCTCGGCCGCCCGTCGATAGAGGTCCCGCTTGCCGGCGTCGTCGAGGTGGTGCACGGCGAGCGCGCTGACCACGGCGTCGTAGCGTCCGTCGGGCAGCGGGTCGGTCAGGTCGGCCACCACCACCCGGTGCGGCACGCCACGACCGGTGAGCTGCTCGGCGGCGATGGCCAGCATCTTCGGCGCGGCGTCGACGAGGGTCAGCCGGACGCCGGGCACGGCAGCCGCGACCAGGGACGACAGCAGACCGGTGCCGGCGCCCAGATCCAACACCTCGGGGGTACGCCCGGCGGCGCGGGCGGCGTGCAGCGCCGGCTCGACGACCTCGACGGCGGTGCCGTAGAACCCGTCGAAACAGGGCACCAGTCGCCGCCGCGCGGCGTCGTAGCTGCCGGCCACCGCGTCGAACGCCCGAGCCACATCCATGTCGATCCCCTTCGCCGGAGCCTTCCCGAATATCAGGATTCTTGTCCCATATTGTAGACCCTTCGACCCCGCGCGCAGCCGACGTGCGGTGTGAGGCGCTCTTGACAGGGCCGAAACAAACGGGACGCTGGCCGGAAACCGCCCAACGGCACGCTTTGCCGACATGACAGACGGTGCACGGTTCGCGACTCGACCGGGGCGAGCGCCCCGGGAGGTGGCGACACACTGCCCGTACTGCGCCCTCCAGTGTGGGATGACCCTGCGCCAGGAAGAAGACCAGGTCTCCGTACTCCCCCGGGACTTCCCGACCAACCGGGGCGGCCTCTGCCAGAAGGGCTGGACCTCCGCCGAACTGCTCGACCACCCCGACCGGCTGACCACCCCGCTGCTGCGCGACCCGGCCACCGGCCGACTGCAACCGGCGAGCTGGGACGCCGCGCTGGACCGCATCGTCACCGGACTGGACGAGGTGCAGCAGCGGCACGGCCGCGACGCCGTCGCCGTCTTCGGCGGCGGCGGGCTCACCAACGAGAAGGCGTACGCGCTGGGCAAGTTCGCCCGCGTAGCGCTGCGCACCCGGCACATCGACTACAACGGACGGTTCTGCATGTCCTCGGCCGCCGCCGCCGGAATGCGGGCCTTCGGGGTCGACCGGGGACTGCCGTTCCCGCTGGCCGACCTGGGCCGGGCGGACACCCTGCTGCTGGTCGGCGCGAACCCGGCCGAGACCATGCCACCGCTGGTGCGCTGGCTGACCGAGCAGCGGCAACGCGGCGGCACGCTGATCGTGGTCGACCCGCGCGCCACCGCCACCGCCCGGCAGGCGGACCTGCACCTGCAACCCCTGCCCGGCACCGACCTGGCGGTAGCCAACGCGCTGCTGCACATCGCGCTGACCGAGGGCTACGTCGACGGGTCGTACGTCGCCACCCGAACCCGGGGCTTCACCGACGTACGCCGTACCGTGGCGGGCTGGTGGCCGGCCCGGGCCGAGGCGCTCTCCGGCGTACCGGTGGCCGACCTGGAGGCGACCGCCCGCGCCCTCGGCACCGCCGAACGGGCGATCATCCTCACCGCCCGGGGCGCGGAGCAGCACGCCAAGGGCGTCGACACGGTCACCGCCTTCGTCAACCTGGCGCTCGCCCTCGGGCTGCCCGGACGGCCCGGCTCCGGGTACGGCTGCCTGACCGGGCAGGGCAACGGCCAGGGCGGCCGGGAGCACGGGCAGAAGGCCGACCAGCTCCCCGGATACCGCAAGATCGACGATCCGGCGGCCCGGGCGCACGTCGCGGAGGTCTGGGGCGTACCCGAGGAGGAGTTGCCCGGTCCGGGCGTGCCGGCGTACCAGTTGCTCGATTCGCTGGGCACCACCGACGGGCCCCGGGCATTGCTCGTCTTCGGTTCCAACCCGGTGGTCTCCGCGCCGCGCGCGGCCCGGATCGAGAACCGGCTGCGCGACCTGGACCTGCTCGTCGTCGCCGACTTCCTGCTCTCCGAGACCGCCGCGCTGGCCGACGTGGTGCTGCCCACCGCGCAGTGGGCCGAGGAGGACGGCACCATGACCAACCTGGAGGGACGGGTGCTGCGCCGACGCGCGCTCCGCCCCCCGCCGACCGGCGTCCGCACCGACCTCGCGATCCTCGCCGACCTCACCACCCGCCTAGCTGTGAAAGGAGGGGTCCCTTCCTATCGCCTCGTGCATAGCAGGGGACCCCTCCTAACATCCGCCGCCGGTGCGGGCGCGGGTGCGGGTGCGGGTGCGGGTGCCGACTCGGCTGCGGGTCCGGCGGGGGCGGACCCGCAGGCGGTGTTCGAGGAACTTCGGCGGGCCTCGGCGGGCGGGCTCGCCGACTACGCCGGGATCAGTTGGGACCGCATCGACGAGACGGACGGGGTGTTCTGGCCCTGCCCGCGCAGTGACAAGTCGGACTCGCCGAGACTCTTCGCGGACCGGTTCGCCACTCCGGACGGGCTGGCCCGGTTCCACCCGGTGGAGCACCGGCCGGCGGCCGAGGAGGTCTGTCCGGAGTATCCGCTGTACTTCACCACCGGCCGGGTACTCGCCCAGTACCAGTCGGGCACCCAGACCCGCCGGGTGGCGGCGCTGCGCCGGGCCGCTCCCGACGCGTTCGTGGAGTTGCACCCCGACCTGGCCGACCGGCTCGGGGTGACCGACGGCGAACCGCTCCGGGTGGTGTCCCGGCGAGGTGAGTTCCAGGCACCCGCCCGGCTGAGCCCGGCGATCCGGCCGGACACCGTCTTCGCGCCGTTCCACTGGGGCGGCGCGGCACGGGCCAACTCCGTCACCAACGACGCGGTCGACCCGCTCTCCGGCATGCCCGAGTTCAAGATCTGCGCCGTCCGCCTGGAGAAGGTCGCTCAAGAGGGCGCGGAGCGCAGCGGAGCGGCGGCAAGCGAGCACCAGCGAGCGACCGGACAGGACGCCGCACGTCATGGCGACGCGGAGCGCAGCGGAGCGGGGACATGACCGAGCGCCAGCGAGCGGATCAGCAGTCCAGCGTCGGCATGCGCGGCGATCGGGTGGTCGTGGTCGGCAACGGGATGGCCGGTGCCCGGTTGGCGAGCGAGCTACGCGGGCGGGGCGGGGACCTGAAGGTCACCGTGCTCGGTGCGGAGCCGCACCGGGCGTACAACCGGATCATGTTGTCCACGCTGCTCACCGGCAAGATCAGCGAGCTGGACGTGGAGCTGGCGGAGGCGGCCGGGCGGGGTGTCGACGTCCGCACCGGGGTCGCCGTCCGGGCCGTCGACCGGGCCACCCGGGAGGTACGCACCGACGACGGCGACCGGATCCGCTACGACCACCTGGTGCTCGCCACGGGTGCGCGGGCGGTGGTGCCGCCGCTGCCCGGGCTCGATCCGGCGCGCCTGCCGGACCGGGTGATCGCGTTCCGCACGCTGGACGACTGCCGACGCATCATCGCGACGGCCCGAGACGCCCGACGGGCACTGGTGCTCGGTGGCGGGCTGCTCGGCCTGGAGGCGGCCCGGGGACTCGCCGCCCGGGGACTCGACGTCGCGGTGGTGCACCGGGTGCCGTACCTGATGGAGCGGCAGCTCGACGCCGTGGCCGCCACGATGCTGGCCGGTACGCTCGCCGGCCTCGGGGTGACCACCCATCTGGCCGTCACCCCGACGGCGCTCGCGGCGGACACCACCGGGGTACGCATGGAGCTGTCCGACGGGCGCTTCCTCGACGCCGACCTGCTGGTGCTGGCGTGCGGGGTACGCCCGGAGACCGCCCTGGCCAAGGCGGCCGGGTTGGCGGTGGACCGGGGCGTGCTGGTCGACGACCGGCTGCGGACCGACGACGAGCGGATCTCGGCGATCGGCGACTGTGCCCAGCACGGCGTCGCACCGACGGGGCTGGTGGCACCGGCCTGGGCGCAGGCCCGGGTGGTCGCCCACCTGCTGACCGGGGAGGACCCGTCGGCCCGGTACCGGCCCCGGCCGGTGGTGACCCGGCTCAAGGCGGCCGGCATCGACCTGGCCTCGATGGGTGACCCGACCGGTGGCCCCGGCGAGGAGCTGACCTTCGCCGACCCGGCCCGGGGCACGTACGCGCGGTTGCGGATCCACGACGAGCGGCTGGCCGGGGCGATCCTGCTCGGCGACAACCCGTCGGTGGGCACCGTGGTCCAGCTCTTCGACCGGGGTCAACCGGTCCCCGCCGACCGGCGGGCGCTGCTGCTGGGCCGGTCGCTCGGTGGTGCCGTCGCCGCTCCGGCCGCGTCCCCGGCGCTGATGCCGGACGCGGCCACGGTGTGCCAGTGCAACACGGTCAGCAAGGGCGCCCTGGTGGCCTGCTGGCGCGGCGGAGCCCGCACCGTCGACGAGGTCGTCGCCGGGACCAGAGCCGGGACCGGCTGCGGCGGATGCCGCGACGCGGTCGCCGGCATCGTCGACTGGTTGTCCAGATCGGATCCGGTGGAGGTGGGACGATGACCGGCGGCAACGTGGTCGTGATCGGCAACGGCATGGTCGGGCAACGGTTCGTCGACGCGGTGCGGTCGCGCGATCCGCGGGGACGGTGGCGGGTCACCGTCCTGGCCGAGGAGACCCGACCCGCGTACGACCGGGTGCGGCTCTCCGCGTACTTCGACGGGGCCGACGCGGACGAGTTGAACCTGCACACCCCGCACGACGGCGTCGAGTTGCGCCTCGGCGAGCCGGCCGTCGGGGTGGACCGGGCCCGCCGGGTGGTGACCACGGCGAGCGGCGAGCACCCGTACGACGTGCTGGTCCTGGCCACCGGGTCGTCGGCGTTCGTGCCGCCGGTGGCGGGTACGGACCTGCCGGGGGTGTTCGTCTACCGGACGCTGGACGATCTCGCGGCGATCCGCGAGCACGCCCGGGGCCGACGTACCGGCGCGGTGATCGGCGGCGGTCTGCTCGGCCTGGAGGCGGCGAACGCGCTGCGCCTGCTCGGGCTGGCCACCCGCGTGGTGGAGTTCGCACCCCGGTTGATGCCGGTGCAGGTCGACACCGCCGGTGGCGCGATGCTGCGCCGCTACGTCGAGGAGCTGGGCGTGGCCTGTCACCTGGGGGTGGCGACCACCGCGTTGCGGCCGGGCCCGGACGGCGCGGTCGGCGCCCTGGAGCTGGCCGACGGCACGCTGCTCGACACCGACCTGGTGGTGGTGGCCGCCGGCATCCGGCCTCGTGACGAGCTGGCCCGCGCGGTCGGGCTGGAGGTCGGCCCGCGCGGCGGCGTCCTGGTCGACGACGCCTGCCGGACCTCCGACGAGCGGATCTACGCGGTCGGCGAGTGCGCGGCGGTGCAGGGTACCTGCTACGGGCTGGTCGCCCCCGGGTACGCGATGGCCGAGGTGGTGGCCGATCGGCTGGTCGGCGGGGAGGCCACCTTCCCGGGCGCGGACACCGCCACCAAGCTCAAGCTGCTCGGTGTCGACGTGGCCTCCTTCGGTGACGCGCACGGCACCACGCCCGGGTGCCTGGACGTGACCTGGACCGATCCGGCCACCCGGGTCTACGCCAAACTGGTCCTCTCCGATGACGCGACGACGCTGCTCGGCGGCGTGCTGGTGGGTGACGCGTCGGCGTACCCGACGTTGCGGGCCAGCGTCGGCGGGCCGTTGCCGGCCGCGCCGCTGGCGCTGCTCGCCCCCGAGCAGGCGGCGGGTGCGGCGGCGAGCGCGTTGCCCGCGTCCGCCCAGGTCTGCTCCTGCAACGCGGTCACCCGGGGTGACGTGGACGCGGCGATCGCGGGCGGCTGCGCGGACGTGCCCGCGCTGAAGGCGTGCACCCGGGCCGGCACCAGTTGCGGCTCCTGCGTGCCGATGCTCAAGCAGTTGCTCGACGCGGCCGGTGTGGTCCAGTCCCGGGCGTTGTGCGAGCACTTCGACGTCAGCCGGCAGGAGCTGTTCGACATCGTCCGGGTACGCGGCATCCGGACGTTCTCCCGGCTGATCGCCGAGCACGGCCGGGGGCGGGGCTGCGACATCTGCAAGCCGGTCGTCGCCTCGATCCTCGCCTCGCTCGGCGGCGGGCACATCCTCGACGGCGAGCAGGCGTCCTTGCAGGACACCAACGACCACTTCCTGGCGAACCTGCAACGCGACGGCAGCTACTCGGTGGTGCCGCGGATCCCGGGCGGGGAGATCACCCCGGAGAAGCTGATCGTGATCGGCGAGGTGGCCCGCGACTTCCGGCTCTACACCAAGATCACCGGCGGGCAGCGGATCGACCTGTTCGGTGCGCGGGTGGACCAGTTGCCGCAGATCTGGCGTCGACTGGTCGACGCCGGTTTCGAGTCCGGGCACGCGTACGGCAAGGCGCTGCGGACGGTGAAGTCCTGCGTGGGCTCCACCTGGTGCCGGTACGGGGTGCAGGACGCGGTCGGATTGGCCGTCGCCCTGGAGCTGCGGTACCGGGGACTGCGCGCCCCGCACAAGCTCAAGTCAGCGGTCTCCGGCTGCGCCCGGGAGTGCGCCGAGGCACGCAGCAAGGACTTCGGCATCATCGCCACCGAGACCGGTTGGAACCTCTACGTCGGCGGCAACGGAGGCTTCCGGCCCCGGCACGCCGACCTGTTCGCCACCGACCTGTCCACCGAGGCGCTGATCAGGACGATCGACAGGTTCCTGATGTACTACGTCCGCACCGCCGACCGGCTGCAACGCACCGCCGCCTGGATCGAGGCGATGGAGGGCGGACTCGACCACCTCCGGTCGGTGATCGTGGACGACTCGCTCGGCCTCTGCGCGGACCTCGACGCCGCGATGGCCCGGCACGTCACGTCCTACTCGGACGAGTGGCGGGACGTGCTCGACGACCCCGACCGGCTGCGCCGGTTCACCTCCTTCGTCAACGCGCCGGACGTACCCGACCCGTCGATCACCTTCGCCACCGAACGCGGACAACCCGTCCCGGTCGGCGGTCGGTCACCCGCACCCGACGCCCGCCAGCCGGTCACCCTCGGACTGCCGGAGGTACGGCGATGAGCATCGCGACGACGACACTGCGCTGGCACGCGGTCTGCCCGCTGGACCGGCTGGACCCGGACCGGGGCGTCGCCGCCCTCGTCGACGGGGTGCAGGTGGCGCTCTTCCGCACCGAGGACGGGCTGTACGCGATCGACAACCGCGACCCGGTCGCCGAGGCGTACGTGCTGTCCCGGGGCATCGTGGGCAGCCGGCAGGGCGTGCCCACGGTCGCCTCGCCGCTGCACAAGCAGGTGTACGACCTGCGTACGGGGGTTTGTCTCGACCTGCCCGGCGTCGCCGTGGCCCGGCACGAGATCCGTTGCCGGGACGGCATGGTCGAGGTGCGGCTGCGACAGGAGGGGTGAATGGGCGAGGAACTGGCCGGCTTCACCGTCGGGGTGACCGCCGACCGACGGCGGGACGAACTCGCCGCGCTGCTGCAACGGCGCGGTGCCCGGGTGGTGCTCGCTCCCGCCCTGCGGATCGTGCCGCTCGCCGACGACACCGAGTTGCGCGAGGCGACCCGGACCTGCCTGGACCGTCCACCGGACGTGTTGATGGCGAACACCGGGATCGGTATGCGCGGGTGGCTGGAGGCCGCCGAGGGCTGGGGGTTGGCCGAGCCGCTGCGCTCGGTGCTCGGCGGCGCGTACGTGGTGGCCCGGGGCCCCAAGGCCCGGGGCGCGATCCGGGCCGCCGGGCTGCACGACCAGTGGTCCCCGGAGTCCGAGAGCTGCGACGAGGTGGTCGACCACCTGCGTCGGCGGGGCGTGGCCGGGCAGGTGATCGCCATGCAGTTGCACGGCGAACGGCAACCGGAGTGCACCCGCGCGCTGGAGGACGCCGGGGCCACGGTCATCGAGATCCCGGTCTACCGGTGGGCCCCGCCGACCGACCCGGCCCCGCTGCACCGGTTGGTCGACCTGGTGGCCGGCCGGTTGGTGGACGCGGTCACGTTCACCTCGGCACCGGCCGCGGAGGCGTTGCTGCGGGCCGCCGGTGACCGCACGGAGACGGTGCTGGATGCCCTGCGCGGAGACGTGCTGGCCAGTTGTGTCGGCCCGGTCACCGCCGAGCCGCTGGTGCGCCGGGGTGTGCCGGTGAGCGCGCCGAGCCGGGCGAGGTTGGGGGCGCTGGTCCGCACCATCGTCGACGAACTGCCCCGCCGGACGGTCACCATCAAGGCCGCCGGACATCTGCTCACCCTGCGGGGACACGCGGCGGTGATGGACGGCGAGTTGAGACCGCTCGCCCCGGCGCCGATGGCGGTGCTGCGGGCGCTGGCCCAGACGCCCGGCCGGGTGCTGTCGCGTACCGCCCTGCTGCGGACGTTGCCGCGCGGCGCCGACGAGCACGCGGTGGAGATGGCGGTGGCCCGACTGCGCGCCGGCCTCAAGGCCCCTCGCGTGGTGCAGACGGTCGTCAAACGCGGTTACCGGCTGCGGGTCGACTGACCGCACCGACCGCACCGACCGCACGAAGGAGCCCGCCGGTGGAGATCCACCGACGGGCTCCCGCCGACACTCAGCCGACCGGGGTCGGAAAGCCCCGGTCGTGCTCGGCCTGCAACCGCGCCATGGCGTGCTCGACGACGGTCATCAGCACCCGCTTGACCGAGTCGCGCTGCCGGGCGTCGGTCAGCACCAGCGGTACGTCCGGCGAGATGGCCAGCGCCTCGCGGACCTCCTCCAGTTCGTACTGCTGCGCGCCGTCGAACCGGTTGAGCGCCACCACGTACGGCAGCCGGCGGCTCTCGAAGTAGTCGAGCGGAGCGAACGCGTCGGTGATCCGGCGGGTGTCCACCAGCACCGTGGCACCCACCGCGCCTCGAATGATCTCGTCCCACATGAACCAGAACCGGGTCTGCCCGGGTGTGCCGAAGAGGTACAGGATCAGGTCCTGCGCCATGGTGATACGGCCGAAGTCCATGGCGACCGTCGTGGTCTCCTTGCCCGGCACCTTGGACGGGTCGTCGATCCCGACGCCCGCCGCGGTCATCACCGCCTCGGTGGTCAGCGGTGTGATCTCCGAGATCGCGCCGACCAACGTGGTCTTGCCGACACCGAAGCCACCCGCGACGACGATCTTCGCGGAGATGATTCCCCGGCTCTGGCGGGCCCCGGCGGGGTCATAGCTCGCGAAGTCCACTCAGCACCCTTCCCAGCATTTCCATCCGCTCCTCGAAACCTGTGGCGGGAGCGGCCGTCTGAAGCGTCAACAGGCCCTCGGCCACCATGTCGGCGACCAACACCCGGGCGACACCCAGCGGTAGCCGGGTGTACGCGGCGATTTCCGCCAGCGATTCGGGCCGGCTCTCGCAGACCATGGCGATGCGATGCTTGTCATGCCCGGCAAACCGCGACTCGGCGATCTGGGTGGGGCTGGCTACCAGCACCGCTTCCAAGGCGATGTCCTGCCGCGGCTCGGTCCGTCCCCGGGTGACCGCGTACGGCCGCACCAGTGCGCCACGCGGGTCACGTCGGTGTTGCTCCATCCGCGATCACCTCCTCTCCCCTCCGCCGGCGTGTCGCCACCGGATCTCCTCCGTACCGACGCGGGATTGCGCCGGTGCTGTCCCTGTTATGACCGCACCGCGTCCCGGGGCAGCGGCACCAGCGCTGCTCCGACCCGCTCGACCAGCAGTGCCATCTCGTAACCCACCTGCCCGACGTCGCAGCTACGCGCCGCGAGCACGGCCATCGACGACCCGTCGCTGATCGACATCAGGAACAGGTAGCCGCTGTCCATCTCGATGACCGTCTGCAGCACCCCGCCGGCACTGAACATCCGCGCGGCACCCTCGGTCAGGCTCACCACGCCGGAGGTGATCGCGGCTAGCTGGTCCGCCCGGTCCCCCGGCAGGTCACGGGAGGAAGCGAGTAGCAGTCCGTCGGCGGACACCGCCACCACGTGGGCGATACCCGCCACGCTGTCGGCGAAGTTGGTGAGCAGCCAACCCATGTCCTGCATGGCCGCTGGCCTGTTCATCGGCTCGTCTCCTTGGTCGAGGTGCTGTCCTGACTCGCTCCGGCCGTCCGTCCGCGCTGCACGCCACGGTGGTAGGCCGAGAGCAGACCGCGTACTTCGTCCGGCGTACGGCGGCTGCGCTCACGTCCGCCCCGGGGCTCGATCCCACCGGGGACGAGCTGTTGCTGCGGAACCCGCTTGGGCAGTCCGGACCGGGTGGTGCCGGCCGGGGTCGGCTCGGCCGCCTTGCTGGCCCGCGTCCAGCCCTCGTCGGCCGCGGTCCGCCAGGCGTCGGACTCCGGTGGCGGGGACGCCGCGGGGGGCGCCGCCGGGGGCGGCGTGGCCGGCGCGGCGCGCGGCGGCGTCGGCGCGGCGGCCGGAGTCACCGTGGGCAGCGGCGTGGTCGCGGCGGTCGACGCGGTCGACGCGGCCGGTGACGACTGGTACGGGGGTGGTGGCGCGGGCTGCGCGGCGGCTGCCGCACCAGGTGTACGAGTAGGCAACGGGCTCCGTCCCCGAGTCGGCTCGACGGCCGGCGTGGGTGGGCCGGCAGCCGGTTGCGGCGGCTCGTCGAACTGCGGTCGGCTGAAGATGGCGGTGGCGTCGTTGCCGTGCGAACGGAACCAGACCGCTTCCATCTCGCGGAAGATCGGCGCCTCGGCCTGGGGTTCCGGCGGGGCGGTGATCGGCGCGGTGGCCTGTGGCGCGGTGGCGGCCAGGCTGGCGCCCAGGCCACGGAAGGGGGTGTCGGACTGCGGGGTGGCACCCACACCGAACGCGGTGGGTGCGCTCATCGGCGCCCCGGCGACCGGACCGGCCGGCAGCACCGGCTCGGGTCGGTCGGCGGGCGGCGCGCTGCGCTGCGGCAGCGGGTCGAGCGACGGCTGGGCGACCGTCGGCGTACCGGCGTTGAAACCACCGGCGAAGGCGGGCGGCGCGGTACGGGCCGGCGGAGCCGGCGGCTCCGGGGTGGGGGCCGGGTTCGCGGCCGGCCAGGGCGCCGACGAGGGGGTGCTGTCACGCCACCGCTCGGTCGTCAACGTGGCGAGGTTGCTGCGACCGGCGCCGGTGAGCGGCTCGCTGGGGGCCGCCGGTGGCGTCGGCGGGGTCTGCTCGACGGCGAGCGGCTGACGCGGCCGGTTGATCTGGTCGCGGCCCCGCAGGCTCGGCAGGATCACCGTCGAGGCCGGCAGGGTGATCTGCGCCACGGTGCCGCCCTCGACGTTGCGGCGCAGCTCGACCCGGATGTTGTAGCGGGCCGCGAGGCGGCTGACCACCGCGAGACCCATCAGCCGGAAGGCGGCCACGTCGACGGTGGACGGCGCGGCGAGCCGCCGGTTGAGCGAGTCGAGCTGCTCGTCGCTGAGGCCCAGGCCCCGGTCCTCGATCTGGATGAGCACGTAGTCGCGGATGCGGCGGCCGTCGGCGACCACGGTGGTGTTCGGCGGCGAGAAGCGGGTGGCGTTGTCGAGCAACTCGGCCACCAGCCGCACCACGTCGTTGACCGCGTGCGCGGCCACCGAGACGTCGGTGTCGACCGTGCCGAACTCGATCCGGTTGTAGAGCTCCACTTCGGACTGCGCGGCGCGCAGCACGTCCACCAGCAACGCGTCGTCGCGACGCGGCACGGCCGAGTCCGCGCCGGCCAGCACGAGCAGGTTCTCGTCGTTGCGGCGCATCCGGGTGGCGAGGTGGTCGAGCTCGAAGAGCTGGGCGAGCCGCTTCGGGTCCTCCTCGCCACGCTCGATCGCGTCGAGTTCGCCGATCATCCGGTCGACCAGGGTCTGACTGCGCCGGGCCAGGTTGAGGAACATCGCCGAGACGCTGGTCCGCAGGGCCGCCTGTTCGGCCGCGACCCGGACCGCCTCCCGGTGTACGACGTTGAAGGCCAGGGCGACCTGCCCCACCTCGTCGCGGTTGTTGAGTTGGATCGGGTCCCGTACCTCGCGGACGATCTCGTCGACGCTGCCGTCGCTGACGTTGCCCATGCCCTGGAGGCGGCGCACCGCCTCGGGCAGGTCGTGGTTGGCCACCGAGAGCGCACCCTCACGCAGTCGCCGCAGCGAGTGGTTCAGCGAACGGGCCAGCACCACGGCCAGCGTCACCGCGATGATCAGGGTGAGCAGGACCAGCGTCGACTCGACGATGGCCTGCCGGATGACGCCGGTTCGAGCCTGCTCGGCCTGATCGAGCAGCCGGTCCTGGAGCTCGATCTCGGCCCAGCGCATCAGCTCGTTGACGGCGCCGATCGCCGCGGTGGCGTCCTGGGCGCTGACCGGCGAGCGGTTGCCCACCGAGCGGCTGATGTCGGTGGCGATCCGGTCGGCCAGCACCACCGCGTCACCGGAGACGGTGGTCTCGACCAGGGCCCGCTGGGTGGGGTCGGCGGCCAGAGAGAAGGCCAGCAGCGCCTCCTGCTGCCCGGTCAGGGTGGCCACGAAGGCGGAGAACTGCTCGTTGTCGAGCCGGCCCCGGCTCAACGCGGTGAACGCGATCGACTGTTCCTCGGCGACGGCGGCCTTCGCACGGGCGAAGGCGGCCACCGCGCGGCGGCTGTCGGCCAACTGCTCCTCGCCCGGCAGCTGGGCCAGGCCGTCGCCGTAGGCGACCAGGTCGGCCAGGACCACGCCGTACCGCAGGGCCGCCTCGGCGACCTCCATCTGGGAGCGGTCGAGCACCTCCTGCCGGGTGCCGTCCAGGGTGTCCAGGTGCGTGTCGATGGTCCGCAGGCGGTCGCCGACCGCGCTGGGCACCTCACCGATCTTGGACCGCTCCGCGCGGTACGCGTCGATCCGTTGCTGGGTCTGGCGGACCCGCAGGTTGTACGCGTCGGCCTGCGGCTGCGGCTGGGCCAGATAGGCCGCCGCCGCCATCCGCTCGGCGTGCAGGTCATTGGTGAGCGCGGAGATATTGATGGACAGTGCGGTCAGCGACCGCGCCTGGGTGGCGTCGTAGGCGCCCTCGCCGACGGAGACGAGACGGACGGTGGCCAGCGCGATGACCGCGGCGACCGGCACGACCAGGATCAGCGCCAGCTTGGACCGGATCCGCGCGTCACGCAGCCGGAACAGGCGGCGAGGCGCCTTCGGTACGGCGTCACCGCTGGCGGGCAGGGTCGTCGGTCCGGTGCTCACGACATCGCCTCCGTCGTTTTCTCCACGCCTGGCCCGTCGATCCGTGCATGGAGCGACGGCCAGCGCCACGCGCGGCACGGCCGCGATTTCATCAGACGAGATCGTGTTTGGGAAGCCGCAGGCGGGCAGGAATCGGTCGGACGTCGCGCATCCCGTGATCCGGTCAACTAATACCTACATTTCCACAGCGCCCTGAACAGGGCATGTAACTCCAGAGTGGCGAGGCATGTCGCCACAGTAAGCAACGGAAAACATCTGGTTACCCCAACATGTGGGATCGGCGTCCCGAAACGCCTCCAGTGGTCCCGCTTGACCGCAGCGCCCGGCATTGGCAAGGTTTTGCAGGCTTCGCGCACACGGTACGGCAGACCCTTCCCAATTATCCACTGAGGACGGTTGCCGCCACCAGTGACCGGGCCCCGCCCGCGCCACACCAGGAGGACTGAGTTGACCCCCT
The DNA here is from genome assembly GCF_044460945.1 of Micromonospora sp. NPDC049903. Classification (NCBI taxonomy): domain Bacteria; kingdom Bacillati; phylum Actinomycetota; class Actinomycetes; order Micromonosporales; family Micromonosporaceae; genus Micromonospora; species Micromonospora sp. NPDC049903. The sequence goes on from NZ_JBITKL010000002.1 coordinate 98,592, forward strand.
TCCGCTCCGCGACCGCCACGGCGCTCGCATCCACCCTGCTGGCTTCTCTGCTCGCCGGCTGCCAGTTCGGCGGGGAGGCGAAGGACACGAGCCCGATCGTCATCGCCGCCGACCTGGAGCTCTCCGGAGCGGCGGCCGGAGTCGGCAAGGCCTACCGGCAGGCGCTGGAACTCAAGGTCGAGCAGTTGAACGCGTCGGGTGCGTTGAACGGCCGTTCGATCGATCTGCGGGTGAAGGACAATCGTTCCGACGCCAGCGAGTCGCTGCGAAACATCGCGGACTTCAGCAACGATTCGGCGGTCAGCGCCATCATCATGGGCGGCTGCAACGAATGTGCGGTCGGCGCGGTGCGCACCATCAACGAAAAGCAGATCCCGACCATCGCGCTCGCCGCCGCCGGCGCCATCACCAGTCCGGTCGCAGAACGACGGTACGTGTTCAAATTGGCACCGAACGCAGCGGACAGCGCCGACGCGCTCACCGTCGAACTGCGTCGGCGGAACATCGACACGGTCGGCATTCTGCACACCGAGGACACGTACGGCCGGGAGGGCGTCGCCGCGCTCCAGCGCGAGTTCGACAACGCCGATATCCGGGTGGTGGCCCAGGCCTCGGTCCGGGGCACGGACACCGATGTGGACGGGCAGGCCGCCACGCTGGCCGCGGCCGACCCGGACGGGGTCATCATCTGGACCTCGCCGGAGCAGGCGATGCTCGCCGCCGCAGCGGTGAAGCGGGCCGATTTCACCGGGGCGCTGTACCTCGACGCCGCCGCTGCCGGCGACCTCTTCCTCGGGTCGGCCTCCCGGGCGGCGGAGCGGGCGACCCTGGTGTTCACCCAGACCATGGTGATCGACGATGTCATCGCCACCACCCCGGCCAAGGCGGCCCGCCGCCAGTGGTTCCAGGACTACACCGCCCGCTTCGGCGGCTACCACGGTTCGTCGTCCTTCGCGGCGGACGCCGTCCAGCTCATCGCCGACGCCGAACTGCGCTCCGGCGGACCGGTCGGACAGGTCAACCGCGACGGCCTCCGCGACGTGCTGGAGACGTCCCAGTTGGACGGCCTGTCCGGACCGATCCGGATGACGCCGGACAACCACTCCGGGCTGATGCCGCAGGCGCTCACCACGCTGGTCGCCCGGAACGGTCGGTGGCGCCTGGCGGGCTGAGCGAGCTCAGCGGCTGGAGGTGGTCTCGCGCACCCACGGCAGGCTGCGACGCTCGACGAACGCCAACACGGTGTACAGCAGGATGCTGACCAGGGCGACGAGCATGATCGCCGCCCACGCCGTGGCGGTGTCGCCGATGCCCGCGTACTGCACGATGACGAAGCCGAGACCAGCCTCACCGGCCTGGAACTCGCCGATCACCGCGCCGATCGCGGCCAACGGCATGGCCACCTTGAGCCCGATGAAGATCTGCGGCAGCGCGGCCGGGAAGCGGACCTTGCGGAACGCCTGCCAGCGGGAGGCGTTCCAGGACCGGACCAGCTCGGCCAACTCGGCCGAGGTGGTGGTCAGGCCGGTCGCGGTGGAGAGCACGATCGGAAAGAAGCAGAGCAGGAAGACCATCGTCAGGATGGGTTTCTGACCCCAGCCGAGCGCCACCACCAGCAGCGGCCCCAGGGTGATCTTCGGGACCGCGTTGACGGCGACCAGCAGCGGCGTGAACATCCGCTCGACCGTCCGCGAGGCGGCCAACGACAGGCCGATCAGCACGCCGGCCACCGCCGAGAGCAGGAAGCCGAGCAGGATCTCGCCGGTGGTGGTGATGGTGTGTTCGAGCAGTCGGTCCTGACCCAGCCGGAAGGCGTTCAGCACGTCACCGGGCGGCGGCAGGGCGGCCGGGTGGACCAGCTCCAGCCGGGCGACCAGCCACCACACACTGAACGCGACCAGCAGGCCGGCGGCCGGCAGCAGCGCGGCCGTCGCGCCGTCCCGCAGGTCTGCCGGCCGCCACCGCCGGCCACGTGGTGCGGCCGGAGCCGGCTCCGGGGCGGGTGCCGCCTCCGGCTGCCGTGAGCGGACGTCGGTCATCGGATCCTCCTGCGGTTCGGGTGGTCAGACGCGGGATCGGGGTACGCCGTACCGGCTGACCGGCACGGCGTACCCCGTGGTGGAACTGAAACGGACTGGTCGACCTCAGGCCTTGGGGGCCAGGTTGAAGTCGACGATCTGGTCCGGGCTGAGGTCGGACTTCAGGGCACCGGCGCCTCGCAGGATCGCGATGCTCTTGGCCACCCGGCCACTGTCCAGCGCGCCCAGGGCGGTGCCGGAGTTGCTGGAGCGGACGTACCCGGCCATCAGCTCCAACTCGGCGGCAGCTGCGGCGGGCACCACAGCCTCGACGTTCTTGGCCAGGATCTCGGCGGCCTCCTGCGGGTGCTCCAGGGCGTACTCCAGGCCCTTGAGCAGTGCCTCGGTGAACCGCTTGACCATGTCCGGCTTGTCGGTGGCGATCTGCTTCGAGGTGATCAGCACCATGCCGTAGAGGTCCTGCATGACGTTGCTGTACGGCAGCAGGACGGCCTTCTTCTTGGTCACCGCCTCGATGGTCGGCTGGCCGACGACGAACTGGCCGATGCCGTCCACCGAGCCGGCGGCCAGCGTGCCCATCAGGCTCTGCGGGTCACTGTTGACCCAGGTCACCTTCTCGTAGTCGATGCCGGCCAGCCGCGCGTACGTCGGGAAGAGGTTCCGGACGACGGAGCCGGGGGCGTCGGCGAGCTTCTTGCCCTCCAGGTCCTTCGGCGTGCTGATGCCGGTGCCCTCGACGGTCGCGATGGCGGCCATCGTGCGCTGCTGGATCGCCGCCACCGCGACGAAGTCCTTGGCCTCGCCGTTGCCGAGCTGGAGCAGGCCGCCGGTCAGGTCGATCGGGCCGAACTGCGCCTGACCACCGACGATCGTCTGGATCACACCGTTGGTGCCCTGGCCGGGCTTGATCTCGACGTCGAAACCGGCGTCCTTGAAGAAGCCCTTCTCCTTCGCCACCCAGGCGTAGGAGTCACGCCCGAAGTTGCCGAACGAGGTGAGGTAGGTCACCTGCTCCAGCGAGGACCCGACATTCTCGTCGGCATCGTCCGAGCCGCTGCTGCACGCGGAGACCAGGGCGAGCGCGGTGGCCATCGTGGCCGCGGCGACCGTACGGGTCAGCCTTCTCATCAGTACACCTTGTCCTTTCCCACCGGGGCGTCGCGGGCCTCCGGGAGGGGATGTTGGGGCGGTACCGGCAGCCTGGGACGGAAGCCGACACCGCGTATCGAGGGGACTCTTCGCGGGCACAGCGTACGAGAACCCCACCTTTGCGACGCCAGGCATACCGGGTTGCGGAACGGAAACAACTCACCTCCACCCCGGACGGTGAGATAACGGTGGAGACCGCTAACCTTTGCACCGAATCCTGACTACCCACTCAGGGAGGCCGCCGGAGATGATCCGCCTGTCCGAGGTGTCACGCACCTTCGACGGCCGTAGCGGGCGCGTAGAGGCGTTGCGCGGCATCAACCTCGACGTGGCCGACGGCGAGTTCGTCGCCATCCTCGGTCGCTCCGGCTGCGGCAAGTCGACCCTGCTCCGGCTGATCGCCGGACTGATCCCGGTCACCTCCGGCCAGGTCACCGTGGGTGGCGAGACGGTCACCAAGCCGCGCCGGGACATCGCCATGCTGTTCCAGCGGCCGGCCCTGCTGCCGTGGCGCACGGTGCTGGACAACGTCCTGCTGCCGGTGGAGATCTTCGGCTGGAAGCGCGCCGACTACCGGGAGCGCGCCCGGCAACTACTCGACGTGGCCGGGCTGGCTGGTTTCGAGAAGCGGCTGCCGCACGAGCTGTCCGGCGGCATGCAGCAGCGGGTGTCGCTGTGTCGGTCCCTGATCGGCGATCCCCGCGTGATGCTGATGGACGAGCCCTTCTCGGCCCTGGACGCGCTCACCCGGGAGGAACTGTCCGGGGAGTTGCAGCGGGTGCACATGCGCAACCGCGCCACGGTCGTCTTCGTCACCCACTCCATCGACGAGGCGGTGCTGCTGGCGGACCGGGTGGTCGTGCTCAGCCCGCGCCCCGGCCGGGTCCGCAAGATCGTCGACGTGACCATCCCCCGTCCCCGTACCCTTGGCCGAAACGCGCACCTGGCGGAGGTCGCCCAGGTCAGCGCCGACCTGCACGAGCTGCTCATGGAGCGGGACCACCCGGCGGCCGCTGGCACGCTGAGGTAACCGTGCGGGTCACCGTCTTCACCGAGCCGCACCGGGGCGCCAGCTACGACGACCAGCTCCGCTTCGCCCGACTCGCCGAAGACGGCGGTTTCGAGGGCTTCCTCCGCGCCGACCACTACCAGTCGATGAGCGACGGGCCGGCGCTGCCCGGCCCGACCGACGCCTGGCTGACGCTCGCCGCGCTCGCCCGGGAGACCAGCCGGATCCGGCTCGGCACCCTGGTCACCTCCGCGACCTTCCGGCTGCCCGGCCCGCTCGCGGTGATGGTGGCCCAGGTCGACCAGATGAGCGGCGGCCGGGTCGAGCTGGGCATCGGCGCCGGCTGGTACGCCCGCGAGCACACCTCGTACGGCATCCCGTTCCCCGGCACCAGCGAACGCTTCGACCGGCTCACCGAGCAGCTCGACGTACTCACCGGACTGTGGCTGACCCCGTCGGGCAGCACGTACAGCTACAGCGGCGACCACTACCAGTTGGTGGACGCCCCGGCGCTACCCAAGCCGGTGCAGAGCCCGGGGCCGCCGATCATCATCGGCGGACGCGGTCCCAAGCGCACCCCGGACCTGGCGGCCCGCTTCGCCGACGAGTTCAACGTGCCCTTCACCGACGTCGCCCGGACCGCCGAGTCCTACGAGCGGGTACGCGAGGCGTGCGACCGCGTCGACCGCGCCGGCACCGGCCGGGCACCGCTGGTGCTCTCCGCCGGCATCGTGGTGGCGATCGGACGCACCGACGCCCAGGCCCGACGACGGGCGGCACCACTGCACGTGACCAGCGCCCTCCCGCCCGAGGAGGCGGTGGTCGGTTCTCCGGAACAACTGGTCGACCGGATCGGCGAGTTCGCCGCCGTCGGCACCGCCCGCGTACACCTGCGGTTGGTCGACCTCGACGACCTGGACCACCTGGAGCTGATCGCGGCCGAGGTGCTGCCCCGACTGCCGGGGACCCGATGAGGCGCCGCACATGCTGACCAACGTCGGGGACACGACATACCCGGCTCGCCTGGTCGAGCTCAAGTAGACCCGCCGGGCGCAGGTAGCAGCCGTCCCACGGCGCGCCGGTGGCGATCGGCCGCCACGGACCGTAACGTGCCGACCATGGCCCATCGGACCTTGAGCCGGCTACTGCTCACGGCGTTCGGCGTCAGCCTGCTGGCCGCCGCCGGTCAGCTGGGCGTCGCCTTCGGCTTCGGCATTCTCCGCCTCACCGGTGCCTTCACCGGCACCACCGTCAACCAGTGGCCGGCCCAACTCGTCTGGGCCGGGTGGTTCGCGGCGAACGCCGCCGTCGTCGGCGCCGTACTCACCGAACGTCTCGCCGAGCGCCACGGCGGGCTCACCGGTACGCATCGCCAACTGGCCGTGGCGTGCAGCGCCGCGCTGGGTGCCGTCGTGGTGGCACCGCTGTGCATGCGACCGGCCCGCGCTGTCGAACTCGTCTCGGTCGACCCGGTCTGGGCCGTCGCCATCTGCGCCGTCCTCGGTGCGGTGGTGGGCGCGGGCGCCGCGCTGGCCGCCCTGCTCCGGCGCGCCTTCGCCTGGAACATGGCCGGCATCGCCGGCACGGTCTGGCTGCTCGCGCTGCTGTCGGTCGCGCCGTCGCTCGCGGCGACCGGGCCACTGACCCCGGTACGCCTCGGCGTGCTGGAACCGAGCTGGCTCTCCGCCGACGCGGCGCAGCGACTGGCCCTGCTCCTCCTGCCGTTGCTCAGCCTGCTGGCCGGTGCCGCGACCGGTGCCCTGGCCCGGTGGCGCGGCCAGCCGCCGCTGATCAGCGGGCCGAGCGGGGTGGCCGGGCCGATCCTGGTGGCGTTCGCCTACCTGGCCGCCGGGCCCGGTGACGCGAGCGACCGGTACCAACTCGCGCCCTACTACGGCGCCCTGATCGCGGTCGCGGTCGGTGCCCTCGGGTCGGCCGCCGCCGCGCTGCTCCCCATCGCCGCCCTCGACCGCGACACCGCCGAGACCGCCATCGAACCGACCGCGATCCTCCAGCCCCTGCCGGCCTCCCCCACCCTGCCGACGCAGCCCGACCGCCCAGCCGGCACAGGTGCCGGCACGGAGGCAGCCGCCGGTGCCGTCGTGGTGGACGACCCGCCCGGCGGTACGCACACCAGGCCCGACCTGCCCGTCACCGGCGACACGTCGCCACCCCACTGGCACTGGCCCGGTGAGCCGGCTCCCCCGGTGCCCGCCGCGCCGGGCAGCCTGCCGATCGCGCCGGCATCCGAGACCGCGCCGGGACCCGGACTTCCCCCCGCCACCGGCCCGACCATCGACGGTGACGTCGCACCGGCCGTCGACGGCACCGCTTCCCTCGCGGCATACGAGGACTCGCCCGCCAGCGCCCCGTCGACCATCGGCGCCCCGTCGACCATCGGCGTCAGCGGACCGGACGAGTCGGACGTCGACGCCGGTCCCACCGCGGCCGAACCCGCCTCCGTCGACACCGCGTCCGGCACCTCCCCTGCCGCTGACTCCGACTCCGCCACCCGCGCCGCAGACACCGCCGACCACGACGCGGCCACGACCTCTGATCTCGACACGGCCACCACCGTCGGCCCAACCACCGTCGTGCCCGCCGGCACCGACCCAACCGCCGCCGGACCCACCGCCGCCGGACCAATCGGTAGCGGGTCCACCGTCAGCGGTCCCGACACTGTCCGCCCCGACACTGTCAGTTCCGCCGTCGTCGGGACGCCGGCCCTCGCGGTGCACGCGACGGACCCGGCGAGCGGTGCGACCGGACCCGACCCGGTAGGCGACGGCGGTGACCTCACCCCGGCGACGGGCACGGCGGACCGGGCACCCCGACGTACCCGCACACCGCGCCCCCTGGCCCAGGCACCGAACCGAGCGGTGCCCGCGACCCGGGACGGCGACCAGACCCGATCGCCGAGCCCGTTCGACGCTCCGAGCCCGACCGAGCACACGGACCGGACCTCGGTACCCAGCCAGGCCGGTGGTACGGATGCCGCCGACGCCACGCCCGTACCCCCGGGAACCGATCCTGGTCCGACTGTCCACGCCGACGCGCCGGGCAGCGGCGGTCTACCGGGCAGCGCCGTGACACCGGCCGCCCGTCCGGTCGAAGGGCCGGAGAGCGCGCCCTGGCCCCGGCACCGGCTCCCGATGCCCGACCTGAACACGACGGATACCTGGAACGCCTTCGCACCGGCCCGCCGCCCCGACCCGGCGGACGAGGCCGCGTCACCGACCGGGCCGGGCACCGCCGGACCGTCGGATGCGGATGGCGCCACCGACCGGGTCGAGTCGAGCGCCGGTGCCGACCCGGCGACCGCCGCCCGGGACGTCTCGGCGGCCTTCGCCAGCTCGGCACCGGCTGTCTCCACCGACCCGGCGGCGGCCGCCCGCGACCTGACAGCCGCGTTCACCAAACCGCCGACCCCGCGCGCCGAGCCAGGTCCGCAGAAGCACGACCGTGAGAAGGGCCGGCGGGGCCTGTTCCGGCGTAGCCGGCCCCGCCCCGCGGAGACCGACCCCGCGGAGCAGGAGGAACCGCTGGCCGAGCAGGACGAGGAGTACGTGGACTGGGTGGCCGGACTCGGCCGCCCGTCGTCCGACGACGAGCCGCTCCCGAAGGAGACCCGCCGACGGCTGCGGCCGACCGGCCGGCACCATCGGGAGTAGCCGGCCGCGAGCGTCAGGCCAACGGCAGGTAGACCCGCCCGCCGGAGGCGAGGAACTCCTCGGACTTGTCCTGCATCCCCCGGGCGGCGTACTCCTTGAGGTCCTGACTGATCTTCATGGAGCAGAACTTCGGCCCGCACATCGAACAGAAGTGTGCGGTCTTCGCTGGCTCGGCGGGCAGCGTGGCGTCGTGGTACGACCGCGCCGTCTCCGGGTCCAGCGAGAGGTTGAACTGGTCCTCCCACCGGAACTCGAACCGCGCCTTGGAGAGCGCGTCGTCCCAGGCCTGCGCGCCCGGGTGCCCCTTGGCCAGGTCCGCCGCGTGCGCCGCGATCTTGTACGCGATGACCCCCGCCTTGACGTCGTCGCGATCCGGCAGCCCCAGGTGCTCCTTGGGCGTGACGTAGCAGAGCATCGCCGTGCCGAACATGCCGATCATCGCCGCGCCGATGGCCGAGGTGATGTGGTCGTACGCGGGCGCGATGTCGGTGGTCAGTGGACCGAGCGTGTAGAACGGCGCTTCGTGGCACCATTCCTGCTGGAGGTCCACGTTCTCCTTGATCTTGTGCATCGGCACGTGGCCCGGACCCTCGATCATCACCTGCACGTCGTACTCCCAGGCGATCCGAGTCAGCTCGCCCAGCGTCCGCAGCTCGGCGAACTGGGCCTCGTCGTTGGCGTCCGCGATCGAGCCGGGCCGCAACCCGTCGCCGAGCGAGAACGTCACGTCGTAGCGGGCCAGGATCTCGCACAGTTCCCGGAAGTTCGTGTAGAGGAAGTTCTCCTCGTGGTGCGCCAGGCACCAGGCCGCCATGATCGAACCGCCCCGCGACACGATGCCGGTCACCCGGTCGACCGCCAGCGGCACGTACGGCAGCAGCACCCCGGCGTGCACCGTCATGTAGTCCACGCCCTGCTCGGCCTGCTCGATCACGGTGTCCCGGAACACCTCCCAGGTCAGCTTCACCGGGTCGCCGCCGACCTTCTCCAACGCCTGGTAGATCGGCACCGTACCGATCGGCACCGGCGAGTTGCGCACGATCGACTCGCGGGTCTCGTGGATCCGCTTGCCGGTGGACAGGTCCATCACGGTGTCCGCGCCCCACCGGGTGGCCCAGGTCAGCTTCTCCACCTCCTCGGCCACCGAGGAGGTCACCGCCGAGGTGCCGATATTGGCGTTGACCTTGACCAGGAACGCCTTGCCGATGATCGCCGGCTCGCACTCCGGGTGGTTGATGTTCAGCGGCAGCACCGCCCGACCCGCCGCGATCTCGTCCCGGACGAACTCCGGCGTCATCCCCTCCCGGATCGCCACGAACTCCATCTCGGGGGTGACGACCCCGGCCCGCGCGTACGCGAGCTGCGTCGGCCGTTTGCCGTCCACCCCGCCCAACGGGGTGCCGGCACCGCGTACCGGGGCCACGTCGCCCCGCTCGGCGATCCACGGCCCCCGCAGCGGCGGCAGGCCGACCTCCGGGTCCGAGCCCGGACCGGCGGTGTCGTAGAGCCGGACCGGCGGGTTGTCCCCGGTCAGCTCCACCTCCGCGAACGGCACCCGGACGTCCGGTCGCGAACCCTCGACATAGACCTTGCGACGTGCCTGCATGACAGCCTCCCTCGCCTAAGCGGACCAGCCGAAGTGGTCCATCGGGCCGCGTCCCGCGCCCAACTCCCAGTCCCGCGCACCGGCCAGCGCGCGGGTCACGTACTCCTTAGCGGCGGCGACCGCCACCGGCACCGGATCGCCCAGTGCCAGCCGCACGGCGGTCGCCGCCGAGAACGAACAACCGGTGCCGTGGGTGTGCCGGGTCGGCACCCGGGGTGCCCGCAGCACCGTCGTGCCGTCCGGGCCGTGCAGCACGTCCACCGCCTCGTCGCCGGTGTCCACGTCACCGCCGGTCACGATCACCCACTCGGCCCCGCCCGCCGCCAGCGCCCGCGCCGCCGCCGTCATCTCCGCCACGCCGGTCACCGGCGCCCCGGTGAGGGCGGCGGCCTCCGCGCTGTTCGGCGTCGCCACCCGGGCGTACGGGAGCAGCCGCTCCACCGCCTCCACCACCCCGAGTCGGTGTCCACTGGTGGCCACCAGCACCGGATCGACCACGAGCTGCGGCAGTCGACCGGCCGCCGCCGCCTCGGCGATCGCACCCGCCACGGCCGGCGTACCGAGCATCCCGGTCTTGACCGCGCGCACCGTGAAGTCGGACAACACGCTGTCCAACTGGTCGCTGACCGTCTGTGGCGGCAACGGCAGCACCGCGTCCACGCCCCGGGTGTTCTGCGCGGTCACGGCGGTGAGCACACTCGTGCCGTACGCGCCGAGCGCGGCGAAGACCTTGAGGTCGGCCTGGATGCCGGCACCGGCACCGGAGTCCGAACCGGCGACGGTGAGGACGGTCGTTGGGGTTCTCACGTGTCTCCTCTTGGCTTGTTCTTGGCTTGTTCTTGCTTGGGTTGCGGTTTGGGGCTGCGGCCGACCGTGCCCACTCCGGGCGGTCAGGCTTGATCCCTGCGTGGGCACGGTCGGCCGCAGCCCCGTCGTAGTCGACGCCCGTCGAGACGGATCGGTGGCGGCTTCGGGTGTCCCGCCTTGGGAGAGGCTGGCGGGGTGGGGCTTCGTGGGCGACGCCTGCCGAGGGGCGGGTGAGGGCTTCGGGTGGGGCCGGCGGGGCGGGGTGGGGGTCATCGCTGGGCCGGGGTGGTAGGGGCGGGGCTTTGGGGGGCGGGGGCGGGGCCGGTGCGGTGGGGGGTCTGGGGCGAACTCGTCTGGAGTAGCTCGTGGCGGGCGGTGGTGAGGGTGGTGGCGACCTGCCGAGGGTTTCGAGCGCGCATGATGGCGCCCTGTACGGCCACGCCGCTGGCGCCGGCCTCCAGGCAGGCGCGGACCTGGGCGGGAGTCTCGATGCCGCCGAGAGCGAGAACGGGCACCGGGCTGCGACCCACCAGGGCAGCCAGACCGTCGGGGCCCAGCGGTGGGCCGTAGCCGGGTTTGCTGCGGGTGGGGAAGACCGGTGACAGGGTCACGTAGTCCTCGGTGGTGAGTCGGTCCAGCTCCGCCTCGTCGTGGCAGGAGCGGCCGACCAGGTCGGCGACGGGTGGCGGGTACGGACCGGCGGCCGGAAGGTGGAGCGCGACGAATGCCCCGCCGAAGGTGCTGGGGATCCGTGGGGCGGGCTCGGTCTCGGGCAGGAGTGGGTCGGGGCCGGCCACGATCAGGATGCCGCCCGCCTCGGCCAGGATCGGTCGTAGCTCGGCGGCGAGCACCAGGCGCTCGGCACGCGGCAGGTCCTTCTCGCGCAGCATGACGCACCGCACTCCCCCGGCCACCGCCTGCGCCACCGCATCGCACAGGTCCCCCCGCACCGCCCGGCGATCCGTCAGCAGCACCACACCCGAGACCGGTTGGATCTTGGTGCGAAACGGCCTCTGGAGGGTCGGTTTCGCACCAAGATCGGCGAGGTGGCGGGTCACAGGTCGGGTCGACCGTCGTCGGGGGTGGAGGCGAGCGCGTGGAAGCGACGCGGAATTCGTCCCGCGCCGTACGCGAGGCGGCCCGCCTCGATCGCGTACCGCATCGCGGTGGCCATCGCGACCGGGTCCGCGGCTCGGGTGACGGCGCTGGCCAGCAGGACCGCGTCGCAGCCCAGCTCCATGGCCAGGGCCGCGTCCGAGGCGGTGCCGATGCCCGCGTCCAGGATCACCGGGACCGTCACGTCCTGACGGATCAGCCGGATGTGGTGCGGGTTGTTGACGCCCAGCCCGGAACCGATCGGCGCGCCGGCCGGCATCACCGCCGCGCAGCCCACGTCGGCCAGCCGCCGGGCCAGCACCGGATCGTCCGACGTGTACGGCAGCACGGTGAACCCGTCGTCGACCAGTTCCTCGGCGGCGCGCAGCAACTCCACCCCGTCGGGCAGCAGCGTGCGCTCGTCGCCGATCACCTCCAGTTTGACCCAGTCGGTGTCGAACGCGTCCCGGGCCAGCCGGGCCACTTTCACCGCCTCACCGGCGGTGTAGCAGCCGGCCGTGTTCGGCAGCAGGCGTACGCCACAGCGGTCCAGCAGGTCGAGCAGGCCGCCCGAGCCGACCGCGACGGTGTCCACCCGACGCAGCGCCAGCGTGACCAGCTCGGTGCCGGAGGCGCGGATGGCCTGTTCCAACACGTGCAGGTTGGCGGCTCCGCCGGTGCCGAGGACCAGCCGGGATGAGAACCGGACGCCGCCCAGCTCGAAGCCCTTCGTCCCGGAGTCCGTCTCGTGCCCGTCGATCGACGGTGTGCGGTCCATCCCGCTCACCCACCCTGGGCGGCGCTGAGCACCTCGACCCGGTCGCCGCCCCGCAGCACCGTCGCCGGCCAGTCGGTACGCGGCACCACCTCGCCGTTGACCGCCACCGCCACGCCGCGCTGCTGCGGGGTCACGTCCCGGACCAGCTCGGCGACCGTGACCTCGTCCGGCACGCTGCGCCCGACACCGTTCACCGTCAACTCCATCAGGACTCCTCCGTTTACTGAGTGGGTCGGGTGGCGTCGCCGGACGCGCCGAAGCCCTCGCCCGATCCGACGGCGACGAAGCGTTCGGGGCGGAACGGGCTGCCGATCGCGTCGGGGGAACCGCCGGTCACCAGGTCGGCGATCAGGTCGGCGGTCACCGGGGTGAGCACGATCCCGTGCCGGTGGTGGCCGGTGGCGACCAGCACGTCCGGCCGGCCCGGCAACGGACCCAGGATCGGGGCGTTGTCCGGGGTGCCGGGGCGCAGTCCGGCGATCGCCTCCACCAGGTCGTACTCGGCCAGCTCCGGCAGCAGGTCGATCGCGGCCCGCAGCAGCCGCAGCACCGCACCGGCACCGACCGCCAGGTCGGAGCGCTCCTCGACGGTCGCCCCGACCACCACCTCGCCGTCGGCGCGGGGCACCAGATAGACGTGCTCGCCGTCGGCGTACCCCCGGATCACGTGCCGGAAGCCCGGCGGACCGCCGTCGGGCGCGCGCAGCCGCAACACCTGGCCCTTGACCGGGCGGACCGGTAGCCCGGTGAGCGCGGCCGACCCGCAGCCGGCGGCGACCACGGTCACCCGGGCGCCGACGTCGGCCAGGGTCCGCACCGGCTCGGGAACCAGCGTCGCACCGGCCCGCTCGGCGGCGAGCCGCAGCGCCGGCACCAGCCGGCGCGGGTCGACCTGGTGATCGGTGGCGGCGAGGGCGCCGCCCCGGACCCGGACGGCGAGCGCCGGCTCACGGTCGCGGAGCTGCGAGGGGCGCAGCGGCGTCACCGGCAACCCCAGTTCCTGCTGGTACGCCCAGAGTCGACGCGCCTCGGCGAGGTCGTCTGCGGTCAGCCCGACCATCAGCGTGCCCTCGGTGCGGTAGCCGATGTCGGCGCCGGTCGCCTCGGTCAGCTCGGCGGCGAACGCCGGCCAGCGGGCGGCCGACTCGGTGAGCAGGGCGGTCAGCTCGTGCTCGCCGAAGTACGCCTCGGCCACCGGCGCGAGCATCCCGGCGGCGACGTGCGAGGCACCCGAGCCCGGCGCGGGATCGTGCACGACCACCCGCAACCCGCGCGCCGCGCAACGCCAGGCGATCGCCAGCCCGATCGGCCCCCCACCGACCACCGCAAGGTCGGGGGGAAGGAAGGGCCCCCTGTTAACGCCTGCGGTATAGGAAGGGTCCCCTGCTAACACGTCAACGCCCCGATCAGCTCGCCCGCGATGCGCGCGGGATCGGCTGCGGCGGAGAGCGCACCGACCACCGCCACCCCGTACGCCCCGGCGGCGCGCAGCGCGGGCACGTCCGCCGCCGTCACCCCGCCGATGGCGATCACCGGCACGGTGACCGCCTCGGCCACCGCCCGTACCCCGGAGACGCCGATCGCCGGCGGCAGCCCGTCCTTGGTGGTGGTGGCCCGGCACGGTCCGACGCCCAGGTAGCTCGCACCGGCACCGACGGCCTCGGCTGCCGTCGCCGGTTCGCGGGCGGTGGCGCCCAGCACGGCGGCCGGGCCGAGCACCTGCCGCGCCGCCGCGACCGGCAGGTCGTCCGCACCGACGTGGCCACCGGCCGCACCGGTGGCCAACGCCACGTGCAGCCGGTCGTTGACCAGGCATTCGACCGCGTACGGCGCGCAGAGGGCGAGCACCCGTCGGGTCAGGTCGTACGCCTCGCGGTCGGTGGCGGAGTCCTCCACCCGGACCTGCACCAGCAGTTCGGTACGCGCCACCGGGAGTACGGCCCGGAGCACGGCGAGCGGATCCCGCCCGGGCCGGGTGTCGGTGATCAGATGCAGTCGTCCCAGGGACGGCACGGCAACTCTCCTCCCTGCGCCGGCATTACCCGGATCAGGTTCGACGGTCGGGGGCTCACAGCCCCCCTCTCAGCCCGGTCGACCGGGCTCCCGTGGGTCACTTGCGTGGCCACCGTACGACAGATCCGCTGACCTGCCAAGGTGCGTCCCGCAGGGACGACGGCTCTGCCTCAGGTGTTAGCAGGGGTCCCTTCCTATACCGCAGGCGTTAGCAGGGGACCCCTCCTTTCATCGGTGGAACGCGTGCTTCGTACATATAAACGGTAATTACAGCCCACCGATGCCGAAACGTTATCCATCGAGACCTTGCCATGGATCGATTCAGCGGAATTAATTTGTTCAGCGATTCGACATAATGCCGCAACGGAAGCCCTGGCACGGCCCTCCGGCTGCGGCTCCATCAGGGACGGTCTTCGGCGAGCCGGCCCCCGCGACCCCTGTCCGGCAAGGATCAAGGAGACCGGAGTGTTCCGACCACGCCGTATGCGCGTGCCCATGACCGCCACCCTTCTCACCCTCGGACTGGCCGCGACCACGCTCGCCGGTGCACCCGCCGCCCAGGCCGCCCCCGCCCGGACCGTCCCGGTCGCCCAGGCACCGGCGCCGCAGGCCGACGCCGACCCGTTCTCGGTGCTGGTCTTCTCCAAGACCGCAGGCTTCCGGCACGGCTCGATCCCGGTCGGCATCGCCGCCATCCAGCAGCTCGGCGCGGAACACGGGTTCACCGTCGACGCCACCGAGGACAGCACCGCCTTCACCGACCAGAACCTCGCCGGATACCAGGCCGTGATCTGGCTCTCCACCACCGGTGACGTGCTCAACGCCGACCAGCAGGCGGCGTTCGAGCGCTACATCCGGGCCGGTGGCGGATACGCCGGCATCCACGCCGCCTCCGACACCGAGTACGACTGGGAGTGGTACGGCGGTCTGGTCGGGGCGTACTTCAACAGCCACCCGGCCAACCAGCAGGCCACGGTCAAGGTGGAGGACCCGGCCCACCCGTCCACGGCGGATCTGCCGGATCGCTGGTCCCGGTTCGACGAGTGGTACAACTACCGGACCAACCCGCGCGGCAAGGTGCACGTGCTGGCCACGCTGGACGAGACCAGCTACTCCCCCGGCTCCGGCGCGATGGGTCACGACCACCCGATCGCCTGGTGTCAGGACTACGACGGCGGCCGGGCCTGGTACACCGGTGGCGGCCACACCAACGAGTCGTACGCGGAGCCGCAGTTCCTCGGCCACCTGCTCGGCGGCATCCGGACCGCAGCCGGGGTGCAGGACGCCGACTGTGGCGCCTCGCTGACCGCCAGCTTCGAGAAGGTGACGCTGGACAGCAACACCAGCAACCCGATGGAGCTGGACGTGGCCTCGGACGGCCGGGTCTTCTACATCGAGCGCGACGGCCGGGTGCAGATCGTCAAGCCGGACACCGGCAACACGGTCACCGCCATCGACCTCGACGTCTTCACCGGCAACGAGGACGGGCTGATCGGCATCCGCCTCGACCCGGACTTCGCCACCAACAACTGGGTCTACCTCTACTACGTGCCCAACGACGGGGTGGCGCGCAACGTGCTGTCCCGGTTCACGGTGAGCGGTGACGCGATCGACGCGGCCTCCGAGAAGGTCGTCCTGACGGTCGACACCCAGCGCAACACCTGCTGCCACGCGGGCGGCACCATGACGTTCGACTCGGCCGGCAACCTCTATCTGGCCACGGGCGACAACACCAACCCGTTCCAGTCGGACGCGTACACGCCGATCGACGAGCGGCCGGGCCGTGCCGACTACGACGCGCAGCGCACCTCCGGCAACACCAACGACCTGCGGGGCAAGGTCCTGCGGATCCACCCGGAGGACGACGGGACGTACACCATCCCGGAGGGCAACCTGTTCCCGCCGGGCACCGAGAAGACCCGGCCGGAGATCTACGGCATGGGCTTCCGCAACCCGTTCCGGATCGGCATCGACCCGGCCACCGACACCCTCTACGTCGCCGACTACGGTCCGGACGCCGCTTCGGCCAACCCGAACCGTGGCCCGGCCGGTCTGGTCGAGTGGAACATCGTGGCCGAGGCCGGCAACTACGGCTGGCCGTACTGCCACGGCGGGAACCAGGCGTACAACGACTACCAGTTCCCGTCCGGCCCGAGCGGGCCGAAGTTCGACTGCGCCGCCGTGGTCAACAACTCGCCGAACAACACCGGCCTGACCAACCTGCCGCCGGCCATCCCGGCCACCGTCGACTACGGCTACGCGGGTGACCCCCGGTTCCCGGAGATCGGTGGCGGCGGCGCGCCGATGGGCGGCCCGGTCTACCGGTACGACGCCGACCTCGACTCGGACCGCAAGTGGCCGGCGTACTACGACGGCAAGGCGCTGCTCGGCGAGTGGAACCAGTCCAAGATGTACACGATGCAGGTCAGCGCCGACGGGCAGGAACTGGTCGACATCAACCAGTTGCTCACCGGGATGACCTTCATCAGGCCGATGGACTTCGAGTTCGGCCCCGACGGCGCGATGTACCTGATCGAGTGGGGCAGCGGCTTCGGCGGCAACAACGACAACTCCGGCGTCTACCGGATCGACTACATCGCCGGCGACCGGGCCCCGATAGCAGTGGCCTCCGCCGAGCCGACCTCCGGTCCGGCGCCGCTGACGGTCGAGTTCTCCAGTGCCGGGTCACGTGACCCGGACGGCGGCGTGCTGACGTACTCCTGGGCGTTCGGCGACGGCGGCACCTCCACCGAGGCGAACCCCACCCACACGTACGCCGAGGCCGGCAACTACACCGCCCAGCTCACCGTGACCAACCCCAACGGCCGTACGGCGGTGGCGAACGTCCCGGTGACCGTGGGCAACACCGCGCCGACGGTGGAGATCGAGTTCCCGCCCAACGGTGGCTTCTTCAACTGGGGCGACCAGGTCAAGTACTCGATCACGGTGACCGACCCGGAGGACGGCGAGATCGACTGCGCCGACGTCCAGCTCCAGGTGCTGCTCGGGCACGACGAGCACGCGCACCCGCTGGAGCAGCACACCGGGTGCAGCGGCACGGTGCAGACCCAGCTCGCCGCCGGGCACGGCGCCGAGGCGGACGTCTTCACCGTCCTGGAGGCGACCTACACCGACAAGGGTGGCTCCGGCGGCGCCAGCCCGCTGACCGGCCGGATCATCGAGATCCTCCAGCCGAAGCGCAAGCAGGCCGAGTACTTCAGCGACACCGGCCGCACCGCGGACGGCACCGGCGGCGGTGAACCCGGCGTGCAGCGGGAGACCACCGGCGACACCGCGGGCGGCGGCGAGAACATCAGCTTCATCGAGGACGGTGACTGGTGGTCGGTGGACCCGGCCGACCTGACCGAGATCGACGAGATCCGGTTCCGCGCCTCCTCGGGCGTTCAGGGCGGTGTGATCGAGGTCCGGGCCGGCGCGGTCGACGGACCGGTGGTCGCCACGGCCACCGTTCCGGGCACCGGTGACTGGCAGACGTACACCGACGTCACCGCAGAGGTCACCGGGCCGGCGAGTGGATCGCTGTTCTTCGTGGCCCGGCACCCGAGCGGCGGCTCCGGCTCGCTGTTCAACGTCAACTGGGCGGACTTCGTCGGCAAGGGCGTCACCGACAACGCCCCGCCGACGGTCACCGCCACCGCCACGCCGGGCACCGGCACCGCGCCGGTCACCATCGCGTTCGGCGGCACGGCCGTGGACCCCGAGGGGGACACCCCGCTGACGTACGAGTGGGACTTCGGTGACGGTGGCACCGCCGACACGCTCCAGGCCGAGCACACGTACGAGCGGCCCGGCAACTTCACCGCCACCCTGACGGTGACGGACAGCCGGGGCGCGTTCTCGTACGCCACCGTGCCGGTCCGGGTCGACGCGCCGAACACCTCCTGCGTCGGCACGCGCTCGGACGACTTCGGCGGCACCACCCTGGACCGGGAGCGCTGGACCAGCGTGGTGCGGGAGAACCAGCTCCTGTCCGTCGGCGACGGCGCGCTACGCCTGCCCACCTCGGCCGGTGATCTGTACGGCAGCCGCAACGACGCCACCAACCTGGTGCTCCAGCCGGCACCGTCGGGCGCCTGGTCGGCGACCACCAAGGTGACCCTGCCGGTGACGGCCGACTACCAGCAGGCCGGTCTGCTGGTCTACGGCGACGACGACAACTACGCCAAGGTGGACCTGCTCTACAACGGCAGCCGACGGGTGGAGTTCATCCGGGAGACTGCGGGTACGCCTCGCAACGAGGGTGCCGACAGCACGGCGGCACCGGCCGGTGACACCGTCCACCTGCGGATCAGCAGCGACGGCACCAGCCTGACCGCCGCGCTCTCGTCCGACGGGCTGACCTTCACCCCGGTCGGTCGGGCGGCGGCGCTGGAGGGCATCGAGAACCCACGGATCGGTCTGTTCGCCCTCAACGGCGGTACCACCGCGCCGGTGGTGGACGCCGCGTTCGACTGGTTCCAGGTGACGCCGGACGAGCCGGCCGGACCGGTCGACCCGTCCGACGAGTTCACCGGCGCGGCGCTGGACAAGTGCCGGTGGAACGCGATCCTCCGGGAGGACGCCACCGCATACCTCGTGGCCGACGGGGCGTTGCACATCGACGTGCCCAACGGTGACATCTACGGCACCGACAACACCGGGCCGACGAACTTCATCCTGCAGAACGCGCCGGACGGCGACTGGACGCTGGAGACGAAGGTCGACGGCAGCCTGCTGGACGAGCAGTACCAGCAGGGCGGGTTGATCGTGTACGGCGACGACGACAACTACGTCAAGTTCGACTTCGTCGTCGACAACCAGGCCGGCTCGCCGGTGTCGCGACGGATCGAGTTGCGCAGCGAGATCGACGGGGTGATCCAGAACCCGCAGCCCGGCGCGGAGGGCCTGACCGAGTCGGTGTGGCACCTGCGGCTGGCTCGCAGCGGCGACACCTTGACCGGGTCGTACTCGGCGGACGGGGACACCTGGACGACGCTGACCGAGCTGACCAACGCGGCGGTCGGGCCGACCCCGAAGGTGGGCCTGTTCGCCCTCGGGGGCAACCAGACCGCCTCGAAGCAGGTGTCGTTCGACTACTTCCGGCTGAGCACCGGCACGGTCGACGACACCGCGCCGGTGACCACCGCCGAGGTCGCCGGCACGCCGGTGGAGGGCTGGTACACCGGCCCGACGACGGTCACGCTGACCGCCACCGACGAGGGCGGCAGCGGGGTGGCCCGCACCGAGTACCAGCTCGACGACGCCGACACCTGGACCGCCTACACGGCTCCGGTGGCGGTCTCCGGGGACGGTGAGCACGAGCTGCGGTTCCGCTCGGTCGACGAGGCCGGCAACGTGGAGGAGACCCGGACGGTCGACGTCCGGATCGACACCACCGCGCCGGTCAGCACCGCGGCGTTCGCCCCGGCGAACGACGCGGGCTGGCACGACGGCACCGTTCCGGTGGTGCTCTCCTCGACCGACGCCGGGTCCGGGGTGAAGTCGCTGGAGTGGTCGCTGGACGGCGGCGACTGGACGCCGTACACCGAGCCGGTGGAGATCAGCGGCGACGGGGCCCACGAGCTGCTCTACCGGGCCACCGACAACGTCGGCAACGCCGAGACGCTCAAGTCGGCGGTGGTCCGGATCGACGGCACCAAGCCGACGCTGCTGGTCTCCGGCATCGCCGACGGCCAGCTCTACGGCGACAGCCAGGACGTACGGGTGTCCTGGCAGGCGGTGGACCCCACCTCGGGGATCGCCACCGTGGTCGGCCGGCTCGACGACCGCCCGTACGTCAGTGGCACCCTCCAGGCGATGTACGAGCTGCCGCTGGGGCTGCACGAGTTGACCGTGACCGCGACCGACAAGGCGGGCAACGCCACCACCACGACGGTCCGGTTCTTCGTCACCACCTCGTTCCGGGACATGCAGAACCTGCTGGACCGGTTCAAGGCGACGGGCCGGCTCTCCACTCGGGCGCACACCCAGTTGTCGAACCGGCTCTCCAACGCCCGTACGGCGGAGGCGGCCGGTAACGACCAGCGGGCGATCAACCAGCTCACCGCGTTCCGAGGGCTGGCCGCCGACGCCTCGCTGGTCGGTGAGGCGGAGATCCGGGACGTGCTGGTCCGGGACACCGATGCCATGATCGTCCGGCTCGGCGGCACGGCCAGCAAGGCGGGCGTACGCGCCAACGACGGCGAGTCCGTCGCCGGCACCGGACGGCTGGGTGGCGATCCCACCCGGCTCGCGCCCGGCCGGAAGTTGTAAGAGCGACCGGCAGTAGGGCGGTGGAGGCGAGGCGGGTCCTGGCCGAGGATGGCAAGGCGGAGGAGGAGGCCATGCCGGTGTTGCATGGCCGACGACTACAACGCCGCCAGCCGACGTGCCAGGGCGCGCCGCAGCCCCGCCAGTCCTACTGCCGGTCGCTCTCAGCGAGTTCTCGGGGCCCCGTCCGGCTGTCCGCCGGGCGGGGCCCCTTCGCGTGCGCTGTCCCCTACCGGTCGAGCACCGCGCGCAGCGCCTTGAGGTCCACCTCGCCCGGCTGCCAGTTGCCCGCCTCGGCGTTGGCGCGCACCTGGTCGGGCGTGGTGGCTCCGGCGATGACCGAGGTCACCGCCGGCTGGGCGGCCAGTCCGCCGATCGCCACGTGCAGCATCGACACCCCCCGCTCGGCGGCGTACGCCTCGATGCCCTCGATGGTGTCCCAGTCGGCGGCGGCGAGCCGCTGGGCGTATCGGCCGCCACCGGCGAGGCGGCTGCCGGCCGGCGGCGCCTCGCCACGCTTGTACTTGCCGGTGAGCAGCCCGTTGGCCAGCGGGAAGAACGGCAGCATGCCGAGACCGAACCGCTCGCAGGCGGGCAGCACCTCGATCTCGGCGTCCCGGTTGAGCAGGCTGTAGTGGTTCTGGGCGCTGACGAAGCGGGCGGTCCCCCGGGTCTTCGCCGTCCAGTCGGCGTCCGCGATCTGCCAGCCGGCGAAGTTGGAGTTGCCCAGGTAGCGCACCTTGCCGGCCCGGACCAGGTCGTCCAGGGCGGCGAGCGTCTCCTCGATCGGGGTGCCCGGGTCGGGCTCGTGGAACTGGTACAGGTCGATGTAGTCGGTGTCCAGGCGACGCAGGGACGCCTCCACCGCCCGGATGACGTACCGCCGCGAGCCGCGCACGCCGAAGTCCCGTCCGTTGTCGCCACCCATCGACATGCCGAACTTGGTCCCGATCACCACGTCGTCACGGCGGCCCTTGAGGGCCGCACCGAGCTGGGCCTCCGACGCGCCGTGCGGCTCGCCGTAGATGTCGGCGGTGTCGAAGAAGTTGATCCCGACGTCGAGGGCGGCGTCGACCACCGCGCGGGTGCCGTCCAGGTCGAGTTTGCGGCCGAAATTGTTGCAGCCGATCCCCACGACGGACACCACGAGCCCGGAGTCGCCCAACCGGCGATAGGTCATCTCAGTCACGAGATCAACCCTATGTCGATCGCCCGACCTCCCACACCGGCTCCGGCGTCTCCACCACCTCACCGTCACCTCTGAACAGCAGAAAGCGGTCGAAGGTCCGGGTGAACCAACGGTCGTGGGTGACCGCCAGCACGGTGCCGGAGAACGCGGCCAACCCGGCCTCCAACGCCTCGGCCGAGGCCAGGTCGAGGTTGTCCGTCGGCTCGTCGAGCAACAGCAGGGTCGCCCCGGACAGCTCCAGCAGCAGCACCAGGAAACGGGCCTGCTGGCCGCCGGAGAGTGTGCCGAATCGCTGGTCGCCCTGCCCGGCCAACTCGTACCGGCTGAGCGCGGCCATGGCCGCGTGCCGGTCCATGCCGGCGCGGTGGTCGTCGCCCCGCCACAGGATCTCGGCCAGTGTCTTCGCCATCAGCTCCGGCCGGTCGTGGGTCTGCGAGAAGTGCCCGGGACGCACCCGCGCACCGAGCCGGGCCGTCCCGTCGTGCGCCACCGGCGCGAGCGCCGCCGCCCCGTCGACCGGACCGTTGGCCGGGTCCGGGTCGGTGCCGCCTCGGGCCAGCAGGCGCAGGAAGTGGGACTTGCCGGTGCCGTTGGCGCCCAGCACCGCCACCCGGTCGCCATACCAGACCTCCAGGTCGAACGGGTAGGTCAGGCCGTCGATCTCGAGCTGTTCGCAGACCAGGGCCCGCTTGCCGGTCCGGCCGCCGGCCAGCCGCATCCGGATGTCCTGGTCCTTCGGTGGTACGGGCGGCGGCCCGGCCTCCTCGAACTTGCGCAACCGGGTCTGCGCCGACTGGTACCGGGAGGCCATGTCCGAGTTGTACGCCGCCTTCTGCTTGTACATCAGCATCTGCTCGCGCAGCTTGTGGTGCTCCTCGTCCCACCGTTTGCGCAGCTCGTCGAGGCGGGCGTGGCGGGCCACCCGCGCCTCGTGCCAACTGGCGAAGCCGCCCGGGTGCACCCAGGCGCTGCCGCCCTCCACCGCGACCACCCGGTCGGCGGTGTGCGCCAGCAGCTCCCGGTCGTGCGAGACATAGAGCACCGACTTGGCGGACTCCCGCAGCCGCGCCTCCAGCCAGCGCTTGCCGGGCACGTCGAGGAAGTTGTCCGGCTCGTCGAGCAGCAGCACCTCCTCCGGGCCGCGCAGCAGCAGTTCGAGCGCGAAGCGCTTCTGCTGTCCACCGGAGAGGGTGCG
This sequence comes from Micromonospora sp. NPDC049903, assembly GCF_044460945.1. Taxonomy (NCBI): domain Bacteria; kingdom Bacillati; phylum Actinomycetota; class Actinomycetes; order Micromonosporales; family Micromonosporaceae; genus Micromonospora; species Micromonospora sp. NPDC049903. The sequence continues at coordinate 121,413 of NZ_JBITKL010000002.1, forward strand.
GACCGGACGCTGCCGGGCGGTGTCCCACGGCAGGTCGAGCACGATGGTGGCGACGGTGTCGAAGAGCACCTCGGCGTCGTACCCGCCGGTCTCGCCCCAGGCGGCCAGCGCGTCCGCGTACGCGAGCTGGGCCTTGCCCGCAGTGGTGCTGTACTTGCCGCGCAGCTCGGCCGCGCGCATGGCCGCCTCGGTCTCGGCCAGCCGGCGGCCCGCGTCCCGAAGCGGCGGCGGAGCCAGCGACAGGGCCAGGTCGGCCAGCGTCGACTCGTCGCCGATCATGCCGATGAACTGGCGCATCACGCCCAGGCCACCGGCGCGTGCGATGGTGCCCGTGCGGACCGGCAGGTCACCGGCGACCATCCGCAGCAGGGTGGTCTTGCCGGCGCCGTTCGGCCCGACCAGGGCCACCTTGGCACCCTCACCGACCCGGAACGACACGTCGGTGAAGAGTTCCCGTCCGTCCGGTAGTACGTGCCCGACCGCTGCCACGTCGACGTATCCCACGCCGGCATCCTGCCGGAGCCGGGCCGGGTGGCCAACCGATTAGTCGCGCCGAACGGTCAGCGGGTGATGCGGAGCACCCGGAAGCCCTTCTGGCTGGCGTGCCGCTCGACCTGCCAGCCTTGCTCGACCAGCCAGCGGTGCAGCGAGTCGCCGCCGAGGTGGCGGGCCACCACCAGCCAGGCCACCCCGCCCGGGGCCAGTCGCGGCAGCCAGCGGCCGAGTAGTCGGTGCAGGTCCTCCTTGCCGATCCGGATCGGCGGGTTGGACCAGATCTGCGCGAATTCGAGGTCCGCCGGCACGTCCTCCGGAGCGGCCACCCGTACCCGGTCCGCGACTCCGAGCCGTTGCGCGTTCCCGGTGGTCAGCTCCCGGGCCCGCTCGTTGACGTCCACCGCCCAGACGGTCGCCTCGGGCGCCACGCTTGCCAGGACGCAGGCGATCGGCCCGAACCCGGAGCCGAGGTCGAGCAGCGGACCGTCGGCCGACGTCGGCAGCTCAGCCTTGCGCAGCAGCACGGCGGTGCCGGGGTCCAGCCGGGTGGCCGAGAACACCCCGCCCGCCGACGCCAGGGCGTAGTCGCGTCCGGCGACGCTGAACTGCACCTCGCGCGCCTGGGCGGGCGTACTCGGTTCGGCGGTGAAGTAGTGGTCCCCGGTCACGCCGGCCATTCTCGCACCGAGCCGGTACCGACCGGACCGACGGGAGTGGTCCGTACCGTCGGCACATCCGGCAAAATGCCCACTAATGGGGTAAAAATCCTTACTCTGGTCACCATGTATCGGTACGACTCCGATGAGGACGCATACCTCCAGTACGGCGACGACGATGCCGAGTCAGTCCCGGCCGGCGACGCCCGCCGTCCGGGTGGTCCCTCCCCGTCGCGCTTCCCCACACCGTCGCTGACGCGCCCCAACCAGCTCCTGCTGCCCTCGGCGGCAGCGGCCCCCGACGCGGAACCTCCGCCTTTGCCCGAGCTGGCCACAACGCCGGAGCCGATCGGCCCGCAGGCGTCCCATCCGCCGGAGCCAGACCCGGTCCTGCCCCCCGGGGTGTACGCGTCGAGCACCGCCGCACCGGCCTCGACGTCTCTCACCGGGTACGAGCAGACCGCCGCCGCGCCACCGTCCACACCGGTGAGCCCGCCACCGCCGCGCGTCGGCGGCAACCGCACCTGGCAGGTGCTGATCGGCGGTGCCGCCGCGCTCGTGCTGCTCGGGCTCTGCGGCCTCACCGCCGGCGCCCTGATGGACGGTGGACAGTTCATCGGCCAGCAGGCGGCACCCACCGCCGAGCCGCAGGACACCCCGGGCAGCGAGCCCGCCGCCAGCGACCTGGACTCGCGGGACACCGACTCCGCGCCGCTGTCCGCCCGCGAGGTCTTCCCGGCCAGCACCCTGACGATCGACGGCGGCAACGCCGGCTACGAGGTCCTGCGGACCCAGTCCAGCGCGAGCTGCGCGGTCGCGGCCACCGGCGAGGTCGCCGAGTCCCTGACCCTGCTCGGTTGCAACCAGGTGGTCCGGGCCACGCTGCGCACGCCCGACGGCGAGCACCTGGTCACCACCGGGTTGTTCAACCTGACCGACCGGTCCAGCGCGGAACGGGCCCGGGACCGCATCCGGCAGGCGCTCGACGCACGGCAGGGCCGGTTCCGGGGCATGTCGGCCGGTGACGGGACCGACGTCATCACCTCCGCGCCCGCCCGGGTCGGCTGGCAGGTACGCGGCCACTACCTCGGCTACGCGGTGGTGGCCCGCACGGACGGCGCGGCGGTCCGTTCCGGCGACACCACGGTCCGCGAGATCCTCTTCGACATGTTGGAGATGCACCTCAACCGTGACGTGCTGGAGCGGCGGGCAGCCGGTGGAACGGCCACCCAGCCGAACCCGACGCCCACCGACGACACCGGCGACCAGGGCCCCGACAACGGAAACTGAGGAGGCGGCTCAGGTCTCGGCCGGCACCCGCAGCTGTCGGGTGGCCTCGGCCCGGCGGGCGTACTCGGCCGGATCGTCCGGGTAGCCGACCGCCACCAGGGTCAGCCCGTGCGCCGGTGCCACCGTCACCTCGCTGGATCGCTCCCGCCGCGTGAGCAGGCCGGCCGGCCACTCGACCGGCCGGCGCCCGTCCCCGGCGACCAGCATCGCGCCGACCAGGCTGCGCACCATCGCCTGGCAGAACGCGTCGGCCTGCACGGTGGCGACCAGGACGCCGTCGGCCTCGCGCCGCCAGTCCAGTCGGGTCACCTCCCGCAGCGTGGTGGCGTTCTCCTTGCGCCGGCAGTACGCGGCGAAGTCGTGCTCCCCCACCAACCCGGCCGCCGCAGCGGCGAGCCGGTCGACGTCGAGCGCGCGCGGCCAGGCCAGGATCTCGTGCCGGCGCAGCGGCTCGGCGCCCCAGGGCGCGTCGGTCACCCGGTACTCGTAGCGCCGGAAGGTCGCCGAGAAGCGCGCGTCGAAGCTTTCCGGCACCACGCTCATCGCGCGTACCCGCACGTCACCCGGCAGCAGCCGGGCCAGCCGACGCAGCAGGCGGCCCTCGTGCGCCCGCCACACCTCGCCGGGCACGTCGACGTGGCAGACCTGCCCGCTGGCGTGCACCCCGGCGTCGGTGCGTCCGGCGACCGTCAGCCCGGCCGCGACACCGGCCCCGAGCACCAGGTCCAGCGCCTCGACCAGCACACCGGCGACGGTGCGCCGCTCCGGCTGGGCGGCCCACCCCGAGAAGCCGGTCCCGTCGTACGCGACGTCCAGCCGCAGCCGGGTGCGCTCCTCCACGTCGTACCTCCTCGACGAATCGGGCCCGGCACCCCCGTGGGGATGCCGGGCCCGACGACGGCCTGACTCAGGCCTTGCCTTCCTCGGTGGCCAGGTCGCTGTCCTCGCGGGCAGCGGCGGTGTCACCGGACGCCGACACCGGCGGCTCGGCGTCCTGGTCGTCCGACCGGTTCGCCGGGGCCTCGTCGGTCGGGGCCAGCGCCTCGACCTTGTCCTGCTGCGCGGCCTTGCGGGCGGCGGTCTTCTGGTTCACCTTCGGCTCGGCGACCTGAAGCTCCTCGACCAGCTCGATGATCGCCATCGGCGCGGCGTCACCCTTGCGCGGACCGGTCTTCACGATCCGGGTGTAGCCGCCGGGCCGGTTGGCGTACCGCGGCGCGATCTGGTCGAACAGGGCGTAGACCACGTCCTTGTCCTTGACCACGGTCAGCACCCGCCGACGCGACGCGAGGTCGCCCCGCTTGGCCTTGGTGATCAGCTGCTCGGCGAGCGGACGCAGCCGCCGGGCCTTGGTCTCGGTGGTCTTGATCTTGCCGTGCTGGAACAGCGCGGTGGCCAGGTTGGCCAGCATCAGCCGCTCGTGCGCGGGGCTGCCGCCGAGGCGGGGGCCCTTGGTGGGCGTGGGCATGCTTGGTGCTCCTCAGGTGTGGCGGCAGCGCGGACTAGAGCTGCTCGGTCTCGCGGTAGTCGTCGGTGTCGTAGTCGGCCTCGCCGAAGGTGTCCACGACATGCGCCGGGTCGAAGTTCGGAGCCGAGTCCTTCAGCCCCAGACCCATTCCGGCGAGCTTCATCTTGACCTCGTCGATCGACTTCTGGCCGAAGTTGCGGATGTCGAGAAGGTCGGCCTCGGTACGCCCGATGAGCTCACCAACGGAGTTGATGCCCTCGCGCTTGAGGCAGTTGTAGGAGCGGACGGTCAGGTCCAGCTCCTCGATCGGCAGGGCCAGGTCCGCCGCCAGCTGCGCGTCCTGCGGCGACGGGCCGATGTCGATGCCCTCCGCCGTCTCGTCCAGCTCCCGGGCCAGCCCGAACAGCTCCACCAGCGTCGAACCGGCCGAGGCCAGTGCGGTACGCGGGCCCATCGACGGCTTGGTCTCGACGTCGATGATCAGCCGGTCGAAGTCGGTCCGCTGCTCGACACGGGTCGCCTCGACGCGGTACGTCACCTTGAGCACCGGCGAGTAGATCGAGTCGACCGGGATCCGGCCGATCTCGGCACCCGCCTGCTTGTTCTGCGCCGCCGTGACGTAGCCCCGACCCCGCTCGACGGTCAGCTCCATGTCGAGCCGGCCCTTGCCGTTGAGGGTGGCGAGCTTCAGGTCCGGGTTGTGCACCGAGACACCGGCCGGGGGCTGGATGTCACCGGCGGTCACGTCGCCCGGGCCCTGCTTGCGCAGGTACATGCTGACCGGCTCGTCGTGCTCGGAGCTGACGCAGAGCTCCTTGATGTTCATGACGAGCTCGACCACGTCCTCCTTGACCCCGGGGATCGTGGTGAACTCGTGCAGCACACCATCGATCTTGATCGAGGTGACCGCAGCACCCGGGATGGACGACAGCAGCGTACGCCGCAGCGAGTTGCCCAGGGTGTAGCCGAAGCCCGGCTCCAGCGGCTCGATGGTGAACCGGGACCGGGTCTCGTTGATCGACTCTTCGGAGAGAGACGGTCGCTGGCTGATGAGCATGTTTTCTCTTCTCTTCCGGGACGCCCGCTATATGACGTCCACGACACAACGTGTTCCGGTGGCCCGCCCGTCGCCGGGCGGGCCACCGCAACGAGCCCTTACTTCGAGTAGAGCTCGACGATCAGCTGCTCCTGGACCTGGGTGTCGATCACCTGGCGGGCCGGGAGCGAGTGCACGAGCACCTTCATCTGGCTGGGGATGGCCTCGAGCCACGCCGGGACCGTCTTGGAGCCGGCCTCGGCCTGCGCCACGATGAACGGGGTGAGCTCCTTGCTCTTCACCCGAACCTCGATGATGTCGTGCTCCTTGACGCGGTACGACGGGATGTCGACCTTCTTGCCGTTCACCGTGAAGTGACCGTGCTTGACCAGCTGACGGGCCATGTCCCGGGACTTGGCGTAGCCGGCCCGGTAGACCACGTTGTCCAGCCGCGACTCGAGGATCTGCAGGAGGACCTCACCGGTCTTGGCCTGCTTGGCCACGGCCTCCTCGTAGTAACCGCGGAACTGCTTCTCCAGCACGCCGTAGACCCGGCGAGCCTTCTGCTTCTCACGGAGCTGGAGCAGGTACTCCGTCTCCTTGGTGCGGCCGCGGCCGTGCTGCCCGGGCGGGAACGGCCGGGACTCGAACGGGCACTTCGGACCATCGCACTTGCTGCCCTTGAGGAACAGCTTCATCTTCTCCCGCCGGCAACGGCGGCAGTCAGCACCGGTGTAACGAGCCATCTCTCTCTAACCTCTCAGACCCGACGACGCTTCGGCGGACGGCACCCGTTGTGCGGCTGGGGGGTGACGTCGGAGATCTGCCCGACCTCCAGACCCACCGCCTGCAGCGAACGGATGGCGGTCTCCCGGCCGGAACCGGGACCCTTGACGAACACGTCGACCTTGCGCATGCCGTGCTCCATGGCCCGACGCGCGGCGGCCTCGGCGGCCAGCTGCGCGGCGAACGGAGTCGACTTGCGCGAGCCCTTGAAGCCGACCTGGCCGGCGGAGGCCCACGAGATGACGGCACCGGTCGGGTCCGTGATGGACACGATGGTGTTGTTGAAGGTGCTCTTGATGTGCGCCTGCCCGTGGGCGACGTTCTTGCGTTCCTTGCGCCGGACCTTCTTGACTGCGGCTCCGGCACGAGCCTTCGGTGGCATAAGTCTGTGCGCTCCTGTTTTTGGTTCTCGATCGGGTTCCGGTCTCTCGCCCCGCTACTTCCGTAGACACCGGCTCCGGTGGGAGTCCGGCCGACCTCGGCGGAGAAGGACCAGAATTCCGGTTGAAGAACTACTACTTCTTGCCGGGCTTCTTCTTGCCGGCGACCGTCCGCTTCGGGCCCTTGCGGGTACGCGCGTTCGTGCGGGTCCGCTGGCCACGGACGGGCAGTCCCCGGCGGTGCCGGATACCCGCGTAGCAGCCGATCTCGACCTTGCGACGGATGTCAGCGGCGACCTCGCGGCGCAGGTCGCCTTCTACCTTGTAGTTGGCCTCGATGTGGTCACGGAGCTGGACCAGCTCCTCGTCCGTGAGGTCCCGGGCGCGCTTGTCCGGCGAGATGCCGGTGGCGGCGAGCGTCTCCAGAGCGCGGGTACGACCCACGCCGAAGATGTAGGTGAGCGCAATCTCCAGCCGCTTCTCGCGGGGGAGATCCACGCCGACTAGACGTGCCATCTGCGGGCGTACTCCTTGTGGTTTTCTGCCGGAGGTGTGGTCCCGTCCCACCCCGCTACGCGGCCGTCCCGTCTTTCCGGCGCGATACACGCCGGCGACCGGGATGGTCGCTGCCCGAGCGGGCCCCGGCCTCCGACCGGGGGTCAACCACGAGTGAGTACGCGCTGCGCACCGCTCGCGGCTGGGACGAGCATGTGTGATGTGTGGGCTGGGTTCAGCCCTGGCGCTGCTTGTGGCGCGGGTCGGTGCAGATCACCATGACCCGGCCGTGCCGGCGGATAACCCGGCACTTGTTGCAGATCCTCTTGACGCTCGGCTTGACCTTCACGGTTGCCTTACTTCCCATCTGGCCCGGCGCCACGAGGCGCGACACCGGACGTCGAAGACGGACACGGGACGATTCCCGGCCGCCGTCAGGCTTACTTGTAGCGGTAGACGATGCGCCCGCGAGTCAGGTCGTACGGCGAGAGCTCGACGACGACCCGGTCCTCCGGCAGGATGCGGATGTAGTGCTGCCGCATCTTGCCGCTGATGTGAGCCAGCACCTTGTGGCCGTTGGCGAGCTCCACCCGGAACATGGCGTTCGGCAGGGGCTCGATGACCCGACCTTCGATCTCGATGGCTCCGTCTTTTTTCGGCATGTCCTCCGCTGTCCTGACGTCGGTTACTCCGGACGGCCCACAACGTCTTACACGGGTGACTGATCAAGATCAGATTTCCCGCGCCAGCCGCGGCTCCGCGTCCCACCGAAGCGCTGGTGGGCATGGCGGAGTGGACGCTGTGCGCCGATCAGAAAGTGTACGCCCGCCTGCACGTCGTCGCCAAACCGACCGGCCAGAGTACGCCGATGGGATGGACAAACCCGGCGTTCAGCCCGCCGCGTCGCGCTCCGCACGGCGTACGCCACCGGTGGACTCAGGCTCGGCTGGGGTGCCGCTGCGGGCCTCCGTGCCCTGCTCCTCGGCCTGCGGGTCCGCCCCCGGCCGCTCGCGCTCCGCGCCTGGCCCGGTGACTCCGGTCGGCCGGTCCCGCTCATCGCCCGGCCCGGTGGACCCGGCAGCCGTGGCGGTGATCTCGGCGGGCTGCTCGGCGGCGAGCGCGGCACGCTCCCGCTTGCGGGCCTTCTTCTCTTTCCGACGCTGCCGACGGCGTTCCTGCTGCGCCGCCCACCGTTGCGGCTCGCCGGTGCTCAGCCCGGTGACGGTACGCACCACCTGCACCGCGCCCCACGGCCCAGCCACCCAGATGGGCCAGAAGTACACCAGATCGCGGGCGGCGAACGAGGTGACCGCCCAGATGGCGACCACGATGCCGACGGTCTTGAGCCAGGGCTCCCACACGTCGACCAGCCAGCGGACGGTCACTCCACGCCCGGCGTCGGGGAGCACCGGCGCGTCGGGCTCCTGCCGTGCCGGCACCGCCCCGGGCAGGTCTCCCGTCAGGGCGTCGAGTTCCGCGTACGTCCGTGCCGCGTAGGCCCGCTGCAACCGCTCGTCGTACTCGTGCAGGTCCAGCCGGCCCTCGTCGAGCGCCTCCCGGAGCCGTTCGGCGACGGCCTGCCGGTCGGAGTTCGCTGCCCGCATCCCGTCCTGCCCGTCCATGTCGGCAAGCATGCCATCGTGCTGCCAGTCCGGCTAACCTGCGCCCGCCCACCCGATCGTCGGGCGAGGGCGACGACAGTCACCCGGCCGCGATAACGGAGAGTGAACACCGTGACCGGGTCGTGTCGAACGTCACACTGCCGTGGTGGGGCGGCGGCCGTTGCTGGTCGTGGGTGGGCCGCGACCGGGGCAGGGCCTCCTCGTCCGGCCGAGGGCCAGCTCGTCGGCGGCGCCGCGCCGATGCCCGGCCACGGCCGACTTCGCGCCGACCGCCGGAACAGGGTCGGTTCAGCCAGCCGGCGAGTCGGCGGGCTGGCGGGCGGTGACCAGCTCACCGAGGCGGGCTCGGCCACCGTCCTGGGCGGTCAGCACCCAGACCCCGTCCGGCAGCAGCGCCATGGTGTGCTCGACGTGTGCCGCGCGCGACCCGTCCCGGGTGACCACCGTCCAGCCGTCGGCCAGTTCGGCGGTACGCGGCGAGCCCATCGTGATCATGGGCTCGATGGCCAGCGCCATGCCCGTCACCAGACGCGGCCCCTTGCCCGGCCGCCCGTGGTTGAGCACGTGCGGATCCTGGTGCATCTCGGTGCCGATGCCGTGGCCGCCGTAGCCGTCGACGATGCCGTACCGACCGCCCTTGCGGACCGCGTTCTCCACCGCGTGGGAGATGTCGGTCAGCCGGCCCTTGCCGCTGGCCGCGCCCCGGGCGGCGGCGGCGATACCGGCCCACATCGCGTCCTCGGCGACCGTGGCCATCCGCAGCAGAGCCGGGTCGACGTCGCCCACCCCGACGGTGATGGCCGCGTCGCCGTGCCAGCCGTCCAGCACCGCGCCGCAGTCGATCGAGATCAGGTCGCCCTCGGCGAGGACCTGGTCCGGCGAGGGGATCGCGTGCACGATCTGCTCGTTGACCGACGAGCAGATCGAGGCCGGGAAGCCGTGGTAGCCCTTGAACGAGGGGGTCCCGCCGGCTTCACGGATCGTCGACTCGGCGATAGCGTCCAGGTCGGCGGTGCTCACCCCGGGCGCCACCGCCTCGCGCATCCGGCGTAACGCCTCGGCGACCACCAGCCCGGCGGCACGCATCTTCTCGATCTGCTCGGGGGTCTTCAGCTGGATGTCCAGCTGGGGACGACGCATCGGGGCGCTACCTTTCGTTGCCGAACCAGCGGGGCACGCCGGACGTACCCCGCTGTTCGCACTCTATCCGGCCGGCGACTACGCCGATCTCAGCCGCCGTAGGACCGCAGGGCGTCGATCGCGCGGACGGTGACGTCCTCCACCGGACCGGTGGCGTCGATCCCGACCAGCTTGCCCTGGGCGCCGTAGTAGTCCACCAGCGGCGCGGTCTTCTCCGCGTACTCACGCAGGCGGGCGGCGATGGTCTCCGGCTTGTCGTCGTCGCGCTGGAACAGCTCGGCACCGCAGCGGTCGCAGATGCCGTCCCGACTGGTCGGGTCGAACTCGACGTGCCAGATCTTGCCGCAGCCCCGGCAGGTGCGCCGGCCGGAGAGCCGCCGGATCACCTCGTCGTCGTCGACCACCAGCTCCAGGACGACGTCCAGCGCGGTACCGAGGTCGGCCAGGAGCTTGTCCAGCGCGGCGGCCTGCGGAGTGGTCCGCGGGAACCCGTCGAGCAGGAAGCCCTCGGACGCGTCCGGCTCGGCGAGCCGGTCCCGCACCATGTTGATGGTGACCTCGTCCGGTACCAACTTGCCGGCGTCCATGTAGCGCTTGGCCTCGACCCCGAGCGGGGTGCCCTGCGACACGTTGGCACGGAAGATGTCACCGGTCGAGATCTTCGGCACGGAGACGTGCGCGGCGATGAACTCCGCCTGCGTTCCCTTGCCCGCCCCCGGCGGGCCAACCAGAACCAGTCTCATCTACCGCAGGAACCCTTCGTAGTTCCGCTGCATCAGTTGGCTCTCGATCTGCTTGCTGGTCTCGAGAGCCACACCGACCATGATCAGCACAGCGGTACCGCCGAACGGGAAGTTGAGGTACTGCTGCCGGTCCAGCCAGATGAAGAAGAAGTTCGGCAGGATCGAGATGATCGCGAGGTACAGCGCCCCGGGCAGCGTGATCCGGCTCAGGATGAAGTCCAGGTAGTCGGCGGTCGGCTTACCGGGGCGGATGCCCGGCACGAAGCCGCCGTACTTCTTCATGTTGTCCGCGACCTCGGTCGGGTTGAACGTGATCGAGACGTAGAAGTACGTGAAGAAGATGATCAGCAGGAAGTAGACCGCGATGTAGATCGGGCTGGTCGGGTCCACCAGGTTGTTCTGGATCCACGCCTGCGTCTGACCCGGGTCGTTCTGGTCGAAGAACTGCAGCGCCAGCTGGGGCAGGTAGAGCAGCGACGAACCGAAGATGACCGGGATGACACCCGCCTGGTTGACCTTCAGCGGGATGTAGGTCGACGTGCCGCCGTACATCCGCCGGCCGATCATGCGCTTGGCGTACTGCACCGGGATCCGGCGCTGGGCCTGCTCGATGAAGGTGACCGCGGTGATGACCACCAGGACCAGAGCGATGACGAGGAAGAACTTGGCCCAGCCCTGGCTCTCCTTGATCCGCCAGCCCTCGCTGGGGAGGCGGGCGGCGATCGAGGTGAAGATCAGCACGGACATGCCGTTGCCGACGCCGCGGTCGGTGATCAGCTCGCCCAGCCACATGACCACGCCGGTACCGGCGGTCATCGTCATCACCAGGATGGACAGGGTCAGCCAGTCCGGGATGCCGGTGCCCTCGGGGATGATCGGGAACTGGTCGCACTGGTTGTTGAAGAGCTGCCCGGAGCGGGCCAGCGCCACGAACGCGGACGCCTGCAGGACACCCAGGCCCAGGGTCAGGTACCGGGTGTACTGGGTGATCTTCGCCTGGCCGGCCTGGCCCTCCTTGCGGAGCTGCTCGAGCCGGGGGATCACCACTGTCAGCAGCTGCAGGATGATCGACGCGGTGATGTAGGGCATGATGCCCAGCGCGAAGACCGAGAGCTGGAGCAGCGCGCCACCGGAGAAGAGGTCGAGCAGGTTCAGTACCCCGGTCGAGCCGTCGATGGTGTCAAGGCACTGCTGGACGTTGCCGTACGACACGCCTGGGCTGGGCAGCGTCGCGCCGAGCCGGTAGATCGCGATGATGCCTACTGTGAACAGCAGCTTCTTGCGCAGGTCAGGCGTACGGAACGCACTGAGAAAGGCGGACAGCAACTTCTTCCTCCTGCGCGAGGCGGGCCGCCGGTCGTCCCTGGCGGTTTGGGGTGGGTGCCGGGCAGGTGCCCGATATCCATGGCTGGGAAGGGACTCTAACAGCCCGATCCCCGTCCGGGCAGATGTGCCCGGCTACATAAACCGAATCCGATGTTACCGGGCGCACAGGCCCCGTGGAGACCATGGCGCCCGCCAGCTGGGATCAACTGGCGGGCGCCATCGTTCGTACTGCTTACAGCTCGGTGACCGAACCACCGGCGGCAGCGATCTTCTCCTTGGCCGACGCGCTGAACGCGTGCGCCGAGACCTGGAGCGACACGTTGCCGAGGTCCCCGGTGCCGAGGACCTTGACCGGCTGGCCCTTGCGGACCGCACCGGCCTCGACCAGCTCGGCCGGGCCGACCTGACCGCCGTTGGGGAACAGCTCGGCCAGGCGGTCCAGGTTGACCACCTGGAAGACCACCTTGAACTTGTTCTTGAAGCCCTTCAGCTTCGGCAGGCGCATGTGGATGGGCATCTGCCCACCCTCGAACGCCGCCGGGATGTTCTTCCGGGCCTTCGAACCCTTGGTACCGCGACCGGCGGTCTTGCCCTTGGAGCCCTCACCGCGACCCACACGGGTCTTCGCGGTCTTGGCTCCCGGTGCCGGGCGCAGGTGATGGACCTTGATCGTCATTACTCGACCTCCTCGACCTTCACGAGGTGGCTCACCTTGAAGATCATGCCCCGAATCTCGGGCCGGTCCTCCTTGACCACCACGTCGTTGATCCGCTTGAGACCGAGCGACCGCAGCGACTCACGCTGGTTGTGCTTGGTCCCGATGTCGGACCGGAGCTGGGTGACCTTGAGACGCGCCATCAGGAGGCCACCTCCGCCCGCGAGGCGAGCATGGCGGCCGGAGCGACGTCCTCCACCGGCAGGCCCCGACGCGCCGCGACAGCCTCCGGGGACTCCAGCCCCTTCAGGGCCGCCACGGTGGCGTGCACGATGTTGATCGGGTTCGACGATCCGAGGCTCTTGGAGAGCACGTCGTGGATGCCCGCGCACTCCAACACGGCACGGACCGGACCACCGGCGATGACACCCGTACCGGCCGAGGCCGGCTTGAGCAGCACCACACCGGCGGCGTCCTCGCCCGTGACCGGGTGCGGGATCGACGAGCCGATCCGCGGCACCTTGAAGAAGTGCTTCTTGGCCTCCTCGACACCCTTGGCGATCGCCGCGGGCACCTCCTTGGCCTTTCCGTAGCCCACGCCCACGGTGCCGTCGCCGTCGCCGACGATCACGAGGGCGGTGAAGCTGAAGCGACGACCACCCTTCACGACCTTGGCGACGCGGTTGATCGCGACGACCCGCTCGAGGTGCGGGGTCTTCTCGGCGGGCGCGTTTCCGCGGCCGCCCTCACGGCGGTTGTCGCGGCGACCACCCTCGTTGCCACCGGACCCGCCGCCACGGCGCTGTTGACCTGGCATCAGCAGCCTTCCTTCTCTCTCGTGACGGGGATTGTCAGAACTCGAGCCCGGCTTCGCGGGCGGCGTCGGCAAGCGCGGCGACCCGCCCCGCGTACCGGTTGCCACCGCGGTCGAAGACGACCTTGGAGACGCCGGCGGCCTTGGCCCGCTCGGCGAGCAGGGAGCCGACCTTGCCGGCCAGGGCGCTCTTGTCGCCCTCGGTACCGCGCACCGAGGCGTCCAGCGTCGAGGCCGACGCCAGGGTGTGCCCCTTGGTGTCGTCCACGATCTGGGCCACGATGTGCCGCAGCGAACGGGTGACCACCAGGCGCGGACGCTCGGCGGTGCCACTGACGTTCTTGCGGACCCGGAAGTGCCGACGCGCACGCCCGACGGCACGCTTGGCGGCGACACCGCGGCGGCGCTTGAGCAGCGTGGCGCTCACTTCTTACCTGCCTTTCCAGCCTTGCGACGGATGACCTCGCCCTGGTACTTCACGCCCTTGCCCTTGTAGGGCTCCGGCGGGCGGATCTTCCGGATGTTGGCGGCGACCTCACCGACGAGCTGCTTGTCGATACCGGCCACGTGGAACAGCGTCGGCTTCTCCACCGTGAAGGTGATGCCGTCGGGCGCCTGCACCTGCACCGGGTGTGAGAACCCGAGTGCGAACTCCAGGTCCTTGCCCTTGGCGGTGACCCGGTAACCGGTACCGGCGATCTCCAGGCTCTTGCGGTAGCCCTCGGTGACCCCGACGATCATGTTGGCGACCAGGGTACGGCTCAGGCCGTGCAGTTCCTTGGCCTTGCGCTCGTCGTTCGGGCGGTTGACGCTCAGCTGCCCGTCCTCGGCCCGCTCGATCGTGATCGGCGCGGCCAGGGTGTGCGACAGCTCGCCCTTGGGGCCCTTGACCTTGACGGTCTGGCCGTCGATCGTCACGTCGACGCCGGAGGGCACCGGGATCGACTTACGTCCAATTCGCGACATTTCTACCTGTCTCCCGTTACCAGACGAAGGCGAGGACTTCCCCGCCAACGCTCCGCTTGCGGGCCTGCCGGTCGGTGAGCAGCCCCTGGGACGTCGAAATGATCGCCACGCCCAGCCCACCGAGCACCCGCGGGAGCCCGTCCGACTTGGCGTACACCCGCAGACCGGGCTTGGAGACGCGCTTGATACCGGCCAGGCTCCGCTCCCGGTTCTGGCCGTACTTCAGCTCGACGACCAGTCGCTTGCCGACGGCGCCCTCTTCGGGCTCCTCGACCGCCCAGGTGGCGATGTAACCCTCGGACTTGAGGACCTCGGCGATGTTGGCCTTGATCTTCGAGTAGGGCATCGTCACCCGGTCGTGGTACGCCTGGTTGGCGTTACGCAGACGCGTGAGCATGTCTGCGATGGGGTCGGTCATCGTCATGAAAACTCGTCAACCTTTCTCGCCGGGGTTCCCGCGACTCGCGCAGGCCTACGGCGAAGAGACAGTCCAGCTGATACGCCGAAGCGCGCCGGGCTATTACCAGGAAGCCTTGGACACGCCGGGCAGCTCACCGCGGTGGGCCATCTCCCGGATGCACACCCGGCAGAGCCCGAACTTGCGGTAGACCGCCTTGGGACGCCCGCACCGCTGGCAGCGGGTGTAGGCGCGAACCGAGAACTTCGGCTTCGCGGCCGCCTTGAGGATCAGCGCCTTCTTGGCCATCTCAGTTCTCCTTGAACGGGAAGCCCAGGAGCTTCAGCAGCGCCCGGCCCTCGTCGTCGGTCGTGGCGGTGGTCACCACCGTGATGTCCATGCCCCGCTGGCGATCGATCTTGTCCTGGTCGATCTCGTGGAACACCGACTGCTCGGTCAGACCGAACGTGTAGTTGCCGTGCCCGTCGAGCTTGCGCCCGTCCAGGCCGCGGAAGTCACGGATACGCGGCAGCGCGATGGAGAGCAGCCGGTCCAGGAACTCCCACATCCGGTCGCCGCGCAGGGTCACCTTCGCGCCGATCGGCATGCCCTCGCGGAGCTTGAACTGCGCGATGGACTTGGTCGCCCGCCGGACCTGCGGCTTCTGGCCGGTGATGGTGGCCAGGTCGCGGACCGCGCCGTCGATGAGCTTGGCGTCCCGAGCGGCCTCGCCGACGCCCATGTTCACGACGATCTTGACGAGCCGCGGCACCTGCATCGGGTTGCCGTACTCGTGCTGCTCGCGCAGCTGGGCCACGATCTCGTTGCGGTACCGCTCCTTGAGGCGCGGCATGGTCTTGGTTTCGGTAGCCGTGGTCATCACAGGTCCTTACCGGTGCTACGCGCGATGCGGACCTTCTGGCCGTTGTCGTCGATCCGGTAGCCGACGCGGGTCGGCTTGCCGTCGGAGTCCACGACCATCACGTTCGAGACGTGGATCGGGGCCTCCTGGGTGACGATGCCACCGGTCTTGGCGCCACGCTGAGTGGTGCTGATGCGGGTGTGCTTCTTGACCCGGTTCACGCCCTCGACCAGGACCTTGTCCTGCCGCGGGTAGGCCGCGATGACCTTGCCCTTGGCGCCCTTGTCCTTGCCGGCGATGACGACGACCGTGTCGCCCTTCTTGACCTTCACGGTCACAACACCTCCGGCGCGAGAGAAATGATCTTCATGAACCGCTTGTCCCGCAGCTCACGACCGACCGGGCCGAAGATACGGGTACCGCGCGGGTCCCCACCGTCCTTGATGATGACGGCGGCGTTCTCGTCGAAGCGGATGTACGACCCGTCCGGCCGCCGCCGCTCCTTGGCGGTACGGACGATGACGGCCTTGACCACGTCGCCCTTCTTGACACCGGCACCCGGGATCGCGTCCTTGACGGTCGCCACGATGACGTCGCCGATGCTCGCGTAGCGCCGACCGGAGCCACCGAGAACCCGGATGCACAGGATCTCCCGGGCACCCGTGTTGTCGGCGACGCGCAGTCGCGACTCCTGCTGAATCACGTCTATCTCCTATGTCTGCCGGTTCTCCGGCCGCCGGGGCGGCCGGAGCCTGGCGGAACCTGCGCCCGACCGATCTCGGCCGAGCTCGAGCCTTCGCTACTTGGCCTTCTCGAGGATCTCCACGATTCGCCACCGCTTGGTGGCGGACAGCGGCCGGGTCTCCATGATCAGGACGCGGTCGCCGACACCGGCGGAGTTCTGCTCGTCGTGGACCTTCAGCTTGCTGGTACGGCGCATGATCTTGCCGTACAGCGCGTGCTTGACCCGGTCCTCGACCTCGACCACGACGGTCTTGTCCATCTTGTCGCTGACCACGAGGCCCTCACGGACCTTACGGCGGCCACGCTGCGCGGTGGCGGTCGTGTTCTCGCTCATGAAGCAGTCACCTCAGTCGGCGCGGCCGAGAGCCCCAGCTCGCGCTCACGCATGATCGTGTAGATCCGGGCGATCTCCCGACGGATGACCTGCAGCCGCCGGTTGTTGTCCAGCTGACCGGTTGCGGCCTGCACGCGGAGGTTGAACAGCTCCGCCTTGGCCTCGCGCAGCTTCGTGACCAGCTCCTCCTCGGAGAGCTCACGCAGCTCGGAGGCCTTAACGCCCGCTGCCATCAGGATTCACCCACTTCGCGCGTCACAATGCGGCACTTCATCGGGAGCTTGTGGATCGCGCGACGCATCGCCTCTCGCGCGATCTGCTCGTTGGGGAAGGACATCTCGAAGAGGACCCGCCCCGGCTTGACGTTGGCGACCCACCACTCCGGCGAGCCCTTACCGGAACCCATCCGGGTTTCGGCCGGCTTCTTGGTGAGGGCCTGGTCCGGGAAGATGGTGATCCAGACCTTGCCGCCACGCTTGATGTGGCGGGTCATCGCGATACGCGCCGACTCGATCTGCCGGTTGGTCACGTACGCCGGCTCGAGAGCCTGGATTCCGAACTCGCCGAACACCACCCGGTTGCCGCCCTTGGACGCGCCGCTGCGGTCCGGGTGGTGCGGCTTGCGGAAGCCCTTCGGGGGCTTGCGCGGCATCAGCATCTGTCAGCCCTCCTGCTGCGTTTCTGCCGCGGCGGCGACGGCGGACGCGTCCACCGGCTCGCCGCTCGGCGTCTCGGCCTGCTGCGCGACGGTCGTCGCGGCAGCGCGGCCGGCCTCGGTGCCACCGGAGGTCGTGCCGGACGAACCGGACCGACCACGACGCGGCCGCTCGGGGCGGTCACCGCGCTCCCGGCGCGGGCGCGACGGAGCCTCGGTCGGGGTCTCCCGACCCGGCACCGCGTCGCCCTTGTAGATCCAGACCTTCACGCCGATGCGGCCGAAGGTGGTACGGGCCTCGAAGAAGCCGTACTCGATGTTGGCCCGCAGCGTGTGCAGCGGAACCCGACCCTCGCGGTAGAACTCCGTGCGGCTCATCTCGGCGCCGCCGAGGCGACCCGAGACCTGCACCCGGATGCCCTTGCACATCGGGTTCTTCATCGCCGACTGCATCGCCTTGCGCATCGCGCGGCGGAAGCTGACCCGGCTGGAGAGCTGCTCGGCGACGCCCTGGGCGACCAGCTGCGCGTCCGACTCGGGGTTCTTCACCTCGATGATGTTGAGCTGCACCTGCTTGCCGGTGAGCTTCTCCAGCTCGCCGCGGATCCGGTCGGCCTCCGCACCCTTACGGCCGATGACGATGCCCGGCCGGGCGGTGTGGATGTCGACGCGGACCCGGTCGCGGGTGCGCTCGATGTCGACCTTGGAAATGCCGGCGCGCTCCAGGCCCTTGGACATCATCCGGCGGATCTTGACATCCTCGCCGATGTAGTCCTTGTAGAGCTTGTCCGCGAACCAGCGGGACTTCCAGTCGGTCGAGATGCCGAGCCGGAACCCGTGCGGGTGAACCTTCTGACCCATTACTCGGCGCCCTCCGTGTTGCTCTGCGTCTCGGCCGGCTCGGTCTGCTTGGCCGGGGCCGACTTCTTCGCCGACTTCTTCGGCGCGGCCGGCGCGACCGCCTCGACCGCCACCGTGATGTGGCAGGTGCGCTTGCGGATCCGGTACGCCCGGCCCTGAGCCCGAGGCTGGAACCGCTTCATGGTCGGGCCCTCGTCCACGAACGCCTCGCTGACGAGCAACGCGTCGGGGTCCAGCCGCTCGTTGTTCTCCGCGTTGGCGATCGCGCTCGCGAGCACCTTGTACACCTGCTCGCTCGCCGCCTGCGGCGCGAACTGCAGCACCGTGAGCGCCTCCTTCGCGGGCAGGCCGCGGACGAGGTTGACCACCCGGCGCGCCTTCATCGGCGAGATGCGCACGTGTCGCGCAATCGCCCGCGCGCCCGGAAGCACCGGAGCGTCGCCCTTTCCTGGCATCGCTGTAACCCCTTGATCCTCTATCCGTATGCCCGCGGCGTCAGCGCCGGCGGCTCTTCCGGTCGTCCTTCTCGTGACCCTTGAACGTACGGGTCAACGCGAACTCGCCGAGCTTGTGCCCGACCATCGCCTCGGTCACGAACACGGGGACGTGCTTGCGTCCGTCGTGCACCGCGATCGTGTGCCCGAGCATGTCCGGGATGATCGTGGAGCGGCGCGACCAGGTCTTGATGACGTTCTTCGAGCCCTTCTCGTTCTGCGTCTCCACCTTCTTGAGCAGGTGGTCGTCGATGAACGGGCCCTTCTTCAGGCTGCGAGGCATGTCTTATCTCCCTCAGCCGCGCTTACGCGTGGCGTAGCGGCGGCGGACGATCAGCCGGTCACTCGGCTGGCCCTTACGACGGGTGCGGCCCTCGGGCTTACCCTGCGGGTTGACCGGGTGGCGACCACCGGAGGTCTTGCCCTCGCCACCACCGTGCGGGTGGTCGACCGGGTTCATGGCCACACCACGGACGGTCGGGCGCTTGCCCTTCCACCGCATCCGGCCGGCCTTGCCCCAGTTGATGTTTGACTGGTCGGCGTTGCCGATCTCGCCGACGCTGGCGCGGCAGCGCACGTCGACACGACGGATCTCACCCGACGGCATACGCAGGGTCGCGTACGCGCCCTCCCGGCCGAGCAGCTGGATGCCGACGCCGGCCGAGCGGGCCAGCTTGGCGCCGCCACCCGGACGCAGCTCCACGTTGTGGATCGTGGTACCGACCGGGATGTTGCGCAGCGGCAGGTTGTTGCCGGGCTTGATGTCCGCGCCCGGACCCGACTCCACCGCGTCGCCCTGCTTGAGGTCCTTCGGCGCGAGGATGTACCGCTTCTCGCCGTCGGCGTAGTGCAGCAGCGCGATGCGCGCGGTGCGGTTCGGGTCGTACTCGATGTGCGCGACCTTGGCCGGCACGCCGTCCTTGTCGACCCGCTTGAAGTCGATCAGCCGGTACTGGCGCTTGTGGCCGCCACCCTGGTGCCGGGCGGTGATCCGCCCGTGGGCGTTCCGGCCGCCCTTCTTCGGCAGCGGGGCCAGCAGCGACTTCTCCGGCGTCGACCGGGTGATCTCGGCGAAGTCGGCGACGCTCGAGCCACGCCGGCCCGGCGTCGTCGGCTTGTACTTACGGATAGCCATTGTCTACACCCCTCAGCTGACCGGGCCGCCGAAGGCCTCGATGCGGTCTCCCTCAGCCAGCTTCACCATCGCCCGCTTGGTGTCCTTGCGCTTGCCGAACCCGGTACGGGTCCGCTTGCGCTTGCCCTCGCGGTTGAGCGTGTTGACCGTCAGGACGCGGACGTTGAAGATCTGCTCGATGGCGATCTTGATCGCGGTCTTGTTCGCGTCCGGGTGCACCAGGAAGGTGTACCAGTTCCGGTTCAGCTCGCTGTAGCTCTTCTCCGAGACGACCGGCGCCACGATGATGTCGCGCGGGTCGGCGATCGTGCTCACTTGCCACCCTCCTCGGTGGTCTCGGCGGGAACGCCCAGGAACTCGTCCAGGGCCTCCTTGGTGAAGACCACGTCGTCGGCCACCAGCACGTCGTACGTGTTGAGCTGGCCGGCCTCGATCAGGTGCACCCGCGGCTCGTTGCGCAGCGACACCCAGTTCAGCTCGTCGCTGCTGCTCAGCACGACCAGCACCCGACGGGCCTCGCTCAGCTTCGCGAGCGTGGCCAGCGCGGCCTTGGTCGACGGCTTCTCACCCGAGACGAACGCCTCGACGACGTGCACCTGCCCGGCGCGCGCCCGGTCGGAGAGGGCGCCACGCAGCGCGGCGGCCTTCATCTTCTTGGGGGTGCGCTGGCTGTAGTCGCGCGGCACCGGGCCGTGCACCACGCCACCGCCGGCGAACTGCGGCGCGCGGATCGAACCCTGCCGGGCCCGACCGGTGCCCTTCTGCTTGTACGGCTTCTTGCCGCCGCCGGCGACCTCGCCGCGGGTCTTGGTCTTGTGGGTGCCCTGCCGGGCCGCCGCCAGCTGCGCCACCACGACCTGGTGCATCAGCGGGACGTTGGCCTGCACATCGAAGATGTCGGCGGGCAGCTCGACCGAGCCGCTCTTGGTGCCTTCGGAGGTCAGGACGTCAACGGTGGTCACTTGGCCACACCGCCCTTCTTCGCCTTGGTCTTGGCCGCGGTGCGGACCAGGACCAGCGCGCCCTTCGGGCCGGGGATGGCGCCGCGGACGAGCAGGAGGTTGTTCTCGGTGTCGACCGCCTGAACGGTCAGATTCTGCACGGTGTAGCGCACGCCACCCATGCGGCCGGCCATCCGGGTGCCCTTGAAGACGCGACCCGGGGTGGCGCAGGCCCCGATGGAGCCCGGGGAGCGGTGCTTGCGCTCGACACCGTGGCTGGCGCGCAGGCCGTGGAAGCCGTGCCGCTTCATCGGGCCGGCGTAGCCCTTGCCCTTGGTCTTGCCGGTGACGTCGATCGAGACGCCGACCGGGAACTCCTCGACCGTGACCTCCTGGCCGAGCGAGTAGTCGCCGGCGTCGGCGGTGCGCAGCTCGACGATGTGCCGGCGCGGCGCCACGTCGGCCTTGGCGTAGTGCCCACGCAGCGGCTTCTTGGCCTTGCGCGGGTCGATCGTCCCGTACGCCAGCTGGACCGCGGAGTAACCGTCCTTGTCGGCGTCACGAACCTGGGTGATGACGCAGGGGCCGGCCTGAACCACGGTCACCGGGACAACCTTGTTGTTGTCCCAGACCTGGGTCATGCCGAGCTTTGCGCCCAGGATCCCCTTAACTTGCCTGTCCATGTGTCCGGTCCCTACAGCTTGATCTCGATGTCGACGCCAGCCGGCAGGTCGAGGCGCATGAGCGAGTCGACCGTCTTCGGGGTCGGGTCGATGATGTCGATCAGCCGCTTGTGCGTACGCATCTCGAAGTGCTCGCGCGAGTCCTTGTACTTGTGCGGCGAGCGGATGACGCAGAAACGGTTGATCTCCGTGGGCAGCGGCACCGGGCCAGCGACCTGCGCCCCGGTACGCGTCACCGTCTCGACGATCTTCCGAGCCGAGGAGTCGACGACCTCGTGGTCATAGGCCTTGAGCCGGATGCGGATCTTCTGTCCCGCCATGGTGGCTTCTGTTCCTTCTCTCGATGCCGCTGTGTTGCGGGTGCCTGTACCGGCTGGTACAGGCCCTCTTCGCCCACCCCCGCGGTCGGGCGTGTCGCGCCCTGTGGCCAGGCTCCGCCCCGAGATTCCGGAGCGATCCTGACCGCGGTGGGTCCAGGCGCCGATCGCGCTACCGCGACCTGAACGCCGCGCGAGGGTGGTTGGCGGCCGGGCCGCCAACCACCCCACGCCCGACTGTTCTGCCTACCCGGAGGTTCGGCGTGAGCCGAACACAGGCAGCGAACTGTCGTTACGCAACCTGACTAGTATGCCGCACGACCGGCGGCGGGTCTAATCGGGGTTACCCAGCTCACTTGATGATCTTGGTGACGCGACCCGCGCCGACCGTACGGCCACCCTCCCGGATCGCGAACTTGAGGTTGTCCTCCATCGCGATGGGCTGGATCAGCTTCACGGTCATCGTGGTGTTGTCGCCAGGCATGACCATCTCGGTGCCCTCGGGGAGGGTGACGACACCGGTGACATCCGTGGTCCGGAAGTAGAACTGCGGACGGTAGTTCTGGAAGAACGGGGTGTGCCGGCCACCCTCCTCCTTGGAGAGGATGTAGACGGTCGCCTCGAACTCCGTGTGCGGGGTGCTGCTGCCCGGCTTGACGACCACCATGCCGCGCTCGACGTCCTCGCGCTTGGTGCCCCGCAGCAACAGACCGACGTTCTCGCCTGCGCGGGCGTCGTCCAGGGTCTTCCGGAACATCTCGATCGCGGTGACCTTGGTCTTGAAGCCCTTCTCGCGGATGCCGACGACCTCGACGTCCTCGTTCGGGAGCAGCACGCCACGCTCGACACGACCGGTGACCACGGTACCCCGACCGGTGATGGTGAAGACGTCCTCGACGGGCATGAGGAACGGCTTCTCGGTCTCGCGCTCCGGCTGCGGGATCGCGGTGTCGACCGCGCTCATCAGCTCGAGCAGCTTCTCGGTCCAGACCGGGTCGCCCTCGAGGGCCTTCAGCGCGGAGACCTGGACGACCGGCAGGTCGTCACCCGGGTACTCCTGAGCCGAGAGCAGCTCGCGGACCTCGAGCTCGACGAGCTCCAGGAGCTCCTCGTCGTCGACCATGTCGCTCTTGTTCAGCGCCACGACGATGTACGGCACGCCGACCTGGCGGGCCAGCAGCACGTGCTCGCGGGTCTGCGGCATCGGGCCGTCGGTCGCCGCGACCACCAGGATCGCGCCGTCCATCTGGGCGGCACCGGTGATCATGTTCTTGATGTAGTCGGCGTGACCGGGGCAGTCGACGTGCGCGTAGTGCCGCGCCTCGGTCTGGTACTCGACGTGCGCGATCGAGATCGTGATGCCGCGGGCCTTCTCCTCCGGCGCCTTGTCGATCTCGTCGAACGGCGTGTACGGGTTCAGGTCCGGGTACTGGTCGTGCAGGACCTTGGTGATGGCCGCCGTCAGCGTCGTCTTACCGTGGTCGATGTGACCAATGGTGCCGATGTTGACGTGCGGCTTAGTCCGCTCGAACTTCGCCTTCGCCACTGGTGTCCTCCTGTGGACTTCTTGGTTCGTTCGCCCCGGTGCGCCAGGTCGGCGCTTAGGACTCTGTCGACAGCCTTTCCGACCTGACGGCCGGAGAGCTTTGTGGGTTCTGCGGCGATGAAGCCTACAGGCCCGGAATTCACACAATCCGACCGAGGTGGTCGCAGTCGGGGAATCCTCCCGCGACCACCTCGGATCAGCTCAGGTGAGTGTCACTCACCCGTCGCCTTGGCGATGATCTCCTTGGCGACCGAGGACGGGACCTCGGCGTAGGAGTCGAACTGCATGCTGTAGCTAGCCCGGCCCTGGGTCTTCGACCGCAGGTCGCCGACGTAGCCGAACATCTCCGACAACGGCACCAGAGCACGGACGACGCGGGCGCCACTGCGCTCCTCCATCGCCTGAATGATGCCGCGGCGGGAGTTGAGGTCGCCGATGACGTCACCCATGTTCTCCTCAGGAGTGGTGACCTCAACAGCCATCATCGGCTCGAGCAGTGCGGGGTCGGCCTTGCGGGCCGCGTCCTTCATCACCATCGAGCCGGCGATCTTGAATGCCATTTCCGACGAGTCGACCTCGTGGTACTGGCCGTCCAGCAGGGTGAGCTTGATGCCCACCAGCGGGAAGCCGGCGAGGATGCCGTACTGCATGGCGTCCTGCGCACCCGCGTCCACCGACGGGATGAACTCCCGGGGGATGCGGCCACCGGTCACGCCGTTGGCGAACTCGTAGGTCGGCGCGTCGTTGCCCAGCGGCAGCGGCTCCAGGCTGACGATCACCCGGGCGTACTGGCCGGAACCACCGGTCTGCTTCTTGTGGGTGTACTCGACCTTGTCCACCTTGCGGCGGATGGTCTCGCGGTACGCCACCTGCGGCTTACCGATGTTGGCCTCGACGTTGAACTCGCGGCGCATCCGGTCGACCAGGATGTCCAGGTGCAGCTCGCCCATGCCGGAGATGACCGTCTGACCGGTCTGGTCGTCCAGCTTGACGCGGAAGGTCGGGTCCTCCTCGGCCAGCCGCTGGATGGCGGTGCTGAGCTTCTCCTGGTCGGCCTTGGTCTTCGGCTCGATGGCGACCTCGATGACCGGCTCCGGGAAGGTCATCGACTCCAGGATGACCGGGTTCGCCGGGTCGCACAGGGTGTCGCCGGTGGTGGTCTGCTTGAGACCCTGCACCGCGATGATGTCGCCAGCCTGGGCCGAGCCGCGCTCTTCCCGCTTGTTGGCGTGCATCTGGTAGATCTTGCCGATCCGCTCCTTGCGGTCCTTGGTGGAGTTGACCACCTGGGAGCCGGACTCGAGCGTGCCGGAGTAGATCCGCACGTAGGTGAGCTTGCCGAGGTGCTTGTCCGTCTGGATCTTGAAGGCCAGACCGGAGAACGGCTCGGACACCGCCGGCTTACGCAGCAGCGGGGTCTCTCCGTCGGTGGCGGTGCCCTCGATCGCCGGGATGTCCAGCGGCGACGGCAGGTACGCGACGACCGCGTCCAGCATCGGCTGGATGCCCTTGTTCTTGAACGCGGTGCCGGTGAGGACCGGGTTGGCCTTGCCGCCGATGGTGGCCCGACGGATGGCGGCCTTGATCTCCTCGACGGAGATCTCCTCGCCCTCCAGGTACTTCTCCATCACCGAGTCGTCGACGTCGGCGAGGGTCTCCATCAGCTTCTCGCGCCACTCGGCGGCGGAGTCGGCGAGGTCGGCCGGGATCTCCTCGACCGCGTAGTCCTCACCCTTCTGGGTCTCGCCACGCCAGGTGAGGGCACGCATCTCGACCAGGTCGACCACGCCGATGAAGTCGCTCTCGGCGCCGATCGGGATCTGGAGCACCAGCGGGGTGGCGTTCAGCCGGTCGATCATCATCTGCACGCAGCGGAAGAAGTCCGCGCCGGTACGGTCCAGCTTGTTGACGAAACACATCCGGGGGACGTTGTACTTGTCCGCCTGACGCCAGACGTTCTCCGTCTGCGGCTCCACGCCGGCCACGCCGTCGTAGACCGCGACCGCACCGTCCAGGACACGCAGCGACCGCTCCACCTCGACCGTGAAGTCGACGTGGCCGGGCGTGTCGATGATCTGGATCGTGTGGCCCTTCCACTCGCACTTCGTGGCGGCGGAAGTGATGGTGATACCGCGTTCCTGCTCCTGCTCCATCCAGTCCATGACGGCAGCGCCCTCGTGGACCTCACCGATCTTGTACGTGATACCGGTGTAGAACAGGATTCGCTCGGTGGTAGTGGTCTTACCGGCATCGATGTGCGCCATGATGCCGATGTTGCGTACGTTGGCGAGCGCGTCTGCGGCGGCCACTTCAATCCCTACTTATCGTCGTCTCGACACAACTGGTGGCGGTCCCGGCACCGGGTGGGCACCGGGACCAAGCTGTTACCAGCGGTAGTGCGCGAAGGCCTTGTTGGACTCCGCCATCTTGTGCGTGTCCTCGCGCCGCTTGACGGCGGCACCGAGGCCGTTGCTCGCGTCCAGCAGCTCGTTCATCAGCCGCTCGACCATGGTCTTCTCGCGCCGGGCGCGGGAGTACGTGACCAGCCAGCGCAGGCCCAGCGTGGTCGCCCGGGCCGGACGGACCTCGACCGGCACCTGGTAGGTCGCGCCACCGACACGGCGGCTGCGGACTTCCAGAGTCGGCTTGACGTTGTCCATCGCGCGCTTGAGCGTGACGACCGGGTCGGTGCCGGACTTCTCCCGGCAGCCCTCCAGGGCCGCGTACACCACGCGCTCGGCGAGCTGGCGCTTGCCGCGCAGGAGGATCTTGTTCACCAGCTGGGTGACCAACGGCGAGTTGTACACCGGGTCAGCGACCAGCGGCTTCCGCGGAGCGGGTCCCTTACGCGGCATGTCAGCTCTTCTCCTTCTTCGCGCCGTAGCGGCTGCGCGCCTGCTTGCGGTTACGGACACCCTGGGTGTCCAGCGAACCGCGGACGATCTTGTAACGCACGCCGGGGAGGTCCTTCACCCGGCCGCCACGGACGAGCACGATCGAGTGCTCCTGCAGGTTGTGACCCACGCCCGGGATGTAGGCGGTCACCTCGATCTGGCTGCTGAGCTTCACACGAGCGACCTTGCGCAGCGCGGAGTTCGGCTTCTTGGGAGTGGTGGTGTACACGCGGGTGCACACGCCGCGCCGCTGAGGGGAACCCTTCAGCGCCGGGGTCTTGGTCTTACTCGTCTTGGCCTGGCGGCCCTTGCGGACCAGCTGCTGGATCGTGGGCACCGGGTTTCTCCGCTCCCTTCGGCCGCTCACGCGGCCGCGCTCGCTCGGTCGGCCTGATGACCGACCCTCCTACATTCCGACCAGGTCCGCCTCGCGGCGGTCCCGGCACCCGCGGTCGGGCGTGTCGCCCGAGCACGGTCCCGGTTCCGACGCTCACGCGATGGCTCCGGGTTTGTCACCGGCACGCGGATCTCCGCCGCCGGGTCTTCTGGCTCAGTCGTGCCGCTGTTCGGATGCCGGTATCACCGGATCCCGCGCACGCACGAGTTGCCCGGGCAAGCCCGGGCGCAAGGGGAAAGAGTACCTACCACAGCCGTGCAGGTCAAAACGGATGACCCGCCGGACTTCTCACTGCTCGCCGGCTGGGCTCGTCACGCCTCACGCCTGTGATGGGCACCTACGACGACAAGTGTACCGGCTCCGCCGGAAACCGGACCGGTAGCCCCTGGGCGGGACCGATCGGTATCCGGCGCCCGCTCGCTCGTTCCGATCCGACGACGTGGGCCGGATCTCAGGCCAGCGTCAGCAGCAGTGCCAGCCCCAGGCCCGACAGGCAGAGCAGGAGACCGGCACCACCGCAGCTGATCCCGGCGATCGCCACGCCACGGCCGGTGAACCGGACCGCCGGCGGAGCCGCCGGGCGGCGGATCTGCCGGAGGCCGAGCAGGCCGGCCACCACGGCACCGACACCGGTCAGGCTGCCCAGTACGGCAAAGGCACCGGCCGCCCAGGCTCCCCCACCCGTGCCGCCTCCGACCGCGCCGATGCAGATGGTGAGGAACGAGATCAGGATCGAGGTGATGCCGGCCACCAGCGAGCCGACCGCCAGCCCCGACGTGACCGGGGGGACGTCCAGGTGCACCGTCGCGAACGGGGTACCGGGCACCGACTCGACTCGCTTGGGCGGCCGGGGTCGGTCCTGCGGCGGCGGCACGGACGCCGGCGCACCCCAGCCCGTTCCAGGGCCGCCGGGAACGGGCGGCGCGCCGTATCCCGGGCCGGCCGGCGGCCCGGACGGCGGCGGGCCGTGGGGCGGCCCGAAGCCGGGAGGCGTTGCGGGCGGACCCGCCGACGGCCCGAACGGAACGGGCCCGAAGGGCGCACCGGACGAGGGACCACCCGGGGCCGAGCCGACGTCGACACCGAAGCCGGGCGAACCGGCCGACGAACCTCCCGGCGGCCAACCGGAGGCGGCGCCGCCGGCAGGCGGGCCGGGCGGACTCCCCGGAGCCGAACCGGGAGCAGCGCCGTACGTGGCAGCACCGGACGGTGGGCTTCCCGGCGGCGAACCGTACAGAGCACCGATGGCAGGCGGGCCGGACGGCGGACTCTCCGGCGATGGACCGGGGCCGACACCGCCAGGTGGCGAGCCCGGCGACACACCGAAGCCGGGCGGCGGACTCGACGGCGGGGCGTATGCCGACGCGTACCCGGACGGCGGGGGCGGCGCGGGAGGCTCCGGCGCGGGTCCGGACCGTAGCTGCTCCCCCGGTTGCTCCCCGACCGCGTCGTCCGGGCGCCCGGAAGTGGGCTGGGCGGACTCGCCGCCCTCGGGGCGCGCCGGTTCCGTCACGGGATCTCCTCCTCATCGGCCGCGTCCACCGCGGCGCGACGGACACCGTCAGGCTACCGTCGCGGGTCAGCCCACCGTGCCCGGCGCGATGCCCGCGACGACCCGGTCAGTCGACGGTGGGGGCGAAGTCCTGCCCGTAGGGTGCCTCGGCGAGCCGGACCACGCCGATCACCAGAAGCGCCACCACACTCACCGCGACCAGCGCCAGCCCCGTCCAGGCCAACCGTTCACCGCGACGCAGCCAGGCCGCGCCGGTCAGGAAACCACCCGAGGCGTACGCCTCCCGGCGCGCCTGCCGCGCCAGGTGCAGCGCGACCGTCGCGGGGATCACCCCGCCCAGCAGCAGGCCGGTCATCGCCCCCATCAGCCCGAGCGCGAACACCGCGCGGGCCTTGGTCGCCCGGACCGGATCGGGGTCGAGCGGATGACGTGGCGCCGACGCGGTCGGCGTCGGTCCGGGTGCGATCGTCATGAGCACATGATGCCTGCCCGGGTCTCGCCGTGCGGCGGAGCGGCGGGTACGGACACGAGGAGGCCCCCGGCAGATGCCGGGGGCCTCCCACGTCACACGGTCCTAGCGGTACGACCCGAAGTCGAAGTCGTCCAGCGGAACCGCCTGGCCACTGGCCGGCCCGAAACCGTAGTCGGTCTCCGGGTAGCCGGTCATCGAGTAGACCTTGGCCTTCGCCTCCTCGGTCGGCTCGACCCGGACGTTGCGGTACTTGCTGATGCCGGTACCGGCCGGGATGAGCTTACCGATGATCACGTTCTCCTTGAGACCGATCAGCGAGTCGCTGCGGGCGTGGATCGCCGCGTCGGTCAGCACCCGAGTGGTCTCCTGGAAGGAGGCCGCCGAGAGCCAGGAGTCGGTGGCCAGCGAGGCCTTGGTGATACCCATCAGCACCGGACGACCGGCTGCGGGCTCGCCGCCCTCGCCGACGAGCCGGCGGTTCTCCGACTCGAACAGCGCCCGGTCGACCAGCACACCCGGCAGGAACTCGGTCGAGCCGGAGTCGATGACCGTCACCCGCTTGAGCATCTGGCGAATGATGATCTCGATGTGCTTGTCGTGGATGAGCACACCCTGCGAGCGGTAGACCTCCTGGACCTCCTGGGTCAGGTGGACCTGGACCGCGCGCGGGCCGAGGATGCGCAGCAGCTCGTGCGGGTCGATGGTGCCCTCGGTGAGCTTCTCGCCGACCTCGACGTGGTCGCCGTCGTGCGCCCGCAGCCGGACCCGCTTCGAGATCTTGTCGTACACGATCTCGTCGCTGCCGTCGTCCGGGATCACGACGATCTTGCGCGACCGCTCGCCGTCCTCGATCCGGATCCGGCCGGGGGTGTCGGCGATCGGCGCCTTGCCCTTCGGGATCCGGGCCTCGAAGATCTCCTGGACACGCGGCAGACCCTGGGTGATGTCCTCACCCGCGACACCACCGGTGTGGAAGGTACGCATCGTCAGCTGCGTACCCGGCTCACCGATCGACTGGGCGGCGATGATGCCGACCGCCTCGCCGACGTCCACGATCTTGCCGGTCGGCAGCGAGCGCCCGTAGCACGCACCGCAGACGCCCAGCTTCGACTCGCAGGTGAGCACGCTGCGGACCCGGACACCGTCGACCCCGGCGGCGACGATCTTGTCGACCAGGATCGAGTTGATGTCCGCGCCGCGCTCGGCGACGACGGTGCCGTCCGGCCCCTTGATGTCGTCGGCGAGGGTACGGGCGTGCACGCTCGTCTCGGCGTGCTCGTGCACCACCAGCCGGCCGTCGAGGTGCTGACCGACCTGCATCGGGATGGCCCGGTCGGTGCCGCAGTCCTCCTCGCGGATGATGACGTCCTGCGAGACGTCCACCAGACGCCGGGTCAGGTAACCCGAGTCGGCGGTACGCAGGGCGGTGTCGGCGAGACCCTTACGGGCACCGTGCGTGGAGATGAAGTACTCCAGCACGGACAGACCCTCCCGGTAGCTGGCCTTGATCGGCCGCGGGATGATCTCGCCCTTGGGGTTGGCCACCAGACCACGGATCGCCGCGATCTGCCGGAGCTGGAGCAGGTTACCGCGAGCACCCGAGTTGATCATCTTCCACAGCGGGTTCTCCTGCGGCAGCGCGGTGTCCATCTCCTTGGCGACCTCGTTGGTCGCCTTGGTCCAGATCTCGATGAGCTCGCCGCGACGCTCCTCGGCGGTCATCAGACCACGCTGGTACTGCTTGTCGATCCGGTCGGCTTCCTTCTCGTACCGCTCCAGGATCTCCCGCTTGCGCGGCGGAGCGATGACGTCCTCCATGCCGATGGTCACGCCGGACCAGGTGGCCCAGTGGAAACCGGCCTCCTTGAGCCCGTCCAGGGTGGCAGCCAGGGCCACCTTCGGGAACCGCTCGGCGAGGTCGTTGACGATCGCGGAGAGCTGACCCTTGCGGATCTCGTAGTTCACGAACCGGTAGCCCTGCGGCAGGGTCTCGTTGAACAGCACCCGGCCGAGCGTGGTCTCCACGCTCAACGGCTCACCGGGAACCCAGCCCTCGGGCGCGGTCCACGGCTGCCCACCGGCGCCGTTGTCCACCTCGACCACGTCCCGCAGCCGGATCTTGACCGGTGCCTGCAGGTGCAGCTCGCCGTTGTCGTACGCCATCCGCGCCTCGGCGTCCGAGCTGAACGCCCGGCCCTCCCCGCGCTCACCGGTGGTGAGGTGGGTCAGGTGGTAGAGCCCGATGACCATGTCCTGGGTGGGCATGGTGACCGGCTTGCCGTCGGCCGGCTTGAGGATGTTGTTCGACGACAGCATCAGGATCCGCGCCTCGGCCTGGGCCTCGGCGGACAGCGGCACGTGCACCGCCATCTGGTCACCGTCGAAGTCGGCGTTGAACGCGGTGCAGACCAGCGGGTGGATCTGGATGGCCTTGCCCTCGACCAGCTGCGGCTCGAAGGCCTGGATGCCGAGTCGGTGCAGGGTGGGCGCCCGGTTGAGCAGCACCGGGTGCTCGCCGATGACCTCTTCCAGCACGTCCCACACGACCGGGCGCTGCCGCTCGACCATCCGCTTGGCGGACTTGATGTTCTGCGCGTGGTTGAGGTCGACCAGCCGCTTCATCACGAACGGCTTGAACAGCTCCAGCGCCATCTGCTTGGGCAGACCGCACTGGTGCAGCTTGAGCTTCGGGCCGACCACGATGACCGAACGGCCGGAGTAGTCGACGCGCTTGCCCAGCAGGTTCTGACGGAACCGACCCTGCTTGCCCTTGAGCATGTCGGACAGCGACTTCAGCGGACGGTTACCCGGGCCGGTGACCGGCCGGCCGCGGCGGCCGTTGTCGAACAGCGCGTCGACGGCCTCCTGCAGCATCCGCTTCTCGTTGTTGACGATGATCTCGGGCGCACCGAGGTCGATCAGCCGCTTGAGCCGGTTGTTCCGGTTGATCACGCGGCGGTACAGGTCGTTCAGGTCGCTGGTCGCGAAGCGGCCACCGTCGAGCTGCACCATCGGGCGCAGGTCCGGCGGGATGACCGGTACGCAGTCGAGCACCATGCCGAGCGGCGAGTTGCGGGTGTTCTGGAACGCCGCGACGACCTTGAGCCGCTTGAGCGCCCGGATCTTCCGCTGCCCCTTACCGGTGCGGATGGTCTCCCGCAGGTTCTCCGCCTCGGCCTCGAGGTCCATGTTCTGCACCAGGGCCTTGATCGCCTCGGCGCCCATGCCCCCGGTGAAGTACTCGCCGAACCGGTCGCGCAGCTCACGGTAGAGCAGCTCGTCGGTGACCAGCTGCTTCGAGTCCAGCTTGCGGAAGGTGTCCAGCACCTCGTCCAGGCGGTCGATCTCGCGCTGGGCCCGGTCGCGGATCTGGCGCATCTCGCGCTCTCCGCCCTCCTTGACCTTGCGCCGGACGTCCGCCTTCGCGCCCTCGGCCTCCAGCTCGGCCAGGTCGGCCTCGAGCTTGGCGGCCCGCTTCTCGATCTCCGAGTCGCGGCTGTTCTCCGACTGCCGCTTCTCGGCCAGGATCTCGTTCTCGATGGTCGAGAGGTCGCGGTGACGCGCTTCGGCGTCGACGCTCGTCACGACGTACGAGGCGAAGTAAATGATCTTCTCGAGGTCCTTCGGGGCGAGGTCCAGCAGGTAACCCAGCCGGCTCGGCACGCCCTTGAAGTACCAGATGTGGGTCACCGGCGCGGCGAGCTCGATGTGGCCCATCCGCTCACGGCGGACCTTCGAGCGGGTCACCTCGACGCCGCAGCGCTCACAGATGATGCCCTTGAACCGGACCCGCTTGTACTTGCCGCAGTAGCACTCCCAGTCCCGCTGCGGACCGAAGATCTTCTCGCAGAAGAGCCCGTCCTTCTCCGGCTTGAGGGTGCGGTAGTTGATCGTCTCGGGCTTCTTGACCTCGCCGTGCGACCACTGACGGATGTCGTCGGCGGTCGCCAGCCCAATTCGCAACTCGTCGAAAAAGTTGACGTCGAGCACGTTCAATTCCCTCACACGTCGCTTGTTGCGTTAGCAGCTGACCGGGTCTGGGCTCGGGGCGGGGCGACCTCCGCAGAGAACGCCCCGCCACCGAGGCCCAACGTCACACTTCCTCGACCGAGCTCGGCTCGCGCCGGGAAAGGTCGATACCCAGCTCCTCCGCGGCCCGGAAGACCTCGTCGTCGGTCTCGCGCATCTCCAGGGCCACGCCGTCGCTGGAGAGCACCTCGACGTTGAGGCACAGCGACTGCAGCTCCTTGAGCAGCACCTTGAACGACTCCGGGATGCCCGGCTCGGGGATGTTCTCGCCCTTGACGATCGCCTCGTAGACCTTGACCCGGCCCAGGACGTCGTCGGACTTGATCGTCAGCAGCTCCTGCAGGGCGTACGCGGCACCGTAGGCCTGCATCGCCCAGCACTCCATCTCACCGAAGCGCTGGCCACCGAACTGCGCCTTACCACCCAGCGGCTGCTGCGTGATCATCGAGTACGGACCGGTCGACCGTGCGTGGATCTTGTCGTCGACCAGGTGGTTGAGCTTCAGGATGTAGATGTAGCCGACCGCGATCGGGTCCGGCAGCGGCTCGCCGGAGCGACCGTCGAACAGCTGCGCCTTGCCGCTGGCGCCGATCAGCTGCTTGCCGTCCCGGTTGGGCAGGGTCGACGCGAGCAGACCGGAGATCTCCTCCTCGCGGGCACCGTCGAAGACCGGCGTGGCCACGTTGGTGTCCGGCTCGGACTCGTCCGCGCCGATCCCCTGGAGCTGACGCTTCCACTCCGCGTCGTCGCCGTCGACCTTCCAACCGGTCTTGGCCACCCAGCCCAGGTGGGTCTCGAGTACCTGGCCGATGTTCATCCGGCTCGGCACACCCAGCGGGTTGAGCACGATGTCGACCGGGGTGCCGTCCTCCAGGAACGGCATGTCCTCGACCGGCAGGATCTTGGAGATGACGCCCTTGTTGCCGTGCCGGCCGGCGAGCTTGTCGCCGTCCTGGATCTTCCGCTTCTGGGCGACGTAGACCCGGACCAGCTCGTTGACGCCCGGCGGCAACTCGTCGCCGTCCTCGCGGGAGAAGGTACGCACGCCGATGACCGTGCCGGTCTCACCGTGCGGCACCTTCAGCGAGGTGTCCCGGACCTCACGCGCCTTCTCACCGAAGATCGCGCGGAGCAGCCGCTCCTCCGGAGTCAGCTCGGTCTCGCCCTTCGGGGTGACCTTGCCGACCAGGATGTCGCCGGGGACGACCTCGGCACCGATCCGGATGATCCCGCGCTCGTCGAGGTCGGCGAGCATCTCCTCGCTGACGTTCGGGATGTCGCGGGTGATCTCCTCCGGGCCGAGCTTGGTGTCCCGCGCGTCGACCTCGTGCTCCTCGATGTGGATCGAGGTGAGCACGTCCTGCTGCACGAGGCGCTGCGACAGGATGATCGCGTCCTCGTAGTTGTGGCCCTCCCAGCACATGAACGCCACGAGCAGGTTGCGCCCGAGCGCCATCTCGCCCTCGTCGGTGCACGGCCCGTCGGCGACGACCTGGCCGGCCTCGACCCGGTCACCCTCGAAGACGACCGGCTTCTGGTTGACGCAGGAGCCGGCGTTGGAGCGGCGGAACTTGTGCAGGAGGTACGTCCGGCGGTGGCCGTCGTCCTGGTGGACGGTGATGTAGTCGGCGCACAGGTCCTCGACCACGCCACCGACCTCGGCCACCACCACGTCACCGGCGTCGACCGCGGCACGGTACTCCATGCCGGTGCCGACCAGCGGCGACTCCGCCTTGACCAGCGGGACCGCCTGACGCTGCATGTTGGCGCCCATCAGGGCCCGGTTCGCGTCGTCGTGCTCCAGGAACGGAATCATCGCGGTCGCGACCGAGGTCATCTGCCGCGGCGACACGTCCATGTAGTCCACCGCGCCCGGCGCGACGTCCTCGGTCTCGCCGCCCTTACGGCGGACCAGGACGCGGTCCTCGGCGAACGTGCCGTCGGCCCGCAGCGGCGCGTTGGCCTGCGCCTTGACGAACCGGTCCTCCTCGTCCGCGGTCAGGTAGTCGATCTGGTCGGTGACCCGACCGTCGACGACCTTCCGGTACGGCGTCTCGATGAAGCCGAACGGGTTGACCCGGGCGAAGGTGGACAGCGCGCCGATCAGACCGATGTTCGGGCCTTCCGGCGTCTCGATCGGGCACATCCGGCCGTAGTGGGACGGGTGCACGTCGCGGACCTCGAAGCCGGCCCGCTCCCGGGACAGACCACCCGGACCGAGCGCGCTCAGCCGGCGCCGGTGGGTCAGGCCCGCCAGCGGGTTGGTCTGGTCCATGAACTGGGACAGCTGCGAGGTGCCGAAGAACTCCCGGATCGCGGCGACCACCGGGCGGATGTTGATCAGGGTCTGCGGCGTGATCGCCTCGACGTCCTGAGTCGTCATCCGCTCGCGGACGACCCGCTCCATCCGGGACAGACCGACCCGAACCTGGTTCTGAATCAGCTCGCCCACGGTACGCAGGCGCCGGTTGCCGAAGTGGTCGATGTCGTCGGCCTCGTAGCCCTCCTCACCGGCGTGCAGCCGGCAGAGGTACTCCACGGTGGCGACGATGTCGTCCTCGGTCAGCGTGCCGGTGGTGATCGGCACGCTCACTTCGAGCTTCTTGTTGAACTTGTACCGACCGACCTTGGCGACGTCGTACCGCTTCGGGTTGAAGAAGAGGTTGTCGAGCAGGGTCTGGGCGTTCTCGCGGGTCGGCGGCTCGCCAGGGCGCAACTTCCGGTAGATGTCGAGTAGCGCCTCGTCCTGGCCGGCGATGTGGTCCTTCTCGAGCGTGGTCATCATCAGCTCGGACCAGCCGAACTTCTCGCGGATCCGCTCGGCCGACCATCCGACGGCCTTGAGCAGGACCGTGACGGCCTGCCGACGCTTACGGTCGATGCGTACGCCGACCGTGTCGCGCTTGTCGATGTCGAACTCCAGCCAGGCACCCCGGCTGGGGATGACCTTGACGCTGGAGAGGTCGCGGTCGGAGGTCTTGTCCGGCTGCTTGTCGAAGTAGACGCCCGGCGAGCGGACGAGCTGGCTGACCACGACGCGCTCGGTGCCGTTGATGATGAAGGTGCCCTTCGGCGTCATCATCGGGAAGTCACCCATGAACACCGTCTGGCTCTTGATCTCGCCGGTGGTGTTGTTGGTGAACTCCGCGGTCACGAAGAGCGGCGCGCAGTAGGTCAGGTCCTTCTCCTTGCACTCCTCGATCGAGGCCTTGACCTCGTCGAAGCGCGGTGCCGAGAAGGAAAGCGACATGGTGCCAGAAAAGTCCTCAATGGGACTGATCTCGTCGAGGATTTCCGCGAGACCCGAGCGTGCGTGCGGGTCGTCCGCCGACCGGCCCTGCCAACCCTCGTTGCCGACGAGCCAGTCGAAGGACTCGTTCTGAATGGCAAGGAGGTTGGGGACCTCGAGGTGTTCGGTGATCCGACCGAAGGAAACTCGGCGGGGAGCGAATGCGCTCGACGTACGACTGGTCTTCGCAGGGCGGGAAGCTGCCAAGATGCGTCCTTCCGAGGACCGGTGCTGCAGAACGGCTGGTACGCGTGCACTCCAATGACCCCACCAGAAAATATCCACAAACGGACATTTCCGAGCAGGGGTCAAGTCGGAAGGCAGCGCAAACTAGCAGTGTAGCCGAGAGGCTAACCGCTGTCCAGCCCACCCCGCAGGAAGTTGCGGAACGAGCCTCGGGACCCTGGAAACGGGTCACACCGGGCCGCTCGGAACGCAACGTCCCTGCCGGGCCGCCCAGATGTCTGCGGCGGTGGTGCTGCCGCTTCATACCCAGCCGGTGGCCGTCGCAAGCGCGGAAGGTCTTGCTGATGTCAGCGTGCCTGGGAGTCCATGGTCGCGTCAAGGCCCGGTGCCGCCATCCGACGGTCTTTCCCACCCACGGGCGAAACCACTGCCGTTCGGGCCCGCGCCCGCCGCGATGCGCACGCCCTGCTCATGACCGGTTCCGGGCAGTGAAACCACACAGCGGGCGCCGATCCGGGATCCGGATCGTCGCCCGCCGCGATGTGGGTGTGCCCCGGCTCACGTGAGCCGGGACGCCCGGGTGAGGCTCAGGTCACTTGAGGGTGACCTTGGCGCCCTCGCCCTCCAGCTTGGCCTTGGCCTTGTCGGCGGCCTCCTTGTTGACCTTCTCGAGGATCGCCTTCGGCGCGGCCTCGACCAGGTCCTTGGCCTCCTTGAGGCCCAGGCCGGTCAGCTCACGCACGACCTTGATGACCTGGATCTTCTTGCCACCGTCGGCGTCGAGGATGACGTCGAACTCGTCCTTCTCCGGCTCGGCCTCGGCGGCAGCGCCACCCTGGGCCGGGCCCGAAGCCACCGCGACCGGGGCGGCGGCGGTGACCTCGAAGGTCTCCTCGAACTGCTTCACGAACTCGGAGAGCTCGATCAGCGTCATCTCCTTGAACGCGTCGAGCAGCTCTTCGGTGCTGAGCTTCGCCATATCTGGCGTCCTTTCTGAATGGTTAACTAAGAACGTGGGTGCGCCGCGCGGCCTCAGGCCGCCTCGGCGCCCTCCTGCTCACGCTTCTTGTCCTGCAGGGCGGCCGCCAGACGGGCGGTCTTCGACAGCGGGGCCTGGAATAGGGCCGCGGCCTTGCTCAGGTTGCCCTTCATCGCGCCGGCCAGCTTGGCCAGCAGCACCTCGCGGGACTCCAGGTCGGCGAGCTTCGTGACCTCGGCCGCGGAAATGGCCTTGCCCTCGAAGACGCCGCCCTTGATGACGAGCTTCGGGTTGGACTTCGCGAAGTCGCGAAGTCCCTTCGCCGCCTCGACGACGTCGCCCGA
This sequence comes from Micromonospora sp. NPDC049903, assembly GCF_044460945.1. Classification (NCBI taxonomy): domain Bacteria; kingdom Bacillati; phylum Actinomycetota; class Actinomycetes; order Micromonosporales; family Micromonosporaceae; genus Micromonospora; species Micromonospora sp. NPDC049903. The sequence continues at coordinate 158,357 of NZ_JBITKL010000002.1, forward strand.
AACGAAAGTCAGCGCGGTAGGACCGGTGAACAGCTCGTCGAGGCCGGAGATACCCGCGTCTGCCGCAGCACGCTTGGCCAGCGTGTTCTTGGCGACGGTGTAGGTGGTCTCCTTGCCGAGCGAGCGCCGCAGCTGGGTGAGCTGGGAAACCGTCAGACCGCGGTACTCGGTCAGCACGGTGGCACCCGCGCTGCGGAAGTTCTCCGTCAGCTCAGCAACGGCCGAGGCCTTGTCGGCCCGGATCGGCTTGTCCGCCATGTCCCTCCTCTCTCGTTACTCGAGGCTGGTCACCGTCGCAGACAGGCGCCTGTGACGGGGTCGGAGGCATCGCGGCAACAGAAAAGCCCCGGCGCAGGGCGCACGGGGCGAGGTCGGCGGAGGTCATCGCAGTCGGCGGACCACGGGGACTCTGCCAGTTATCGCTTGCCGCCCTACGCGGGTCGCCCGTCTTCGCGGACCTTCGACCGTGCCGGAGCACGGTGACCAGCGGTCTCTGGGTGGAACTTCGCGGCCTAGGCTACGCCCTACTCCCGGTAGCCGCCAAATCGCCCCGGAGTGCGCTCGGTCACCACCGACCGTGAACGTCAGGCACGTCGATGGCGGGCCCGACGACAACCGGCAGAAGCATGGCCGCCCAACCGAGCGCCCAGGCGGTCACCAGCACCCCGGTCGCCCACGACAGGGACCCGGCCAGTGCCCGCGCGGTGGTCAGCGACGGCGGGGCCAACCACCGGAGCGCCGGGTCGACGCGGCCGGACACCAGGGCGAGGACCACACCGAGGACGAGTACCGCGACGCCGTACCCGGCGCTGCGTGTGACCGCCCGGCCGGTGCGCCACGGCGGCCGGTAGGGCGTTCAGGTGCGCCCAGAGGCCGAGTGCCAGGCCGGCGACGATCGACCGGTCGTCCGGTCCGGTCGGCACAGCCCGGTGGCCTCCGCACCGGCCCACGGCCCCCCGGTCACCGTCTGAGCGTCGACGATCCACTGCCGGGCACCAGGCAGTCGGGCCGTCTCACCACGATGGTCGCCGACTTGCCTCGTCGGTCACGGCGAAGGGGCCCCGCCACGGTCGTGGCGGGGCCCCTTCGAGGCGTTCGTCGTGCTCAGCTGTCGGCCGAGCCATCCTGCAGGTTCTTCACCAGGTTCGGGTCGATCGGCACGCCCGGGCCCATGGTCGTGGTGAGGGTGACCTTCTTGAGGTACTTGCCCTTTGCCGCGGACGGCTTGGCCCGCAGCACCTCGTCCAGGACCGCCGCGTAGTTGTCCACCAGCTGGGTCTCGGAGAACGAGGCCTTGCCGATGATCAGGTGCAGGTTGGAGTGCTTGTCCACCCGGAAGGTGATCTTGCCGCCCTTGATGTCCGCGACCGCCTTGGTGACGTCCATGGTCACCGTGCCGGTCTTCGGGTTCGGCATCAGACCGCGCGGGCCCAGGATCCGCGCGATCCGGCCGATCTTGGCCATCTGGTCCGGCGTGGCGATCGCCGCGTCGAAGTCCAACCAACCGCCCTGGATCCGGGCGACCAGCTCGTCGGTACCCACCTCGTCGGCACCGGCGGCGACGGCCTCCTCGGCCTTCGCGCCGGCGGCGAAGACGATCACGCGGGCGGTCTTACCGGTGCCGTGCGGCAGGTTGACCGTGCCGCGGACCATCTGGTCCGCCTTGCGGGGGTCGACGCCGAGGCGCATGGCGACCTCGACCGTGGCGTCGAACTTGACGTTGGTCGTCTCCTTGGCCAGCTTCACGGCCTCGGCGGGGGTGTAGAGCTTGGACCGGTCGATGACCTCGGCGGCCTTGCGGTAGCTCTTGCTGCGCTGCATTTCTGTCTACTCCTGTGGTTTCTGGCGGGCCGCGGTGCTCGCGCGCCCTCCCACGATCCGTACGGGTCGCTGGTGACCGAGATCAGTCGGTGACGTTCAGGCCCATCGACCGGGCGGTGCCGGCGATGATCTTCTCAGCCTGGTCGAGGTCGTTGGCGTTGAGGTCGGCCATCTTCTTCTCGGCGATCTCACGCAGCTGGGCGCGGGTCACCGAGCCGACCTTCTGGGTGTGCGGAACGCCCGAGCCCTTCGCCACACCAGCGGCCTTGATCAGCAGCCGGGCGGCGGGCGGGGTCTTCAGCACGAAGGTGAAGGACCGGTCCTCGTACACGCTGATCTCGGCGGGGACGACATCGCCCCGCTGCGACTCGGTCTGCGCGTTGTAGGACTTGCAGAACTCCATGATGTTCACGCCGTGCTGACCGAGCGCGGGGCCCACCGGCGGCGCCGGGGTGGCCTGGCCCGCCGGCAGCTGAAGCGTGAACGTCTTGACGAGCTTCTTCTTCGGAGGCATGTCTCTTCCTGGGGCTTGGAACTGGGAAATGTTCGCACCGACGTCGCCGTCGGGCGCGCACGGTCAGCGCGTGTGGGACGGCGGCGACGTTCTAGGGTAGCGCAGGCCGGAATCCGCCCGCTCACAGAGGTTGCCCCGACGGGGGCGAGCCGGACCAGATGGGCGACGACGAGCGTGGGGGGGGGGGGGGGGGGGGGGGGGGGGGGGGGGGGGGGGGCGCGGGGCGGGGGGGGGGGGTGGGGGGGGGGGGGGGGGGGGGCGGGGCGCCGGCGCGGGGCGGC
>NZ_JBITKL010000002.1:160982-666225 GCF_044460945.1 Micromonospora sp. NPDC049903
TGGCGGCTTATCCGGGGCCGCCGCGGGCCACGCCCCCGCCTTACCCCCGGCCCCCCCCGGGGGGCGCGCCCCCCCCCCCGCCCCCCCCCCGGGGGGGGCCCCCCCCGCGGGGGGCCCCCCCCCCACGCCTCGACGCGATCAGATCTTGGCGACCTGGTTGAAGTTCAGCTCCACCGGCGTCTCCCGGCCGAAGATCGACACCAGCACCTTGAGCTTCTGCTGGTCGGCGTTGATCTCGCTGATCGTGGCCGGCAACGACGCGAAGGCGCCGTCGGTGACCGTCACCGAGTCGCCGACCTCGAAGTCGAGGACCTTGATCTCCGGCTTGGCCTTCTTCTGCTCGGTCTCGACGGACGGCGCCAGCCACTTCAGCACCTCGTCGAGGCTCAGCGGGGCCGGACGGTCGGCCCGGTCCGTGGCACCCACGAAGCCGGTCACCCCGGGCGTGTTGCGCACGCAGGAGTAGGACTCGGCGGTCAGCTCCATCCGGACCAGGATGTAACCCGGGAAGACCTTCGCCTGGACCTGGGACCGCTTGCCGTTCTTGACCTCGACCTCTTCCCGGGTCGGCACCTCGACCTGGTAGATGTAGTCCTCCATGTCGAGGGACGTGATCCGGGTCTCGAGGTTGGTCTTGACCTTGTTCTCATAGCCGGCGTACGAGTGCACCACGTACCAGTCGCCCGGCGCGTAGCGCAGCTTCTGCCGCAGCTCCGCAACCGGGTCGTAGTCCTCGTCGGGTGCGGGCTCCGTGGTCGCGAACTCCGGCTCGCTGGCGGCCTCGACCGACTCGTCGTTCGCCGCCGTCGCCACCGTGGACTGCTCGTCCGGGGTCTCGGCGGTCTCGTCGTACTCAGGCACGCTTGCTCACTTCCGTCACTATCGGCACAGTCAGCCGGTCAGCTGGGGTTGCCGAAGACCCACAACACGCCCTTCGCGAAGGCGTAGTCAAGGCCGGCCACGATCGTCAGCATCATCGCGACGAATGCGACCACCACGGCCGTGTAGGTCAGCAGCTCCTTGCGCGTCGGCCAGATGACCTTACGCAGTTCGGCCACGACCTCGCGGATGAAACGCGCGACGCGGCCGAACAGGCCCACCTTCTCGGCATCGGCCCGCGTCTTGGACCGGCTGTCGGCGGAATCCGCCTTGGCCCGCTCACGGGTGGCGGTGCCGCCCCGCGATACCGGCTCGTCCGCGTCGGTGGCGTCGTCGTCGGCACCGTCACCGTCGTTGACCACCTCGTCGTTCAGGCGGTCGTCGTCGGCGTCCTCGCCGCGCCGCTTGTTGTCGGCCACTTCGCCCTCCGTCGCGGGATGTCGGGGTCGCACGCGGTACGCGCGTACGCGGCGCTGGTCACGCCGGCCGGACCAACCGTCCCGGGACGGGCCGCGGCCGGCGGATCAACCGGAGGGGCCCCGATGCCTCGGAACCTCTCCGCCGATGCCACCACCACGGGCCGCACGCCACCGGTTGATGACGCGACCCACGGAACGGTCAGGCCTGAGGCGCAGGGGTGACAGGACTTGAACCTGCAGCCTGCGGTTTTGGAGACCGCTGCTCTGCCAATTGAGCTACACCCCTGTGCGGCAACGCTCGTCCCACCAGGTCACACGACCAGGCAGGAGTCACTTGCCCCACGGCGGACCAGTGTACGGGTACCGACCCGACTTTCCCAACCGGTCTGCCGATCGTGGTGGACGGTGCCGGTCAGCCGGCCGTCCGCACGATGGCCCGGGCCTGCGACAACACCTTCTCGCCCTGACAGGTGGCGGTGATGTCGAGCCTGGTCAGGCCCTCCTCGGTGACCTCACGGACCACCGCGGACACCACGATCTCGGTGCCCTGCTCATCGTCCGGCACCACCACCGGGCGGGTGAACCGGACGTTGTAGTCGACCACCGCGTCGGGCCCACCGGCCCAGGCGGTGACGGCCCGGCCGACCAGCGCCATGGTGAACATGCCGTGCGCGATCACTCCCGGCAGACCCACCTTGGTGGCGAACCGGTCGTTCCAGTGGATCGGATTGAAGTCGCCCGAGGCGCCGGCGTAGCGGACCAGGTCCGCCCGGGTCACTCGGAACGTCTGGTTGGTCAGCTCCATGTCAGGCCTCCCCGCGTACGACGAGCTTGGACCAGACCGTGACCACCGGCTCGCCGGTGGTCGTGCTGACCTCGGTCCGGGTGGTCAGGAACTCGTGGCCACCCCGGCTGGTGATGTCCTCCACGAAGTTGACGCAGACCAGCTCGTCGCCGGCCACCACCGGGCGGGTGTACGCGAAGCGCTGGTCGCCGTGGACGACCCGGCTGTAGTCGACGCCGAGGGCCGGGTCCTCGACGATCTGGCGGCTGGCGGCCATGGTGATCACCACGGGGAAGGTCGGTGGCGCGACCACGTCGGGATGGCCGAGGGCTCGGGCCGCCTCCGGGTCGTGGTAGGCGGGATCGGTGGCCCCGATCGCCGTCGCGAACTCACGGATCTTCTCGCGGCCCACCTGGTAGGGGGCGGTCGGCGGGAAACTGCGGCCGACGAAGGAGTGGTCCAGGGACATGCCGCGAACCTACACGCAACGCACGATCGCCGATCCGAGCGGTCGACGTCGGCCCAGGGCCGCGCCGCCGCACGAACCGGCGATCGTGGTACGCGTCGATCCGGGCCGAGTAGCCCGGACGGATCAGCGGGTCTCGCGGTGGACGGTGTGCCGACCGTCCCGGGGGCAGAACTTCTTCAGCTCGATGCGGTCCGGGTCGTTACGGCGGTTCTTGCGCGTGATGTAGTTGCGCTCCTTGCACTCCACACACGCCAAAGTGATCTTCGGCCGGACATCGGTCGCCTTCGCCACGGCGGAGTGCCTTCCTCGCTAACGGATACAACTACAGCGCTACAGCGTACGCACCACCAGGGCGGACACGCAAAGCGGGCGCCTATGGCGCCCGTCCCACCGACCGCCGGAATGCTCCGGACGGACGAGAGTAGCGGTGGCCGGACTTGAACCGGCGACACAGCGATTATGAGCCGCTTGCTCTACCATCTGAGCTACACCGCCGTGGTGGGCCCAGCCGGACCCTCTGAGCCCCCTTACGGAATCGAACCGTAGACCTTCTCCTTACCATGGAGACGCTCTGCCGACTGAGCTAAGGGGGCCTGCGCGATCACTCGGTGGCCGCGCAGAGGTAAGAGTACACGGCCCCACCGCGCTGGTGAAATCGGATCCCCCGGGACGTCGTACGCCCAGCTCAGGGGACCACCCGCAGGCGCGGCAGCTCGTTGTCGGTGATCGATTCCGGATCGACCTGGGCACCGAACCAGGCCTCCAACCGCTCGTACGGCAACGGGCGGCTGAACAGGAACCCCTGGCCGATCTCGCAGCCGATGTCCTGGAGCAGTTCCAGGGTCAGCTCGCTCTCCACCCCCTCGGCCACCACGGTCAGGCCGAACTGCTGGGAGAGGGTCACCACGGCGTTGACGATCGCCAGGTCGCCGGGATCGGTCGCCATGCCCTGGACGAAGGAGTGGTCCACCTTCACCTCGTGCACCGGCAGGCGGCGCAGGTGGGCCAACGAGGAACTGCCGGTGCCGAAGTCGTCCACCGAGAGCCGAACGCCGAGGTCCCGCAGGCGGCGCAGGGTCGGGATGGGCCGGTCGGTGCCGTCCAGCACCCCGGCCTCCTCGATCTCCAGGGTCAGCAGCTGCGCCGGTACGTCGTACTCGGCCAGCAACTCGCGGACCCGCTCCGGGAAGTGCTGGTCGTTGAGCGTACGCGCGGAGATGTTGACCGCGACGGCGAGCGACTGGCCGCCGTGCGCCCAGTCGCGGCTGTGGCGCAGCCCCTCCCGCAGCACGAACTCGGTGAGCCGGCCGAGCTGGCCGGTGTGCTCGGCCACCGCGACGAAGTCCTGCGGGGCGACCGTGCCGTGGGTGGGGTGTTCCCACCGGGCCAGGCACTCCACCCCCACCAAGCGCCGGTCGCGCAACGTCACCTTCGGCTGGTAGTAGATCTCCAGCTCGCCGTTGTCCAGGGCGCTGCGCAGGTCACCGGCGAGACCCAGCCGGTGCAGCGCACGCGACTCCAGGGCCGGCGTGTAGAGCTGCACGCTGCCCGGGACCGACTTCGCGGCCGACGCGGCCACGTCCACCCGTTGCAGCAGCGTCGCCGGGTCGCTGCCGTGATCCGGATGCACCACCACGCCGACGGCGGTGTCCACGTCCAGCGTGAGGGCGTCGAAGACCATCTCGTCCCGGATCTGCTCGCGCAGTTGGCCGGCGAGTTCCACCGCCGCCTCGGCGCTTTCCAGACGCAGCGTCACCAGGAACTCGTCGCCGCCGGCCCGCCCGACCAGGGCCGCCGAGGGTACGCATCCACGCAGCCGGTCGGCGACCTCGACCAGGACCTTGTCCCCCGCGGCGTGCCCGAGGGACTCGTTGACCTGCCGCAGGCGGTCGACGTCGAAGAGCAGCAGCGCCACCACCTCGCCGGGCGCCCGGATCCGGACCGCCTCGGTCAGCGCGCCGAGGATCCGGCGACGGTTGGGCAGCTTGGTGAGCCCGTCGTGGTACGCGTCGTGCCGCAGCCGGTCGACCAGGCGCGAGTTCTCCAGCGCGACCGCCGCGTGCGCGGCGACCGTCTCGAAGACCGTCACGTCCGCACCCCGGAACGAGTTGGTGTCGCCGAGCCGGTTGGTCACCTCAAGGGTGCCGATGACCGCCTTGCCGGAGCGCAGCGGCACCACGATCACGTCCTTGACCGAGGTCGACTCCAGCGTGTCGCGCAGCTCCGGGTCGTCGCCACCCAGTCGACTGCTGACCGCCACGGTCTCCTGCCGGGCCACCGCGACGTCCCGCAACGCGGCCGGGCTGTGCGTGGAGTCCAGCAGGCCGGGCTTGCCCTCCTGGGCGGTCAGCAGCACCTCCGGGTGGCGGCCCTGGGCCGGCAACCAGAGGGTGGCGGACTCCGCCTGCATCAGGCTGCGGATCCGGACCAGCAGGGCGTCGATGAGGTTCCCGTCCGGACCGCTCTCGGTGATCCCCTTGGTGAACTCGTACATCTCGGCGACCGTGCGGTGCTGCCGGAAGAACTGCGCGTACGAGCCGTAGACCAGGGCGAAGGCGATGCCCAGACCGGCGAAGAGGAACACCGCCCAGGGTGTGCCCTCCAGCGCGATGATGATCACCAGGCCGATGGCGAGGTTGATCGTGACCGCGAGCAGCATCGGCGGCGCCGCCCGCAGCATCTCCCGCCCGGCCTGCCAGCCCTGCACCACGGAGACCACCGCGACCACGGCGGCCAGCGCGACGAGGGTGTGCGTACCCACGGCGGCGGTCAGCACCGCCCAGGTACCCGGGCCGACGCCACCCGGCTGCGGCAACACGTGGTAGACCACGGTCGCCAACGATGTCGCTATCGCCGCGAGCGCGACGTTGAACCAGAACTTCGCCGGCAGCAGCTTGCGCCGGATCTGCACCACGATGGCGGCGGCCGTGTACGCCAGCACCACCGACAGCGGTGGCAGCAGATAGAGGGCGACGACCAGCGGGATCTCGGTCGGCGTGGCGGCGAGCGCCTGACGCCGCACCACGACGTTGATGGTCGGCAGCGCGGCGGCCACCATCGCCGCCGTGAGCAGCAACGTCATCGGCCAGTCCCCCAGGGCGGGGGACGTCGTCAGCCCGAGGATCAGCGAGAAGACGACAGCACCGAGCGCCAACGGCCCGGTGACCAGCCAGGCGTACTCCGTCCGCCGTCGGATGGGGCGGGGGCGAGGCGTCATGGCTCCCCTAGCGGCCTGAACTCAGCGGAACCCGGAGGTGCCCGGACGCGGGAAGTCCCGTCAGGGGATCAGCGACCCTAGCGTCGGCATGTTCCACTCGAGACCATTCGCCCTGACATCGAACTCCGCGACCGTGCTCGTCGCGAGAACCAGGCCGGTAACCAGCAAGAGGGAGCCGAGTAGCCGGCCCAAACGTCGAGCAGACATCTGTGCTCCTGAGTGGGGTGATGGGAACGCGATGGAGGTCCCACGATGGTGCCACAGCGAGTCCGCCGGTGGAAAGTTCACAGACCTGATGTTGGTCCGGTTGTCGTCCGGCACGGCACGTACGTACCCGTGCCGTACAACGTCCGGGCAGGTCAGCGCTGGCAGGGCCGTTGCCACTAGAGAAGAAGACACCAACCACCCATTCCCTACTTAGGCGGCGTAGCGGATCTAGCGGACAATGGCGAAGAATACTTTTGACCGGATAATGCGGAATGGCGGAAGACCTCCTATCACGCCATCGTGAGCGATCAGTCACCCCGCGTCTGTGACCGCTCTTCCGCCCTGCGCCGGTCCGCGTCCTCCATCGCGTGCCGAACAGCCAGCCGGATCACCAGGTAGAGCACCGCCAGCCCGGCGCCCCACCCGGCGAGGGCGGACGGCACGCTGTCGAGCTGCACGAACCCAGAGTAGGCCGAACACACCATCGCAGTCACCCCCATGGATGGCCGAATCGTGCCAACCTGCACGAAGGTGCTGCTCACGGGTGCGGCGAAGAGAGATGTCGGGTATCCGCTCCCGCTGTCGAGGACATTCGGCGTCCTCACTGACCTGCCAGCGGACGGAAAATTCCGCCTGCCCCTGACACCGCCAACCGACCCTGGTCCGGCGGACTCGGGGCCCATTGAACGACTCCTGCACTATTGAGCGGATTCGGTGCGCCTATTCCGTACTTCGATAAGGCGTGGACTCGCGTACGGGTCGGCACGACCATGGAGCGATGCGCGCCGAGAACGCACGTGCCAACCTCCAGGAGGCCGCCACCTTCTGGATCGTCGGATCCCGCACCGCAGCCGACGTGATCGAGGCCGCCTGCGACTGTCTCGTGGCAGGCGTGGACAGCCCGACCCCCTCCGGAACCAGGTAGGACTCGCATCGAGCTGATGGCGGTGCCGAGTTTTCACTGATGGCTGTCGCGGGTGGTTGGCGGGCTGCCCAGACTGAGCGGCAGAGGCAACAGCGGGCTCATCGACGAGGCGCTAGCTGTGCGACTCTGCGGGCCAATGCGGCTTAGCCCAGCATGGTGATCGGGTTGACGCGGCTCCGGGCCAGCCGGATGCCACCACGCGTTCGGCTGAGACTTCTTCATGCTCAACACCGGTCCGAAGTTGACCCCGTCAGGGAATTTGATCACCCGCAGTCCCGGGCTTCCGAATCCAGCCGATGAACCGCACATAGAAGTACAGCGGGTCAGGTGGCGCGCCGAGGCGAGTTAGGTCGGCTGTTGCTTCTTGGAGCAAGTCGGCCATGTCCAGCCCGAGCAGCCTCCCGATGCCATAGTCCGCCAGCAGATCGATCCGAGCCTGCCGGCAGGGCCAGCCGTGAGCGCACGCGGCACTAAGCCAGAGGGGCCGTACGGGTGCATGTCGTTGCAGGTACATCGAGGTTCCTCCCGGGGCGCGAGACGGATGGCACCCCTGGCAGCCGGGCACGGCCTCCAACAGCCAGGGGGCCCGGCCTGATCCCACCCCGACACAGATCTGGTTGTCAACCGATCGGGGACCCCCTTTCGGGGACCCCTGCCCGGGGAGCCCAACGCGCACATACCTTCGGCTCTATGGGTGCTGGGAATGGACCGGGCGAACTGGTCGGCCCGTGGGAGATCGCCAAGATGCTCGGCGTGACCAGGTCGCGTTTCCAGCAGATCGCGCTGCGACCCACCTTCCCCAAGCCGTACCAGGAACTACGGGCCACCAAGGTCTGGCTCAAGGTCGACGTGGAAGCCTGGATCGCCGAGTACCGACAGCCACGTCCGGCGGATGACGACGCGGAGGCATAGCCGAAGGGCGGCCCCGTGCAACAGGACAAGCCAAAGGATCCTGACCTGACGCCTGCGAGTCCCGCATTCGTTGAGAAGCCCGCGCCTCGACTCGCACAGGCGGTACGAAAGCCGACCAACTCGGCCCGGCAAGCCGCTCTGGGCAACCGTCTGCCGCGCCAGCCCAAACCCCGGACTGGCTTGCCATCGGCCCGCCTCCCGCAGTCACCGACCGCCTCAGCCGTCCAGACAGCGCCGTCCGCAACGCCAGCGCCGAGCCATGGCACGGCTTGATCAATCCGCCTACGATGTGCCCACGGCGAGCCGCAACGGGCTCGACTCAGCGGGACCAAGCCAGCTCAACGGGAACCGCCCCCGATCGGCATTTCTGCTGTTCAAGGGCGTGAATCAACAGGCGCAAGCCGTCGGAAGATCGTTCATCGGAGCGGTAGCCGGGGTGCGTGCTGCCGGCTACAGGTACCTGATGCCTGCCTCGGTGATGTGAGCCGCCAGCACGCCGTTGGCCGAGCCATCGAACCATACTTCGACGCGCCCGATCTCCCGCAGAAGATCGTCACCGGCTACCGGGACACCTCGTTCCCAACGCGCTGGCCAGCCGTCGAAGCGGCGCACCTCGATGAAGCCGCGGGCCACCAACGAGACCAGGCCCGGCCCGAGGACCGCAGCCACCCGCTGCCGTGACGGCGCCTCAGCCCAGCCGAGTTCCCACAGGGGTAGCGGTGCATCTTCCAGAGGACAGAGGACCAGTTCCTCTGCGAGGTCCAGCCCTTCGTCATCGTCCATGGCATCCCGCCCTCGACGGATCCTGTGGGAGCATCACGACGAAAGCCCCTGATCTGCGTTTCAGCAGTTCAGGGGCTTTGCCGTTGCCTGGTGGCGGGTAGAGGATTCGAACCTCTGAAGCTTTCGCGACGGACTTACAGGGCGTCCGCGATCTTGGCTGGCCCAGGACCTGCTACCTGCCGATACGCCCCGCTGAGCAGGTGCCATACAGAACCCCGCCCACCATCTGCCCACGCCCCACCGGGTCAGGGTGAGGCAGTATCGAGCGGCACCGGCCCGTTCTCGTCCTCGTGCTGGCATTGCACGCTCGCGGGCGCGCAGACCGCCATGTAGCTGGGCAAGAAGACTTTGCGCTCCTTACCATCGATCTCGTAGGTGACGTTCATGCCACGACGGACCGTGCGGCCCTCACCAACGAACTCGTAGCCGAGCAGGATCTCGATGTGCACCGTGCCGTCCGGATGATCCACCGGATCAACGGCACCAGGGTCGGGAAGAACGAGCCCGACCGGATCTTGCGCGCCATCAAGGTCAGGATGGCTCGGCGGCCAGCCCTCGGAGTCGACCACCGGTGCTCCACGGGCCGCAGTGAGCACCCGCACCTGAGCACCAAGAAGACGGGCCGAGTCGCCATCCATGACCGGTTCGACGCTCTTGATCGTTACCGGCCCCTTGCTGATCCGGACGATCGTGACACCGTCGGTGAGCCGGTACCCGACATCGAAGGAGTTTCCCCAGCCATAGCTACTCGGCTGGGTAAACACGTCGTCACCCGGCTGATCAGAGGACGAGAACGAGGCATCGCAGCCGGTAACGGCGAGGACCCCCGCAAGGGCCCCCGCCATTGCCGCTCGGACGAGCCGAGTGGTCACGCAACCTCCTTGACCTTGTCGACCTCGGTGGGATATCCACCTTGGCCACACAGCTTGTAGGTTCCACTCACCGGTAGATAGCTCTTCTTGTGACTCGCGGTGTTCTTCTGTGACGAGTCGAGGAAGAAAGTCCAAGCAGCGTTCGCCGCAGGAGTGCCGCTCTCGTCGACAACAGTTCCAGTCAAGGTGAACGACGACGTGTTCCGAGCTGGGTCGGCATCAGTCGTCAGACGGTCCAGCATCGGCGACCTAGCGAGCGCCTCGGAATCAACGTTGCCAGCGTGGGCGGATGGTGCCGCGCCAACTGTCGTTGCGGACACCGTCAGCACCGTCAACGCGATGGCTGTAGCCAGTCGCCGACGTCTATCGACAAGCAGACTCGTCTCCCCCTGATGAGTAGCGCGGTCCAGGCCCCCCGTGGACCCAGTTCCGCGAGGTGCATTCGTCTTTCGGTGGCGGGAGGAGACGTTAGAGGACAACCTGCAGGACGGCTGCCCCGGTCGATGTCTTGAATCCGACAGGAGATCGTCTACCCGTGGCCAAATCATCGTGCTGCAAAGCGAAGCCGACGGGCATGACTGTGCGACGGGGATTCACGACACGGTCACCCGCCTTCGCGTAGCCGTCAGCCTGGAATATCGAAGTCTGCGCGCGACACCGACATGATCGACAAGGCCGATGGGAGTCCCGAGCAGCAGGCGTGGGAACGATTGACCGCGCCGTTCATCCGAGCGCGTCGCCGATCTTGTCGTTCATGGTGTCGTCGCCGCCGTCGATGCAGTTGGCGTAGACGCGGAGCAGGACGGCTACGCCGTGGCCCAGGCGGCGGGCTACCTCGGTCGGCGGGACGCCAGCGTTCAGCCAGAGTGAGGCCGCCGCGTGGCGGAGGTCGTACGGGCGACGGGCCAGCGGCGAGGCGGTCTGGGCCTCGGTCAGGGCCTTGTCTCGGGCGAGCTTCCACCACCGGTCGTAGACCGACTCGGAGAGCGGGCCGCCGTGCAGACCTCGGAAGAAGCGACCATCCGGACCAACGCCGTGATTCTCGACGTGCGCGCAGAGCAGCTCGACGAGGCGAGGCGGGATCGGGACCGTACGAGTTTCGGCCCTCACCCGGTGCTTGAGGCCGCGCCGCTCGTGGGAGCCGCCGTCATCGGTCCAGTGGGAGCCGGCGCGCGGGGAGGTACCGACGAGGACCAGGCGGCCCCTGCGATATTCGATCTTAGGGTGATCGCAGGATCGGGAGGGCTTGACGGACGCCAGGTCGTCGAAGTCGGTGCCGCAGCCGGCGCAGCGGCCGGAGAGGTCGCAGTCGTCGCGCCGGAGGTCGGCGGCCTCGGAGGGGCGCATGCCCGCGTAGTAGAGGCAGCCGAAGAAGGCGGTGACCTTGTCGGCGCGTTTGCCGAGAGATTTGACCGCCTCCAGCAGCGCGGCAACCTGGGCGGGGCTTGCCACCACCCGGCGGTCGATGGACTGCGCGACCTCGGGGGCGGTCCACTGGACGCGGTCGACAGGGTTGGAGTCGATCAGCCCCAGCTCGACGGCGTACCCGAGGGCGTTGTAGAAGGTCGCGCGCTTGCGCTGGTCGGTGGAGGCAACAGCGGGTTTGCCGTCGAGGCGTACGCAGTGGCTGTCGAGGTCGCGGCGGACCACGGCGGATGAGTCCAGCTCGACGACGGGGAGGGAGGCGGTGTCAAGAGCGCCGCGCGCTGCGCGGCGCGGGCGCGGTCGACCGCCCGGCGGTGAGCCGCCGGACAGCCGCGCCCGCCCTGAGTGCTGACCGGCATCGGGCCTCACCTCCTGGACGTCACCGCAGCCAGAGCTTGCCCTCGCGCATCCTGTCGACCATCCACCGGCTGTAGCCGCTTGCCCGTACGACGGGCTCGATCTTCGAGGCAGGCGCGTGCGACGGCAGGAGTTGCGTAACGAGTCGGGCGATCGCGTCCCGCGTGTCCGCCAGCTCAGTGGTCATCCGGCGCTCGGCATCGCCCAGCCGCCGCAGCTCGTCGTAGCGCCAGTCTTCAGGCGGCTCGGGAGAGTCAGACACGGAACAAACCGTAAATGAGGGAACAGCAGGGAGTCCTCTCATTTGCCGCCCGGTGCCCCGACGCCAGGCGGTACGGAAGCCGGCGCGGCTGGCCGTCGTCGAGGTCTGGGCTTCCGACTGCCGTGCCAGGCCAAGAACGGGACTGGCTTGCCCCCGAGCGTCCCGCTGACGGCCCGTACCGCCGCGCCCCACCATCGACCCGCCCCGCGCCCGTACGCCGTCCGTAGCCGCCCAGGACCAACCCGCCCGACCCCCGGAAGCCCGCGCCCAGGCCCCGCCGTCGACCGCCAGGACCAAGACCGACCCGCCCACTATCTGCCCACTGGGAGCTGTAGACGGCCGGATCTTGCTGGACTGAGTGAGACTCAACGAGATCAGCCCCTGACCCAGGAATCCCAGGTCAGGGGCTGATCTCGCACCTGGTGGCGGGTAGAGGATTCGAACCTCTGAAGCTTTCGCGACGGATTTACAGTCCGCTCCCATTGGCCGCTCGGGCAACCCGCCAGGGCGTGCCACCGCGCCGTGGCGCAGCAGCGGAAGCAAGGATAGCGGCTACCCCCGGCTCGGCCGCAACCGGGTACCGTCAGGGAGTCGTACCCCTGGGCATCGGGGGCAAAGGATCCCAAACCAGCCAGACAGCAGGAGCATGAGCATGGCAGCGAACCCGTCGTTCGACATCGTGAGCAAGGTCGACCGCCAGGAGGTCGACAACGCCCTTCGCCAGGCGGAGAAGGAGCTCGCGACGCGGTTCGACTTTCGGGGGACCGGCGCGGAGATCTCCTGGTCGGGCGAGGAGGCGATCAGCCTTCAGGCGGAGACCGAGGAGCGGGTGAAGGCCGCGCTGGACGTCTTCAAGGAGAAGTTGGTCAAGCGCAACATCTCGATGAAGTCGTTGGACGCGGGCGACCCGCGCCCGTCGGGCAAGATCTTCAAGATCGATGCCAAGGTGATTCAGGGCATCGACCAGGAGAAGGCCAAGGCGATCAGCAAGAAGATCCGCGACGAGGGCCCCAAGGGGGTCCAGGCGCAGATTCAGGGTGACCAGCTTCGGGTCACCGGCAAGAAGAAGGACGACCTGCAGGCCGTCATCACGCTGCTCAAGGGCGAGGACTTCGGCGTCGCCCTGCAGTTCAACAACTACCGCTGAGGCAGCGGCCCGCGCTGTCGGCCGCCCCCGAGGAAGACCCGGGGGCGGCCGGCGGGGCCTGTTCCGCCGAGCTGGTGCCGCGCCCACACCGCCGCCGCCCAGCCGGTCGGGCCGGCGAGGTCGGCGTCGACTGTCCCGCCTCGCACCGCACCGCCGACCTGGCCGGACGCGAGGCGTCGCCGTGGGGTCAGGTGTACGCGGCGGGTCAGCCGGGTGCCTGGCGGCTGAGAGTCTCCCAGGCTCGGTACTCGTCGACTCTGGCCTGCTCCATCTGCCTGACGATGTCGTACGAGCTGCTGCCGACGATGAGGCGTAGCGGCGGCTCGGGCAGGTCGACCAGCTTCATGATGACCGGTGCGGCGGTCTCGGGCGGTGGGCCGGCGTCGTCGCCCCAGAGTTCGGCCAGCTCCGCCCGCAACGGCGCGTACGCCGGTCGGGGCTCGGTCGTGGTGGTTCCCGTCGTGTAGAGGCCGGTGTCGTAGCCGCCCGGCTGCACGATGCTGACCGTGATGCCGAAGGGCGCGAGTTCCATCGCCAGAGATTGGCTGAGCGCGTCGAGTGCGGCTTTGCCGGCCGCGTAGAAGCCGACGGAGGCCACGCCGCCGCCGCTGCCCATCGAGGTGACCTGGAGCAGGCGACCGCCGCCCTGGGCGCGCAGGTGCGGGACGACGGCCTGGGTGACCCAGACGGCGCCGAAGAAGTTGACGTCGAAGTGCTGGCGGATCTGTTCCTCGGTGGCTTCCTCCAGCATGCCCAGCAGCATCCCGCCGGCGTTGTTGAGGACGACGTCGAGCCGGCCGTACGTCTCGGCCGCGCGGTCCACCGCCCCCGTGACGGCGGACCGGTCGGCGACGTCCAGGCACAGCGTGGCCAGCCGGTCGGGGTGGCGCACGACCAGCTCGGCCAGCGGCCCGACGTCGCGAGCCGCCCCGACGACCCGGTCCCCTGCGGCCAGGGCGGCTTCGGTGACCGCCCGGCCGAGGCCACGGGTGGCCCCGGTGATGAACCACACGCGAGAATCCGCCACCTCGCACCTCCCCTGATCAGATGAGACGAGACGGATCGTCTCGCTTGATGGTTCGAGTGTGCTCGGCCAAAACCAATCCGTCAAGACGGACCGTCTCGTCTCACTGTCGATATACTCCGACCCCATGTCCCCGGCCCCGAGAAACACCGACCCGGCACCCGAGACGGCCTCGAAGCGCCCGGACCCGGCGCGCCGCAGTGAACGGTCCCGACAGGCCGTGCTGACGGCCACCCGGGAGCTGGTCTCCGAGGTCGGGTACGCGAAGCTCTCCATCGAGGCCATCGCGGCGCGGGCGAGGGTCGGCAAGCAGACGATCTATCGGTGGTGGCGGTCCAAGGGGGCGGTGGTCTTCGACGCGTTCCTGGCGTTGAGCGAGGAGGCCGGCAGTGTGGTGCTGCCGGACACCGGTGACATCGAGGCCGACCTGAGAACGGTGCTGCGGGCGACCGTCGCGGAGTTCGCCGACCCGGCGTTCGAGGCGCCGATCCGGGCGCTCAACCTGGAGGTCGCGGCCGATCCGGAGTTGGCCGCGCAGTACCGGGAACGGCTGGCGGCTCCGGTGGACGAGGCCAAGCGGGAGCGGCTGCGCAGCGCGCAGCGGGCCGGGCAGATCCGCGCCGACGCCGACCTGGACCTGGCGCTCGAACTGCTCTACGCGCCGTTGTACCAGCGGTGGCTGCTCCGCCTCGGGCCGCTCACGGACGAGTACGCCGAAGCGCTGGTCACGCACGCGCTCCGTGCGTTGCGCCCCTGACCGTGAGCGAGTGCCCGGGACAGGGTCAGACGGCGGCCGGGGCTTCCAGGCGTACCGTGTCGGCTTCGGCGCGGGCGATGGGGCCGGCGGGCAGGGCCGCGACCCCGGCCCCGACGGCGACCGCCGCACCGGCGAACAGGAAGGCCCAGGGCACTCCACCTGCCTGGTCGACGATCAGGCCGGCGACCGCACCGCCGGCCGCGCTCGCGCCGACCGACATGGTCACCACCCAGGTGTACGCCTCGTTCAGCATGCCCAGCGGGGAGATCCGCCCGACCAGAGTGTTCTCCAGGGTCAGCGCGGGTGCGATGGCGGCACCACCGATCACCAGGGCGACGCCCAGCGCGCCCGCCGTGGGCATCAGGGCGAACACCACGAAGCTGCTCGCCACCCCGCCCAGCAGCCAGGCGAACTGGCGGGTCATGTTGAGGGCCGGACGGCGCAGGCCGAACCAGAACCCGCCGATCGCGCTGCCGATCCCCCAGACGGCCAGCAGCACACCGGCGAGGCTGTCCGGATCGTCGGCGGCGTAGCGGGTGGCGAACGCCGGCACGGTCACGCCGGTCGCGCCGAACGCGATGCCGAGGCTGGCCACGCAGAGCAGCAGCGCCGGGAAGCCGGGGACCCGCAGCGGGCCGAGTCCTCGGGTGCGGTGCTCACGGGAGTGCGGCTGCCAGCCCCGCATGGTGCTGCCGAGTGCCACCGCCACGGTGCCGACGAGGGTGACCACCGCCGCGCCGATCAGTGCCGCCCCGGCGTCGGCGAACAGGATGAAGCCGGCGACGAGCAGTGGGCCGAGCACGAAGACGATCTCGAACAGCGTCGTCTCCGCGGCGAGGGCCGTGTTGCGCAGGTGGTAGCGACCCGAGGAGACGCTGGTCAGGTCGTTCCAGGCGCCCCGGATGGCGGCGGTCAGCGGCGGGTACGACCCACCGGCCAGCGCCGAGGCCACCAGCACCCACGCGAAGGGCGCAGTGTCGGAGCGGGCCGACAGGAGCAGCCCGATCAGCGCCAGCGGGTGGGCGATCGCGGTGCCGACCAGGACCGGGGTGGGGCCGATCCGGTCGGCGATCCGTCCGGCGACCGGACTGAGCGCGGCACCGGTGAGGGCGTAGCAGCCGCCGGCCAGGGCGGCCAGCGAGTACCGGCCGGTGACCTGCTCCACGACGAGCAGCAGCGCCAGCGGCGTCATGCCGATCCCGAGTCGCCCGAGGATGCCGGTGACCAGCAGGGTCGGTGCCCCTGGGATCTGCCAGACGCTCAGATACCGGCGCAGCCCGACCACCCTTAACCCCCACCGCAGATGTAATGAGCCAGATTCGTTTAGACCCTAACGCCCCGACAGCGCCGGGCAACATGGTTATCGCGCTCACACGGGCGTACCCAAGCGCCGCCCGCGCCAGGTGACCCGGCGCGGGCGGCGAAGGGGTTGGGTGGTGCGTCAGCGCTGGTAGCGGACCGGGCCGGTCTGGGCGGCCATCCGCTCCAGTCGGGCCACGCGCTCCTCCATCCGGGGGTGCGTGGCGAACAGGGCGGAGATGCCGCCGCCCTTGAACGGGTTGTCGATCATCAGGTGGGCGGTGCTGGTGAGCTGACCCTCGGCCGACAACGGCCGACGCTGGGTGCCCATGTGGATCTTCCGCAGCGCGCTGGCCAGGGCCAGCGGGTCGCGTGTCAGCTCGGCGCCGGAGGCGTCCGCCTGGAACTCCCGGTTGCGGCTGATCGCGAGCTGGATGACGGTCGCGGCGAGCGGGCCCAGAATGATGGTGAGCAGCAGCACGACCGGGTTCGGGCCGTCCTCGTCGCTGTTGCCGCCGAGCGGGATGAACAGGGCGAGGTTCGCCAGCATGGTGATGATGCCGGCCAGCCCGGCCGCCACGCTGGAGATGAGGATGTCCCGGTTGTAGACGTGGGACAGTTCGTGGCCGATCACGCCCCGCAGTTCGCGGTAGTCGAGGATCTCGACGATCCCCTGCGTCACGCAGACCGCCGCGTTCTGCGGGTTACGGCCGGTGGCGAACGCGTTGGGCTGGGTGGTCGGGCTCACGTAGAGGCGGGGCATCGGCTGCCGCGCCTCGGCGGCCAGTTCCCGCACCATGTGGTACAGCTCGGGGAACTGTGCCTCGGTGACCGGCTGCGCCCGCATCGAGCGCAACGCCAGCTTGTCCGAGTAGAAGTAGGTGAAACCGTTCATCGCCAGCGAGACGAGGACGGCGACGACCAGTCCGCCACTGCCGCCGAACCAGTAGCCCACCGCCAGGATCAGCGAGGTGAGCAGGCCGAGCAACGCGGCGGTCTTCAGACGGTTGTGGTGCACGATCACTCCTTCGGTGCACGGATGCCGGGATCCGCTGACCGGTACAACAACCCGGTACCCGTAAACCATCCGCTTCATGACTGAGAGTTACCTGAACGGCAGTCATGACCAGGAGTGCGGTCGCGGTCAACCTCCGGCGAGATCCAGCACGACCTGCGGTGCGAACCCGACCACCACGGCGAGGAGCGTCGCCACCGCCAGCGCGGCGATCACCGCCCGTCCCGGCCGGACGGCGGGCGCGGCGGTGTCCCCGGGCGGGCCGTAGAGCGACGCCGCGACGCGCAGGTAGTAGGCCAGGCCGATGACCGCGTTCACCGCCACCACCAGGGCGAGCCAGTTCGCCTCGCCGCCGAGCAGCGAACGGACCACGGTCACCTTGGCGAACAGCCCGGCCAGCGCCGGCGGCAGGCCCGCCAACCCGACCAGCGCGAACGCCAGGCCACCGCCGATCCACGGGTGCCGGCGGGCCGCACCCCGCAGGTCGTCCAGGGTGCCGCCGTCCGCGCCAGCCGGGCGCAGCGCCACCACCCCGGCGAAGGCGGCCAACTCCAGCAGCACGAAGAAGACCGCGTACGCCAGGGCGGCCGCGTACGCGCCGGTGCGCGCGTCCGGATCGGCCAGGGCCAGCGCGCCGAGCGGAGCGAGGATGTAGCCGGCCTGCGCCACCGAGGACCAGGCCAGCAACCGCACCGTACGCCGCTGACGCAGCGCCACCAGGTTGCCCACCGTCATGGTCAGCACCGCGACCGTGGCCAGCACCGGGCCGGTCACCTCGGCCGGCAACGCGTGCTGCACGACGGCGAGCAGGGCCACCACCCCACCGAGCTTCGAAGCCGTCGACAGGTACGCGGCCACCGGCAGCGGCGCACCGTCGTAGGTGGCCGGCGCCCAGACGTGGAACGGCACCGCCGCCACCTTGAACGCCAGTCCCGCCACCACGAGCGTCACCGCCACCGTGGTCAGCGGCACGTCGAGCAGCGCCCCGTCGGCGAGCAGCCCGCCCAGCCGTTCCAGGTGCAGCGCGCCGCTGACCGCGTAGAGCAGCGCGGCACCGAGCAGCGTCAGCGTGGTGGCCACCACGCTCACCACGAAGAAGGTCACCGCCGCCTCGGCGCTGGCCAGGCTGCCCCGACGCAGCCCCACCAGCACGTACAGCGGCAGGGTGAGCACCTCCACCGCCACGATCAGGGTGATCAGGTCGCCGGCCGCGCCGAGCACCACGCCGCCGGTCATCGAGCAGGCGAGCAGGAAGCAGTACTCCCCCACCGGAGTCCGCCCGTCGCGCAGCAACGACCCGGACAGCGCCAGCACGCCGACCATCAGCAGCGCCACCAGCGCCGCGACCAGGGCGGCCCGGCCACCGAAGACGTACGAGCAGTCGGCGCCGACGCAGAACGTACGCCGGTCCGGCAGCGTACCGACCGCCGCCGCTCCCACGGCGGTGGCGACCGCACCGGTGACCGCCGAGGCCACCGTCGCCGCCGGACGGGCCAGCAGCAGATCCACCAGGAGCACCAGGACGGCCGTCCCGGCGGCCAGGTACGCCGGCAGCAACGCGACGTGGTCCAGACTCTGCACTTCGCTCATGCCGGCACTCCGCTCATGGCAGCACTCCCACCAGGGCGGCCACCGGTGCTTCGGCGACGCCCAGCACCAGGGTCGGGGCCAGCCCGACGGCGAGGGTCAGCAGGACCAGCGGCACCCAGGCCGCCAGTTCGGGCCCGGCGATCCCCAGGCCGAGGGCGCGCACCGTCGGTGTCGGTCGGCCGTGGGTGACCCGGCGCAACAGCCGCAGCAGGTACGCGGCGGTCAACGCCCCGCCGAGCGCCGCCAGCACGGCCAGCGTGATCCAGAGTGCGCCGCCCACCTGGATCGCGGCGACCACGGCGAACGCCTCGCCCCAGAAGCCGGCCAGGCCGGGCAGCCCGAGCGAGGCGACCGCCGCGAAGGCGAGCAGCCCGGACAGCCGGGGGGCGGTCTCCCGCAGCCCGGACAGTTCGCTCAGCGCCCCGGTGTGGGTCCGGTCCTTGATGGCACCGGCCAGGAAGAAGAGCAGGCCGGTGATGATGCCGTGCGCCACGTTGCCGATCAGCGCCGCCTGGATGCCGGTGGCGGTGAGGGTGGCGATCCCCAGCAGCACGAAGCCCATGTGCCCCACGCTGGAGTACGCGATCAGTCGTTTCAGCTCGGTCTGTGCCAGGCAGACCAGCGAGCCGACCAGGATGGCGGCGACGGCGAGCACGCCGAGCACCGGTGCCGCCCAGCGGGCACCCTCCGGGGCCACCCCGACGGCGACCCGGATCAGGCCGTACGTGCCCATCTTGAGCAGCACACCGGCGAGCAGCACGCTGCCGACCGTCGGCGCCTGGGTGTGCGCGTCGGGCAGCCAGGAGTGCAGCGGCCAGAGCGGGCTCTTCACCGCGAAGGCCACCGCGAGCAGGGTGAACGCGGTGAGCTGGGTGGTCCTGGACAGTTCCGTGCCGCCGGTCAGCGTCACGATGTCGGCGGTGCCGGCGGCGGCCACCACGACGTACACGCCGACCAGCAGCAGCACCGAGCCGAACAGGGTGTAGAGGGCGAACTTCCGGGCCGCCCGCCGCCGCGCGTCGACCGCCGCCAGGTCGGTGCTGTCGCCGCCCCAGCCGACGATGATCGCGTACATCGGCAGCAGGACGACCTCGAAGAAGAGGAAGAAGAGGACCAGGTCGAGGGCGAGGAAGGTGCCGAGGATGCCGACCTCGACCACCAGCAGCAGCGCCACCAGCGCCTTCCCACTGCCGCCGGTCGGCACCCGCCAGAGGCTGTAGCCGCAGCAGAGCAGCGTGAGCAGGGCGGTGAGCACCACCAGCGGCCAGGAGATGCCGTCCACGCCGAGGTGGAAACGCAGGTCCAGGCCGGGTACCCAGGGCACGTCGACGGTGTGCCAGGGCAGCACCGCACCGGCGTTGCCGTCCGGCAGGTACGCCGACCAGCCGGCGTCCCGGCCGGCGAGCAGCGCGACGGCCGCGGCCAGGGTCAGCGCGGCGACGACGGTGCCGAGAACGCGCGCGCCCCGGTCGTGCGGCGTGGCCGCCACCGCCAGGGCACCGAGGGCCGGCAGCGCGAGCACCGCCACCAGCAGGACTTCCCCGGACGTCATGCCGCTCCTCCGATCAGGACGGCGGCCAGGCCGAGCAGCAGCGCACCGGCGAGCACCGCGACGACCGCCCGGGGCAGGGCCGACCGGTGCAGGGTGCCCAGCCCACCGCCGAGCGCCCGGGCCGCCCGACCGGTGCCGGTGACCGCGCCGTCCACCACCCGCTCGTCGGCGGTACGGGCCAGCCGACCCAACGCGGTCGTCGGGCGTACCACCAGGGCGTGCTGGACGTCGTCGAGCCGGAACGCGCGGGCGAGGACCGGCCGCAGCGGACCCAGCGTGGTGGCCGGGTCGACCGCCGGGTCACGCCGCCGGGCCAGGGCGACCCCGACCAGCAGCAGCGCCAGTGGCAGCAGCATCAGCGGCCCGACGTGCACCAGTTCCGGTACGCCCAGCGCGCCGGGAGCGCTGGACAGCAGCCGGTCGGTGAACCAGGACGAGAACCCGGCCAGGCCCAGCAGGACCGCCGGCACCGCGAGCAGCAGCAGCGGCCAGCACAGGGCGGCGGGCGGGTCGTGCGGATGGAGCTGCGGGGTGCGCAGCGTGCCGAAGAAGGTCCGCAGCAGCAGCCGGGTGGCGTACCAGGCGGTGATCGCCACCCCGACCAGCCCGGAGACCAGCACCAGCCACCCCACCCAGGTCGGAGCCGGCCCGCTCTCGGAGGTGGCGTCGGCGGCGGCGGCCAGCACGCCCTCCTTGCTCCAGAACCCGGAGAGCGGCGGTACGCCGGCCAGCGCGCCCAGCCCGATCAGCATGCACCAGAAGGTGACCGGCATGGTGTGCCGCAGCCCGCCCATCCGGGACATCAGCGCGGTGCCGAGAGCGTGGATCACCGCACCGGCGGCGAGGAAGAGCAGCGCCTTGAAGGCGGCATGGGTGAGCAGGTGGAACAGGGCGGCGGATGGCGAACCGACGGCGAGCGCACCGGTCATGTAGCCGAGCTGGGAGACCGTGGACCAGGCCAGCACCCGCTTGATGTCGTCCTGCGCGGTGGCGGCCAGCGCGCCGAGCAGCAGCGTCACCGACGCCATCACGCCGAGCACGGCCAACGCGACCGGCGTGGCCTCGAACAGCGGCCACAGTCGGGTGACCGCGTACACGCCGGCGGCGACCATGGTGGCGGCGTGGATCAACGCGGAGATCGGAGTCGGGCCCGCCATCGCGTCGGGCAGCCAGGTGTGCAACGGGAACTGGGCGCTCTTGCCGGCCACCCCGGCGAGCAGCAGCAGGCAGGCGGCGGTGAGCGTGGCGGTGCTGTGCGAGTGGACGAGCACGTCGTGGATCCGGAAGCTGCCCGCCGAGACGCCGAGCAGCGCGATGCCGAGCAGGAAGCCCACGTCGCCGACCCGGGTCACCAGGAACGCCTTCGTCGCGGCGGCCGGGGCCTCCGGCAGCCGCCGGTCGTGCGCGATGAGCAGGTACGAGCAGAGGCCCATCACCTCCCAGCCGACCAGCAGCAGGATCAGGTCCCCGGAGACCACCACCAGCAGCATCGCGGCGGTGAAGAGGCTGATCTGGGCCGCGTACGGCGGATAGCGGTGGTCGACGTCCCCGTCCTCGCGCGGGCCACCGGTCAGGTAACCGGTCGAGTAGACCTGCACGGCCAGGGCCACGGCGGTGACCGCGACGGCGACCAGCGCGGCGGCGCCGTCGAGGCGTACCCCGAGGGTGACGGCGAGACCGCCGAGGTCGATCCAGGTGGTCGACGCCTCCACCGGGTCGTCCAGCGTGACCAGCAGAGCCACCGCCAGGGCGAGAGCACCGGCGGCACCGGTCACGCCGAGCGCGACGGCCGCCCGGCGGGCCGGGTCCGCACCGAGGGCGGAGCCGCGCGGCGAGGGCGGCAGCAGCAGACCGGTCAGGCCGGCGACCAGCGGGACGACCGGCAGCAGCACACCCAACAGCGTCGCGGTGCTCACCGCTCCCCCTCCGCGACCACGGCCGGACCGGCCGTCACCGGCGTCGGCTCGTCAGGGGGGCGCTCGGCCAGCGGGATCTCGTCCACCGCCACGCTGGCCCGCATCCGATAGAGCTGGAGCACGATCGCCAGGCCCACGCCGATCTCGGCGGCGGCCAGCACGATCACGAAGAGGGCGAAGACCTGCCCGCCGTGCGGCAGCAGCGCCTTCGCCGTGGTGTCGGCGGTGATCAGGATCAGGTTCACCGCGTTGAGCATCAGCTCCACGGCCATCAGCACCAGCACCGCGTTACGCCGCCGCAGAACGCCGTACACGCCGAGGCCGAACAGCAGGGCGGCGGTGACGTACGGGATGACCGGTCTCACCGCGACCGCCCCTGGGCCGTGCCGCCCTGCGACGCCCCGCCGTCGGGCGTCTCGGCCGGGTCGCGTCGCACCCGGCCGATCTCCGGGCGGGACAGCACGATCGCGCCGACCAGCGCGGACAGCAGCAGCACGGAGAGCACCTCGAACGGCAGCACCCAGCTCCCGAAGACCTGCTCACCGATGCGCTCGGCGTTGCCCGGCTCGGGCAGTTCCACCGCGGTCCAGCGGTACGCGTCGACGAGCAGGGCCGACAGCCCCAGCCCGACTCCGCCGCCGATCAACGCGGCGGGCCAGCCGGGACGGTCCAGGTCGTCGGAGGCGCCGATCGGCGCCCGGGTCAGCATCACCGCGAACAGCAGCAGCACCACCACCGCGCCGACATAGATCAGCACCTGCACCCAGGCCACCATCTCGGCGGAGAGCACCAGGTACATCCCGGCCAGCGCGCCGAGGCAGACCACCAGATAGAGCCCGGCCCGGACCAGGTGACTGGTCGCCACCACCAGCACCCCCGACCCGACCGCCACCGCACCGAGGGCGAGCAGCAGGGCGTCCACCCCGGTCACGCGGGAGTGCCTTCCCCGGCATCGGTCTCGGGCGTACCCGCACCTGCGGCACCGGGCTCGGCGGCGGGTGGGCGGGCGGCGGGGCGGCGCTCGGGGCGTACCGCCGGGGCGGTCGGCCGGGCGGCGGACGCGGCGGGGACCGCGGCCTTGCGCGCGGCGGCGGTCTCCTCCTTGGCCGGCTCACCCTGCGGGTCGTGCGCGGGTGGTGGTGGCACGGTCGCCATCCACTCGCCCAGGTGTTCCTTGTCGTGCAGCAGGTCCTTGATGTCGTACTCGGAGTACTCGAACTCGGGCGACCAGTAGAGCGCGTCGAAGGGGCAGACCTCGATGCAGATGCCGCAGTACATGCAGAGCGAGAAGTCGATGTCGAACCGGTCGAGGACGTTGCGTTGGCGGGGCCGGGCCGTGCCGGGCACCGCCACCTCCTCCTTGTGCGAGTCGATGTAGATGCACCAGTCCGGACACTCGCGGGCGCAGAGCATGCAGACCGTGCAGTTCTCCTCCATCAGCGCGATCACCCCGCGCGAGCGGGGCGGCAGATCGGGCGCGACGTCCGGGTACTGCTGGGTGGTGGAGCGCTTCGTCATCGTCTTGAGCGTGACCGCCAGCCCCTTCACCAGGCCGCTGCCGGGTACGCCGGCCGACTCGCTTCGCTCGCTCATGCGCAACATCCTGCCCTGTGGCCACGGCGCGCGCGACCACCACCCGAAGGATCTCCACCGTCCGGCCCGGACCGTGGCGTCCGGCGGCTCCCCGCGCCGGCCCGCGCATGATCGGCCATGATGGGAGCCAGGACGACGTGGCGACACCTTGGGGGCGGCATGGGCGCGGGCGGTACGAGCAGCGGCGGGAAGTACGTCGAGCAGGGCGAGTTCAACCGGGACCAGAACTACATCACCACCCGGATCACGGTCGACGGCCGGGACGGCTACCCGGTCGAGCCGGGCCGCTACCGGCTCGCGGTCAGCCGGGCCTGCCCCTGGGCGAACCGGCTGATCATCGTCCGGCGGCTGCTCGGGCTGGAGGACGCGATCTCGATGGCCGTCGCCGGGCCGACCCACGACGCACGGAGCTGGACCTTCGACCTCGACCCCGAGGGGCGCGACCCGGTGCTCGGCATCGAGCGACTCCAGCAGGCGTACTTCGCCCGCTACCCGGACTACCCGCGCGGCATCACCGTGCCGGCGATCGTCGACGTCCCGACCGGTCAGGTGGTGACCAATGACTACAGCCGGATGAGCCTGGACCTCTCCATCGAGTGGACCGCACACCACCGTCCGGGCGCGCCGCAGCTCTATCCCGAGCACCTGCGCGACGAGATCGACGAGGTCAACGCGCTGGTCTTCAGCGACGTCAACAACGGGGTGTACCGGTGCGGCTTCGCCGGCAGCCAGGAGGGATACGAGAAGGCGTACCACCGGTTGTTCGACCGGCTCGACTGGCTCAGCGAGCGCCTGACCGGGCAGCGGTATCTGGTCGGGGACACCATCACCGAGGCCGACGTGCGGCTGTTCACCACGCTGGTCCGCTTCGACCCGGTCTACCACGGGCACTTCAAGTGCAACCGGCAGAAGCTGAGCGAGATGCCGGTGCTGTGGGCGTACGCGCGGGACCTGTTCACCACGCCCGGCTTCGGCGACACCATCGACTTCGACCACATCAAGCGGCACTACTACGAGGTGCACCGGGACATCAACCCGACAGGGGTGGTGCCGGTCGGCCCCGACCTGTCGAACTGGCTCACGCCGCACGACCGGGAGTCGCTGGGCGGTCGCCCGTTCGGCGACGGCACTCCCCCGCCGCCTCCGGCGCCCGCCGAGCGGGTCGACCCCGCTCACACCCCGCTGCGCTGACCGCCCGCCCGCACGGCGGCGGCGTGCCGTCGGGCAGCGACGGTGCGGAGGTGCGGCGGACCGTGCGGCGGCGTGCCGTCGGGCGGCGACGGTGAGAGGTGTTAGGAAGGGACCCCTGCTATACCGGAGACGGTAGTAGGGGTCCCTTCCTTACAGCGCCACCCGTACGGCGGCGGTCAGCACGAGCTGGGCCAGTGCGGTCGGCACCAGCACCAGCCAGCAGAGCCGCTGCAACTGGTCCTCGCGCAGCCGGGGGTAGGAGACCCGCAGCCAGATGATCACGAAGCTGACGGCGGCCACCTTGAGCAGGGTCCAGAGCCAGCCGAGCTGGTCGTCGGCGAACGGCCCCTGCCAACCGCCGAGGAACAGCACGGTGGTCAGCGCGGCGATCACCACGATCCCGACGTACTCGGCCAGCAGCAGAAACGCGAACCGCAGGCCGGTGTACTCGGTCATGTACCCGAACACCAGCTCGGAGTCGGCCACCGGCATGTCGAACGGCGGCCGGCGGATCTCGGCCAGGCCGGCCACGAAGAACACCACCATCGCCGGGGCCTGCCAGATCAGCCACCAGGGCTGCCACGCCTCGACGATGCCGGAGAGACTCAACGTGCCGGCGGCCATCGCCACCGATGCGGCGGCCAGCACCAGCGGCAGTTCGTAGCCGAGCAACTGGGCCGCGCCGCGCAGCCCGCCGAGCAGGCTGAACTTGTTGGCCGAGGCCCAGGCGGACATCAGCACGGCCAGCACACCGACGCCGACCACCGCCAGCACGAAGAACAGACCCACGTCGAGCGGCTGACCGACCAGGTCGTTCGGGCCGAGCGGGATCACCAGCAGGGCGAGCAGGTACGGCACCAGCGCCACCGCCGGAGCGAGCCGGAACACCGGCCGGTCCGCCGCACGCGGGGTGACGTCCTCCTTCTGCACGAACTTCACGCCGTCGGCGACGAGCTGCGCCCAGCCGTGGAACGCGCCCGCGTACATCGGGCCGAGCCGGCCCTGCATGTGCGCCATCACCTTGTGCTCGGCCTGACCCACCAGCAGCGGCAGGACGAGGAAGGCGGCCACCACCCCACCGATGCGGATCACCAGTTCCAGCCAGAGCGGCATCAGGGCGTACCCTCCTCGCCGGCCCGGGGCTCCGCCGGGTCCGCGGCGGGGCCGGCTCCAGGCGCCGCCGGGCCCGGGGCAGGACCGGCTCCGGGGCCTGCGGCGGGGCCGGCCGAGCGGGGGGTACGCGGTGGACGCGTACCCGGTGCCGGTCGAGCCGGACGCTCCCGGGCGGGCCGCGCCGGGGTCCCGCCGCGCGGCCCCTCCCCGGCACCCCCGGCTCCGGCCGGGGTCGGCACCACGCCCCACTCGCCCGGTGCGGGTACGCCCGGTGGCCGGATCGGCCGCCGACCGCCACCGGCCTCGGACTCGCCCGGTTCCTTCGCCCCCGGCCAGGGCTTGGCTACCCGCGAGGCGAGGACGAACTCCTTGCGCAGCGGGTGGCCCTCGAACTCCGGCGGCAGCAGCAACGGCCGCAGGTCGGCGTGTCCGGCGAAGTCGATGCCGAACATCTCGTGGGTCTCCCGCTCGTGCCAGGCGGCACCCGGGTAGACCGACACCACCGAGTCGACCGTGGGCGTGGCCCGGGGCACCCGGGTACGCAGCAGCACCCCGTGCCGGTGCGTGGTCGACCACAGGTGGGCCACCACGTCGAAGCCGTCGGCCAGTTCGTCGACCGCGGAGAGCCAGTCGAAGTAGTCGCAGGCCATCTCCGGGTCGTCGCGGGCGGCGAGCAACGCCGCCCGCCACTGCTGCGGGGGTACGTCGACGGTGGCCCGGGAGTGCGCCTGACCCCCGGAGACCGTCGCGGTGGCCTCGACGGGGGCGAGCAGCGTGACGAGCCGCCGGCCGACCTCTTCCGGTGTCATGCCGCTGATCCTAGGGCGTGTCCGGCCGCCCGTGCCCGGCTGCGAGCCCGGTCCTGCGGTCGGCGACCCGGCCCACCGCCCGGCTGGTGGTGCGCGACCGGGTGGAGATCCCGGCTTTGCCGGCGGGGGCCCGTCGACGCCCGACAGGATGGGCCCGTGCGCGCTGTGACCGTGACCCCGGGAGTGCCCGGCTCGCTGCGACTGCTCGACGACTACCCGGAACCGGCCACCGAGGAGGGGGCGGTCCTGGTCGAGGCCGTCGCGGTCGGCGTCTGCGGCACCGACATCGAGATCATCGAAGGGCAGTACGGCGAGGCGCCGCCCGGTGCCGAGCACCTGGTGCTCGGGCACGAGTCGCTGGGTCGGGTGCTGGAGGACCCGACCGGCACCCTGCAGACCGGCGACCTGGTCGCCGGGATCGTCCGGCACCCGGACCCGCTGCCCTGCCCGAACTGCGCGGTGGACGAGTGGGACATGTGCCGCAACGGCATGTTCACCGAGCACGGCATCAAGGGGCTGCCCGGGTTCGCCCGCGAACGCTGGCGGCTGCAACCCCGGTTCGCCGTCGGTCTCGACCCGGACCTGGGCGAGGTGGGCGTCCTGCTCGAACCGACGAGCGTGGTGGTCAAGGCGTGGGACCACATCGACCGGATCGGCCGGCGGGCGGAGTGGCAGCCGCGTACCGCCCTGATCACCGGGGCCGGGCCGATCGGCCTGCTGGCCGCCCTGTTGGCCAGCCAGCGTGGGTTGTCCGTGCACGTGCTGGACCTGGCCACCGACGGGCCGAAGCCGGCGTTGGCCGGTGCACTCGGTGCCACGTACCACTCCGGGCCGGTCGAGGAACTCGACTTCGAGCCGGACGTGATCGTCGAGTGCACCGGCGCGCCGGTGGTCGTCCTGGAGGCCATGTGCAAGGTCGCGCCGACCGGGATCGTCTGCCTCGCCGGGGTCTCCAGCGGTGGCCGGATCATCGATTTCGACGCGGGTGCGCTCAACCGCACCCTGGTGCTGGAGAACAACGTCGTCTTCGGGTCGGTGAACGCCAACCGGCGGCACTGGGACGCCGCCGCCGAGGCGCTGGCCCGCGCCGACCGGGACTGGCTCGGCGCGCTGATCACCCGCCGGGTGCCGCTGTCGGAGTACGCCTCGGCCTACTCCCCCGGCCCTGAGGACATCAAGGTCGTCATCGACTTCACCGCCTGACCCTGATCGCGGTTCCTACACGCCCGGCAGTTCGCCGTTGCGGAACAGGTCCACGAAGAGCTGATGGTCCTGCCGGGCCCGTACGCCGTACGCGTGGGCGAAGTCGACCAGGTGCGCGACGAAGCCGGCGGGGTCCGCGTCGACGGCCGCGACGATCGCCTCCTCGGTGGAGTAGTCGACCAGGTCGTGACTGGACTCGTCGTCGGCGACCGAGTGCATCCGGGCGACCGCCCGACCCAGGTCGGCCAGCACCCCGGCCAGTTCCTCGGGTTCGTTGACGTCCGCCCAGTCGAGATCGGCGGCGTACGGGGAGACCTCGGCGACGAGTTGGCCCACGCCGTCCAGCTCGGTGAAGCCCACCCACGGGTCGGCGTGTGCCTGGAGGGCGCGCTGCGACTCGGCCGTCCGGTGGCCCTGGTGGCGGAAGTAGCCCCGGACGCGCTCGTCGTCGATGTGGCGGGCGACCGCCGGGACCTGGGCCTGCTTCATGTAGATCAGGACGTCGTTCTCCAGCGCCTGGGTGTGTCCCTCCAGCAGGAGGTTGTACGACGGCAGCCCGGCCGACCCGATCCCCACGCCCTTGCGCAGCACCACGTCCTTGATCTGCGCCGCCACCGGACGGGTCCGGGTGCTGGCGGGCAGCGTGTCCAGGTAGTCCTGGAAGGCGGCGCAGACCCGGTCCCGGACGTCGCCGTCGACCTCGTACACGCCGTCGCGCAGCGAGAACCGCCGCTCGTACTTGTCGACGGTGGTCTGCTCGCGCAGCAGGTCGACCCGGGTGTTGAGGCGGGCCTGCTGGAGCACCCGGCGCAGTACGCCGTCGGCGTTGTCCAGCGTGATCGACCCGATCGCGTCGTCGCCACCGGCGGCGATGGCCCGCAACTCGGTCAGGTAGTGCTCGGCGAAGGTGGTGACCATGTCGCTGATCACCCGGTCGGAGAGCGCCTTGGTGTAGCCGATCAGGGCCACGCTGGCGACGAAGCGCCGCAGGTCCCAGGTGAAGGGCCCGACGTACGCCTCGTCGAAGTCGTTGACGTTGAAGACGAGCTGGCCGGAGCCGTTCATGTAGGTGCCGAAGTTCTCCGCGTGCAGGTCGCCGTGGATCCACACCCGGCTGGTCTGCTCGTCGAGGAAACGCTCGTCGGCGAAGTCGCCGCGCTGGTCGGCGTAGAAGAGGCTGGCACTGCCCCGGTAGAACGCGAACGGCGACGCGGCCATCTTGCGGAACTTGCGCCGGAAGGCGGCCGGGTCGAGCGCCATCAGGGTGCCGAACTCCTCGGTCAGCACCTTGACGATGAAGGCGGAGCGCGGCTCCGCTGAGTCGGTCATGACCGGCACGCTAGCGCCCGGACGCCACCGCGGCGGCGACCGCGCCGAGCGGGGTGCCGCGTCGACCCCGATCGGTCGTCGACGCGAAGTTTCAGGAGGTCGGAGGCCGTACCGGCGGGGCGGTGAGGGAAGCCGCGTCGCGCGGTGGCGCGCCCTCGGCGGGCCGCGCGTCGGCCGATGGCGCGTCGTCGGCGGGCGGCGCGTCGGCCGATGGCGCGTCGTCGGCGCGCGGCGCGTCGGTCGGCGGGGCGAGCAGGTCGGGACGGGGTACGCCGCCGATGCCGGACTGCTCGGCGGCGATCTTCTCCTGTAGGCGGAGGATGCCGTGCAGCAGCGCCTCCGGCCGGGGCGGGCAGCCCGGCACGTAGACGTCGACCGGGATGAGCTGGTCGACACCCTTGGTCACCGAGTACGAGTCCCAGTACGGACCGCCGCAGTTGGAACAGGCACCGAACGAGATGACGTACTTGGGCTCGGGCATCTGGTCGTAGAGCCGCTTGATCGCCGGGGCCATCTTGTCGGTGACCGTGCCGGAGACCACCATCAGGTCGGCCTGGCGGGGCCCGTGCGCGAACGGGATCACGCCGAGGCGCATGAAGTCGTGCCGGGACATGCTGGTGGCGATGAACTCGATGGCGCAGCAGGCCAGCCCGAAGTTGAAGACCCAGAGCGAGTAGCGCCGACCCCAGTTCAGCACGAACCGGATCGGCTCGCCGAGCACCGCTGGTAGCTGCACCTCGGCCTCCCTCGTCTGTCCCCGATGTGACAGTCAATCACAGCACCGAAGCCGCCGACCTCCGCAACCCTCGCCCGTGCCGCAGCGTGTGATCGGACATCGAGCGCCGACACTGGTCCGGACGGGGAGGAAGCATGATGGTGAGCAGGAAGCCTCGGCTCGGGGAGCCGCCTCCGGACGAGGCGGAGGAGCCGCCGCCACCGGCCGAGGGGATCGGTTTCGACGAGCTCTACCACAATCACTTCCGGTCCCTGACCCTCCAGCTCGCCGCGTACTGCGGTGACCTTCCGCAGGCGCAGGACCTGGTCCAGGAGGCGTTCTGTCGGGCGTACGCCCGCTGGTCGCGGGTGTCCCGGTACGACGATCCGGTGGGTTGGGTACGCCGGGTCGCCTGGAACCTCGCCACCAGCCGCTGGCGGCGGGTACGGACCGCGCAGTCCTGGTTGCGCCGGCAACGGCCGGAACACGTGGCGGGACCGGGGCCGGACCGGGTGGCGCTGATCGCCGCCCTGGCCCAACTGCCTGCCGCCCAACGCCGCGCGATGGTGCAGCACTATCTGGCGGATCTCAGCCTCGCGCAGATCGCGGAGCAGGAGGGGGTGCCCGTGGGCACCGTCAAGTCCTGGCTGCACCGGGGACGGGCGGCACTGGCCGCGCAACTCAACGACAACAGGGCGGTGAGCTCATGACCGAGTCCGAGGAGATCCTGGTCAGCAACGAGTTCGACGCGTTCCGTTCGGAATACGGCCCGGTGGTGCGGCCGGCGGGGACGGACGCGGTTCGGCGCACGGTGCGTCGGCGGCGGCGGGTGGCGGTGGCCGTCGCGGCGGCGGCGGTGCTCTCCGTCGTGCTGCCGGTCGGCGCGTACGCGGGATTGAACCGCACCGGCCCGGCTCCGACGCCGGGGCAGACCGGCCAGCCGTCCGCCCCGCCGACCCCGTCGGGGTCGCCGACGCCGTCGGCGACCCCGAGTTCGGCACCGACCACCACCGGTTCCCGCACCGACTTGCCGGACGGCCGGATCAGCCGGGCCCAGCTCCTCGCGGCCCGTGTCGACCTGCCCGACTGGTCGTCGTCCGTGCCGCCGACCTGCACCACGGACGGCGTCCGGCTACGCGAGCCGGACCAGGAGAGCCGGCCGGAACTCGGGGACGGCATCCACCACGGCGACGTCGACGGTGACGGCAGCACCGACACCGTCGCCCTGGTCGCCTGCCGGCTCGGGGAGGCGCTGGACAAGCAGGTGGTCGCGTTCTCCCGGGACGACGCCGGCCGGATCGTCACCCTGGGCCAGGTGGTGGGCACCCGGGAGGGGCTGGACGACATCACGGCTGTCGCGCTCACCGCCGACGGCAGGGTCCGGGTGGAGGTGGCCGACATCCAGCCCTGCTGCGGGGTGCCCGACTGGTGGCCGCAGAAGCAGTGGCGGACGTACACCTGGAGTGGTGGAGGCTTCGACCAGACGGCGGGGCCGACGAGGTTCGAGGTCGACCCCCGGCTGACCGATCTCGCCATGAGCGCGGACGACCTGGTGCTCGGCTCGATCGACGCCGACGGCGACCGGTACGTCTCGGTCACCGTCAAGGTGACCAACAAGGGGCCGGTGGACGTGCCCCGACTCGGTTTCCACAACCTCTCCACCATCGGCGAGCCGGCCGGCGGTGACCTGTCGGAGTGCCGGACGGTGCAGGCGTACGAGTCCTGCTCGCTGGACGGGCTCGCCGCAGGCGAGCAGCGGAGCTTCACCTTCCGGTTCCGGCTCGACTCGACGTGGGGGGAGGTGACGCCGAGCCTGCTGGTCGAGCACCTCGACGAGCAGGACCGGAACTGGCCGGACCGGGAGCGGTCGGACAACTCCGTCATATTGCGGGCGAGCCGCTGAGCGCGGGCGTGGCGGCTCCGGCCGTCACGCCCACCGCCCTCGCAGCGCGACGCCCGGCCTACCAGGTCGGGCGTTGCAGCAGCCCGACGAACTCCACGAGCAGCCGCTCCCGCAGCCGCACCGGGGCGGCGTCGAGCAGAGTGTTCACCACCGCCATCCGGTCCGGCGGGCCGGCCCGCCCGGCCAGGCCGAGCCCCTCGGCCAGCCCGGCGACCAACTCCGGGGTGAGCGCCTGCGGGGTGAGGCTGCCGGCGAGCGCCAGCAACTCCGGTGGCAGCACCACCGGGCCGGCGGCTCGGGCGGCGACCGCCGCCTCGGCCAGGGCCGGTCCGAACTCCGCCACCCGGGGTGCCACCGCCGCGGTCACCGTCAGGTGCACGCTGCGCGGCAGTCCGGCGTACGCGAGCTGCGGCTGGGTGTGCCAACCACGCGCGGTCAACTCGTCGACCAGGACGAACAGGTCGAGCGCCGGGTCGGTCGAGGTGAGGCAGACGACGGTCGACTCCGGCTCGGCGACCAGCCTGAGCCCGTCGACGCCGCGTACCGCGTCGGCCAGGACCCGGACCGCGTCCCGGGTCCGGCGGGCCAACTCCAGGTAGCCGTCGTCGCCGAGGTGCCGCAGGGTGGCGTACGCGGCGGCGATCGGGCCGCCCGACCGGGTGGAGGAGATCACCGGGTTGACCATCGTGTACCCGGGCCAGTCGGCGTACGCGAAGTACTGCGGCGCGCGCAGCCCGGCATCGCGGTGCAGCAGCACCGAGACGCCCTTCGGCGCGTACGCGTACTTGTGCAGGTCCACCGAGATCGAGGTGACCCCGGCGACGGCGAAGTCGAACGCGGGCACGTCGACGCCGAGACGACGCAGGTACGGCAGGGTCCAGCCGCCGAAGCAGGCGTCCACGTGGCAGCGCACCCCGGCGGCGGCCGCCGTCTCGGCGATCTCGGCCACCGGGTCCACCACGCCGTGCGCGTACGAGGGGGCGGAGCAGACCACCAGCACGGTCTCCGGCCCGATCGCGGCGGCCACGTCGGCGACCGAGGGCCGGAGCGTGGCCGGGTCGACGGGGACGGTGTCGAGCGCCACCCGCAGGTAGTGGGCGGCCTTGGCGAAGGCGGCGTGGGCGCTGGACGGCACCACGATCCGGGCAGCGGTGATCTCGGGCCGGGCGTCACGGGCCGCCTTGACGGCCAGGATCAGCGACTCGGTGCCGCCGCTGGTGACGCTGCCGACCACCTCCGGCGCGCTCGTGCCGGGCCCGCCGCCGAGCACCCGTGCCGCCGCGCCGACCAGCGCGTTCTCCATCGCCAGCAGCGAGGGGAAGGCAGTCGGGTCGAGCCCGTTGACGTGCGCGCTCTCGGCGTACGCGGCGGCGGTCAACTCGTCCAGTCCGGCGACGGCGGGGTCGTACACGTACGCGAACAGCCGCCCGCCGTGCGTCGGCCGGTCGGCCTCCCGCAGGCTGCGGATCTCCGCCAATACCTGTTCCGCCGGTACGCCGTTCGCCGGCAGCGCCGACCCGCTCTCGTCGATCATGGAGTAGTGGTGCCCTTTCCGTGGTTCTCGACGGCATTCGTCCCCACCACAACTCCATGATCGGCGCCGGAGTCGCGGGGGACCTCGGGGGCGTCGGGGACGTGGGAGGGGTGGAGGGTGGCTAGGAGGGTGGGGGTCAGGTCGTAGGGGCGGAGCAGCAGGGTGGCCAGGCCGATCAGCAGGGCCGGGAGGATGGTGAAGCCGAGCAGGACACCCAGTCGGGCGGTGTCGGACTGGACGGCGGCGGTGCCGGTGGTGGAGGAGACGTAACCGGTGAGCGCGAGCACCAGACCGAAGACGCCCGGGCCGAGCGCCAGGCCGAAGGTCTCGCCGGCCGTCCAGAGGCCGGTGAAGACGCCCGCCTGCCGCCGGCCGGTGCGCGCCGTGTCGTACGCGATGCAGTCCGGGAGCATGGCCAGCGCGAACACCTGCTGACCGGCGT
This sequence comes from Micromonospora sp. NPDC049903, assembly GCF_044460945.1. NCBI lineage: Bacteria > Bacillati > Actinomycetota > Actinomycetes > Micromonosporales > Micromonosporaceae > Micromonospora > Micromonospora sp. NPDC049903. The sequence continues at coordinate 194,626 of NZ_JBITKL010000002.1, forward strand.
ACCCGACGCCGAGCACCGCCACCAGCAGATAGACCACGACGGCGGGCAGCACCGGGGAGGCGACCAGCGCCAGTCCACCGGTGGCCAGGATCAGCGAGGCGGCCACCAGCGCGGCCAGCTTGCCCAGCCGGGCGCCCACCCGCGACCACAGCGGCATCACCACCAGCGCCGGCCCGACGAAGCAGAGGAAGAGCAGCGTCGGACCGGTCGTCGGGTCGCGCAGAATCTGGTCGGCGAAGTACTGCACCCCGGCGAGGATCGTGGCCACCCCGGCGGACTGCACCACGAAGCAGAGCAGCAACGCCCGGAACGGCCGGTTGCGACCGGCGACGGCGAGCTGGGCCCGCAGACTCGGCTCGCTCTCCCCGACCGAGCCCTGCGGAGCCGACCGGGTGCCGAGGAACGCGCCGACGGCGCCCACCGCGATCAGCGCGGCCACGAACACACCCATCCAGCGGTGCCCCGGCACGCCGCCACCGGCCGCGTCGCGCACCAGCGGGGCCACCGCACCGGCGACCAGGATGGCCAGCGCCAGCACCGCGATCCGCCAGGTCATCATCCGGGTACGTTCGGCGTAGTCGTCGGTCAGCTCGGCCGGCATCGCCACGTACGGCACCTGGAAGAAGGCGAACGCGGTGGCCGTGGCCAGGAAGGCGATGGCCACGTACGCACCGGCGGCCGGTCCGGCGCCGAACGGCGCGGCGAAGATCGACCCGAACAGCACGGCCAGCGCCAACCCGCCGACGAGCAGGTACGGCCGGCGGGCACCCCATCGCGACCGGGTCCGGTCGGAGATGCGCCCGGCCACCGGGTTGACCAGCACGTCCCACGCCTTCGGCAGCAGCACCAGCAGGGCCGCCACCCCGGCGGCCACGCCGAGCGTGTCGGTGAGGTACGGCAACAGCAGCAGCCCCGGCACGGTGCCGAAGGCTCCCGTGGCCAGCGAACCGAGCGCGTACCCGGCGTGCACCTTGCGCGGCAACCCGGCCGCCCCTGCCCCACCCGGCGACGCGTTCATGGCGCCGAATGTTACTCACGTTATGGCGCGGGTCACATCCCCTCTCCGGGCTGCCACTGCGCCGCGCGCATGTCGACCCGGCCCGCGCGCAGCGGCGTACCCTCGCTCAGCCAACGGGACCGCGCCTCGGCGACGAGGCGGGGCGGCATCGTGCCGGTGGCGTTGACCACGCGGTGCCAACCGACGGCCCCACCGTGCCGAGCCATGATCGATCCGACCAGTCGGGCGGAGGCCCGCCCGGAGCGCTCGGCGAGCGCGTCGGCCACCCCGCCGTACGACATCACCCGGCCCGGCGGTATCCGGTCGACGAGTTCCAGTACCGCCTCGACGTACTCGTCTGGTGTCACAAGCGGCCAGACTATGGGAAGGCCGCCGGGCCGTACCGCGCCGACCACGCAGAATAGGCGGGTGCGAGACGCGGTAACGGCGGCCCGGCGGGTCGTTGTCAAGATCGGTTCCTCCTCGTTGACGACCGCCACGGGCGGTCTGGACGACGGGCGGGTGGACGCGTTGGTCGACGCCCTCGGGTCACGGACGGCCGACGGACGTGAGGTCGTGCTGGTCTCCTCCGGCGCGATCGCCGCCGGCCTGGCCCCGCTCGGGCTCTCCCGGCGACCACGTGACCTGGCCACCCAGCAGGCCGCCGCGAGCGTCGGCCAGGGCCTGCTGATCGGGCGGTACGCCGCCGCCTTCGCCCGGCACGGCCGGACCGTCGGGCAGGTGCTGCTCACCGTCGACGACGTGACCCGACGGGCGCACTACCGCAACGCGTACCGCACCCTACGCAAGCTGTTGGATCTGCGGGCGGTGCCGATCGTCAACGAGAACGACACGGTGGCCACCGAGGAGATCCGTTTCGGCGACAACGACCGGCTGGCCGCGCTGGTGGCCGCGCTCGTCGACGCCGACCTGCTGGTGCTCCTCTCCGACGTCGACGCGCTCTGGACCGGCAACCCGTCGCGTCCCGGCGCCCGCCGGATCGCCGAGGTACGCGACGAGTCCGACCTGGTCGGAGTCGACATCGGCGGTGCCGGGCGGGCCGGAGTCGGCACCGGTGGCATGGTGACCAAGGTCGAGGCGGCCCGGATCGCCACCGGATTCGGCATCCCGGTGGTGCTCACCTCCGCGCCGCAGGCCCTCGCAGCGCTGGCCGGTGAGCCGGTCGGCACGTTCTTCCACCCCAGTCTCAGCCGCCCGGCCGCGCGGCTGTTCTGGCTGGCGCACGCCACCGCGCCCCGGGGACGGCTGCACCTCGACCCGGGCGCGGTCGCCGCGGTGGTGGGCCGCCGCAAGTCGCTGTTGCCGGCCGGGATCACCGCCGTGGACGGGGCGTTCACCGCCGGTGACCCGGTCGACCTGGTCGACACCACCGGTGCGCCGGTCGCCCGGGGACTGGTCAACTACGACGCGGTCGAACTGCCCGGTCTGCTCGGCCGGTCCACCTCGGACCTTGCCGCGGCGCTCGGTCCGGCGTACGAACGGGAGGTCGTCCACCGCGACGACCTGGTGTTGCTGTGAGCGGACGATCCGCTGGCTTGAAGTGATTGCAGGGGGCCCTTCCTATGCACGAGGCGTTAACAGGGGGCCCTTCCTTACATCGAAGGAGCGTGTCATGAGCGTGAGCGAGCAGGCCCGGCGGGCGCGTACGGCGGCGGAGGCGCTGGCCGTGGCGACGCGTACGGCCAAGGACGCGGCGCTGCACGCGATGGCCGACGCGCTGGTCGCGCGTACGCCGGAGATCCTCACCGCGAACGAGGCGGACCTGGCGGCCGGGCGGGAGGCCGGGCTGAGCGCGGCCGTGCTGGACCGGCTCGCCCTCGACGAGTCCCGGGTGGCCGGCATCGCCGACGCGCTGCGCCAGATGGCCGGGCTGCCCGACCCGGTGGGTGAGGTGGTCCGTGGCTCCACCCTGCCCAACGGTCTGGAGCTGCGGCAGATCCGGGTGCCGTTCGGCGTGGTCGGGATCATCTACGAGGCCCGGCCGAACGTGACCGTGGACGCCGCCGGCATCTGCCTCAAGTCGGGCAACGCGGCGCTGCTACGCGGTTCCTCGTCCGCCGCGCACTCGAACGCGGCGCTGGTGACGGTGCTGCGGGACGCCATCGACGGCGCCGGGCTGCCCGCCGACACGGTGCAGTTGCTCGACGCCGCCTCGCGCGACTCGGTCAAGGAGCTGATGCGGGCCCGGGGGCTGGTGGACGTGCTGATCCCGCGCGGCGGCGCGTCGCTGATCCGGACCGTGGTCGAGGAGTCGACGGTGCCGGTGATCGAGACCGGGGTGGGCAACTGCCACGTCTACGTGGACGCCGCCGCCGACCCGGTCAAGGCCGTCTCGATCGCGCTGAACGCGAAGACGCAGCGGCTGTCCACCTGCAACACCGCCGAGTCGCTGCTGGTGCACCGGGAGGTGGCGGACGCCGTACTGCCCCCGATGCTGGCGGCGTTCGCCGAGGCCGGGGTGACGGTGCACGGTGACGCCGGGACGGCGGCGTACTCCGACGCGGTGGTCGCCGCGACCGACGAGGACTTCGCCACCGAATACCTGTCGGCCGACATCTCGGTGGCCGTGGTCGACTCGCTCGACGCGGCGGTGGCGCACATCCGGCGGTACGGCAGCGGACACACCGAGGCGATCGTCACCGACTCGCAGTCGGCCGCCCGGGAGTTCGTGGCCCGGGTGGACTCGGCGGCCGTGATGGTCAACGCGTCGACCCGGTTCACCGACGGCGGCGAGTTCGGCTTTGGCGCCGAGATCGGCATCTCCACCCAGAAGCTGCACGCCCGTGGACCGATGGGTCTGCCGGAGCTGACCAGCACGAAGTACGTGGTCACCGGGGACGGTCACCTGCGGAGCTGACGGCGGCCGGCGGTCGGCGGTCGTGCCCGGCACGGCCAGCGGCACCAGGACGGCCAGCGCCAGGCCGGATCAGCGGAAGGCGCGGATCACCGCCAGGGTGGCGTGCACGTCGAACTGGTGCCCGTCGTCGCTGCTCCAGCCGCCGTCGCTGCGTTGCGTCTCGGTGAGCCGGCGACGGGCCGCCACCATGGTCCACTCCTGCTCGTCGACCTCGACCCGACGCAGGGTCGAGGCGAGCCAGGCGGCGTCGGCCGGGGACGCCTCCGGCATCCGCTCGGCGAGCAGGGCCTTGATCCGCGCGGACTCGTAGAACATCTGCTGCCGGTGCAGGACCGCCGCGCTCAGCCAACCGGCGGCCAGGAAGGACGGCCAGCTCCCGTCGGGGCGTAGCTGCGCGGCGAGCGCCTGCCCGGCGGCGTGCACCACCCCCGCGTACGCGCCGCCGACCCGGTGGTCCAGCGGCCCGGCGGCGCGGGCGTCCAGCCCGGCCACGGTGAGCCAGAAGGCGGCGTTGGCGGTCAGGTAGAGCCGCGCTTCCGGGCTGCCCGGCCGGGCCCACTCGGGGGCGGTCTCGGCCAGCGCCGGATCCTCCTCCCAGCAGCCGTCACGCTGCTGGCCGGCGGCGAGCCAGTCGAGCGCGCGACGGGCGGCCGGGCGACCCAGCGCACCGAGGTCGTCCAACTCGGCGAGACGGAAGCAGGTGGCGTCGACCGAGGCGACCGGGTCGCCCCAGGAGGCGGGCCAGCCGCCGCCCGAGGTCTGGCCGACCTCGGCACTGTCCAGCGTCTCCGGTGGCGGCGGCGTGCCGGTGCGCAGCCAGGAGAGGCGGGCACGTTCGACCGTGTCCCCGTGTGCCACCACGAACCCGATCGCGGCGTCGATGTCGACCACGGCGGTCACGCTACCGGCGGAAACATGATCCCGCCTCGGTACAACGGGCAGGTGGGACCGGCCGTCGGCCGGGTGGCGTGACCGGCCGTCGACCGGGTGTTAGGAGGGGTCCCCTTCTATACCTGAGGCGTTAGCAGGGGACCCTTCCTTACGTCAGTAGGCGGGCAGGGAGGGATCGATCTGCTTGATCCAGGAGAGCACGCCGCCCTGGACGTGCACGGCGTCCCGGAAACCGGCCGCCTTCACCGCGGCGAGCGCCTCGGCGGAGCGGACCCCGGACTTGCAGTGCAGCACGATCTGCCGGTCCTGCGGGAGCTTGGAGAGCGCCTCGCCGGAGAGGAACTCCCCCTTGGGGATCAGCGTCGCACCGGGGATGCGGACGATCTCGTACTCGGCCGGCTCCCGGACGTCGACCAGGAAGATGTCCTTGCCGGCGTCCTGCCACTCCTTGAGCTCGGCGGCGGTGATCGTCGCGTCGACGGTCGCCTCCTGTGCCTCCTCGGAGACCGCCCCGCAGAAGTCCTCGTAGTCCTCCATCAGGTCGGTCAGGGTGGCGTTCTCGCCGCAGAGCACGCAGTTCGGGTCCTTGCGAACCTTGATCTTGCGGTAGCTCATCTCCAGGGCGTCGTAGACCATCAGCCGGCCGACCAGCGGCTCACCGATGCCGGCGAGCAGCTTGATCGCCTCGTTGACCTGGATCGAGCCGATCGAGGCGCAGAGCACGCCGAGCACGCCGCCCTCGGCGCAGGAGGGGACCATGCCGGGCGGCGGGGGCTCCGGGTAGAGGCAGCGGTAGCAGGGGCCGTGCTCGGCCCAGAACACCGACGCCTGGCCGTCGAACCGGTAGATCGACCCCCAGACGTACGGCTTTCCGAGCAGCACCGCCGCGTCGTTGACCATGTACCGGGTGGCGAAGTTGTCCGTCCCGTCGACGATCAGGTCGTACTGGGCGAAGATGTCCCGGACGTTGTCCCGGTCCAGCGCGGTGTTGTGGATCTCGACGTTGACCAGCGGGTTGATCTCGCGGATGCTCGCCGCGGCGGACTCGGCCTTGGACCGGCCGATGTCGGAGACCCCGTGGATAATCTGCCGCTGCAGGTTGGACTCGTCGACGGTGTCGAAGTCGATGATGCCGAGCGTGCCGACACCGGCGGCGGCCAGGTACATCAGCGCGGGCGAGCCGAGACCACCGGCGCCCACACAGAGCACCCGGGCGTTCTTCAGCCGCTTCTGCCCGGTGACTCCCACGTCGGGGATGATCAGGTGACGGGAGTAGCGGCGGATCTCGTCAACGGTCAGCTCGGCGGCAGGCTCGACGAGCGGGGGCAACGACACGGTGGACTCCCCGGGATCGATGTGGCGGTCAACCGGGCCATTGTTGCTCGCCGGCCCACCCGCCGACCATGAGCAGTGACACGTCGCCCGGCATGCGGGAGCGGGAATAACCCGGATCGGGTGACGACCGAGGTCAGGTGGCCGGGTCGCCGACGTACCGGACGCCGTCGAGGAAGGGCCAGGCGTACGCCAGGCAGCCGTCCAGGCCGTACGTCTGCTGCTGCATCACCGGTGCCGGTCGGCCCGGGCCGGGGCACGTCTGGTGTCCCTCGCCGAACTCGTGGCCCACCTCGTGGTTGATCACATAGGCCCGGTACACCGCCAGCGGCGCCCCGTAGTCGGGTACCGCCTCCGCCCAGCGCGCCAGGTTGATGATCACCTGTCCGGGCAGCCGGCACGAGGTGTAGCCCTCGGTGGTCAGGCCACCGGTCGCGCACATCGCCTCGGAGGTGGCCGGGGTGGCCAGGTAGACGGTGAAGTCGGCGTACTCCGGGTCGTCGATCCGGCGTACCCGCAGCTTCCCCGAGCCGATCCAGCTGCGCGGATCGCCGAGCACCGCGTCGACCTCGGCGGCGAAGGCGTCCGGGTCCTGGCCGGTGCCCTGCTCGACAGCCACCCGGTAGTACACGATCGGGCCGTCCAGGCCGTGTACCGGGGACTGGCCGCCGGCCGCCGCGAAGCTGCCCGCGCCCACCATCGGGTACGTGGCTCCCGGTTGCGCGGTCGTCGTGTCGTACGTCCGGCCGGCCGGCGCCGTGCCGGTCGAGCGGTCCTCGGCCGGGGCGATCCGCAGCACGAGCGTGACCGCCAGGGCCAGCACCACCGAGAGGGTCACGGCCAGTCGACGTCGACGCCGCCGGGCCGCCGGACGGTGCCGTGGCGGCCCTTCCGGCCGGGATTCCGGCGGATCGTCCGGCAGCCCGGGGCGGCCGTTGAGGGGCGAAGGCGGCATGACGCCATCGTCGCACCATACACGGGCATATCAGCGCATTACCGTGCGGTCGGTTCACTTTTACAGTGGCGGACCGGCGTACCGCTTCCCGTCCAGGTACGGCCAGGGATTCGCCACGCACCCCTTGAGGAAGAGCGTCTGCTGCATCATCACCGGGGCCGGTTCACCCCGCCCCGGGCAGCGCTCGTGCCGGTGGCCCAACTCGTGCCCGACCTCATGGTTGATCACGTACGCGCGATAGACCGAGAGCGGCACCTCGGCCTCGACGTAGTGCGGCACCGACTGCCACCACCGGTCCAGGTTGATGATCACCTTCCCGGGTGCGCGGCACGAGGTGTAGGGACGGCCCCCGACCCGGATGTCGACCCCACCGGCGGCACACATCCGCCCCGCCGTGGTGGCCGTGGCCAGATAGACGGTGAAGTCGTACCGGGACCCGGTCTCCACCTGCCGCAACCGCAGTCGCCCACTGTCCACCCAGCTCCCGGGCCCGGCCAGTGCCGTCCGCACCGCCAGGGCGAACTCACCCGCGTCCACGCCCGCACCGGACTCCACCGCCACCCGGTACCGCCGGGCGTCACCGGCCGTACCCAGCACCGGCCCGGTCCGGTCGTCGTAGTCGAACCGGCCCGGCCCGGCCGACGGAACCGGCCCGGACTCCCGCAACACCGGCTCGGGCGACGGGACGACCGCCGACGGCGACACGGGTGCGGGCGACACCGAGGGCGACACGTATCCGGGTGACGGCGAGGGCGGCACCACCGGCGGGGACGTCACCGCCGCCACCTCGTCGGCGGAACCGGCCGAGGGCCCGGTCACGCCGGTCACCAGCGCCGCGCCCGCCCCGAGCGCGACCACCAGCACGGTCAGCCGGCGCACCACCGCGCGCCGCGACGTGGTGGTCGTGACCGGCTCCGGCGAGCGGCTGTGTCGGCCGGTGGAGTGAGACGGTCGACGACCACCAGGACTGCGCATTCGCGTCATCCTGCCAGGTCCGACCGCCCGGACCCATTGACCGACTCGGTAAGAAGCCCGACCACGGCCCGCGCCACCACACGCGGCACCTCCAACTGCGCGACGTGACCGACGCCGTCGAGCATCAGCAGCCGACTGTCCGGGATCACCCGCGCGGTCTGCGGTGCCACGCGTACGTCGACCAGCCGGTCCTGCCGCCCGCCCACCACCAGCGTGCGGGCTTGCACCGAACGGGCCATCCGCCACAGCGACCCCGACCCCGGCAGGTACGACCGCAGGAAGCTGGAGACGATCCCCCGGAACGTCCGCACGTACGCGGCGGCGTAGTGGGTCGCCTCGTACCGCACCCGGATCTCCTCCACCGCCTCCTGCCGGCGCTGCTCGGAGATCCGGCTGAGGTCGGCCACGCACGCCTCCATCGTCTGCTGCGCCATCACCTCCGGCGCGAACTGGGCCAGCCGCCAGGCGGCCAGCCGCTCGGCGCGGGGGATCGCCAGCAGCGGCAGCATCCGGCCCTGCAACGACCGGCGGAAGTCGAGGAACGGCAGGGCCGGCGACACCAGGGTCAGCGTGCGCACCAGCTCCGGCCGCAGCGCGGCCACCCGGACCGAGATCGCCCCGCCCAGCGAGTTGCCGAACAGGTGCACCGGGCCCCGGTCGGAGTACTCGATCCAACGGATCACCCGGTCCGCGAAGGACGGCACGGTGTAGCGCAGGCCCGGCTCGCTGCGCCCGAACCCCGGCAGGTCGATCGCCTGGCCGTCGAGGCGGTCGGCGAGCAGGCCGGCCAGGTCCGTCCAGTTCTGCGAGGACCCGCCCAGGCCGTGCACGTACAACGCCGGCTCCGCGTCCGGGCCGGTGGCCGGCGTCTCCCGGACGTAGGTCACCGTGCCGTCCAGGCGTACCTGCCGACCCGGCCAGGGCGGCGGCATCGAGGGCGCGGGCAACAACCGATCGGGCCAGAGGGTGGCAGGCTTCACCACTCCAGTCTGCCCCGAACGGCTCAAGCCAGCAGAGCCTCCAGTCGCCGGTTCACCGCGGCCAGGCTGGCGCGTACCACCGCCTGCCGGGGGTCGCCGGCCACCAGCGCGGAGCCGGCCAACTGCTCGACCCATCCGTCGCAGACCAGCAACACCACGACGGTCGCCACCTCGCAGTTGCCGAACGGCACCACGGCGGCGTGCTCCACGAAACAGCGTCCCCGCTCGGCGGTGGGGTCGGCGCTGCGCAACAGCTCGTCGATGGCCGCCGCGGCGGCCACCGCGCACAGCCGCAGCACGTACCCGTCGACGGCCGGACCGGTGGCGTACCCGGCGGCGCTCTGGTCCCCGGCGAGCAGGCGGACCTCGACGGTCGCGTCGAGACCGAACGTGCTGACCTGGACGTGGTCGAGCACCACCCGGGGGCCGGGCACCCCGCCGGTGTCCAGCGGCCGGGACGGCGCGGACTCGGTCGTGGTGAGCTGGCCGCCCGAGTAGGAGGCGCCGAGCGTGGCGGGGCTGCCGGTCGGGCCGGGTTCCTCGACGACGGCCCGTCCCCTCGGCGGGGCGGGCGTCGGGCGTCGGCGGCGGGCGGGCTCCGGCTCGGTCCGGGCCGGTGGGGCCTCGGTCCGGACCCCTGCCGGACGGGCCACCGGGCGTCGGGGCTCGGCGGGCGGACGCGACTCGCCGCCGTCGCGGGTCTCGGGAGACCGGCGGCGCACCGGCGCGGCCGGTGGTCCCGGCACTCCGCTCGGCGCGGCGGCCAGCCCCATCCGCTCCTGGAGCAGGCGGGCGACGTGCCGGCTCACCTCGGCCGGGTCGGCGCCGTCGGCCAGGTCCAGACGCAGGCTGTGGGCACCGGCCGGAGTCCGCCGCAGGGCCGCGTCACGGACTCCCTCGACGCCCCGCACCGCGTCGAGGATCGCGTTGACGTCGAAGCCCTCGGGCCGCTCACGCAGCGGTGCCGGTTCGTCGTCACGACGCAGATGGGTGGCGATCCGGGCGAGTTCCGGAGTTTCGGCGGGTGGGTCCACGGCTGGCGGCTCCGGCACGACGGGCACGTCCGGCTCGGCGGGGACGCGCTGCGGCAACACCGCCGAGGTGCCGTCCGGCGACCGGTCGCCAGGCGTTTCGAGGTCGGGGGCGGATCGGCGGGCCGCGTAGGGGGCAGCGCTCGTCGGGGCGGGCGCGGACGGGGTGCGTTCACGGTGCGTGGGCACGTCGGACGCCCGGGCGCCGGACGCCGGCTCGGCCGGGGCCGGGGCGGCGGGCGGGCAGGGCGAGGCGGGCGGCGGAGCGGTCGGCCCCGGGTCGCTGGGCACCGGTCGGAGCCGGAACGGCCGGTAGGCCGGGCCGCCGCCGGAGGCGCTCGCGGCCTCGGTGACCGGCGGCGTGGACGGCTCGGGTGGAGTCGTCTCGCGTGGTCCGGCCGGTGTGGCCGCCGGAGGCGCGCTGGCCGGGCCGAGCGCCCAGGGCAGGCGGTCGTCGGCGGGCGGCGGGCCACCCACGCGCGCCCCCCAGGGCAGCCCCTCCTCGGTGCGGGCACCCCAGGGCAGACCCTCGTCGGTACGCGCGCCCCACGGCAGACCCTCGTCGGCCGGAGCAGCGCTGACCGGGCGGGCTCGCCAGGAGGCGCGCTCGTCGGCGGGGACACCGCTGACCGGCGAGGCCGACCAGGCGGGCCGCTCGTCGGCGGGCGCACCGCTGACCGGTGCCGTCGACCAGTGCGGCCGCTCGTCGGCCGCCCAGGATGGGCGCTCCCGCGGCGGTGGCGCGGCGGTGGGTTCGCCGGGCTCCCGCACGGGACGCTCGTCGACCGGTGGCGCACTGGTCGGCGCGGCGGCCCACGAGGGCCGGTCGGTGGACTCGGGCGGTTCGGCCGGGGTACGCGGCGCGACGGCCTCCGGCCGGGTCGGCTCGTACGGCCGGGGCCGCTCGACCGGCACCGGCTGGTAGGGACGGGTCGGCTCGGCCCGGACCGGCTCGTACGGTCGGCTCGGTTCGCTGGACCAGCTCTGCCCCGGGGTCTCTCGCCCGCGTCGGCCGCTCTCGTCCTCACCGCGTGCCCAGGACGGCGCCCAGTCGCTCGGCGGGCCGGATCGGGCCCAGCTCGGCCGCTCGTCGTCGGCGGGATCGGCGTCCGCCGTCCAGCCGCCGCGCCGACCGGTCCCCGGTGGCGGCCAGCCGGCGTGGTCGGCGCCGTACCCGTGGTCGCCGGACGGCCCGGAGGTGTCGGCGGGATGGGACGGACCGGTCGACTCGGCCGGGTACGGCTCGTCCCAGCCGTGCGACCGGCCCCCGGCGGACGGGTCGTCCCCGGCCCGCTCGGCGGTGGGCGCGTGCACGCCGGGCGGCATCTCGAAGCCGGAGGCGGCGGTGCCGACGGGCGGCACCTGGACGGCCGGCGGTGCCGAGGTGGGCAGGCCGGAGGTCGAGGTCACCGGCTGCTCACCGGCGGGGGTGGGACGCGGCGCGGGCACCACCAGCCGGTCGTGACCGGCGTCGCTGCCGGACTCGCGCAGGCCGGGCGGGGCGCTGACCGGGGTGTACCGACCGGCGGACGACTCGTCCTCGGGGTGCACGCCGTTGACGTGGTGTCCGTTCGTGCGCGTCGCGCGTTCCGGCTCCGGCTGGTCACCGGCGGGAGGCGGCAGGTCGGCGTAGCGTGGTGAGGCGGTCGCCCAACCGGAGGGCGACTCGGGGCGACGCCGAGGCGCGCCGAGGTCGCGGGGACCTTCCGCCCCCCACGACCAGTCGGCCGCCGACGGTGCCCACCCGTTGCCGGAACGGGCCAGGTCATCCCGCTGACCCGTCCCGTCGCCGTGCTCTCCCGGGGTGGCGGCACCGGGTTGCCCTACTTCACTCACCGCGCGCTCCTTGGTCGCCCCCGCTGAGGCTACCGTGTGGCGACAGTGGCGATAAGTTACAGCGGCGGGCCAATTCCGCACGGGGCCATGGCGGCCCTGAGCGGTTCGGGCGAAATGCGGCCCGTCTACAGACTCGGAGGTTCCCATGACCGCTGTGGGGAACGGCGCCCAGACCACCGGCAGGCCGACCCGCCTGCCCCGTTCGGCGCGCCGCAAGCAGCTACTCGCCGCTGCTCAGGAGGTGTTCGTCGCGCAGGGCTATCACGCCGCCGCCATGGACGACATCGCCGAGCGGGCCGGGGTCTCCAAGCCCGTGCTGTACCAGCACTTCCCCGGCAAGATGGAGCTGTACCTCGCCCTGCTCGACACGCACTGTGACGCAATCGTCGCCAAGGTGCACGACGCGATGGCGAGCACCGCCGACAACAAGGAGCGGGTCAGCGCGTCGGTGCGGGCGTACTTCGACTTCGTCGACCACGAGAGCGAGGCGTTCCGCCTGGTCTTCGAGTCGGACCTGCGCAACGACCCGGCCGTGCGGCAGCGCGTGGAGCGGGTCGAGCAGGGCTGCATCGCGGCGATCACCGACACCATCATCTCGGACACCGGGGTCAGCCGGGCACACGCGGAGCTGCTCGCCTCCGGCCTGGTCGGCGCCGCCGAGACGGCGGCGCAGTTCTGGCTGGCCCGAGGGCGGCAGGTGCCCAAGGCCGAGGCGGAGGCGTTGGTGGCCGCGCTGTCCTGGCGGGGCATCGCCAGCTTCCCGCTGCAAGGTGAGTCAGCCTGAACTCCCACCTTGTGATCGGATAGCCTTCGCACGGCGACCATTTCGCCCGACGGAGGAGGCACAGTGGAGGTCAAGATCGGGGTGCAGTACGCACCACGCGAGCTGGTCCTGGAGAGCGCGCAGTCGCCGGCCGAGATCGAGCAGATCGTGACCGAAGCGATGGCCAGGAGCGAGGGCGGCACGCTCTCCCTGACCGACGAGAAGGGCCGGCGGGTCATCGTGCCGGTCAGCAAGGTCGCTTACGTCGAGATCGCCGAGGCATCCCCTCGGGCGGTGGGCTTCACCGTCCGCTGACGATCAGTTGTTGAGGCCGGCGGCGGCCATCCGCGCAGTGTGCGCGGCGGTCAGCCGCCGGAACAATCCGGGTACGTCGGTCCGCCCGTCCGCGACGATCAGGGCGGTCAACGCCCCTTGGTCGGCGGCGACCACCCGGCCCGCCTGGGACAGCGCCTCGCCGACCAGCCGCCGGGCCCACATCGACAACCGACCGGCGACCTTCGGGTCCGCCGCGACGGCGTGCCGGATCTCGGCGGCGGCGAACTCCGCGTACCGCGACTCGTGCAGCACGTCCAGGACCAGTTGCCGGTCCGGCTCCCGCAGCGCCTCGGCGGTCTCACGGAGGAAGTCCTCGGTGATCCCGTCCCCCACGTACGCCTTGGTGACCGCCTCGGCCCAGTCCCGGGGCTCGGTCGAGTCGTGGTATCCCTGCAACGGCTCGACGTAGGCCGCCATCGCCTCCTCGACCGGTACGCCGAGCACCTCCAGCCGGTCGGCCAGCCGCCGGTAGTTCGCGATCTCGGCGGCGGCCATCTCGCCCAATGCGGCCCGACGGCGCAGATCCGGGGCGAACCGGGCATCGGCCGCCAGACGTTCGAAGGCGAGCAGTTCACCGAGGGCCACCAGGCCGAGCAGGTCGGCGACGGCATACTCGGGCGTGACGGGGGCGGACATCCGCGCAGGCTACCGCTCGCCGGCCCGCCCGGGAGCGCCCGTCAGGACGCCGTCGGGCAGGTCGACCAGGCAGGGCCGACCACGGACGTGTGATACAGCTCACACAGAAGCCCTCCCGATGACTCTTGCCGGACTGGAATCGGGACGGCCTCACGCCCGTTCAGGTAACATGGACGAGTTGCCGTAGGTGCCGATCCCGACCGGATTCAGATCCAACCCGGTCGAAGTCCGACCCACGGCGCGCGTGCGGCCCGGTCCGCCCGGCATCTCTGCCGCCGACCGTGTGGCCCGCGCCAAAACCGAACGCGCCCTGAGGACATGATGGGGCGCACCCACGAGAGGGCACCCCCAAATCCACATGAGTGAGCCGATTCAAGACCTCACAGACGGCCAGGAACTGGCCCCGACCGCCCCGGTCCGCCCGGAGGCACCGACCTTCGCCGAGCTGGGCGCACGCGCCGAGACGGTGGACGCGCTGGCTGCGGCCGGCATCACCCGCGCCTTCGCCATCCAGGAGTACGCGCTGCCGATCGCGCTGCGCGGCGCCGACCTGATCGGGCAGGCCCCGACCGGCACCGGCAAGACCCTCGGCTTCGGCGTACCGCTGCTGGAGCGGGTCTTCGCCCCGAACGAGGGCAGCGACGGCGTGCCGCAGGCGCTCGTCGTCGTACCCACCCGTGAACTGGGCATCCAGGTCGCCAAGGACATCGCCGCCGCAGGCCGCACCCGGGGCGTCCGGGTGCTCCCGATCTATGGCGGCGTCGCGTACGAGCCGCAGGTCGACGCTCTGCGCAAGGGCGTGGAGATCCTCGTCGGTACGCCGGGTCGCCTGCTCGACCTGGCGAAGCAGAAGCACCTGCGCCTGCACGGCGTACGCGCGCTGGTCCTTGACGAGGCCGACCGGATGCTCGACCTGGGCTTCCTCGACGACGTCGAGCGGATCCTGGCGATGCTGCCGGAGGATCGGCAGACCATGCTCTTCTCCGCGACCATGCCGGACCCGATCGTGACGCTGTCCCGCCGGTTCCTGCGTCACCCGATCACGATTCACGCCGGGCACACCGCCGAGACCGGTCCGTCCCCGCAGACCGAGCAGTTGGCCTACCGCACCCACTCGATGAACAAGATCGAGATCGTCGCCCGGATCCTCCAGGCCGAGAGCCGTGGCCTCACGATGATCTTCACGCGGACCAAGCGGGCCGCCGACCGGGTCGCCGAGGACCTCGACTTCCGTGGCTTCGCGGTCGCGGCCGTGCACGGCGACCTCGGCCAGGGCGCCCGCGAGCGCGCCCTGCGGGCCTTCCGCGCCGGCAAGATCGACACTCTGGTCGCCACCGACGTCGCGGCCCGGGGCATCGACGTCAGCGGCGTGACCCACGTCATCAACTACGACTGCCCCGAGGACCAGGACACCTACACCCACCGGATCGGCCGGACCGGCCGGGCCGGGGCGACCGGTGTGGCGGTGACGTTCGTCGACTGGGACGACATGCCCCGCTGGCGGATCATCGACAAGACGCTCGGGCTGGACATGCCCGACCCGCAGGAGACCTACCACACCTCCCCGCACCTCTACACCGACCTGCACATCTCGACCGAGGTGACCGGCACGCTGCCGACCGCCGAGCGGACCCGCGCCGGGTTGGCCGCCGAGGTCGAGGAGGACCTGGGCGGCGGTCGTTCCCGCCGGGGCAGCGAGCCGCGCGGCGCCGGACGGCGCCAGGGTCGCGGTCGCGGCGAGGGCGGTGGACGTGGCGAGGGTCGTGGTCGGGGCGAAGGCCGTGGCCGCGCCGAGAGCGGTCGCGGGCAGGGCGACGCCGGGCCGGAGTCGGCCGAGACCGGGGCCGAGCTGTCCGGCGAGGCCGGCGAGGGCACCCGCACGCCGCGTCGCCGTCGGCGCCGCCGCGCCGGTGAGGTCGTCGCCGCCGGTGTCGACCCGACCAACCCGACCGAGACGGGTACTCCCGCCGAGGCCGTGGCCGGCACCGAGGGTGGCGCGGAGACGCCCCGCCCGCGCCGCCGCCGACGTCGCCGGGCCACCGCCGGCAGCTCGACCGAGGCGAGCACCGACTGATCCCGCGCCGCCCACCGGGCGGCCACGGGAGACCAAGCACCGTCATCGCGCCGACGACCCACCCGGTCGTCGGCGCGATGCCGTCAGCACCAGCCAGGGACCGCCGATTGCGGCGTACCCACGGCCGACGTGGAAGATGGAGCGATGCCCGAACCGTTGGACTCCGCCCTCGCCGAGGTCCGCTCGATGCTGCTGGACCCCGCACTGACCCGGGCCGTGGCCGCCGGTCGCCGACGCGGCCAGCGTCCCTCCGTGGTCCGGGCCGAGTTGCGGCCGGTCGCGCTCAAGGCCGGCCCGAGGTTGCAGATCTCCACCTCCGACGGCGAGCGGCCGTACACCCGCAACGTGGCTCCCGGGCCGGAGGCGGACACGGCGGTCGAGGCGCTGCTGGCCGAGCCGTTCGGCAACTGGCACGTGGAGACCGCCGAGGCCACGCTGCAACTGCGGGTCACCAAGTCGGGCGAGGCGCAGGTGCACCGCAGCGCCAGCACCCGCCCGGCCACTGCTCCGGCCGGGCACGACCGGGCCAAGGAGTACCTGCTCGACCCCGGCGACCCGATCTTCGCCGAGATCGGCGGCTCGGCGGCCAAGCGTCGTCAGGTGGACGCGTTCCTGCGGGCGCTGGCGGCGACGCTGCCCGACGAGCCGGGTCCGCTCCGCGTGGTGGACCTGGGCTGCGGCAACGCGTACCTCAGCTTCGCCGCGTACCGCTATCTGTCCGGCCAGGGTTGGGACGTCGAGCTGGTCGGCGTCGACGTACGCGACGACCAGCGCCGCCGCAACACCGCGCTGGCGCAGCGGCTGGGCTGGGCCGACCGGGTGCGCTTCGTGGCCGGCACCATCGCCGACGCGGTCGTCGAACCGGCCCCGGACCTGGTGCTCGCCCTGCACGCCTGCGACACGGCCACCGACGAGGCGCTGGCCCGCGCGGTGCGTTGGGGCGCCCGGTGGGTGCTGGCCGCGCCCTGCTGCCACCACGACATCGCCGCGCAGCTCCGCACCCGCCCGGCACCGGCCCCCTACGAGCTGCTGACCCGGCAGGGGATCCTCCGGGAACGCTTCGCGGACGTGCTCACCGACGCGTTGCGGGCCGGTCTGCTGCGGCTGCACGGCTACCGGGCGGAGGTGGTCGAGTTCGTCGACTCGGCGCACACCCCCCGCAACCTGCTGATCCGGGCTCGGCAGAGCGGTGCCGAGCCGACCGAGGCCCAACGCGCGGAGTACCGCGAGCTGGTGACGCAGTGGCGGGTCTCACCACGACTGGAGACGCTGCTCGCGCCGCCGGCCGGGACGCGTTGACCTGACTCGGTTGCGCCGTCACTGTCGTCTGGTCGATCAGTCAGTTGTTTCCCTTCCTTCGCGTACTAGTCTCGAAGAACGCACCGTCGGGTGCCGGTCGGGAGGGCATACCCACCGGATGGGTTCGGCAGAGGTCTCGCCGCAGATGGCGTTCGCGCGCTTCGTGCGCCGTGCCATCGACGACGCCCGGGAGGAACGCGGCTGGACGGTCACCGACCTGGCCGGGCACACCGGGGTCGGTCGATCCACCGTCTTCCGCTGGCTGGCCGGTGACTGGCAGGACTACCCCGAGTTGGCGAAGGTACGCGGCTTCTGCGCCGCGCTGGACCTGCCGGTGGCGGCGGCCTTCCGCGCGCTCGGCCTGCCCGACGCCGGCCCCGGGCCGTGGCGGCGCGGCGACGAGGGCCCGGTCGAGGCCGACGTCCGGGTGATCCTGCAACGGCTGGCGGATCCGACCGTGCCGGCCGAGGAGAAGCACCACATCCGTGACCTGCTGCGGTACCTCGCCCGCCGACCGATCCGCCGGGCCGGCTAGCCGACGGTCACCGTGAACTCGGCGGTACGGACCTCCCCGCCGGTGGCGAAGTCCAGATAGAGGCGGTAGCGCCCCGGCCCCGGTGCGGTCAGCCAGAACCGGATCGTGCCGTCGACCAGCTCCGTCTCGGGGTGCACGTGCAGGTACCCGAGGTCACCCTCGCGCAACGCGACGAGGTGCCCGTACGCGCCGAGGTACCGCTCCAGCGACGGGACGGTGCCGTCCGCACCGGTGACCCGGAAGCTCAACGGCACCGTCAGCCCGGGTTCGGGGCTGCCCTGGTATCCGACGCTCCATCCGTCGACCGTGTTGGTGGTGGCCGGGGCGGGCAGGTCCCGAGGTTGGTAGGTGCCGGGGGCGACCAGGTCCACGCCGAGCGTGGTGGCGGTCTGCCGCCCGTCGTCGGCGAGCGCGGTGAAGTCGGCGTACGCCCGCCACAGGCCGGGCTGCGCCAGGGTGAGCGGTACCGACCAGGTGCCGTCCGACGCCATGGTCGGGTGCAGGTGCTGGTAGCCGCTCAGGTCACGTCGCACCACGATGACGTGCATCGGCTTGTCGTGCACGATCGCGAACCGGGTGACCGTGCGGCGCTGCCCGTCCTCGATCCGGAACCGCAGCTCGCTCTCCCGCCCGGCGGTGAACTCGGCGGACAGCGGGGCCAGGGTGTAGCCGTCCCGGCTGATCGCCAGCCCACCGGCCTCGGCGGCGGCGTCCTGGTCGGCGCCGTGCGAGTGCGCGCCGACACCGGGAGCGTGGCTGTGGTCGGCCAGCGCGCTGTCCCCCGTACCGCCGAGGGCCGCCGCCGGACCGCCGCCGTTGATCCGGCCGAGCCCGAAGCCGAGCAGCACGGCCAGCACCAGCCCGCCGACCACCAGGGCCAGCCGCAGCGTGGCCCGGTCCGGCGTCGCGGAGACCCCGTCCGGGTCGCCACCCGCCGCCGGTCGCTCGGCGACCCGCACCGACCCGAACGCGGGCGCGTCGGGTTCCTGGTCAGCCATGCGCCCACCGTACCGCCGGGTGCTCCGGCGTCCCGGTGGGTCCGCCCGGTCGTGGCTCCGGTCGCACCCGCAGCCGGTCACGGTCGGGCCCGGCACGCGCGCCAAGGTGTCAGCCGGCCGTGTGCCGAGTGTCAGCCGGCGACCGCGAGCGCCAACGGCAGGACGTCGGGGGCACCGGCGCGGCGCAGTTCCCGGGCGGCCATCGTCATCGTCCAGCCCGAGTCGACCAGGTCGTCGACGAGCAGCACCGGGCCGTCCAGCCCGCCGAGGGCGTCGGCGAGCGGGTCGGGCACGGTGAGCGCGCCGTGCAGGGTGCGTACGCGCTGAGCGCTGTTGCCGCGCGGACCGGCCGGCGGACCGGCGGAGACGACCCGGCCCAGCAGCGGCAGCCGCCCGACGGCGGAGATCCGCTCGGCCAGCGACCCGACCAGCACCGGGTGGGTCCGCGAGTCGACCGCGACCACGCCCGCCGGGCGGCGGGGCCACGGGTCGTCGCCGTGCGCCCACGCCTTGAGCACCTCGATGACGGCGGCGGCCAGGTCGTCCGGGAGCGGACCGTCCGGCGTGCCCGGCCCGACCAGACCGCGCAGCCGGCCACCCCAGCCGAGGTCGGAGAGCCGGCCCACGGCACGTCCGGCAAGCGCCTGCTCCGTCGGGGCGATCCGGCCCTTCAGCGGTACGCCGACCGCCTCCAGCCCGGTCGGCCAGAGCTTCTTGGGCGGCAGCGGCACGCCGGGGCGGCCCAGGAACGTCTGCGCGGTGGTCAGCGCGGCCGGTGACACCTCGGCCGTGAACAGGGGCGCGGCGCACCGGTCACAGCGCCCGCAGTCGGTCGCCTCCGCGTCGTCCAGGCAGTCGCGCAGGTATCGCATCCGGCAGTCGGTCGTCGCGGCGTACCCGAGCATGGCCTCTTGCTCGTCGGCGCGGGCGGCGGCGACGCGGCGCAACCGGGGCTCGTCATAGACCCAGGGTTCGCCGGTGGCCAGCCAACCACCGCGCACCCGACGGACCGCGCCGTCCACGTCGAGCACCTTGAGCATCAGTTCCAGCCGGGCCCGGCGCAGGTCCACCAGGGGTTCCAGGGCCTGGGTGGAGAGCGGCCGGTCGGTGTGCAGGGCGGCCAGCACCGCGCGGACCTGGTCCTCGGGCGGGAAGGCGAGCGACGCGAAATACCGCCAGATGGCCTGGTCCTCGACACCGGGCAGCAGCAGCACCTCGGCGTGCTCGACCGCGCGGCCGGCACGCCCGACCTGCTGGTAGTAGGCGATCGGCGACGGCGGTGCGCCCAGGTGCACCACGAAGCCGAGGTCCGGTTTGTCGAAGCCCATGCCGAGCGCGCTGGTGGCGACCAACGCCTTGATCTTGTTGTCGAGGAGGTCCTGCTCGGCGGCGCGACGGTCGGCGTCCTCGGCCTGCCCGGTGTACGCGGCCACCGTCCAGCCCCGCGTGCGCAGGAACTCGGCGGTCTCGGTCGCCGACGCCACGGTCAGCGTGTAGACGATGCCGGAGCCGGGCAGCCGGTCCAGGTGGTCGGCGAGCCAGCCGAGCCGGTGCGCCGGGCTCGGCAGGTCGAGCACGCCCAGCCGCAGCGACTCCCGGTCCAGGCTGCCGCGCAGCACGAGGACGTCCGGTCGCTGCTGCCCCCGTGTGACCGCCTCGGTGCCGAGCTGCTCGGCCACGTCCCGCGTCACCCGCTCGTTGGCGGTGGCGGTGGTGGCCAGCACCGGCGTCTGCTCGGGCAGGTTGCCGAGGAAGGTACGCAGCCGGCGGTAGTCCGGCCGGAAGTCGTGCCCCCAGTCCGACACGCAGTGCGCCTCGTCGACCACCAGCAGGCCGGTGGTGGCGGCCAACCTCGGCAGTACGCCGTCCCGGAAGTCCGGGTTGTTGAGCCGTTCCGGGCTGATCAGCAGCACGTCCACCGCCCCGGCGTGGATCTCGCCGGTGATCTCGTCCCACTCGTCGAGGTTGGCCGAGTTGATGGTGCGTGCCCGGATGCCGGCGCGGGCCGCCGACTCGACCTGGTTGCGCATCAACGCCAGCAGCGGCGACACGATCACGGTCGGCCCGGCCGGCTCCCGCCCCTCCACCTGCTGCCGCAACAGCGCGGTGGCCACGAAGTAGACCGCCGACTTGCCCCAACCGGTGCGCTGCACGCAGAGCACCCGCCGCCGGTCGACCACCAGCGCCTCGATCGCCCGCCACTGGTCCTCCCGGAGCCGGGCGTCCTCGCCCGCCAGCCGCCGCAGCACCGCCTCGGCCCGCTGCCGGATCGCCGTCCGTTCCTGGCTCATCCGGCCTTTCTACCAGCACCGTCGGACGATCGGCCCGTCACGGCGTGCGCTCGGCGGGCGGCTCGGCGGGCTCGGCGACAGGGTGCCCTGCTGCCGGCGGTCCGGTGTTGTCCCTCGGCGTCCTTTGCTCTGCTTCGACTGGCGCAACAGAATCCGGGCGTGTTCGGTGCGTGGGGTGAAGCAGAGCAAAGGACGCCCGGTGAGGTGACCGACGGCCCACGAGAGGCGCGGCGGACCGGTGGTGATGTGGGGGTGAGTGGGTGGCCGAGCGACGTGGTGGCGGGCCACGGTGGCCGGGAGTCTGGCATACGATTCCGTTCGATCCACGGGGGAGAGAGAGACGAGATGACTCAGCGAACCGGCACCACCGCCACGACTCGGCGCTTCGCGGTCGCGACGATCGCTTTGCTGGCCGCGACCCTGGTGGCCGGCTGCGACGACAAGGACGCGCCGGAGGCGGCCCCGCCGCCGCCCGACCCCAAGCAGGAACTGCTGAACGCCGTCCCCGGCGAGGAGGACCCGGCATTCCGCTTCACGACCTCGGGCGACGTGTCCGGGGTGGTCGACCCGGCGAACCGGGGCATGGACATCGACACGGTCACCAAGGACAAGGACTTCACCCTGGAGATGTCCTTCCGCATGGTCGAGTCGCGTACCTGGATGAAGGTCACCTTCAAGGGTGACAAGGACATCCAAGAGCTCATGAAGCTGCCCACCGAGTGGATGGAGCTGGACCCGACGAAGATCGAGGGGCCGGACGCCCTGCCCACCTACGAGGGCACCGACCCCGGCAACGCCGAGGTGATCATCCAAGCGGCCAGCGACATCCAGGCCGGCGAGGGCGGGACGTACACCGGAACGGTGGACCTGTCCGCCCAGCCCGAGCTGGCGGACGCCCTGGAGGGCGTGGCCACCCTCGGCGACGCCGTCACGCAGATCCCACTCACCGCCGTGGTGGGCGCGGACGGCAACCTCACCTCGCTCACCCTGGCCATCCCGGCCGCCGGGGAGCAGAAGGCGTCGGAGTACGTGGTCGAGTACTTCGACTTCGGCACGGCCCCGGCGATCGAGGCGTTCACCGACGACGATGCGCAGAAGGCGCCCAAGGCGGCGTACGACCTGCTCAACGGCTGATTCGTGACGGGGCGGCACGTCGCCGTGCCGCCCCGTCGTCCGCACCGGACAGTGGCGCCCGGAGGGTTGTCACCGTGCCGTTCAGATCTTGACGCCGGCCTTACGGCGCAACCGTGAGGTGCCGACCAGGAGGCCGCCCGCGGCCAGCAGGCCGCCACCCAGAGCGAGCGTGCCGGTGGTGTCGTCGCCTGTCACCGGAAGGTGCTTGCGGTGGTTCCAGTCGTGCTTCTTGTCGTCCTTGCGGTGGTCGTACTTGCCGTCCCGGATGCAGATCGTCACGACGGCCTGGTCGGAGACCACGGTCCGCTCACCGAACTTGCCGGTCGCCCGGGCCTTGTTGACCACCTTGCCCTTCTTGACGTCGGCCCAGGTCACCACGTACGGGTTCACGGCGTGGCAGTCGGTGCTGGTGCCCGGCGCCAGGGTGGTGCTGTTGCAGACCACCGGTCCGGCGGTCGGGTCGTCGACCCGCACGTCGGTGATCGTCACCGTGCCGGTGTTGGTCACCCGGTACGTGTAGAAGATCTTGTCGCCCTTGGCCGCGTAGCCGTCGTTCTCGCACTTGTTCCGGCAGTCCGACTCGACCCGGGCCTTCTTGTCGATCGACAGGCTGACCTGCGGCGTTCGGGTGGTGACGGTGAACGTCGCCTGGTTGGAGGGCACGGTCTGCTCGCCGAAGAATCCGATCGCCTGGGCGGTGTTGATGATCTTGCCCCTGGCCACGTCCTGCTCCGTGACCGTGTACGTACCCGTGCACGTGGTGCTCGCCCCCGGCGCCAGCGACGTCGCCACACAGGTGATGCCCGTGACCACGTCGTCGGAGACGGTGATCCCCGTGATCGGGTCGGTGGTGCCCGTGCTCTGGTTCGTCACCGTGTACGTGTAGGTGACCACGTCACCGACCTGCAACCCGCTGGCCGGCTTGCCGGTCTTGGTCAGCCCCAGGCTCGGGTGCACCTCGGGGTTCGACGCGGCGCAGGTGTGGGTGAGGGTGAAGAACCTCTCGTCACCCGTGACCACCGCCGTCGCCCCGGTCAGCGTCCAGCCGGCCGGCAGCCGGATCCACGCCTTGCTGGTGCCCTGGTTGTTGACCAGCGCACTGTTGGGGTCGGTGGGAATCGTCCGGGTGACGGTGCCGCTGGGCGTGCTCCAGGTGCCGGTGACCGACACGAACGCGTCAGCCGGCGGGTTGCTGCCCGGCAGGTTGAAAACCCAGACGTCCTCGTTCGGGTACGGCCCGCCGCCCAGGTTCGGGTCGCAGTTCTGGGTGAAGTGCGCCGCCGTCGTCGGAACGTTCCCCGGGTTGATGCTGATGACCGTGTCGGCCGCAGCGGGCGCGGCACCGATCAACGACAAGGCGCCGGCCAGCAGCGCGCCCGCGGTCAGACGCGCCCAGGAGCCGGCCCCGTCTGGAAGGTGCAGAAATGCTCATCTCATCCCCGTGTGGTGAAAGCCAACTGACGCCGGGAGCAACGATCACCGGGAAAGAGTCGTGATGTCGGTAGGTGACATTTACCTCTAAAAGGTGTATTGACTGTATTTCGGGCGCAGGTCGCGGCGGTGCCGTTCCTCAGGGGCGGGGTCACGACCTGGGCGGCAGGCAGGGCCCGTCGTGATCGGCCAGGCGCGAGCACCGGACACCACCGTCGAGTGGTTGATCGCAGAACACCCAGTGCCGGATGAACTGGGTGTCCTCCTCGGAGACCGTCGCACCGACCGCCTCGACGTTCGGAAAGAAGCTCAACGCCCGGGTGACCGTCCGGGCGAACCGCTTCGCCGCAGCCAGGTCCCTGACCCGCACCGGCAGGTGCACCACGAACCGCTGCGCACTCACCGCCGCACCCCCGGCGCGAACCGCGCCTGCCAACTCCGCAGCGCCCGCTTGATCCGTACGTTCTCCTCGGCCACCATCGCCAGATCCCGGCGCGCCACGGCCAACTCGGCCGCGACACGACTCAGGAAGGCATGCACCTCGGCCGGATCACAACCCCGGCGTACGGAACGAAAGCGCTGGTCACGGACCTGCCCGGCGGTCAGTGGCCGGCGCGAGTCCGACCGGTGCCACCCGCCGCCGGGTGACGGCACCGCCGCCTTGGGACGGAACAGTCTGAGTACCGCACGCATGGGCCGTCTCCTCCTCGTCGACACAGCACCCGTCCGGAGGGTGAAGCTGGAGACGGCCCGGTCGCCGGACGGAGACGCCGACCGGGCCGCCGGCTCCGCGATCGCAGCCCTGATCGGCGGTACGACCCCGGAGCCCACCTGAGGTCCGACCCGGAGGCTTGCCGAACCAACCGGAGCCGGACGACAGCAACCTACACCAGTATCTAGAAGTAGTCGAGCGGCGCATGGCGGGGACGTGACAGCTTGTTGCAGTTACTTGTGTAGGTGCGGCAGGATCGGAGACGCCGAACCAACCGGAGTCCTCGCCATGCCCACAGCACCAGCGCCCTACAAAGTGATCGCCAACGACTTCACCGCAAAGATCAAGAGCGGCGAGTTGAAGCCTGGCGACAAGCTGCCCTCGACCAGCCAGATCGCCGACATGTACAAGGTCAGCGTGAACACCGCCTACCGTGCGATGTCGCTTCTGCACGATCGGGATCTCATCATCGGCCAGCCCGGCCGAGGCACTTTCGTCGCCGGAGAACCCGAGCGGTAAGGAGGCCTCCTACCGAGGGCCGGCCCGATCGACGACACAGCAACTTCATTGTTATTGCTGTCTCAGGTGGCGACGAGGCAGCAGTATCAATGAAGTTGCGCGGATCTTGAAGCCTCGCGAGCACATCGCCCGCCCGACACATCCGCCCACCCGGCAACGGCCGCCCACTCCGCGACCCGCCCGGCAGTCCGGCCACCATCCCGCAGACCTTCCCGCAGTCCGGCCACTGCCCCCCGGACCTTCCCGCAGTCCGGCCACTACCCCGCCGACCCTCCCCGCAGTCCGGCCACTGCCCCGGACCTTCCCGCAGTCCGGCCACTACCCCGCCGACCCTCCCCGCAGTCCGGCCACTGCCCCGGACCTTCCCGCAGTCCGGCCACTGCCCCTAACCTTCCCGCAGTCCGCCCTGGCGCCCTCCCCGCAGTCCTCCCGCAGCCCCTCCACCATCCCGCGATCATGGAGTTGTGGTCGTCACGAAACGGATATACATCCGCGATTCCACCGCCACAACTCCATGATCGGCGCGACGGGCGACGGGCGACGGGCGACGGGCGACGGGCGACGGGCGACGGGCGACGGGCGACGGGCGACGGACAGCGGACAGCGGACAGCGGACAGCGGACAGCGGACAGCGGCATGCTGCCGCACGTTGACCGGTGGTTGGTGCGCCTGAGTGTCGGCGCTCGCTCGGGATCTCGATTCCCGCACCGGGGACCAGACGGAATCAGAAGATTGTCTGGTGCGCCGGTTCCTTCGTCACCCCGTACGGCTGGTGCCGGTCGGATTCCTGGTGACGATCCTGCTCAGCACCGGTCTGCTGATGCTGGAGCCGATGACCATCCAGCACCAGCATCCTCCGTTTCCGGTCGCCCTGTTCACCGCCACCTCGGCGGTCTCGGTCACCGGGCTGGCCATCACCGACACGCCGAACTACTGGTCCGAGACCGGGCTGGTGGTGATCACGGTGCTGACCCAGATCGGCGGCATCGGCATCCTGACGCTGGCCGCACTGGTCATCCTGACCGTGTCCCGGCGGCTCGGTCTGCACAACCGGATGCTGGTGCAGGCCGAGACCTTGGAGTACGGGCTCGGTGACGTACGCCGGCTGTTGATGCACATCGCCGCCACGGTGCTGGCGTGCGAGGCGGTGATGACGGTGCTGGTCGCCGCCCGGCTCTGGCTCGGTTACGAGTACCCCCTCGGGCGGGCGCTCTGGTCGGCGTCCTTCCACTCCATCCAGGCGTTCAACAACTCCGGCTTCTCGCTCTACTCCGACGGGCTGCTGGCCTTCGCCCGGGACCCCTGGGTGACCCTGCCGCTGGCCCTCGGCTCGATCGTCGGCGGGATGGGCTTCCCGGCGTTGTTCGAGGCGGTCCGCGAGTGGCGGCGGCCGGTGCGCTGGGCGGTGGCCACCAAGTTGACCATCTGGGGCAGCGTCGTGCTGGTGACCCTCGGTTTCGTGATGCTGCTGGCCAGCGAGTGGTCCAACCCGTGGACCATCGGGCAGTACGACATGCCGGGCAAGGTGAACGCCGCGTTCACCCAGATCACCCTCTCCCGGACCGGCGGCTTCGAGGTGATGCCGATCGACCGGTTGCGGGAGGAGAGCTACCCGCTGCTGACCGCGTTGATGTTCATCGGCGGCGGCAGCGCCAGCACCGCCGGTGGCATCAAGGTGTCCACGTTCTTCCTGCTCGCCTTCATCATGTGGGCGGAGATCCGGGGCGAGCCGGACGTCACGGTCGGGCACCGGCGGATCGCCACGTCGAGCCAGCGGCAGGCGTTGACCGTCACCCTGCTCAGCGTCGCGATGGTGGCCGCCGGCACCTTCGTGTTGATCCTGCTCACCGACGGGGTGCCGCTCACCAACGCGCTGTTCGAGATCACCTCGGCGTTCAGCACCACCGGGCTCACGGTCGGGTTGGCGTCGTCGCTGCACGACGGGGGCGTGTTCCTGCTGACCGTCCTGATGTACATCGGCCGGGTGGGTCCGCTCACCCTCGGCTCGGCCATCGCCCTGAACACCCGCCGCCGGCTCTACCGCTATCCAGAGGAGCAACCCATTGTCGGCTAAGAGATCCGACGACGAGACCATCGCCGTGATCGGGCTGGGCCGTTTCGGCTGTCACCTGGCCGAGTCGCTCAGCGCCCTCGGGCACGACGTGCTGGCCATCGACCGCAACGCCCAGCAGGTGCAGAAGTGGTCGGCCCAGCTCGACGAGGTGGCCCAGGCCGACTCCACCGACGAGGACGCGCTGCGCCAGCTCGGTGTCGCCGACCTGCAACGCGTGGTGGTGGCCATCGGCGCATCGGTACAGGCCAGCGTGTTGACCGTGCTGGCCCTGGTCGAGCTCGGCGTACCGCAGATCTGGGCGCGGGCCACCTCCGCGCAGCACGCGAAGATCCTGTCCTCGGTCGGCGCGCAGCACGTGATCTTCCCCGAGGCGGAGACCGGCGAGCGGCTGGCCCACCTGATCGTCAGCCGGATGCTCGACTTCCTGGAGTTCGACGACGCGTTCGCCATCGCCAAGCTGCGCGTACCCGAGTCGCTGGTGGGGCAGGCGGTCAGCGAGGTACGGCTGCTGGACCGCTACGGCGTACGGGTGATCGGGATCAGGCCGCCCGGCGAGAGCCGCTTCCGCTATGTCAACGACGGGCTGGACCTGGTCCGGGGCAGCACGCTCATCGTCGAGGGGACCATCGAGCACGTACAGCGCTTCTCCCTGGTCACCTGAGGTCAGTTCTTGCCCTTGCCGGGCTTGCCCTTCTTCGGCTTGTCCTTGCCGGGCTGCTGGTCCTTGCCGGACTTGCCCTTGCCCGGCTTGTCCTTGTCGGACTTGTCCTTGTCGGACTTGTCCTTGCCGGGCTTGGTCTTCGTCCCGGCCGGCTTCTTGTCCTGACCGCTCTTGGCCTTGGTGCCACCGGAGCCGCCCGAACCCTTCGACGTCGTCGTGGTGGCCTTCACCGGCTTACCGGTGGCCGGTGTGCTGCCGGCGACCCCGGAGACCTGCACCCCGCACCGCGCGTCGCCGACCCGGAACTCCAGCGGCAGCGGGTTCGGCCCGGTGTACCGGCCGGTCAGAGTCATCTTCTCGGTGGCGCCCGGTGCCAGCGCCGGCTTCTCCGGCGCCGGCTGCACGGCGACCGACCGCCCCTGCTGACGCGCCTGCGCCGGGCTCGCCTTGGTCACCGTCTGCTTCCCGGGGAAGGTGAAGCTCATCGTCCAGTCGCGCAGCTCCCGCTCACCGGAGTTGGTCAGGCTCAGCTCGGCGGTGAACTCGGTGCCCGAGTCCGTCCGCAACGCATAGCTGACCTGGCAGGGGATCGTCTGCTCGGTGCCCATCCGGGCCTGGGTGGGCTGGTCGATGCCGCCGCTGGCCGGGCTGCGCGCGGTCAGCGTCCAGACCATCGCCGTCACGCCGATCAACGCGGTGGCGGCCACCGCCGCCTCGATCCGGCGGCGGCGGGTCGCGGCACGGCGGGTACGCAGGCCGGCGAAGGGCAGCGCGCCGGTCGCCGCCGACCAGGGCAGGATCGTGGTGCCGACGCTGGCCAGCAGCATCGGCGCGGCGGGCCGCTCGTCACCGGCCCGCGCGGTCACCTTGCCGACCGCCTCGGCGAGGCGCCGGGCCAGCTCGGCGGTACGCGGCCGGTCCTCCGGGCGCTTCGCCAGGCAGCGGTGCACGAGTTCGGCGACACCGTCGGGCAGCTCCGGCACGTCCGGCATCGGCGCGGGATCGCGGTACAGGTGCGCCCGCAGCATCTGCGTGGTGGTGTTCGCCTCCCAGGGCAGCCGCCCGGTGAGCATCCGGTAGAGCAGCAGCCCGACCGCGTACACGTCGGTGGCGGGGCTGACCTGGCCGTTGTCGAGCCGTTCCGGGGCGAGGTAGGCGGGCGTGCCGAGCAGCGTGCCGTCCGGCCCCTTCTCGCTCTCGCCGACCAGCGCCGAGATGCCGAAGTCGACGACCTTGACGCCGGTCGGGGTCAGCATCACGTTGCCGGGCGTGACGTCGCGGTGCACCACACCCCGGGCGTGCGCGGTGGCCAGCGCGGAGGCCACCTCCGCCGCCACCGTCACCGCCTCCCGCCAGGGCAGCCGGGCGTCCCGGCGCAGCCGCGCGGTCAGCGGAGCGCCGTCGATGAGCTCCATCACCACGTACGGCACGGTCAGCCCGACCTGCTCGGACTCCCCGTAGTCGTACACGTTGGTGATGTTGGGGTGGCAGAGCCGGGCGGCGGCCTGCGCCTCGATCCGGATCCGGTGCCGGAAGGCCCGGTCGCTGGCCAGCCGGGACGCGAGGACCTTGACCGCCACCTGGCGGCCCAGCACCTCGTCGTAGCCGCGCCAGACCACCGACATACCGCCCGTGCCGACCTGCTCGATCAGCCGGTACCGCTCACCGAGCAGTTGCGTGCCCCTGCGTTGGCCACCACCCATGGTCGGCGTTGTTGCCCGACGCGAACCCGCCTACACCTTTCTGGTCGGATTCGGTCACGATCTCACCCGATCAGGCGGTCGCGAGCAATTGGTCCACCGGCGCGTAGTCATCGGTCAACACCAGTGCGTCGCCGACGAAGTCGGTCAGGTCGCCGCCGGAGAGCAGGCTGACCGCCTCGTTGCGGTCGTCCAGGCGGGCCCGCACGGCGGCCAACGGCAGCGGCGCGTCCGAGGCGACGATGAGGAAGTTCGCGCCCCGCTCCCCCGCCAGCGCCTCCGGAGGGGCGATCAGCGCCACGTGCCGGAACTCGGCGGCGACGGTGGCGACCTCGCTCCGGATGAAGCGCAGCGGCGGATAGTCGATCACGTTCTGCACGTACACCCCGCCGGGCCGGGTGACCCGCCGCACCTCGGCGGCCATCTCCCGGGTCGCCAGGTGCCACGGCACCACCAGATGCCCGAACGCGTCGCCGACCACGAAGTCCCGCGTGTCGGTGCCCTGCGCGGCCACCAGCATCCGGGCGTCGCCCACCTCGGCCCGCAGGTCCGGTCCCTGGCGTACGCCGAGGTGGCGCTCCCCCAGCTCGACCAGCCCGCCGTCGATCTCGAAGACCAGGTTGTCGGTGCCGGGCCGGGTGGCGGTCAGGTAGCGCGGCACGGTGAACCCGCCACCGCCGAGGTGCAACGCGTCGAGCCGCTGCCCCTCCGGCGCCAGCACGTCCGCCACCGCCCCGATCCACCGGGTGTACGCGTACTCCAGGTGGGTCGGGTCGGCGAGGTCGACGTACGAGTGCTGGGCCGAGTTCAGCAGCAGCGTCCGCCCGGTGGACCGGCCGGGATCGGCCTCCACCCGGGCGCAGTGGTACGCCGTCTCCACGTCGCACGGATCCGGTGCCACCACGGTCAGCCCCACGCCGACCAGACCCAGCACCGCCAACGCGGCCTTGGTCCGGGCCGGACCGGGCAGGCTCGCCCGGTCCTGCCGGTGCAGGTACACCCCGAGCGCGATGCCGGTGATGCCGAGCGAGGCGGCCAGCCCGAACAGGATGACCGTGCTGGGCAGCGCGGCGACCAGCACGAAGCCGGTGACCAGGGTGGCCGTCACGGCGCCCAGCGTGCCGATGCCGGAGAGCCGACCGACCACCTGCCCGGTCCGGCGCAGGTCGGCGAGCTGAAGCTTGATCACCAGCGGGCTGACCGAGGAGAGCAACATCGCGGGCGCGAACACGGCGACCACCACGAGCAGCAGGATCGCGCTCTCCGCGCCGCCCCGCAGCACCTCACCGGCGTACCGCACCGCCGGCAGGGTGATCGCGGTGGCGATGCCGGAGAGCACCAGCGCGGGCGCCAGCAGCGTACGCGGGTTGCGCCGGTCGGCCAGCCAGCCGCCCGCCCACGCCCCGTACGCGATCGCGGCCAGCGCGATGCCGATGACCGAGCTGGTGACCTGGAGGGTGACCCCCACGTACGGCCCGACCAGGCGCAGCGCGGCGGTCTCCAGGACCAGGACGGCTCCGCTGGAGTAGAAGACCAGGAACGCGGCGAGCCCGTTGGGCAGTGCCCGGGGTGCCTCCGGTTCGGAGGGCACGGCGGGCACCGCCACCTCAGGCGATGGAGAGTTCATCGTGGCGATGGTACGCAGCAGGAGACGGGCAACGGGTCAGTACATCGAGGTGTGAACATGGTTCGTGTGGTCCGCCGCCGGACTGCCGCTGCCGCCGTACGCCCGCCAGCCGGTCCCCGGGTGCCAGATCTGTCGATACCAGATCACGTAGAGGATGCCGAGCCGGTCCGCGTTGCGGACGTGCCAGGCGGCCAGGCTGTCCCCGTACGACTTGTCGCCGCCGGTGGCCGTGCGGTCCTCGAAGCCGTTCGTGGCGGCCGAGAAGTCGCAGGCCCGGCCCTTCGGGTGCTCGCCCGAGCCGCCGCTGCGGTAGCAGGAGACGTGCCGCTTGTAACCGGCGGCCTTGGTCTGGTTGAGCATGTGCAGCGTGCGCGCGGTGATGCAGCCGGAGGTGGTCGGGTCGTTCACCGAGCACGACTCACCGGGCCAGGAGCCGTCGGAGTTGCGCGGCGCCGGTCGCGCCGAGCTGGAGTTGCCGCCGCTGAACCCGCCGCTGCCGCCGGAGCTGACCGCGGCCAGGGCCGTCTCGGCCTCCTTCTTCTTCTTCGCCATCACGGCGAGCTGCTTGCGCTGCTCGCGCACCTCGGCGTTGATCGCGAGCTTGGCCTGCCGGGCCTCCTCGCGGGCCTCGGTCAGCTCGCGCACCCGACGACCGTCCCGCTGGGCCATCATGTCGAGGCTGGCGGCCCGCTGCACGAAGGCCTCCGGGGTGCCGCTGTCCAGCAGCGCGGCCGCCGCGCTCAGCCGACCGACCCGGTAGGACTGCGCGGCCACCTCGCCGACCAGGTCGGTCAGCTCGCCCAGCCGGCCCTCCACGTCGGCCAACTGCGTGGCCATCTGCTTCTGCCGCTTCTCCGAGCCCTCAAGTTTCCGCTTGGCCTCGATGTGTGCCTTGGCGGTCGACTCTAGGGCGTCCCGCAGCTTCTTGCTGCCCCCCTCGTTGGGCTCGGCGTACGCCGGCACGGCACCGAGGCCGAACAGCAGCGCCACTGCGGCGAGCAGGGCGATCAGGGGCCGGAGAACCCGCCGCCCGATGGGCATGGACCTGCGCACGAAAGCATCCTTTCGTCGGCCGCCGGCCTCCGGGGAGGCGCTGCGCGGCGGCGGCCGCCGCCGGCGCCGGTCGGCGGCCTGCTGGCGAAGACCGCCGGTCAGGATACCGGACCGGACCCGCAGAACCACGCCCCCGAACCCCACACGGCCCGCACCGTCGACACACCGACACCACGACCTCACGCAGCGCATTCGCATTCACGTCGGTCATGCCGTACGCGGGACGGTGGATCTGGCGGTCAGGGCGCCAAAAGCGTGTTGTGCACCTCGGTCCAGACCTTGTCGCTGGCGGCCACCAGCAGACCCGGCTCGGTGTCGGCCGGGTGGTAGTCGGTGCCGTCGAGGCGACGGGCCACCCCACCGGCGGCCCGCACCAGCAGCGTGCCGGGGCCGTGGTCCCAGGGCAGGGTGCGCCAGAACAGCACGAACTGCTGCCGCCCGGTGAGCACGTCGAGATACTCGCGCCCGGCGCAGTGCTGGCCCGGCAGCAACTCGCCGATCCGGGAGCCACCGGCCACGACCGTACGCTGGGACGACGCCGGCAGGAACTTGGTCATCGCGGCCCCCCGCAGCTCGCCGACCGGTGGCGCGTCGGCGGGCAGACGCACCACCGCGCCGTCCAGGTACGCGCCCGCGCCCTCCCGGGCCGTGGCCAGCGTCCCGGCGATCGGGTCGAGGATCCACGCCGCCCTCGGTTGGCCTTCGCTGAGCAGGGAGACCATCAACGCGAACGGGGACTTGCCGGCCGCGAAGTTGGCGGTGCCGTCGATCGGGTCGACCAGCCACACCTCACCCGCGGAACTCAGGTGGCGCAGCAGGCCCGGGTCGTCGGCCACCGCCTCCTCGCCGACCACCACCGACCCGGGGCGCAGCCGACGCAGCCCGGCGCTGATCATCTCCTCGGAGCGGCGGTCGGCGACGGTGACCAGCTCACCGGGGGCCTTCTCGGTCACGTCGGCGTCGTCGAGGTGCCGGAACAGCGGCAGCACCGCCCGGTCCGCGGTCTCCCGCAGCAACCCGGCGACGTCGTCGACCAACGTGTCAGCCACGCGGCGGCAGCTTCACCACGCTGACGAAGAACTCGTCGATCTGCCGGACCACCGCGATGAACCGTTCGAAGTCCACCGGCTTGGTCACGTACGCGTTGGCGTGCAGTTGGTAGCTGCGCAGTATGTCCTCGTCGGCCTGCGAGGTGGTGAGCACCACGACCGGGATCCGGCAGAGCTGCTCGTCCTTCTTGATCTCCTCCAGCACGTCCCGGCCGTCCCGACGCGGCAGGTTCAGGTCGAGCAGGATCAGGTCCGGCATCGGCGCGTCCGCGTACTCGCCCTCGCGGCGCAGGTAGGCCAGCGCCTCGGCACCGTCGGAGACCACGCTCAGCCGATTGCGCAGCTTGTGCTCCTCGAACGCCTCCCGGGTCATCAGCACGTCACCCGGGTCGTCCTCGACCAGCAGCACCTCGATCGGGCTGTTGCCGTCAGCCGGCGCGGTCATCTCACCGCCTCCTTCATGCCACCAGTTCCGTTGCCCGATGCCCCACCTGGGGCCTGCGGTCCGTCGTCGTCGGTCGACCCGCCGGTGCGCTGAGCGACACCGGACGAGGGCCGCCCCGCACCCACCTCTTCGCCGACCGTACCGCCGTCACCTGGGGTTTCCGAACCCGATCCGGCTGCGGCACCGCGCGACGACGCCGCGTCGGCGGCCGATTCGTCCGCGCCGGCGGCGTGCCTGGCGCGCTCGATGTCAGCGGGCAGCGCCGGCAGGGTGAAGCGGATCGCGGTGCCCTCGGGCACGTCGGTGTCCACCCAGACCCGGCCACCGTGGTACTCGACGATCTTCTTGACGATCGCCAGTCCGATGCCGGTGCCCGGGTACGCGTCCTTGGCGTGCAGCCGCTGGAAGATCACGAAGATCTTCTCGGCGAACTCCGGCTCGATCCCGATGCCGTTGTCCTGGCAGGTGATCTCCCACTCGTCGTCGACCAGCCGGGCCGAGACGTGCACCTTCGGTGTGACGTCCGGGCGGCGGAACTTCACCGAGTTGCTGACCAGGTTCACCAGCAGGTTGGTGAGCAGCGGCTCCTCGCCCCGGATCACCGGCAGGTCGCCCCAGGTCAACTCCGCGTCGGCGTACTGGCGGGCCGGTTCGGTCTGCGCGGACACCTCGCCCATCAGGCGGTTCAGGTCCACCTCGGTGAACCCGGCGGTGATCCGCCCGATCCGGGAGAACGCCAGCAGGTCGTTGATCAGTCGCTGCATCCGCTGCGCGCCGTCCACCGCGAAGGCGATGTACTGGTCGGCCCGCTCGTCGAGCCGGCCGGCGTACCGCCGCTGGAGCAGTTGGCAGAAGCTGGCCACCTTGCGCAGCGGCTCCTGCAGGTCGTGCGAGGCGACGTAGGCGAACTGCTCCAGGTCACGGTTGGACCGGGTCAGCTCCTCCGCCTGCTTCTGCAACTGGGTGTTGACCCACTCGATCCGCTCCCGCGCCTCGCGTACCTCGGCCAGGTCCGCGGCGATCTTCTGGCGCATCGCGTCCACGTCCTCGCCGAGACGCTGGAACTCCGGCGGGCCGGCACCGGAGATCCGGTGCGAGTAGTCGCCGGTCGCCACCTGGCGGACCTGCCCGGCCAACGCGGTCAGCGGGCGCAGCACCATCCGGTCCAGCGAGAGCAGCAGCGCGATACCGGCCAGCGCGACCACCAGCGCGGCGACGATGAGCAGGACGACGAGCATGTTGCCGGTCCGCTCGACGTCCCGGACAGTCGCCTCCCGGGCGGTGAAGATCTCGTCCTGCAACGCGGCGACCGAGGTGCGTAGCTGGTCGAACCGCTGGCGGCTCTCGTCGGTCAACAGGGCCTGCCCGGCCGCCGTGCCGCTGCTGTTCGTCGTGTCGATCACCGGCTGGGCGACCGTGCGCCGCCACTCCTGCGCCTGCTGCTCGACCACCGTGAGGTCCGCGACGATCTCCGGGTACTTGCCGGACAGCTCCCGGATCTCCTGCGCCGTCGCCCGTTCCCGGGCCAACCCCTGCTCGTACGGGGCCAGGTCCTCCAGGTCTCCGGTCACCGCGTACCCGCGTACCCCGGTCTCCTGGTCAAGCAGCGCGTTGAGCATCTCCTGGCCCTGCACCCGCAGCGGCCCGACCTGCAACAGCAGCACGTCGGTGTACTCGCGGTTCTTGGTGGCCACGACGGCCTCCGCCCCCGCCACGCTGAGCAGGATCGCGCCGACCACACCGAGCATCACCAGCACCCGGCGACGCAGCGTCCACGTACTCGCCGCCAGGTTCATCGGCCACCGCCCCGGGAGACCAGCAGCATCGCCACGTCGTCGGCGAACGGGCCACCGTTGAGCTGCTCGGCCCGGCCCACCAGCCAGGCCGGCACGTCGGACAGCGGCAGTCGGCGGCTGTCCGGCTCGGCGAGCAGGCGGGTGAGGCCGGGCACGTCGAGGCGTTCGTCACCATCGCCCACCCGGCCCTCGATCAGACCGTCGGTGTACATCAACAGGGACCAGTCATCGGTGTCGAACTCCAGGTCGAAGGCGACCGGCCGGCGCGGCCGTACGCCGAGCAACAGACCACCCGGTGCCGGCACGGGAACCACCCGCCCACCGGTGAGCAACACCGGCGGCGGATGACCGGCCAGGCGTACCGTCGCCCGGTTGGCCGCCAGGTCGAGGCGGACCGCCGCGACCGTGGCGAAGATCTCCTGGAGACGGCGCTCGCTCATCAGCACCTGCTCCAGCGCGGGCAGCACCTCGTCGTCGGACACTCCGGCGAGGACCAACGCGCGCCAGGCCACCCGCAGCTCGACGCCGAGCGCCGCCTCGTCCACCCCGTGTCCGCAGACGTCCCCGACGATCAGGTCGACCCGGTCCGGGCGGGTCTGCACCACGTCGTAGAAGTCCCCGCCGATCAGGGCGGCGTGCCGGCCGGGGCGGTAGAACGTGTGCACCGCGATCTGGTCGGTCGACATCAGCGGCTGGGGCAGCAGGCCACGCTCCAGACGCGCCGACTCGGCCTGACGCAGCTCCACCTCGCGCAGCCGGCGGGCGTTCTCGTCGGCCCGCTTGCGCTCCACCGCGTACCGCAGCGCCCGGGTCAGCAGCACCCCGTCCACCTGGCCCTTGACCAGGTAGTCCTGTGCTCCCTCGGCGACCGCCACGATGCCCAGGTGCTCGTCCGAGCGGCCGGTGAGTACGCACACCGCCGCGCTGCCGGACATCTCCAGCACCTGCCGCAGCCCGTCCAGCCCCTGCGCGTCGGGCAGCCCGAGGTCGAGCAGGACGCAGTCGACCCCGGCGACGCGGTTGCGGGCCTCGCGCAGGCTCGTCGCGACCAGCAGGTCGATTCCCGAGTTCGTCTCGGCGAGCAGCTCGCCCACGAGGAACGCGTCGGCCTCGTCGTCCTCGACCAGCAGCACCCGGAGTCGCTCGCCGGGCGGCAGGTTGGGATTGCCCCCGAGACCGCCCTGCGGATACGGCCACGACACGACGGAGGGACCGGTCATACCGGTCCCCCGGTGCGGCCGGGTCACCGCCGCCACGGGCGGGAGGTCGTTGGCGATGTCGGGCTCCTTCCGAGTGCCCTGCTGATCCTGTATTAGACAACGTTCGCACACAACACGAGGGGGCGGCCCGGCCCGGCATGGAGGATGATGTCCACCCCAGGACCCCCCCTTCGAGGAGCCACCCCGTGGGCGCACCCCCCAGCCCCGCCGCCGACCGTGCCCTCTCCCGACCGGCCCGGCGGCCCCTCGCCGCGCTCGCGGCACTCGTCGCGCTGGTCGCCGTCGGCACCACCGCGCTGCTCGACATCCGGCCCCCGGCACCCCGTCCGACGGACGCGGCGACGGACACGTTCAGCGCCGGACGGGCGTACGCGCACGTGCAGCAGGTGGCGAGTCGGCCGCACGTGGCGGGCAGCCCGGCCAACGACGAGGTCCGCGCCCACCTGGAGACGGTGCTGCGCGGTCTCGGTCTGCAGACCGAGGTGCAGGACACGGTCGCCGAGGAGGCCGGTCAGCTCAGCGGAGCGGCGGGCGGGGCCACCCTGGCCCGGGTCCGCAACGTGGTGGCCCGGCTGCCCGGCACCGCCTCCACCGGCACGGTGTTCCTGGTCGCCCACTACGACGCGGTGCAGACCGGCCCGGGCGGCAACGACGACGGCGCCGGTGTCGGCACTATCCTGGAGGTGGCCCGCGCCCTGACCGACGGTCCCGCCCCACGCAACGACATCGTGTTCGTGCTCACCGACGCCGAGGAGGCGTGCCTCTGCGGGGCGTCGGCCTTCGCCACCGAGCACCCGCTCGCGACCGGCAAGGGCGTGGTGCTCAACCTGGAGGCGCGCGGACGAACCGGGCCGGTGATCATGTTCGAGACGTCGCCCCGGAACGCCGCGCTGGTCGACGTCTTCGGTCGGGCCGCACCGCATCCGGTGGGCACCTCGTTCGCCGTGGAGGTCTATCGGGCGCTGCCCAACGACACCGACTTCACCGCCTTCCTCGACGCCGATTTCGTCGGGCTGAACTCGGCGTACCTCGACGGCGGGGCGATCTATCACACCCCGCTGGACACCCCGGAGTCGATGGACCGGGCCAGCCTCCAGCACCACGGCGACAACACGCTGGGACTCGCCCGCGAGTTCGGCACGATCGACCTCGGTGACCTGCGCGCCGGTCACGACGCCACCTACTTCCCGGTGCCGGGCGGGCTGGTCCGCTACCCCGGCACGCTGGTGCTGCCGCTGGCACTGCTGGCGCTGGTGGCCGTCGTCGCCCTCGGCTGGCTGGCCCACCGCCGGGGCCGGGTCACCACCGGTCGGCTGGCCGCCGGCTTCGCGCTGGGGCTGGTACCGATCGTGGTCGCGCCGGTCGGCGCACAACTGCTCTGGGTGGCGATCACCGCCCTGCGGCCCGGGTACGCCGAACTGCTCGACCCGTACCGGCCGACCCTCTATCGACTCGCCGTGCTGGCGCTCGCCGCCGCCGTCCTGTTCACCTGGTACGCGCTCACCCGTCGCCGGGTCGGCCCCGCCGCGCTGGCCGTCGGCGGCCTCGGCTGGCTGGCGCTGCTCGGCGTACTCCTCGCCGTGCTGGTGCCCGGCGGGGCGTACCTGGCGACGCTGCCCGCGCTGGCCGGCGCGCTCGCCGGCCTGGTCGCGGTCGCCACCCGCCGGGACGGCCCGGTGCCGGTGGTCGCGGTCACCCTCGGCGCGGCGGTGGCGGTGATCGTGCTGCTGCCGACCGTGGTGCTGCTCTTCCCGGCGCTCGGCATGGGCATGGGCGGCGTGGCCGCCCTCTTCGCCGTGCTGCTCGGCCTGGCCGCCCTGCCGGTCGTGGACCTGCTGCATCCGGAGGCCGGCGGACAGCGCGGCATGGTGGCGCTGCGGGCCCGCCGGCTCGGCGCCCTGCCGGCCGGTGCCGCCGCGCTGGCCACCGTGGTCCTCGCCAGCACCGGTTTCGCCGTCGACCGGTTCGACGCCGCGCACCCGGTGCCCACCCACCTGATGTACGCCCTGGACGCCGACACCGCGACGGCCCGCTGGCTCAGTCACGAGTCGACCCCGCAACCCTGGACCGGTGAGTACGTGGACGGGCCGGTCCGGATCGCCGACGAGTTCCCCGGCATCGGCGCCGAGGAACTGCTCGCCGGCCCGGCGGAGGCGGCGGCCCTGCCCGCGCCCCGGCTGGAGGTGCTCGCCGACACCGGCACCGCCGACGAGCGCACCCTGCGGCTACGACTCACCCCGCAACGCCCGGTACGCCTGACCACCCTGCACGTGGACACGTCCACCGCGACGGTCCGCAGCGCTGCGGTGGCGGGGCGGCCGGTGCCGGTCGAGGTGCGCGACGGCCGGTGGGGATTCGGGGTGGTCTTCCACGCCCCACCGCCGGAGGGCATCGAGATCACGCTGACCGTCGCGCCGAAGGCCCCGCAGGTCGCGTTCCGCGCGATGGACGCCAGCGACGGTCTCGACGCGGTACCCGGCTTCCGGCCCCGCCCGCCGGACGTCGGCGTCGCCGGCTCACACAGCTCCGAGATGCTCGCCGTGGCCCGCACCTATCCGCTGTGAGCGGCGCCGGGCCGGGCCGTCACTGGTCCGGCCCGTCGCGGGGTTGGCCGTTGCGGGGTCGGCCGCCCTACTTCCAGCGGAAGTGCACGAAGAGGCGGCCGAAGTTCTTGGAGTCCTTCTCGACCCGGTGGTAGAGCTGCTTGACGTCCTTCTGGTCGAGGAAGCGAAGCACCCGCTTCTTGAGCTGGCCGGAGCCCTTGCCCGGGATGATCTCGACCAGGGTGGCCTTCTTGGCCACCGCCTCGTCCATGATCCCGCGCAGCGCCCGGTCGATGTCGTGGCCCTTGTTGAAGATGTCGTGCAGGTCCAGCTTCAGCTTCATGCCCCGTCCACCGTCCGGTCGGCTCCCATACGGCCATCGTAGGCAGGTCCCCGGCAGGGCCCGGAGACGACGAGAGGGCGGCCCGTGGGCCGCCCTCTCGTCGTCGTGTCGCGTACGCCGCCTCAGCGGCCGCCGCCGACCCGGGTCTCGACCCGCCGCAGCGCGGTCGTGTAGTCGTCGTTGGCGGAGTGCATGGCCGCCGCGATGCGCAGGTGCCGCAGCGCGTCGGTGTAGCGGTTCAGCCGCTCCAGCGTCCGACCCAGCACGTGGTGGGCGTAGTGGTCGCTGGGGTTGCGGTCGATCAACTCCTGCAACTGCTCCTCGGCCCGCCGGAGCTGGGCCGACTGGAAGTACGCCCGGGCCAGCAACTGGCGGACGGCGGAGTTGTCGGGCTCGGCCTCGACGATCGGTTCGAGCAGTCGGGCCGCTCCGCTCGGGTCGCCCGACTCGAAGAACAGGGTCGCCCGCCGGTACTCAGCCAGAAGATCCATCTCGGCCCACCCCCTAGTTCGCACCACTGCCCTGACGCTCGCACAACACCGGCGGGCGCGCGAGTGTTCCCGGACGCTGGCGGGCGGAGCCGGGTGTTCCCGGACGCTTGCGGGCGGAGCCGGGTGTTAGCAGGGGACCCCTGCTCTACCGCTGGCGTTAGCAGGGGACCCCTCCTTGCACTCACATCCTTGCACTCACACGGCAGCCAGATCCCAGGCGCGCACGCCGCCGACGATGCCGGCGCTGTTGGGCACCACCACCACGTCGTCGCCCATCCGGGCGAGCTGCTCGGGACGGATCAACCGGGAGTTGCCGCCGCCCAGATAGAGCCGGTCCCAGCGGAACACCGGACGCAGCCCCTCCACCACCTGCCGGATCCGGCGGGACCAGAACGCGTCGCCCAACCGGCGGCGTTCCGGCTCGCCCACGTACGTGTCGTAGGTGGTGCCCCAGCGCACCGGGGCGTGCGACAGCTCCAGGTGCGGGGCGAGCACGCCACCGTCGAAGAGGGCGCTGCCCAGCCCGGTGCCGAGGGTCAGCACCAGCTCGCAGCCGGTGCCCGCGACCACCCCGGCACCGTGCACCTCGGCGTCGTTGAGCACCAGCGTGGGCAGCCCGAACGCGGCGGCAAGGGCGCTGCGGGCGTCGTACCCGGACCACTGGGCGTGCAGCGCCGGATCGACCCGGCTACGCGGGCCGGAGCGGGTCACGTAGTGCGGGGTGGCGACCACCACGCCGTGTCGGATCATGCCCGGCATGCCGACCGTCACCCGGTCGGCGGTCGGAAGCCGGTCGCCGAGTTCCCGCAGGGTCCGCACGAACAGCTCCGGCGGCAGCGGGTACGGGGTGGGCACCCGCATCGGTTGGGCCCGCATGGTGCCGGCGGCGTCGAGCACGGACGCCTTGATCCCGCCACCGCCGCAGTCGATCGCCAGAGTGGTCTGCACGACCGTGAGTCTGCCTCGTGTGTCGCTCCTCAGCATGGCTGGCCACGCCAACCACGCCGGCGGGTAGGCTCGGCTGCTTGTGAGCGCCACGCTGATCGCCAAGGACCTGGCCGCCGGGCACGGGGAACGGACGCTGTTCACCGGGCTGGACCTGGTGGTCGCTCCCGGGGACGTGATCGGCCTGGTCGGGCCGAACGGGGCCGGCAAGTCGACGTTGCTGCGTACCCTCGCCGGGCTGTTGCCGGTGGAGGCCGGCAGCGTCGCGGTGAGTCCCCCCGGCGCGAGCGTCGGGCACCTGCCGCAGGAGCCGGATCGGCGTCCCGGCGAGACGATCCGGGCGTTCCTGGCCCGGCGGACCGGGGTGGCCCGGGCACAGGCCGCCCTCGACGCGGCCACCGAGGCGCTGACCACCGGCGCGCCGGGCGCGGACGACGCGTACGCCACCGCGTTGGAGAGCTGGCTCGGCCTGGGCGGGGCCGACCTGGACGAGCGGGCCGAGGAGGTCGCCGCGGGGCTGGGGCTCGCCGTCGGTCTGGACCACGAGATGACCGGGCTCTCCGGTGGCCAGGCGGCCCGTGCCGGGCTCGCGTCGCTGCTGCTCAGCCGGTACGACGTCTTCCTGCTCGACGAGCCCACCAACGACCTGGACCTGGCCGGGTTGGAGCGGCTGGAGCAGTTCGTCACCGGGTTGCGGGCCGGCACGGTGCTGATCAGCCACGACCGGGAGTTCCTGACCCGGACGGTGACCCGGGTGCTGGAGCTGGACCTGCACCAGCAGCAGGTCAACCACTTCGGTGGCGGCTACGCGGCGTACCTGGAGGAGCGGGAGGTGGCGCGCCGCCAGGCACGCGCCGAGTTCGAGGAGTACGCCGACACCAGGTCGTCGTTGGAGGCGCGGGCGCGCACGCAGCGATCCTGGATGGAGAAGGGGGTCCGCAACGCCCGACGCAAGGCCAGCGACAACGACAAGATCGGCCGCAAGTTCCGCTCCGAGGCGAGCGAGAAGCAGGCCGCGAAGGCCCGGCAGACCGAGCGGCTGATCGAGCGGCTGGACGTGGTCGAGGAGCCACGCAAGGAGTGGGAGCTGCGAATGGAGATCGCCGCCGCGCCCCGTGCCGGCGCCGTCGTGGCCACCCTCCGCGACGCGGTGGTACGCCGTGGCGACTTCACTCTCGGCCCGGTGAACCTCCAGATCGCGCTCGCGGACCGGGTGGCGATCACCGGGGCGAACGGCTCCGGTAAGTCGACGCTGCTCGCCGCCCTGTTGGGCCGGCTGCCACTGGACACCGGTCAGGCCGCTCTGGGCCCGGGTGTAGTGGTCGGTGAGGTGGACCAGGCACGCGGGTCGTTCCTCGGAGACGCGCCGCTGCTGGACGCCTTCCGGGTCGCCGTACCGGACCTGTCGCCGGCCGACGCGCGGACGCTGCTGGCCAAGTTCGGCCTGCGCGCCCAGCACGTGCTGCGCCCGGCAGCGACGCTCTCGCCGGGCGAGCGGACCCGGGCCGCGCTGGCGCTGTTGCAGGGGCGCGGGGTCAACCTGCTGGTGCTCGACGAGCCGACCAACCACCTGGACCTCCCGGCGATCGAACAGTTGGAGTCGGCGCTGGCCGGCTACCCGGGCACGTTGCTGCTGGTGACGCACGACCGGCGGATGTTGGACGCGGTACGCGTGGACCGCCGCCTGCGGGTCGACGCCGGGCGGATCGCCGAGTCCTGATCCCGGCCTCCGGCCCCCGCCGGAGTGACAATCACTGCATGCTCAGGTGGGAGTACGCGCTGTTGGTGCGGCGTCGCCAGGCGGCGAGCACCGACGCCGGCTGGGAGATCGTCTTCATCTGGTACGGCCCCGACGGTTCCATGACCGACGTCACGCCGTACGGCGACACCGCGCTGGCCCATCTCAACCGGGCCGGCGACCAGGGCTGGGAACTGGTCTCGATGAGTGAGGACCCGTCCCTGGCCGGCCACGCCGAGTTGCACCGCTACCACCTCAAGCGCCCCAAGGTGCCCGCGCCCCGACAGCGGATCAGCGCTGCCGGCCGCCCCCGACGCACCGCCCCCGGCTGACCGACCTCCCTGCGGCAGTCCGGCCGACGGCCCACCCGAGCGCCACTCGCTGGGATAAGTTGCGCATAACGGGCAGCGATCGGGGTATCGCGCCGGCCGGAGGTGGGCGAATGGTCGCGTTGGCACACACCCCGCCCTCGGCCGAACGGCTGCGGGCGGTCGACGGGTTCCTCGCGGAAACATGGGCGGACCAGGCCCGCCACGACGAGAGGCTGCGGTCGCTCGCCGTCGAGGTCCGCTTCGACCGGGGCGTCGCCCACCTGACCGGCGAGGTCGACGAACCGGCCCAACTCCGCCTGGTACGCGAGCAGGTCGGCCGGCTCGCCGGGGTCTTCGGCGTCTGGTGCCGGGTACGCGTCGGCGGACGCGACCCGGTGGTGGTGGACCTCGGCTGCGGCGGCACCAAGCAGTGGTCGGGCAACCTCGGGCTGGACATCTATCCAGCGCCCGGGGTGGACGCGGTGGCCGACCTCTCCGGCTCGCTGCCGCTGGCCGACGACTCGGTGGACGTCCTGTTCGCGGTGCACATCCTGGAGCACCTGATCGACTTCCTGCCGCTGCTCGACGAGTGCCACCGGGTACTGCGCCCCGGCGGCGTCCTGCACGTCATGAGCCCCTGGTGGGGGCATGTGAACGCGGTCGCCGACCCGACCCACGTCCGACTGCTCGACGTGCAGACCATCAAGGGGGTCTGCGCGATGCGTCCACCGGGCACCCCACGCTGGCACCCACTGCACGCCGGCACGGACGGCGCGTCGATCTTCGCCGACCTCACTCCGCTGGGCGTCGACGACGACGGCCCCTCCCCCGCCCACATGGCCCGTTTCTTCGACTGACCACCCGCCGGCCCACCCGGCACTGAGCTGCGAATCAGGCCGACCGGCCGCGAATACCCCGGACGTCACCGACGTCCGGGGTATTCGTCTGTTTCAGCACCGGTCACCAATATTTCTCAATGGTTACACCCGAACGCCGCGAGGTTGATCGAGACTGGTCGAACTCCGGGTACTCGCCGGTAACCATTGCCCCACCGCACACCCCCGCGGAGGTATCCCCCGTGCTCAGACGTCTCACCACTGTCCTCGCCTCCGGCGCGGTCGCGCTGGCCGCCACGCTCGCCGTGGCGTCCCCGGCGACCGCAGCCGTCACCCCCGCCCAGAAGCTGTCCGTGCTGTCGAGCTGGACCCAGACCAGCGCCAGCAGCTACAACGCCTGGAACTCGGCCCGGCAGAACCGCACACCGTGGGCCGGCTACAACTTCGACTGGTCCACCGACTTCTGCTCGTCCAGCCCGGACAACCCGCTCGGGTTCCGCTTCTCCCTCTCCTGCCACCGCCACGACTTCGGCTACCGCAACTACAAGGCGGTCGGCCAGTTCAGCGCCAACAAGTCCCGTCTGGACAGCGCCTTCTACGAGGATCTCAAGCGGGTCTGCGCCACGTACAACGCAGTCGTCCGTCCGGCCTG
This sequence comes from Micromonospora sp. NPDC049903, assembly GCF_044460945.1. NCBI lineage: Bacteria > Bacillati > Actinomycetota > Actinomycetes > Micromonosporales > Micromonosporaceae > Micromonospora > Micromonospora sp. NPDC049903. The sequence continues at coordinate 238,713 of NZ_JBITKL010000002.1, forward strand.
CCTCAGCCTGGCCTGGACCTACTACCAGGCGGTGAGTGTCTTCGGCTCGGCCGCTGCCGTCCAGCAGTCCGACATCGACCGGGCCGCCCGGATGAAGGCCGACGCGGAACGCCTCGCCCGCGCCTGATCTCCCGGCCGAGGGGTCCGCGGCCGACGCGGACCCCTCGGTCAGGCGTGTTCGGTGTGCCGGTCGGTGGCGGCGGTCGACTGGCGTGGTGTCGCCCGGCCCGCCCGCGCCGCGAACCGGGCCGAGTCGGCGGCCAGGTCGGGATGCTCGACGCCGAGCGCCAACGCCACGGCCTCGTCCAGGCCCAGCTCCGCACCTTCCCCGTACGCCTCGTCGAACGCGGCGTCGCCCAACGTCCGACGCAGCACCACCTGCCGTTCGTTCCAGTAGCCGTCGTAGATGCCGGTGGTCGACCGCAGCCCCGCCCGGGTCGCCTGCGCCGCACCGAACAACCGGGCTGCGGTCAGTGGTTCGTCCCCGGCGAGGCAACGCACCGCGATCGCGTTGAGCGTGTCGCAGGCCCGGCCGTGGAAACCGTGGTTCATCCGGGACCGCAACGCCGCCAGCAGGTGCTCGTGCGCGGCCACCAGATCACCCCGGGCCAACGCCACCATGCCGAGCAGCATGTCCACCGAACGCCGCCCACGGTCGACCGGGCGGGCCGCCTCCACCGGTCGTGCCGCCGCGAGCAGGTCGGCCGCCTCGTCCAGAGCGCCCCGCCGCCAGAGCAGCTCGGCCAGCCGGAACACCGCGAACAGCGCCTCGGACTCCACCCCCTGCTCACGCGCCCAGTCGATGACCTCCCGGCAGATCCGTTCGGCCTCGGCGAACTGTCCCATGTCCACCAGCGGCGCCGCCCGGCCGGCGAGCACCCGGGCCAGCAGGCCGGCGTCCCCCGCCTGCCGGGCCGCCGCCTCGGCCCGCTGCGAGTAGCGCAGCTCCTCGGCGTACTCGCCGTCGCCACCGGCGTGCAGCGAATGCATGTGGTACGCCGCCGCCAGCTCGGCCTCGGGGATCGCCTCCCCGGTCTCGGCGATCCGGCCGTAGAGCCGGAACAGCCACAGCCGCCCCTCCCGGGCCAGGCCGCGTTCCCGCCACCACTGGTCCAGGCCACCGGCCAGCCGCAGGCCGGCCCGGGCACTGCCGCCGGTGGCACACCAGCGCAGGGCGGCGCGCAGCTCACCGGCGAGCGGATCCAACGCGTACAGCGACAGCGTCACCGGTTGGCCGTCCGGGCCCAGATGTGCCCGTTCCAGCGCGTGCGCCGACCAGTCCACATGCCGGTTGCGCGCGTCCTGCTCCTCACCGGCCTCGGCGAGTCGACGGGCCGCGTACGCCCTTATAGGGTCGAGCATCCGGTACGTGCAGCCGCCGGCCTGCGGCTCGGCCAGCACCATGGACTTGTCCACGAGCACCGAGAGCGGGTCGAGCGGGTCGTCGTCGAGCAGCCACTCCACGGTCGGCAGGTCGACCGGGCCGGCGAACACCGCCAGCCAGCGCAGCAGCCGCGCGGCCCTCGGCCCGAGCGTGCGGTACGACCAGGTGACCGTCGCCTGCATGGTCAGGTGACGTTCGATCGCCGACCGCGCCACCGCCCGCGTCGCCGGGGACTGCGGACTCGCCCCGGTCGCCGCCGCCACCAGGTCCACGGTGTCCCGCTGGTTGCCGGCGTTGCCGTGGTCGGTCGGTGGTGGCTCCGGATCGTCCCGACCGGCGTCCAGCGTGCCCAGCACGTCGTCGAGGCGTTCGGCGAGCTGCCCGACGGAGAGCACCCGCAGCCGCGCCGCGGCCAGCTCGATCGCCAACGGCAGCCCGTCCAGCCGGCGTACCACCCGGCGTAGGTCCGCCGACTCGACCGCGTCCGGGCGTCGCCCGCCCCGGGCGGCGGCGGTCCGGTCCAGCAGCAACGCGACCGCGTCGCTCTCGGTGCCGTCCGGTGACGGGTCGACCGAGAGCGGCGGGATACGCCACACCACCTCGCCCGGCAACGCCAGCGGCTCCCGGGTGGTCGCCAGCACCTTCACCCCGCTGCCGCCGGAGAGCAGCCGGGACACCGCCTCGGCGCAGGCGGTCGGCTGCACGTCGCAGGTGTCGAGGACGATCAGCATCCGGCGACCGGCCGCGTACTCGACCAGGGTGTCCACCATGGGACGGCCCGGTTCGGGACGCAGCCCGAGCACCGCGGCGATCGCGAACGCCACCAGACCCGGATCGGTCACCGAGGCGATGTCGACGAACCAGACCCCGTCGGGGTACTCGTCGACCAGGTCGATGGAGAGTTCCACGGCCAACCGGGTCTTGCCGCCGCCACCGGCACCCAGCACGGTGACCAACCGGTGCCCGGCCACCAGTTCCCGCAACTCGATCCGTTCGGCCTGCCGGCCGACGAACGAGGTGACCGGGATCGGCAGGTTGTGCGCCACCGCGTCGGCCGTACGCGGACGCGGGAACTGCCGCTCCAGGCCCGGTGCGACGAGCTGGAAGAGACGTTCCCGGTCGTCGAAACCCCGCAACCGGTGCAGCCCGAGGTCGATCAGGGACGCCCCGAACGGCAGCGGGTCGGCGTGCCGCGCGGTCGCGGCGGAGCAGAGCACCTGCCCGCCGTGCGCGGCAGCGGCGACCCGGGCGGCCCGGTGCACCTCCGGGCTCGCGTACTCGCCGTCACGTGGCTCGGCCCAACCGGTGTGCAGGCCCATCCGCACCCGGGGCGCGGCCTCCGGGGTCGGCCACTCGTGCTCGCCGAGCGCGCGCTGCGCGGTCAGGCAGGCGGTCAGCGCGGCACCGGCGTCCCCGAAGGCCAGGAAGAACGAGTCCCCCTCGGTCAGCAGCTCGGCGCCCTCGGTCGCGGCGATCGTCCGACGCAGCAGACGGCGGTGTTCCCGCAGCACCGGGCGATACCCGGAGCCGAGCATCTGCGCCAGTCGCGTGGAGCCCTCGATGTCGGTGAAGACGAACGTCACCCAGCCACTCGGGAGGTGGATCCGTGGCGGCATGCGTGGAACCTCCCCCCTGGCCTCGGCTTCATACTTCCCGAAACCAGATCATCACGCATCGTGAGAACGGTCGGCCGAGACTCCGCCCCAAGGTGCCATCGCACCCGGCGTCCGGGCAAGACCGACATCAACCGTCCCACCACGTACGACGGCCCTCCGGCCGGTCCGACCACGTCCGACCGGCCACCGTCGCCGGCGGCGTTCAACAGCCGCAACCGCCACCACAGCAGCCGCCACCGGAGGGTGCGGGCGGACCACTGGAGGCACCGGCACCCCGTCCCGTGAACGCGACCGTCGACAACAACTTCACCGTGTCGGAGTGCCCCTTCGGGCAGGATGCGGGCTCGCCCGCCTGGGCCATCGGCCGGTTGACCTCGAAGGTGTCACCACAGGCGCGGCAGCGGAACTCGTACCGGGGCATGGCATCAGGGTACGACCGGACCTGACGCTCGCGGCGACATGGGTGATACTCGACGGGTGGCAGACGGCGAAGAGCGTACGACCCTTCGACCCCTGCGACCGGCCACGCCGGGCGCCCAAACCGGCGCCACTACGGACAGACCGGTCAGCGCGATCCCCCGGCCGCGCCGACCCTGGTTGAGATCCGGCGAACCGGCCGGCGGGTCGCCCACCACCGGGGCCGACACGGCTGCCAGTGCGCCGACGATCAGGGCGGCCACACCCGCGCCCGAGCTGCCCGCCAAGCCTGCGCCCGGACTGTCTGCCGAGCCCGGCCCGAAGCCCGAGTCCACGGCCGACGTCACCACCAAGGCCGATGCGACCGCCACGTCCGGCCTCAGCGCCAAGGCCGATGCGACCTCCGCGTCCGGCGTCAGCGCCAAGGCTGGAGCAGCCGCCCCGGCCGACACCGAGCGATCGGCCAAGCCCAGCGACGGGCCCACCGCCGAGCCCGACGCGACCACCAAGACCGGCGACCAGCAGGCGAGCACGACCACGACCGACGGCGAGCAGCCCGCCGAGACCGGCGGCAAGGCAGCCGACAAGGCCGACACCACCGCCAAGACCGAGGCCGCCAGCAAGACCGAGCGCGAGACCACCACCAAGACCGACGACGCCACCAAGACCGACGGCGACGCGGCAACCGGCACCGCCACCAAGACCGACGGGGAGGCGGCGGGCGCGACCGGCACCGCCACCAAGACCGACGGGGAGGCGGCGGGCGGGACGGGTGACCGGCCGCGGCGAGCCCGGCGACGCCGGGTGCGCTTCGCGCATGCCGTACGCGTGCCGGGTCCACGCGCCGCCGCCCGCGCGACCCGGGACTGGTCGCGGCGGCCCGGCGGGCGACTGACCCTGCCCGGGGTGTTCCTGCTCGCGCTGGTCATCGCGACCGCGACGGCCGGTGCGCTGCTGGTGCCGGCGACCGTCGGCGCGCCGCGTCCGGTCGCGGCCGACGCGACCGCCGGGCCGGAGGCGACCGACGGCACGCTGCCGCTGACCGAGGCTCCACCGATCGGCGCGGTGCCGCCGACCACCGAGACGCTGCCGCCGGGAGCTACGCCGTTCCCGGGCACGACGGGGGGTACCGCGCCAGTGGCGGGACGCCCCTCCGACGCCCTCGCCGGTTGGGCCCGCGAGGTCGGCGCCAAGACCGGCATCGACCCGATCGCTGTCCAGGCGTACGGCTACGCCGAGCTGGTGCTCGCCGAGACCAACCGGGCCTGCGGCCTGAGCTGGACCACGCTGGCCGCGATCGGCTTCGTCGAATCTCGGCACGGGCAGGCCAACAACGCGCGGCTCGGGCCGGACGGCAGGGCCACTCCGGAGATCATCGGACTGCCGCTGGACGGGCAGGGCGGTCGGATGCGGATCGCCGACACCGACCGGGGCGAGCTGGACCGGGACACCACCTACGACCGGGCGGTCGGGCCGATGCAGTTCATCCCGACGACCTGGCAGGAGAACGGCGCGGACGCGGACGGCGACGGGGTCAAGGACCCGCACAACATCCACGACGCCGCGCTGGCCGCCGGAATGTACCTGTGCAAGGGGGGCCGCAACCTCACCGTTCCGGGTGACTGGTGGAACGCCATTCTGTCGTACAACAACGTCGGTCGGTACGCCCAGGCCGTCTTCGAAACGGCCAACCGGTACGGACAGGCGAGTCGCACGTGAAGTGATCGTCCCCGCACATTGGAGGACTGGACACTTCCCCCCGGCAGCGGTTAACGGCAAGCTAGACGCGTGATGGTGCGCGAGTGGGACCCCAGGACCGCGTCGTCCGCCGAGATCGCGTCGCTGTTGGACACGCTGAACGCGGTCCTGGCGGTCGATCTTCCGCAGGATCCGCCATGGCGGGAGAGTTCCGTGCGGGAGTACCTCACCGAGGTGATGCCCGGCGAACGACGGATCGCCTGGGTGGCCCAGGCCGAGCAGGCCGCCGACGGGACGCCCGGGGCGATCCTGGGTCAGGTGCACGTGCTGCTGCTCGGCAGCATCGGCGTGCTGGAGGTGCTGGTGCACCCCGACCACCGGCGTCAGGGCCTCGGCCGTGATCTCGTCCTACGCGCCTCCCGCCGGGTCTACCAGGAGGGCTTCGAGTCGATCGGCGTCGAGGTGGTGGGTGACACCCCGGCCGTTGCCTTCTACGAGTCGCTGGGCTTCAGCCGGGAGTACGTCGAGACCCGCAGCGTGCTCGACCTCGCCGGGGTCGACTGGACCGAGCTGGCCGAGATGTCGACCGGTGTCGGCGCCGGTTACCACGTGCAGTTCCACCCGGGCGGCCCACCGGACGAGCTGATCGAGGCGTACGCGCGGGCCAAGGCCGAGATCCGGGACGTGGAGGACGGCGAGCTACGACCCAGCTCGTACGACCCGCAGCGGCTACGCGACAGTCTCGACTGCCTGCACCGGCGGGGGATGAAGCCGTACATCGTGCTCGCCCTGCACGAGAAGACCGGCGAGGTGGCCGGCCTGACCGAGGTGGTCGTGCCGGCACAGCACCCGACCCGTGCGGATCAGTACGACACGATCGTGGTGCAGGATCACCGCGGCTACGGCATCGACCGCGCGATCAAGGCCCGCATGCTGCTGGAGTTGCGCTCGGCCGAGCCGCAGCTGACCCAGGTCCAGACGTGGAACGCCCAGGCCAACGAGGCCATGCTCAAGGTCAACGCGGAGCTGGGCTACCGGCCCGACCGGGAGTGGTGCGAATACAGCGTCGACGTGGCCGAGTTGGTGCACCGCCTCGACGCCGCCCGCTGAGGCTCGGGGCGCGCCGCCGGGCCGCGGTCGGTCAGTAGGACCAGGATCGGGGGTCCGGGGGCGGCGGATCGTGGCGGACGGGGTGGAGATCAGTAGCGGTCGCGAAGCAGGCCGGCGGCCTCCACGGCCCAGTAGGTGAGGATGATCTGCGCGCCGGCGCGGCGGATCGAGGTGAGCGTCTCCAGCATCACCTTCTCGCGGTCGATCCAGCCGTTGGCGGCGGCGGCCTCGACAGTGGCGTACTCGCCGGAGACCTGGTAGGCAGCGACCGGAACGTCGACCGCGGCCCGGACCGCGGCGACCACGTCGAGGTAGGGCAGGGCCGGCTTGACCATCACGATGTCGGCGCCCTCGGCCACGTCCAGCTCGACCTCGCGCAGGGACTCGCGCAGGTTCGCCGGGTCCTGCTGGTACGTCCGGCGGTCGCCGTCGAGCGCCGACTCGACCGCGTCACGGAACGGACCGTAGAACGCCGAGGCGTACTTGGCGGTGTAGGCCAGCACGGCGACGTCGGCGTGACCGGCCGCGTCGAGCGCCCGGCGTACCACTCCGACCTGGCCGTCCATCATCCCGGACGGGCCGACCATGCCGACCCCGGCGTCGGCCTGGGCCACCGCCATCTCGGCGTACGCGGCCAGCGTGGCGTCGTTGTCCACCGAACCGTCCGGCCGGAGCAGGCCGCAGTGCCCGTGCGAGGTGAACTCGTCCAGGCAGAGGTCACTCATCACGACGGTGGAGTCACCCACCTCGGAGACCACGTCCCGGATGGCGACGTTGAGGATGCCGTTCGGGTCGAGGCCACCGGAGCCGCGCTCGTCGCGCGACGCCGGCACCCCGAACAGCATGATGCCGCCGACGCCGGCGCGGACCGCCTCGACGGCCGCTTTGCGCAGCGAGTCGCGGGAGTGCTGGAGCACGCCGGGCAGCGAGGAGATCGCCCGGGGCTCGGTCAGCCCCTCCTTGACGAACATCGGCACGATCAGTTCGGCCGGGTCGAGACGGGTCTCGGAGACCAGCCGCCGCACGGCTGCGGTACGCCGCAGCCGGCGGGGGCGGTTCTCGGGGTACGGCACGGTGCCCTCCCTGACGACTACCGGAACCTGAGCGCGGTCGGCCCCTGGACCTTCGAGCCACGGCGCTGCTTCGCCGGCATCGCGGCGAGCTTCTCCCGCAGCTCGACGGCGTAGCCGGCGAGCGCCTCCACCAGGTCCGGCACGGAGGCGTGCGGCGGCTGGACGTCGACCCGCAGGCCGAACTCCGTCGCGGTCTCCGCGGTCTTGGGCCCGATGACGGCTACCACGGTACGCGCGTGCGGCTTGCCGGCGATGCCGACCAGGTTCCGGACCGTGGACGACGAGGTGAACAGCACCGCGTCGAACCCGCCCGACTTGATCGCGTCACGGATCTCGGCGGGCGGCGGGGCCGCCCGGACCGTCCGGTACGCGGTCACGTCGTCGACCTCCCAGCCGCGCTCGGTGAGCCCGGCGGCGAGCGTCTCGGTGGCGATGTCGGCGCGCGGCAGCAGCACCCGGCCCACCGGGTCGAGCACCTCGTCGTGCGGCGAGAACTCGGCCAGCAGCCCCTCGGACGACTGCTCCCCGGAGGGGATCAGCTCCGGCTGGATGCCGAAGGCGCGGACCGCGTCGGCGGTGGCCTCGCCGATACAGGCGATCTTGACGCCACCGAAGTGCCGGGCGTCCAGGCCGTGCTCGGCGAACTTCTCCCAGACCGCGCGCACCGCGTTGACCGAGGTGAAGATCACCCAGGCGTACCGGCCGTCGACCAGGCCCTTGACCGCCCGCTCCATCTGGGCCGGGGTACGCGGCGGCTCCACCGCGATCGTCGGCACCTCGCACGGGATTGCCCCGTACGCGCGCAGCCGGGCGCTCATCGCGCCGGCCTGCTCCTTGGTGCGGGGCACCAGCACCTTCCAGCCGTACAGCGGGCGGTTCTCCCACCAGCTCAGCTTGTCGCGCTGGCCCACGCCCTCGCCGACGGTCAGCACGACCCGGCCGGTGAAGCCGAGTGCCGCCGCGACGAAGGAGTCCACGGTCGACGTGGTGGTGTACTGCGTCTCCCCGGTGCCGTCACCGGTCACCCCGACGTCGGTGGTGCCGTCGACCCCGGCGGCGAGCAGCCCGTCGCGAATCGCGGCCAGGTCACCGGCGTCCACCGCGAGCGCCAGCGAGCCGCGCTGCACCGCTCCGGCCAGCGCCTCGAAGTCCAGCGTGCCGACGTCCTCGACGTCGGCGGCGGTGCGTACGCCGGGCAGCGGCACGCCCGCGTACGCGGCGACGCCCTCGGCCTGACCGACGCCGGGCACCACCTCGAAGTGCGCGGCGGTACGTGCCACCGCCTGCACCTCCTTGACCACCGAGTCGTGGCCGAACGGGTCGCCGGCCACCAGGTGCACCGCGTTCTGCCCGGAGCGGGCAGCCGAGATCAGGACCTTCGCCACGTCGCCCGGCGCGCCCTCGGCCGGGGTGAACTGGGCGTCTTCCCTGGCCTCGGCCCGGACGACGTCGAGCAACGACTCGGGGACTCCCCGGTCGTACACGACCTGGTCGGCGTCGACCAGGGCGTCGTGCGCCCGGCGGGTCAGCAGGCCCGGGTCGCCGGGACCGGCCCCGACGAATGCGATCCGGCCTACGGGCTTACGGGTGCGGGTCATTCTGTGCTCCCAAATTGCTGGGTCCCCGGGCCGTCGTGTCCTTGCGGGCCGAGGATCGAGTCGGCGCCGAGGTCGAGGAGTTCGGCGGCGAGTGCCTTGCCGATCTCCGCCGCATCGGCGGGCGTTCCGGTGCGGGACAGCCGGATGTCACGGGTGCCGTCCGGGCTGATCACCGCCCCGCGCAGGTAAATCTCGTCACCGGCGTCGCCTTCGGCGAGTTCGGCGTAGGCGGCGACCGGAGCGGAGCATCCGGCCTCCAGGGTGGCCAGCATCGCCCGCTCCGCGGTGACCGCGGCGCGCGACGGTGCGTCGTCGAGCGTGGCGAGCAGTTCGACCAGATCCGTGTCGTCGGCCCGGCACTCCACCGCCAGCGCACCCTGGGCGGGCGCGGGCAGCATCAGCATCGGGTCGAGCGTCTCGGTGATGACGTCGGCCCGACCGATGCGGGCCAACCCCGCCCGGGCCAGGACGACGGCGTCCAAGTCAGCCTCCGGGCCGAGCACCCGGGCCAGCCGGGTGTCGACGTTGCCCCGGATGGGGGTGACCGACAGTTGCAGGCCCAGCGCGTGCAGCTGGGCGATCCGGCGCAGCGCGCCGGTACCGATGTTCGCCCCGGGGGCGAGCTCGGCCAACGTCTTGCCGTCCCGGGCGACGAGCGCGTCACGCGGGTCCTGCCGCGGCGGCACCGCGGCGATGTGCAGCCCGGGCGCGGTGGCGGTGGGCAGGTCCTTGTACGAGTGGACGGCGAAGTCGATCGTGCCGGCGACCAGCGCGTCCCGCAGCGCGGAAACGAACACGCCGACCCCGAGTCGGTGCACCGGCGCGCTGGACCGGTCGCCGGCGGTGACCACCTCGACCAGTTCGACGGGGCGTCCGGTGCGGGCGGTCAGGGCGTCGGCGACGTGCCCGGACTGGGCCATCGCCAACTTGCTGCCCCGGGTGCCGAGACGCAGTGGCGCGGCAGAGCTGAGCTGGCGCTCGCTCATTGCTCACCTCCGGGTGGGGTGATGTCGGGGACGGTGTCCACCGGCGAGGTCTGCGGGACCTGGAGGTCGAACAGCTCGCGCAGCAGGGCGGCGTACTGGTCGCCGCCGGGTTCGGCGGCGAGCTGCCGGACTCGTACCGTCGGCTGGTGCAGCAGCCGCTGGACCACCCGGTGCACGGTGCGGGCCACCTCGGCACGCTGGTCGTCGGTGAGGTCGGGGCGGCGCTGCGCGAGTCGGCGCAGCTCGGCGGTGACCACGTCGTCGGCCCGACCGCGCAGGGCGGCCACGGTCGGTGCCACGTCGGCACCGCGCAGCCAGGTGAGGAAGGACTCGACCTCGGCGGCCACGATCCGTTCGACGGCGGCGGCGTCGGCGGCGACCGGCCCGTCGGCGAGCAGTGCCGCCATCCGGTCGATGTCGATCACCTCGACGCCGGGCAGCTCGGCCACACCGGGCCCGACGTCGCGGGGTACGGCCAGGTCCAGCAGGACCAACGGGCCGCGCTCCGGCTCGCGGGCGGCCACCGCCTCGGCGACGACCGGACGGGTGAGGACCGGCTCGGTGGACGCGGTGGCGGCCACTACGATGTCCACCGTGGACAGCGTGTCGGCCAGCTCGGTCATCTCCCGCGCGGCGGCACCGTACGACTCGGCCAGCCGGACAGCCCGGTCGGTGCTGCGGTTGGTCACGGTCACCGGCCCGGCACCGAGGCGGGACAGCGTCGCCACGCCCAGCGAGCCCATCGCCCCCGCACCGACCACCAACGCGGGACGACCGACGAGGTCGTTGCCGAGATGACCGGCGGCCAGCCCCAGCGCGGCGGTGACCACGCTCTGTCCGGCCCGGTCGATGCCGGTCTCGGAGTGGGCCCGCTTGCCCACCCGCAGCGCCTGCTGCATCAGCTCGTGCAGCAGCCGGCCGGCGGCGTCGGTCTCGCCGGCCCAGTGGTAGGCGTCCCGGAGCTGCCCGAGGATCTGCGCCTCGCCGATGACCATGGAGTCCAGCCCGGCGGCGACCCGGAAGACGTGCTCGACCGCGGCGGAGTCGAAGTGCACGTAGAGGTTGTTGGCCAGCGCGGTGGGCGGGCAGCCGGCCTGCTCGGCGAGGACGGCGCAGATGTCACCGAGGCCGCCGTGGAAGCCGGAGACGGCCGCGTACACCTCCACCCGGTTGCAGGTGGAGACGAGGACGACCTCGCTGACATACGGCTGCGCCATCAGCCGGTCCAGGGTGGCGCCCAGATCGGCCGGCGGCACCGCGAGCCGTTCCAGGGTGGCGACCGGCGCGGTGCGGTAGGAGGCGCCGACGACGATGAGTTTCACGTGCCGATCGCCTCCTGGCTCTCGGTGACCGCGAACCCGCCCGGCAGGGCGGTGAGAGCGGACCCACCGGCGGCGGGGAGCGCGGTCAGTGCTGCCTTGCGGTGCTCGTGGAACGACAGGATCTGCAGTTCGATGGCGAGGTCGACCTTGCGGACGTCGACCCCCTCCGGAACCGAGAGTACGCACGGCGCGAAGTTCAGGATGCTCGTCACGCCGACGGCGACCAACTGGTCGGCGACCCGCTGGGCGGCGGGGGCGGGGGTGGCGATGACGCCGATGGCGACGGCCTCGGCGGCGGCGACCTCGGGCAACTCGTCGATGTGCCGCACGACGAGCCCGTTGATCTCCTCGCCGATGCGGCGGGGGTCGGCGTCGAAGAGGGCGGCGATCCGGAACCCACGACCGGCGAACCCGTCGTAACCGGCCAGCGCGTGACCGAGGTTACCGACGCCGACCAGGGCGACCGCCCGACGCTGGGTGAGCCCGAGGACGTACTCGATCTGCTCGACCAGCAGCGCCACGTCGTAGCCGACGCCCCGGGTGCCGTACGAGCCGAGGTGGGACAGGTCCTTGCGGAGTTTCGCGGAGTTCACCCCGGCGGCGTTGGCCAGGCCCTCGCTGGAAATCGTCTCGTGGCCGGTTTCGGCGAGGTTGTGCAGGGCACGGAGGTACTCGGGGAGCCGGGCGACCGTCGCCTCGGGCAGGTCCGGGAGCGCCGGTACGGCACCGGCGCGGCCGGGCGCGCCTGGGTGACGATGCTGACTCATGAGACTCCGTGCGGTGCGATCCTCGACCAACTCCACCGGCCGGTCGTTTCGGGACTCCCGCTGGCGACCGAAATTGCCGGCTGTGCTAGCAGGGCGCGTCGGAATTACAGAGTAGGCGCTTGTGAAGACGTGCACAAATCGCGATCTTGTCGGCACGCGCCGCGCCCCCACCAGCCCCTCCGTCCCGCAAGATCGACCGGAGACCCCTTCACCACGACTACCGGCGCGATTATTGCTCAATCCCGACTTCTCTGACCAATCACACACGCCAATCATTGATCAAATGCGGAGATCGGAAGACCGCGACCACGCACGGTGACACCCGTTTCCGCTCAGCTGGGCGATTCCACCGTCGGGACATCGGCCAGCGCGGTGGCGAGCGTCACGGCCTCCACCAGGGTGTCGGCGACCGGGTGGCCGGAGACCTCCAGCCGGGACCGGTCGGTGAAACCGCCGCTGTAGAGGACGGCCCGCCCACCGACGGCGTACGCCGCGTCGGCGTCGTCGATCGAGTCGCCGATCACCACCACCGACCGGCCGTCCACGCCGATCTCGGCCAGGTGGCGGGCCAGTGACTCCGCCTTGCGGTCGCCGCCGACCCGGTCCCGCCATCCGTCGACCCGGACGAACCGGCCGGCCAGCCCGTACGTCCGGACCGCCGGGACCAGCTCGTCGTGGAACCACATGGACAACAGCGACTGGCTGCCCGGCCAGGCGGCCATCGCGTCTACCGCGTCGTGGGCCAGCTCACAGCCGGTCAACCCCAGCCGGTACGCGTCGTGGAAAATCTTGTCGAGGCGGCCGAAGTCCTGCGCGTCCACGGCCCGGCCGAGTACGTCCGCGTAGTAGTCGGCGATCGGCCGACGAAACCGCACCCGGTGCTCCGCCACCGTCACCGACGGCCCGCCCGCACTGCTGAAGGCGGCGTTGGTGCAGGCCACCACCAGATCGAGATCGTTGAGCAGGGTGCCGTTCCAGTCCCACACCAGATGGGTGCGCGCAGGGGTCATCACCGCACCCTACCGGCGGCCTCAGAGCTGCGGAGTGGTCAGATCCTTCAGCAGCCGCTGCTCCTCGACGCGCCAGTAGCCGTGCTCCTTGCCGTCGAGCAGCACCACCGGCAGCCGGTCGCCGTACTCGCGTTCCATCTCGGCGTCGCCGCTCACGTCCTGCTCGATCCACCGGTCGCCGGTGACCGCGACGACCCGGTCGAGGGCCGCCTTGGCGTCCTCGCAGAGGTGGCAGCCGGGTCGGGTGATCAGGGTCAGGCGGGGCTCACGCATCGGTCTCCTCCGTCGTGCCGGTGGGTCGGAGCAGGGTCTTGCGTACCTTCCCGATCACCGAGCGCGGCAGCAGCTCGACGAACTCGACGTCGGTCGGGCACTTGAATCTGGCCAGATTACGCGCGCAGTGCGCGATCAGCTCGGCACCGGTCGCCCGATGCCCCGCCGCCGGCACCACGTACGCCCGGACAGTCTCCCCGGTCCGGGGGTGCGGCACCCCCACTACCGCCGACTCCGCCACCGCCGGATGGGCGCAGAGCACCGACTCGACCTCGTGCGGATACACGTTGAAGCCGTTGACCAGGATCAGCTCGCCGAGCCGGTCGACCAGGAAGAGATCACCGTCGGCGTCCGCGTACGCGACGTCGCCGGTGGCCCACCAGCCGTCCGGGTCGGGCCCACCCGTGCCGTGCGGCCAGTACCCGGAGAAGAGATTGGCCCCGCGCACCACGATCTGACCGGGATCGGTGCCGGCCACCGGGTCGGACAGGTCCCACTCCTCCGCGTCGTCGTCGGGAGCGGGCAGGCCGTCGCGCCACAGCTCGGTCCCGTCCGCCCCGACCAGCCGCAGCTCGACGCCGGGCAGCGGGCGGCCGATCGAGCCCGGCTTCGGCTCCCCACCGACCAGGGTCGAGGTCAGCACCGGTGCGGTCTCGGTCAGGCCGTAGCCGATCTGCACCGGCCGACCGGTGGCCTCGGTGAAGCGGGCCGCGTCCGCCGGATCGAGCGGCGCCGCGCCGCAGACCACGACCCGCACCGCGGCCATCGACCCGGCCAGCACGTCGGCGTCCGCCCGTGCCCAGGACTGGACCATCGACGGTACGCCGATCAGCACGGTCGCCCGGTGTCGGGCGATCTCGGCCAGCGCCGCGTCGGCACCCGGGTCGTCGACGAGTACGCCGGTCGCCCCGTGGTGCAGCACCGCACCCAGTCCGGCGTTCAGCCCGTACGCGTGGAACAGCGGCAACGCCAGCAGCACCACGTCGTCCGGCCCGACCACCGGCGGTGCGATCCGGCCGACCTGCTCGTGGTTGGCGGCCAGGGCACCGTGCGAGAGCATCGCGCCCTTCGGCTGCCCCTCGGTGCCCGAGGTGTAGAGCAGTACCGCCAGGTCGTCGGCGGCCCGCACCGGGAAGGTCGGCGTACCGCCGTCGGCGACGGGTGGTGTGGTGTGCACGGCGCGCAGTGCGGGCAACTCGACGTCGGCCACCAGGTCCCGGACGCGCTCGGTGCCGATCAGCACCGACGCGGCCGAGTCGGCCAACACCTGTCGCAGCTCGCGGGCCGTCAGCGCGGGGTTGACCGGCACCGCGGTCAGTCCGGCCCGCAGCGCACCGAGCAGACCGACCACGAAGTCCGGTGAGTTGGGCAGTGCCACGGCGACCCGCGCCGGTCGGCCGTCCGCGCCGGGGACAACCTGGGCCAGCGCCCGGGCCACTCCGGTCACCGTGCCGTCCAGTTCGGACCAGGTGATCGTCCGGTCGGAGAAGTACAGCGCCGGCTGGTCCGGACTGCTCCGGGCCGCCCGGGTCAGGTGCTCGGCCAGATTCGGCCCGGTGCCGTCGGCCGCCTGCGGGCGGCCGGCAGTGCCTGCGTCCTCGTCGGGGGCGGGCCGCGACCCCGGCCCCACGGCTGCGTCTCGGTCCTGCACGGTCGCTGAGTCTGGCACAGCGGGAGCCGCCCGGCCATGGCCCTGCGGACGACGATCGACGCCGATCCGAGGGCACCGACACCTCGGCCCCGCCGATCGATCCCGGTGCGGTCCCGGCCGGACCACGTCGCGCCGACCACCGAGGACGCATCCCGGTCCCGTGCACGGAACTCCGGCGGGGTCACCGTCGGTGTGCGACAGCCCCGACGCGTCCCCGCCGTCGCCGGCCGCGTCGCGTGCTGCCGGAGGCGCACAGGCCACCGGTCACACCGTCCCACCACGACGCTGAACTGGGAATACACCCTGGAACAACCCGTCGGCGAGTTGTCAACAACCCCCGACGGACAACCGGTCCGCCAGGGGTGCGACCCGCCGAGAAATACTTTGGCCCTGTGTAACGGACTTGCCACGCGCGGGTGACGTTGGCCCTATCATCACTCGGGTCGGCTCACCCCATTTTGCCGTGAGTCGACACCCCTCAGCCCGAGGAGGCCCCCGTGCCCGTGAGCGCATTGGACCAGCACCTCAAGGGGAACTGCCGCCCGCCGGCACACCCCGGAGCCGCCCTGCCCGCCGGAGGCCCGATCGATCGACCGGGCACCGTCGGCGCGACGGCCGGTGCAACGGAGGTGGCCCGATGACCGCCTTCGGCTTCGCATCCCGCCCGGTCGGCCTGCCCGGCCCGCTGGCACGTACGCCGGTCAACGAGCGCGGCAACGCTCGCGGCCAGCAGGACACCACGGGCAACCTGCCCGCACGCGGCGAAGGCGTCGCCAACCGGGTGGGCAGCAGACCACATCAGAACGAACCGCCGCACCGACCACCGACGCCCGGCGGGAACGCGAAACCCTCCGGTGGTCGGGTCGCCTCACCGAGCCGACCGACCATGCCGGCCCAGGCCCGCCGCAGCGGGGACGCCCCGGTGACCGAGGTGTCCACCTCGGAGACGGCGGTGCTGCCGGCGGTCTCGTCGGCGAACACCTCCACCGGGTTCCCGAGCCGCCCCGACCCCTCCGACCCGGCCACCGAGGTCTGGACCCTGGTCGAACGCGCCCAGGCCGGTGAGTCCGAGGCGTTCGGGCTGATCTACGACCGGTACGTCGACACCGTCTTCCGCTTCGTCTACTTCCGGGTCGGCAACCGGCAGCTCGCCGAGGACCTCACCTCGGACACGTTCCTGCGGGCGCTCAAGCGGATCGGCAGTTTCACCTGGCAGGGCCGGGATCTCGGCGCCTGGCTGGTGACGATCGCCCGTAACCTGGTCGCCGACCACTTCAAGTCCGGCCGGTACCGGCTGGAGGTCACCACCGGCGACGTGCTCGACGCGGACCGGGAGGACCGTGGCCCGGAGGGCAGCCCGGAGGCGGCGGTGGTGGAGCACATCACGAACGTCGCCTTGTTGACAGCCGTCAAGCGGCTCAACCCGGAGCAGCAGGAGTGCATCGTGCTGCGGTTCCTCCAAGGGTTCTCGGTGGCCGAGACCGCCCGGGCGATGGGCAAGAACGAGGGCGCGATCAAGGCGTTGCAGTACCGCGCGGTGCGGGCGCTGGCGCGACTTCTCCCAGACGGTTTCCAGCCGTAGCCGATCACTTTGCGTGATTTCGCCGCCGGCCGGCCCGTAACCCGGCCCCGGCACGGCGCGTTTCTCCGGGTGCGACCGATGACCGGCCGGAAACCTCCGAGGTGGACCGGCGGCGGTGCCGACGAGGGCTTCCGCACCCGGTGTCATGCGGTGGTCGGTCGCTGGTGGTGAACGCGGCCGACCGGCCGCGACCAGCGAGAGGAGGTGCCGCGGTGGACAACGCCCTCTTCTCCCGTCGGCGCACCGAGCGCTTCGCGCAGCTTCTCGACGAAGCCAACGGTGGCCTACGTCATCACGTCCGGTCCCGCGCCGACGATCAGCTCGCACCGCTCGTCGCGCTCGGCCGACAACTCGGCGCCAACCCGCCGAACACCGAGGTCGACCCGGAGTTCCGGACCGGCCTGCGGGCGATGCTGCTGGCCACCGCCGACCGGGAGGGCATCGGGACCACCGTCGCCGCGCCGGTCGAGAAGGCCGCCACCGGTCGCGGATCGCTGCTACCGGCCGTCACCGCCCGCCGGGCCCGCGCCCGGGGCGCGATCCTGGTCGGCATCGCGGCCGGCGCGATCGCCGTCTCCGGCATCTCCGCCGCCAGCGAGAACGCGGTACCCGGTGACGCGCTGTACGGCATGAAGCGCAGCACCGAGCGGGCCCAGTTGGCGCTCGCCAGCTCCGAGATCAGCCGTGGGCAGCTCTTCCTCGACTTCGCCCGGACCCGGCTGGCCGAGGCGTCCTCGCTCAACGGCAACCGGGCCGGCTACCGCGCCGTGCTGGACGACATGGACGCGGACATCCGCCAAGGCGTACGCCAGCTCACCGGCGCCGCCGTCCGGCGCGCGGACCCGACCGCGCTGAACACTGTCGACGCCTTCCTCACCGGGCAGCGCCGCACACTCGACGCGCTGGCCGAACGGGGCTCCCGTGCCGACCAGGAGCGGACCGCCAAGTCACTGGAGCTGCTGGACCTGGTCGCCGAGCGCACCGAGGCGCTGCGTACCGCCATCGCCTGCGGCCAGTCGGCCGGCACCGCCAGCGACGACCTCGGCCCCACCCCCGGCGTCTGCGCCTGACCCGGCGGGCGCACGTCGCCCCCCGCGTCCGGCGGCGGGAACCGCTGCTCCGGATACCCTCGCTGCGGGCAGCAGGGCAGGGTGAGCGACGTGAGGGGGAGCAGGTGGCGCGCAGCCGGAAGGTGACCGTCAGCACCGACGTGCACGGGCACACCACCGGTTGGGCGCAGACCGAGCCCGCTCCCCCGGCCGCGCCCGATCCCCACGCCGCGGCCTTTTTCGACGTGGACAACACGATGATGCAGGGCGCCTCGATCTACTGGTTCGCCCGTGGGCTCGCCGCCCGCAACTACTTCACCACCGGCGATCTGGCCCGGTTCGCCTGGCAGCAGTTGCGGTTCCGGCTGCTCGCCCGTGAGCAGGCCGGCGACATGTCCCAGGCCAAGGAGGCCGCGCTCGCCTTCGTCGAGGGTTGGCGGGTCCAGGACGTCGAACGGCTGGCCGAGGAGATCTTCGACGAGCTGATGGCCCCGAGGATCTGGGCCGGGACCCGCCGGTTGGCGCAGGGCCACCTGGACGCCGGTGAGCGGGTGTGGCTGGTCAGCGCCGCCCCGGTGGAGATCGGCCGGGTGATCGCCACCCGGCTCGGGTTGACCGGCGCGATCGGTACGGTCGCCGAGATCGTCGACGGGGCGTACACCGGTCGGCTGGTCGGCGACCTGATGCACGGCCCGCTCAAGGCCGAGGCGGTCACCCAGCTCGCCACGGTGGAGGGTCTCGACCTGAGCCGGTGCGCCGCCTACAGCGACTCCGCCAACGACCTGCCGATGCTGTCGCTGGTGGGGCGCGCGGTGGCGGTCAACCCGGACGGCACGTTGCTGCGCCAGGCCCGGCAGCGCGGCTGGGAGGTACGCGACTTCCGCACCGGCCGGCGAGCGGTCAAGATCGCTCTCCCGTCCACCGCGGCGGCGGGACTGGTGGCCGGAGCGGTCACCGCCGGAGTCGCCTTGCAGCGCCGCCGCCGCGCGGCCGACACCGCCTCCGGACGCACCCGACGCGACGCCGAGCCGTAGACGAGGTAGCCGCGTGGACCGGATGGACGCCACGCCGTCGGGTCATGGACCCGGGCCGACGCCACCGGGCCGGGGACGGCTACGGGCCGAACGGGTCGGGACGGCGTTCGAGCAGTTGGTGCACGGTCTGCTGGATGGTCTCCCGGACCTGGTCGGCGAGGTTGAACACGACCAGCGGGTCGTCCGCCGAGTCGACCAGGTGGGCCGTCGGGATCGGCGGGCAGAACTCGATCAGCCACTTGCTCGGCAGCGGCACCATGCCCAGCGGCCCGAGCCAGGGGAAGGTCGGCGTCACCGGGAAATACGGAAGCTTGAGAAGTCGGGCGAGCGGCTTGAGGTCGGCGAGCATCGGATAGATCTCCTCGCCGCCGACGATGGCCACCGGGATGATCGGGGTGCCGGTGCGCAGTGCCGCCGACACGAAACCGCCCCGCCCGAAGCGTTGCAGCTTGTAGCGGTCCGCGTACAGCTTGCCGATGCCCTTGAAGCCCTCCGGGAAGACACCCACCAGCTCGCCGCCGCGCAGTAGTCGTTCGGCGTCCGGGTTGCAGGCCACCGTGCCACCGGTCTTGCGGGCGATCTCGGAGACCACCGGCATCCGGAAGACCAGGTCGGCCCCGAGCAGGCGGAGATACCGGTTGGCCGGGTGCTCGTGGTGCAGCGCCGTGGAGAGGATCAACGCGTCCAGCGCCACGGTGCCGGAATGGTTGCCGACCACCAGCCCCGCCCCGTCGGCGGGTACGTTCTCCAGACCGGTGACCTCGGTCCGGAACCAGTCGCGATAGAGGCGACGCAGCAGCGGATGGAAGACCGCCTCGGTCAGCTCCGGGTCGAAGCCGAACTCGTCCACCTCGTAGTCGCCGGCCAGCCGCCGACGCAGGAACGCGAGCCCGCCCGCGACCCGTCGGTCCCAGACGTCACCGGTCCGGTCCGGCACCGCGGGCTCGGCGGGACGGTGCCCGTTGCGCCGCGCGGGGTCGAGATCCGCCGACACCGGGGGCGGTACGGCGTACCGGTCGTCCAGGTGCGCCTCGTCGCGCTGCTCCTCCGGCCCGGTCACGAGCGCTCCCGTACGGCGGCCCGGGCCTGGCGGATGCTGTCGAGCACCATCTGCTCGGCGGCGGCCAACTGCTCCCGGGTCACCACCGCCCGGCCGTGGTGGGCGTCGATGAAGTCGTCGAAGGCGGCGGCGGTCGAGCGGGGGGTGAACCCGTACTCGCGCTCCAGGCGGGAGGTGTCCACCACCCGGCCGTGCACGAAGAGGTCGACCTGGTCGAGCCCGTACCGCCCGAAGCCCATCGTCCGGGCCAGCGCGATGGCACCGGCGACACCGGGCTCCAGCACCGGCACCGAGATCCGACCGGCCCGCCGGATCGCCTGCGACAGCGACAGCACACCGCGGCCGGCGACGTTGTAGGTGCCCGGATGGTCCTCGACGACCGACCGGTGCACCACCTCCAGGGCGTCGTCGAAGTGCAGGAACTGCAACCGGGCGTCGCGGCCGAAGATGGTCGGCACCACCGGCTGGGAGAAGTACCTGGTCAGCGTGGTGTCGGCCGTCGAGCCGATGAAGGGGGCGAAGCGCAGCACCGTGGCGGTGACGTCGGAGCGTCGGCGACGGAAACCGCGCACGTACCCCTCGATGTCGAGGATGTCGCGGCCGAAACCGCCGCGCGGCACCTCGCGGGGTTCGGTCTCCTCGGTGAAGACGGCCGGGTCCCGGAACGACGCGCCGTACGCGGCGGTGGACGACCGGACGACGATCTTGCGCAGGTGCGGCGCCCGCTGACAGGCGGCGAGGAGCTGCATGGTGCCGATGACGTTCTGTTCCTTCATCGCCGCGCGACCGCCGTGCTGCGAATCCGGGGCGCTGACCAGGGCCAGGTGCACCACGGTGTCGACGTCGAGGTCGGCGAGCAGGCCACCGATCGACCCGGCGTCCACCCGGACCCGTTCCACCTGCGCCAGCAGCTCGGCCACTTCGGGGCCGGGCTCGGCCAGGTCGACGCCGATGACCCGGGCGATCCGGGGATCGGCGGCGAGTCGGGCGGCGACGTGCGCGCCGAGATAACGACTGACCCCGGTCACGACGACAACCCCCGGAGGGCTCGATGAGCCACCGGGGGTCATGTCTCGCACCTACCCCGGCCGCCGGGACCGAGCCGGGACAGCCACGGCCTGATCACCTGAGCCTCCGAGGGTCGACAGTTGGCAAGCGACGAATGCCGGGCCACGGCCCGGCACACGGTCACTTGCCGAGACGGCGACGCTGGACGCGGGTCTTGCGCAGCAGCTTGCGGTGCTTCTTCTTAGCCATACGCTTGCGGCGCTTCTTGACCACCGAGCCCATACGAAAGCCTTTCGATGCAATGTGCGGCGCGACCGGTAAGACACCACGAATCCGTGGCGTCGGCGACCGCTTGCGGACAACGGACCGGACCGGCGGAGTGGGCGGCAGAGCGCACCAGCGGTCACGATCGCCAGTCCAGCGTAGCGGGGATGCGTCAGCAGGACCAACGCGCCCCCGGTCGATGCCCGTTCACCGGGCCCGCCGCGACCGGGTTTGGCTCGCGGGTCAGGCGGTCTCCTGGAAGGCGCCACGGAGATATTCGTGCACCGCGTGCTCGGGCACCCGGAACGACCTGCCGACGCGTACGGCGGTCAGCTCACCGCTGTGCACGAGACGGTAGACCGTCATCTTGGAGACCCGCATGACCGTTGCCACCTCGGCGACGGTCAGGAACTTGACATCCGAGAGTCGACCATCGGATTGCGACCCGGCCATGGCTCACCGACCCATCCCATGCCCGGCGCGTGCCGCCACACGGGTCCTCCCGCGCGGCCGGCGACGCGCGTGTTACCAGTACGGTAGCGGGACGGCTGTGACCGGCGCGATCCCTTCCTGCAACTGATCATGCTTCGATCGGGGCGCCGGGGCGAAAAACCCCTGGTCGAGTGGATGCGAGCCAATCCGGCAACCGATCATCCTCGGCCACCTGACGGGAACCGTCACTCGGCGCGCAGCGCCACCACCGGGTCGAGTCGACCGGCCCGCTGCGCGGGCAGCACCCCGAAGACGATCCCGACCGCGGCCGAGACGCCGAAGGCCAGCGCCAGCGACCACCAGGTCACCGCCGCCGGGATCGGCGACACCGCGGCCACCAGCAGCGCGCCGCCGACCCCGAGGGCCATCCCGGTGATACCGCCGACCGAGGTCAGCAGCACCGCCTCCAGCAGGAACTGCACACCGATGTCGCGTGGACGGGCCCCGACCGCCTTGCGCAGCCCGATCTCCCGGGTCCGCTCGCGTACCGAGACGAGCATGATGTTGGAGACGCCGACGCCGCCGACCAGCAGCGAGATCCCGGCGATCGCAGCGAGTACGCCGGTCAGGATGCCGAGGATGTCGCCCAGCACGCCGAGGATCTGCTCCTGGGTGACCGCGCTGAACTCGGTGCCCGGATGCCGGCCGTTCAACTCGGCCACGATCCGCTCGCCCAGTTCGTCGATGCGCTCCCGGTCCGGTGCCTTGACCGCGATCGCGTCGACCCGCTGGGTGCCGTACAACCGTTGGGCCGCCGTCACCGGGATGTGCACCTCGTCGTCCCGGTCGACGCCGAGGCTCTGCCCCAGCGGGGTGAAGACGCCGATCACCCGGAACCGTACGCCGGCCACGTTGACCTGCTGGCCGACCGCCTCCCGGTCCGGGAACAGCGCCCGGGCCACCGAGTCGCCGAGCACCGCGACGCGGCGACCGGTGTCCACGTCGGAGCGGGTCAGGTAGCGGCCCCGACCCAGCTCCCGGGCGAAGACCTCCGGGGTGGTCTCCAGCACCCCCTGCACGGTGGTGAAGTCCTGCCGGGTGCCGGCCCGTACGGTGGCACCGGAGGCGACCGTCACGGCCACCCGACTCGGATCCCCGACCACCCGGCCGACCGCGTCCACGTCCTTGAGGGTCAGCGGGGAGACCGCCGGGGCGGACCCGACGTCGAGCCGCCCCGGCACGACCAGCAGCAGGTTGGAGCCGAGCCCCTCGACCTGCTGTTCCACCGTCTGCTTGGTACCGGTGCCGATCGCCACCAGCAGCACCACCGAGGCGACCCCGATGATCACCCCGAGCATGGTCAGCGCGCTGCGCATCCGGTTCGCGCGCAGCGCGTCCCAGGCCACCCGCCACGCCTCGGCCAGCCTCACGCGTGTCCCCCGTCGCCGCCCTGGTCGGCCGCGCCGCCGGACGGGCCGGTCAGGCCACCGCCGACCTGCTCCGGCGTACCGGCCGCGCTGTCCGCGACCATCACCCCGTCGCGCATGGTGATCCGGCGGCGGGCCCGGGCCGCCACCTCCGCGTCGTGGGTGACCATCACCAGCGCCACGCCGGACTCCGCGTTGAGCTGTTCCAGCAGTTCCAGGACGGCCGCGCCGGTGGTGCTGTCCAGGTTGCCGGTCGGCTCGTCGGCGAGCAGCACCGTCGGGTCGGTGACCAGCGCCCGCGCGATCGCCACCCGCTGTTGTTCGCCGCCGGAGAGCTGGTTGGGCCGGTGGTCCAACCGGTGACCGAGCCCGACCCGCCCGAGCATCGCGGCGGCCCGGGTACGGCGTTCGCGGGCCCCCACCCCCCGGTAGACCAGGGGCAACGCCACGTTGTCCACCGCCGAGGTACGCGCCAACAGGTGGAACGCCTGGAAGACGAAGCCGATGGTCTCGTTGCGCAACCGCGCCAACTCGGGCGGGGACAGCGCGCCGACCTGCCGCCCGCCGATCGCGAGCCGCCCACCGGTCGGCCGGTCGAGTCCGCCGAGCAGGTGCATCAGGGTGGACTTGCCCGAGCCGGACGGCCCGATCAGCGCCACGTAGTCACCGGCCGCCACAGTCAGCGTGACCCCGCGCAGGGCGGGTACCGAGATCCCGTCGAGCTGGTACGTCCGGGAGACGTCGACCGCCTCGATCGCCGGAGCCCGGCTCACCCGACCTCCTGGCCGTCCCGGACCTGGTCGGTGCCGCGCACCACGATCCGGTCGCCGGGCTGCACCCCGTCGACGATCTGCACCAGGTCCTGGCCCTGCACGCCGACGGTGACCGCCGCCTGACCGGCCCGACCGTCGCGGATCAACCAGACCGTGTCCCGCCCGTCGACGGAGAAGACCGCCGAGGCGGGTACGGTCACCGCGTCCGCCGCCTCCCGGACCCGCAGCCGCAGCACCGCGTTCATGCCGGGGCGCGGCGCCGGTGCCGGTTCCGCCTCGCCGAACCGCCCCGCGCCCAGCGCGAGCCGGACGCGATAGCTGACCCCGCCCCGGGCCGAGGTGCTGGGCAGCACGTCGATCGACTTCACAGTGGCGTCGTACACCGCACCGGTCACCGCGTCCAGCTCCACCGTGCCGGTCAGCCCGGTCCGGACCAGCAGCACGTCGGTCTCGTCGACCTCGGCCAGCAGACCCAGCTCACCGGTGTCCACCACGGTCAACACCGGAGTGCCGGCGGTGACCCGGCCACCGACCGGGACGGCGGTGTCCACGCCGGGCGGGGGTCCCGCCGGGGCGGCACCGAGCGCGGCCGGGTCCAGCCCGGGCGGCAGCCCACCCGATTCGAGCAGACCGGCGAGCGCACCGGAGGGATCGCCTCCGGCAGCCACGCCGCCCGGCTGCACGACTCCGGCGATCGGCGCGCGCAACGTCAACGCGTCGACGGTCGCCTTGGCCAGGTCGTACGCCTGCTGGGCCTGGAGGCGCTGGGCGGTGGCGAGCGCGCCGACGGCGGAGTTCAGGTTGCGGACGCCGCGCTGCACCTCGCGTACCGCCTGGTCGGCGGTGCGGGCGGCGGAGTCGTACCGCTTCTGCGCGGCCTTGACCTGGGCCAGCAGTGCCTTGCGCAGCTCCGGGTCGCTGATCTTGCGGGCGGCGGCGCGGGCCGCCTCGTGTGCCTCGTCGGCGGCGCGGTCGGTGCCGCGCAGGCTGCCGGCGAGGTCGCCGCCACCACCGCCGGGCCCGGCCCGTTTGGCGGCGTTGAGCGCGGCGCGCGCCTGCCGGAGACGCTCCCGCGCGGCGGGCGACTCGACCACGGCGAGCACCTGGCCGCGCCGGACGCGCTCGCCCGGCTCGACGCGGAGGCTGGCCAGGGTGCCGTCGGCCGGGGCGGTCAGGGTCGCCGCCGCGCGGGCGGTGACGGTGGCCGGGGCGTCGATCTCCTCGGCCACCGGGGCGAGCGTGGCCGAGGCGAGCGAGATCGCCGGCGGGTCACCGCCGCAGGAGGCGGCGCCGGTGAGGGTCAGGACGGCGACGGCGGTCAGGGCGGTGAGCAGGCGGGGCCGCGTGACTGCGGGCAGCCGCGGCGAGTCGGTGCGGCGCACCCGCCCATGCTACGAGTCGCCCTCGCCGGAGCTGCGCAGCGCCGCCGTGGTCAGCGCACCGTGGCGCGGATGTACGCGACGCACTCCTTGTGCAGGGTGTTCCACTCCTCGTCGAAGATCTCCTCGCTGACCTGTGCCGGCACGCGCAGGTCGTGCAGCACGGCCTTGACGAAGGCGCGCACCCGTTCCTCGCCGAACCGGTCGACGAAGTAGCGGACCGCCAGGAACGCGGCACCGTAGCTGCCGTTCACCTGCTCCTGCGGGGTGTCGGCGTCCGGGATCAGGGACTCCAGCTTCCCGTCCCAGTCGCCCTCGACCAGTTGGCGGACCGAGTCCAGCCCCTCGTACCGGCCGACCGGCTGGCCGTCGACGCCCGCCTGCTCGGCCAGCCCCTCGCTCAGCCACCACGTCGACTCGTCCGCGTAGTCCTTCTCCGGCAGCGAGGCGGCGTGGGCCAGCTCGTGCCGCAGCAACTCGTCCAGGTAGGGGCCGTACTCGAAGCTCTCCGGGCCGAGCACGATCTCGTAGTGGCCGCCGCCGACGTTGATCGCGTACCCGGCGCCCCACTCCGGCTGCTCACCGCCGTACCAGCGTTTCCACTCCTTCGGCCCGGCGTAGAAGATCCGGTAGCGGTCGGGCGGATTGCCCGTCACCACGTACCCGTCGGCCACCGTCGCCGCCGCCTCGGCCCGCCGCAGCAGGCCCGGCAGCCGCGTGCGGTACGCCGGCGTGGTGGCCACGACCGTACGCTCGCCCACCGCCACCACCAGCTCGCTGACCTCCCAGGGCAGGCTGCCGGGCTGCCCGTTGGACCGGCCGTTCACCGGGAACGACGACTTCGACTTGGAGAACGCGAGCAGGCGGGGCTCCGCGCCGTCGCGCCACCGGGTCTCGATCACCACCGGGCTGGTCGTGCACTCCGGCAGCACGAAGCAGTACCGGAACTCGACCGGCAACCGCCACTCGCCCGCCCGCCCGGCCGAGGTGGGCAGCCCGCCCGGGCGCGCCTCCCAGCGGGTGACCTTGAGCGCGGTCAGCGCGGCGTACCGGCGGCGCAGGTCCTTCTGCGCGGCGGGTGCGGCGATCGCCAGGAAGCCGGCCCGGTCGCGACCGAGCAGCGCCGCCGACTGCTTCTCCAACTGTGCCGTGATCCGCTCGGCGACCTGCCGGGCGGCGATCGTGGTCGGGTTCTCGGTCGGCGAGGCGGCGGTGGCGGGCTTCCCGAGGTCGGTGTCCGGCAGCCCGCCGGCCAGCAGCACCACCGGCACGCCACAGGCCAGCACCAGCACGACCGCGACCAGCCCCGTCCACAGTGGCCAGCGGCGGCGAGGGCTCCGGCCCGGCACGGGCGGCACGAACCCCGACGGCCCCGGCCAGACCGGCGTCAGCTGCGCCGGCGTCACGTCACCCGGCGCTGGCGTCAGCTGCACCGGTGTCGTCGGCGCCGTCTCGGGCGGCCTCGTGTCGGCCGGCGTCGTCTGCGCCGGTGTCGCGTCGACCGGCGCTACGTGGAGCGGCACTGTGTCGGCCGGCGCGGTCTCAAGCGGCGTCGTCACGGCCGGCGACGTCTGCGCCGGACTTGTGTCGGCCGCCCCGGTCGCAGGCGGTGTCGTGTCGGCCGGCGTCGGATGGTCGCCGGCTGTGGTTCCCCCGTCGGTCACCGGCGCAGAGTACGGGTCGACCTGCCCGCGCGGAAGTGGCGCATCGTGCCGCGTCGGCCGACGGACGGGCGACCGTCAGCCGGGGGCGGTCCCGGCGGATCCGGGCCAACTCCGGTAGGCGACGCCGAGGGCGGTCACCATCTGGTCGAACGAGCGGTCGACCTCGCGCGGCAGGCCGAAGTCGCCGGCCGCCTCCAGCGACACGAAACCGTGCACGGCGGCGCGGAACATCCGGACCCCGTCCACCGCCGCCTCGCCCTCGATCCCGTACCCGCGCAGGATGGCGTAGACCACCTCCACCGCGCGTCGGCCGGCGACCGCGTGCGCAGGGTCGTCCGGGTCCGGCACCCGCTGCGTCGCCGGGTAGCGGCCGGGATGGCGGCGGGCGTACGACCGGTAGGCGGCGGCGACGGCGCGCAACGCGTCCTCGCCACTGCGACCGGCGGCGGCCGTGGTCATCTCGTCGGCGATCTCGGCGGTGGCCAGCGCGGAGAGCTGCTGCGCGAGGGCATCGGCGCCCTTGACGTGCTTGTAGAGGCTGGGCAGCGCGACGCCGAGCCGGCCGGCCAGCGCGGCGAGGGTGAGCTTGTGGTAGCCGACCTCGTCGGCCAGCCGGGCCGCCTCGCGGACCACCACCTGGGGGTTGAGCCCGGCCCTAGGCACGGTCGATCACCGCGAGGAACTCGGTCAGCTCACCGGCCATCGCCTCGGGCCGGTCGGCGTGCGGGTAGTGCCCGGCCTCGCTGATCATGCGTGCCTCGGCGACCGGGAAGAGTCGTCGGGCGGCACGCGCCTCGGCGGCCGGGTCGGGGAAGTCCGGGTCCTTCGTGCCCATCAGCACCAGCACCGGCTGCCGCACCCGGGGCGCGACGGCGGTCCAGTGCGGCTCGACCGGGACGATCAGGCCGCGTACCGCCGCCATCCGGCCGGGCCGGCGCAGCGCGGCCACCATCGCCTTGCGGTACGCCGCGTCGTCGGCGGGCCGGTGGACCGGGAAGAGAGTCCGGTGGAACAGCCCGAACAGGCGGGCACTGCGCAGCACCGCACCGAGGGCCAGCCGCATGAACGGGTTGAGTTTGCGCTGCTCGACGAACGCGCCGACCAGCACGATGCCCTCGACCAGGTCCGGTGCCTCGGTCGCGGCGAAGACGACGGCCGCCCCGCTGGACGAGTTGCCGACCAGCGTGGCCGGGCCACCGCCGATGTCCCGGACCACCGCCAGCAGGTCGGCGCCGACCTCCGCCGGGGCGTACGACGGCCAGCCGACGCTGGAGTCCCCATGCCCCCGGACGTCGACCGACGCCACCCGGTAGCCCGCCGACACCAGCAGCGGGACCAGGTGGCGGCAGGAGTGGCGGTTCTCCCCCATGCCGTGCGACAGGACGACCAGCGGCCCCTGCCCGTGCACCTCGTAGGCGACGCGTCCACCGTCACGCTCGATAAAGCTAACAGTCATAGCTAGAAAGCTAACCCCATTAGCTGAATCCGTCAAGACGACGGCCCCGGATCGTCGGTCGACGGTCCGGGGCCGATGGACGGTTGCCTGCCGGGTGGCCGGGCTGACTCCGGGTGGCCGGGCTGACTCCGGGTGGCCGGGTTACTTCCGGGAGGCCACGGCGCGGGCGAAGAAGGCAAGGTTCGCGGGGCGCTCGGCGAGCCGGCGCATCAGGTAGCCGTACCAGTCGTCGCCGTAGGGCACGTAGGTGCGGACCGTGTAGCCCTCGCCGACCAGGCGGGCCTGCTCCTCCGGCCGGATGCCGTAGAGCATCTGGAACTCGAAGCCGCCTGGCCCCCGGTCGAACCAGCGCGCCCGGTCCTCGCCGATGGCGATCAGACGCGGGTCATGGGTGGCCAGCATTGGGTAGCCGTCACCGGACATCAGGATGTTCATGCACCGGACGTACGACTTGTCCACCTCGCGGGACGACTGGTACGCCACCGATTCCGGCTCCTTGTAGGCGCCCTTGCACAGCCGGACCCGCGATCCGGCCGAGGCCAGCTCACGGCAGTCCGACTCGGTCCGCCGCAGGTACGCCTGGAGCACCGCCCCGGTCGACGGGAAGTCCTTGCGCAGGTTGGCCAGGACGTCCAGCGTCGAGTCGGTGGTGGTGTGATCCTCCATGTCCAGGGTGACGGTGGTGCCGGCGTCGGCGGCGGCGGTGCAGATCGCGCGTGCGTTGTCGTACGCGAGGTGCTCGTCGAAGGTCTGGCCGAGCGCGGACAGTTTGACGCTCACCTCGGCGGCCGGGGTGAGGCCCGCCTCGGCGAGACTCCGCAGCAGGGCGAGGTACTCGTCCCGGGTGGCGTTGGCCTGCTCGGGGGTGACGGTGTCCTCACCGAGGTTGTCGAGGGTGACCGCGAGACCGTCGCCGACGAGTGCGCGGGTCACGCGCAGCGCGTCGTCGGTCCCGGCGCCGGCGACGAACCGGCGCACGACGTCCCGGGAGAACGGAGCCGTCGCGACGAGCCGCTCGACCCGGGTTGACCGGGAGGCGGCGAGGATGACGGAACGGAGCATGAGCCGAGCGTAACGCCCGAGCCACCCCCCAGCGCGCCCCGCCCGAGGTGAAGGAAGGGCCCCTTATTAACACTCAGGAGTGAGAGGGGAACCCTTCTATACCTGAGGCGTTAACAGGGGGCCCTTCCTTACACCCAACCCACACACCCAGCCCGCACACCCAGCCCGCACACCCAGCCCGCACACCCAGCCCACACACCCAGCCCGCGCACACGATCCGCGCACCCGGACCCCGGGCGACGGGCGTGGCGTGCATCGGTTACAACGATGAACGTGGAAAACCGCCCCCGCCGCCGGCTCCGGTCGGCCTCCGTGCAGCTCGGCGCACTCACCGCCCTCGCGCTCGCCCTCTCCGGCTGCAACATGTCCTCCTCCGACGACGACGATGACGACTGCGCCATGGGCCCGTCCGGAGGCGGTGAGACAGTCGCCCTGGCCCTGCACACCCCGACACCGTCGGCCGCCACGGCCAGGACCACGACGCAGGGCGCCCCGGAGCCGGTCGCCGCGTCCGTACCCGATCGTGGCGGCTTCGGCACCCATCTCGCCTCCTGCGGCGGCTGAGCGTGCGCCGGGAGCAGGTCACCCCGCGACCCGACTGGGACGCGACCATCCGCGCGCAGGGGCTGGTGTACGTCGACACCGAGCTGCCCGACGGCGGAGTGATGTCGTACTGGGACGAGACCGCCGCGTACGCCTTCGAGCTGGACGAGGTGCTACGGCTGGAGGAGGCCACCGAGGAACTGCACCGGATGTCGGTCGCCGCCGCCGAACACGTGGTGGCCCGCAACCGGTACGCCGAGTTCGGCATCCCGCAGTGGGCGGTCGAGGCGGTGGCCCGGTCGCTGCGGGAGACGCCGCCGACCCTCTACGGCCGGTTCGACCTCTGGTACGACGGCAGTTGGCCGCCGAAGCTGCTGGAGTACAACGCGGACACCCCGACCGCGCTGGTCGAGGCGAGCATCATCCAGTGGTACTGGCTGGAGCACACCCGCCCGGAGCTGGACCAGTGGAACAGCCTGCACGAGCGGCTGGTGGGCGCCTGGTCGAAGATCGGCGCTGGTCTGCACGACCGCCGGGTGCACGTGGTCTGGTCGAACGAGGAGGAGAGCGGCGAGGACCACATGACCGCCGGCTACCTGGCCGAGACGGCCCGCCAGGCCGGGCTGGACGTGGAGCTGCTGCCGATCCAGGAGATCGGCTGGGACGGCCGTCGGTTCGTCGACACCGCCGGGCAGCCGGTCACCACCTGTTTCAAGCTCTATCCGTGGGAGTGGATGCTGGCCGAGCCGTACGGGCCGCTGGCGCTGGACCCGGGCACGCCGACCACCTGGATCGAGCCGGCCTGGAAGCTGCTGCTGTCCAACAAGGCGCTGCTGGCCGTGCTCTGGGAGCTGTACCCGGGGCACGAGCTGCTGCTGCCGGCGTACCTGGACTCGCCGCGCGGCATGACCGAGTACGTCGCCAAGCCGCTGCTCGGCCGGGAGGGCGCAGCCGTACGGATCGTCACGGAAAGTGAGGAGATCACCAATCCGGGCGATTACGGCAGTGAGGGATTCTGCTATCAGGAGTTCCGCGCACTGCCCGAATTCAACGGAAGTCACCTGGTCCTGGGCGCGTGGGTGGTGGACGGCGAATCGGCCGGGGCGGGGCTACGGGAGAGCGCCAGTCTGATCACCGATGGTTACGCCAGGTTTCTCCCGCACTACATCGACGCGCCACGTCCGGGGTGAGTCGTCTACCGTTGGAGTGTGAACTTCGACGCGTACGCCCGGACCGGAGTTGACCTCGTCAACGCCCGCCTGGACGACCTCGACGACCTGCGGGCCATCTTCTGCGACGACCACGAGTGGATGCGCGACGAGGTCGCGGAGCGGGATCTGGCCACCTTCCGGCGCGCACAGAAGCGGTTGCGGGACGTCTTCGAGTACGGCACCACCGGACGGGACGGCGAGGCGGTCGCCGAGCTGAACTCGCTGCTGGAGGTCCACCCGGTGCAGCCGCGCATCTCGGGGCACGACTCCAGCGACTGGCACATGCACGCGACCGGCCGGGGTGCCTCGGTCAGCTCGGAGTACCTGGCCGGCGCGGTCTGGGGGCTGTCGGTCTGGCTCTGCGAGTACGGCAGCGCCCGGTTCGGGGTCTGCGCCGACGACCGCTGCGGCAACGTCTACCTGGACACCTCGTCGAACTGCTGCCGCCGGTTCTGCTCGGAACGCTGCGCCACCCGCTCGCACGTGGCCGCCCACCGCGCCCGCAAGCGGGCCGCCGTGCCGGCCCAGAGCGACCCGCTGACGTCGGTCTCCTGACCGACCCTGCGGCCGACCGGCCGAGGCCAGACCGCTGCGCCAGCCGACCGGCCGAAGTCAGGCCGCCGCACCAGGCGACCGGCCGAGGTCAGGCCGCCGCGCCGGACGCGGCCGAGGTCAGGCCGCCTCGACCGGGGACGGCGTGTTCAGGTGCTGGCGGGCGAAGGCCAGCGCCTCCCGCAGGTCCGCCTCGCGCACCTGACGACTCTTCGCGCCCCGGGTGGTCACCTCGACCGCCACCGAGCCGGTGAAGCCCCGCCCGGCCAGCGAGCGCAGCAGCTCGGCGCAGGGCTGCGTGCCGCGCCCGGGCACCAGGTGTTCGTCGCGTCCCTCACCGGTGCCGTCACCGAGGTGCACGTGCGCCAACCCGGCGCCCATCCGGTCGGCCATCTCCAGCGCGTCTGTGTGCGAGGCGGCGCAGTGCGACAGGTCGAGCGTGTACGACCGGTAGCCCGTCTCGGTCGGGTCCCAGCCCGGCGCGTACGGCACGAACTGTCGCCCGGCCATCCGCACCGGGTACATGTTCTCCACCGCGAAGCGCAGCCCGCCGAACTCGTCGGCCACCGTGTCCAGCCCTTCG
The DNA here is from genome assembly GCF_044460945.1 of Micromonospora sp. NPDC049903. Taxonomy (NCBI): domain Bacteria; kingdom Bacillati; phylum Actinomycetota; class Actinomycetes; order Micromonosporales; family Micromonosporaceae; genus Micromonospora; species Micromonospora sp. NPDC049903. The sequence goes on from NZ_JBITKL010000002.1 coordinate 270,697, forward strand.
GCGAAGGTGCGAGCGTAGTCCCGCTGCCAGGTGAACGGTGGGTGCACCACCACGGTCGGCGCGTGGAGCGTCTCGGCCAGTACCGCCGCCCGCCGCAGCCGCTCCCACGGGTCGGTGCTCCACACCCGCTGGGTCACCAGGAGACAGGGGGCGTGCACGCTGAGGACCGGTACGCCGTAGTGGTCGGCCAGCCCGCGCAACGCGCCGGCGTCCTGGCTGACGGCGTCGGTCCAGACCATCACCTCGATCCCGTCGTAGCCGAGCTCCGCGGCGAGCTGGAACGCCGCCGCGGTCCGCTCAGGGAAGACCGAGGAAGTGGACAGGAGCACCGGGACGCGGGAAGTCACACCACCGAGGGTAGCCGCCGGCCAATACACCAATCAGACGATAATCCGTGAATCGGATTCTACGGACACCTGGTCTCACATCGGGTCGCAGTCCGGTCTCAGACCGGGGCGAGCCGATCCAGCCGGTCCAGGATCACACCTTCCCGCAGCGCCCAGGGGCAGATGTCCAGCGAGTCGACCCCGAGCCGGCGCATGACCGCCTCGGCCACCACGGCACCGGCCAGGAGCTGGTGCGACCGGCCCGCGCTCACCCCCTCCAACTCGACGAGCTGGGCCGGTGGGATGTGCCGGATGAAGCCGAGCACCTGCCGCAGCCCGGACCGGGTCAGCCGACGCTTCGCCCAGAGCCCGGCGCCGCTGGGCGCGGCACCGGCGAGCCGGGCCAGGGTGCGGAACGTCTTGGAGGTGGCCACCGAACGGTCCCAGCCCACCCCGGTCATCCGCTCGGCCACCGGCTCCAGCAGACCGTCGACGTACTCGCGCAGCTCGTCCACGGTCTCCGGCGCGGGCGGGCGGTCACTGCACGGGTCCACGCCGAGCCGGTCCCGGGTCAGCCGGCCGGCACCCAGCGGCAGCGATACCGCCAGATCCGGGTCCTCGTCGATACCGGCCGCGATCTCCAGGGAGCCGCCGCCGATGTCCAACACCAGCAGCCGACCGGCGGACCAGCCGAACCACCGCCGCACCGCGAGGAACGTCATCCGCGCCTCGTCCGCGCCGGGCAGGACCTCCAGGCGTACGCCGGTGGCGTCCCGGACCCGGGCCAGCACCTCGGCGGCGTTGGTGGCCTCACGTACCGCCGAGGTGGCGAAGGCGAGCAACTCGTCCACGCCCAGCGCGGCGGCCGAGGCGCGGGCCGTCCCGACGGCCTCGACCAGGGCGTCCGCACCCGTGTCCCGGAGCGCGCCGTCCGGGCCGATCTGCTCGGCGAGCCGCAGCACCGCCTTCTCCGAGTGCGCCGGCCACGGGTGCGCCCCGCGATGGGCGTCCACCACCAGCAGATGCACCGTGTTCGAACCGACATCGAGGACACCCAGTCGCATGGGGAAACACTAGGGGAGATCGGATCGCGTCACTCACCGGCCATCCCCGTACACCACGCGTACGCTGGGCCGAGTGACTGGGCAGATCGAACTCCGCGTGCTGGTGGACGACCCGACGGACCCCCGCAGCCGTGAGGTCCCGCTGGACTTCCCTCGGGAGTGGATCGAGTTCGTCGACCCGGCCGACGAGCGGCACCTGATCCGGGCCGACCTCACCTGGCTGCTGTCCCGGTGGACCTGTGTCTTCGGCCAGGGCTGCCACGGCATCATCGCCGGCCGCTCCGCCGACGGCTGCTGCTCGCACGGCGCGTTCTTCACCGACACCGACGACGAGAAGCGGGTACGCGGCGCGGTGAAGCGGCTGACCCCGCAGACCTGGCAGCACTACCGACGCGGCACCAAGAACTGGACCGAGAACGACACCGTGGACGGCAAGAACCCGGCGCGGCGTACCGCCACCCAGGGGCCGGACGCGCCGTGCGTCTTCCTCAACGACGCCGACTTCCCCGGCGGCGGCGGATGCGCGCTGCACGCCCAGGCGCTGCGCGACGGGGTGCACCCGCTGGAGTACAAGCCGGACGTCTGCTGGCAGTTGCCGGTCCGCCGGGACCAGGAGTGGGTGAAGCGGCCGGACAACACCAAGGTGCTGGTCTCCACGCTGGCCGAGTTCGACCGGCGGGGCTGGGGCGCGGGCGGGCACGACCTCGACTGGTGGTGCACGTCCTCCACCGACGCCCACGTCGGCAGCGAGCCGATGTACCTCTCCTACGGGCCGGAGCTGACCGCCCTGGTCGGCGCCGCCGCGTACGCCCGGTTGGCCGAGCTGTGCGCGGCGCGGATCCGGCAGGGCCTGGTCGCACCGCACCCGGCCGACCCGGCCTGACGGCCGGTCGCCGGCCGGCGGATCACGGCTCGAACTTGTAGCCCAGACCGCGCACCGTCACGATGTGGCGCGGGGTGGACGGCTCCGGCTCGATCTTGGAGCGCAGGCGCTTCACGTGTACGTCGAGCGTCTTGGTGTCGCCCACGTAGTCGGCACCCCAGACGCGGTCGATCAACTGTCCCCGGGTGAGCACCCGGCCGGCGTTGCGCAGCAGCAGTTCGAGCAGCTCGAACTCCTTGAGCGGCAACTGCACCGCGCCGCCGTCGACGGTCACCACGTGCCGTTCGATGTCCATCCGGACCGGGCCGGCGGCCAGCGTCGGCAGGCCCGACTCGGTCGTCTCGGGGGTCTGTCGGCGCAGCACCGCCCGGATCCGGGCGACCAGCTCACGGGGCGAGTACGGCTTGGTGACGTAGTCGTCGGCACCGATCTCCAGGCCGACCACCTTGTCGATCTCGCTGTCCCGCGCGGTGACCATGATGATCGGCACGTGCGACCGCTGCCGGAGCTGCCGGCAGACCTCGGTCCCGGACATCTCCGGCAGCATCAGGTCGAGCAGGACGATGTCGGCACCGGTCCGGTCGAACTCGGTCAGCGCCGACGTGCCCGTGGCGGCCACGGAGACCTCGAACCCCTCCTTGCGGAGCATGTACGACAGGGCGTCGGAGAAGGACTCCTCGTCCTCGACCACCAGTACGCGGCTCAACGGTGTTTCCTTTCGATCCGGGTCGGGCCGGGCGGGGAGCCCGGCCTGATCCATGTGTGGTCAGACCTGCCGGAGGTCGGCCGGACCGGCCTCGATCCCAGCAACCGGCAGTGACGCCAGCAGATCGTCCGGCGGTCGGGCCGGCAGCCGGAGGGTGAACGTCGACCCACCACCAAGAGTGCTCGTCACGTCCACCCGGCCGCCATGGTTGCTCGCGATGTGTTTGACGATGGCCAGCCCCAGGCCGGTGCCGCCGGTGGAGCGGGACCGGGCCTGGTCGGCCCGGTAGAACCGCTCGAAGATCCGGTCCACGTCGGTGGGCGCGATCCCGATGCCCTGGTCCGTCACGGCGATCTCCACGTGGTCGTCGGTGGCCCGCGTGGTGATCCGTACCGTGGTGTCCTCGCCCGAGTAGTTCACGGCGTTCTCCACCAGGTTCGCCACCGCCGTGGCCAGTTGGCTGTCGCTGCCGTACACGGTCAGTCCCCGGCCGGAGTCGGCCGTCACCTGGATCCGGCGGGCGGCGGCCGTGGTCCGGGTCCGGTCCACCACCTCGGAGATGACCCAGTCGAGCGCGACCGGCTCCGGCGCCGGCTGCGGCTCGGCGCCCTGGAGCCGGGTCAGCTCCAGCAGTTCCTGCACCAGCCGCCCCAACCGGGTCGACTCGTGCTGGATCCGCTCGGCGAACCGCCGGGCTGCCACCATGTCCTCGGAGAGGTCCGGCCGGTCCCCGCCGGCCGGTTCGGTGGCGTCGAGCAGCGCCTCGGCGAGCAGTTGCAGCGCGCCGATCGGGGTCTTCAGCTCGTGGCTGACGTTGGCCACGAAGTCGCGTCGCACCCGGGCCAGCCGGTGCGACTCGGTCACGTCGGCCGCCTCCACGGCGATGTAGCCGCCGCCCAGGCCCATCGCCCGCAGGTGCACGCCGAGCGGGTTGTCCCCGACGTTGTCGCGGCCCCGGGGCAGGTCCAGCTCGATCTCGCGGCGGACGCCGGTGCGGCGTACCTGCCCGGCCAGCGTACGGACCAGCGGGTGGGCGATGATCGAGCCCGGGCGGCCACCGGTACGCAGCAAGCCCAGCGCCCGGGCCGCCGGATTGACGAGTACGGGTACGTCCTCGGGGTCGAGCACCACCACTCCGGCACGCAGCGAGTCGATCGCGCGGCGGCCGAGCCCGACCTGCACCTCGTCGGCGATCGTGTGCCTCCCCCTACCGAGCCGGAGACCGGCCCACCCACGTCCGGCGGAGCCCGCCGACCGGCGCGCCGCCGGGACGAACCGGGACAGCAACAGTCCGGCGACCACGCCGACCACCAGGGCCGAGGCCACTCCCACCGTCACCGCCCACGTCACCCGGCGATCGTAGGGTCATTGTTAACCCGGCTACCGTACGGAACGGGACGAAGCACTCTCACTTCCGGGAAAGTTCACCTGCGCGTCCGGCTCAGTTCATCGGCGTTCACCTGAGGTCCTCCCGGTGCTCCTAGCTTGGGCGGCGTACCTGCACGAACCCTCGCCGGCACGTGCCGGCGCCGACCGACAGGACGTGAGTATGCGCGACGAGTTCCGGGCCGATCTCGACACGGTCAGCCAGATGCTGGTGGAGATGGCCGAGGGGGTACGGGCGGCGCTGCGCCAGGCGACCCGGGCCCTGCTCACCGCCGACCGGCAGGCGGCCGAATCGGTGATCGCGGGCGACGCCGGGATCGACGCGCTCTACCGGCAGGTGGAGGAGCGGGTCTGTGACCTGCTGGCCCGCCAGGCACCGGTCGCCTCCGACCTGCGCGCCATGATCACCGCGCTGCACGTCGCCGCCGACCTGGAACGGATGGGCGACCTGGCCGACCACGTCGCCAAGACCGCGCTGCGCCGGCACCCGTCGCCGGCCGTGCCGGCGGAGCTGCGGCCGGTCTTCACCGACATGGCCGGCATCGCCGACCGGATGGCCGAGAAGATCGCCTCCGTGCTGGCGCGTCCGGACGCCACCGTCGCCGCCGAGTTGGACGGCGACGACGACGCGATGGACGAGCTGCACAAGGGGCTGTTCGGGGTGCTGCTCGGCGAGGACTGGCCGTACGGCGTGGAGACGGCCATCGACGCCACCCTGCTCGGGCGCTTCTACGAGCGGTTCGCCGACCACGCGGTGAACAGCGGCGAGCACGTCGTCTACCTGATCACCGGCGAGCCCGTCACCCCCGCCTGAGACCGAAGGAAGGGTCCCCTGCTAACGCCTCGTGCATAGCAGGGGACCCTTCCTAACGTTCGGGCCCCACGGGCAGGGTGCGATCAGCGACCCTGGTTGGCCACCGCGGCGGCGGCGGCCTTGGCGGCCTCCGGGTCGAGGTAGGTGCCGCCCAGCGTCTGCGGACGCAACTGCGGGTCCAGGTCGTAGCGCAGCGGGATCCCGGTCGGGATGTTCAGCTTGGCGATCGCCTCGTCGCTGATCTGGTCCAGGTGCTTCACCAGCGCCCGCAGCGAGTTGCCGTGCGCCGCCACCAGCACGGTCCGGCCGGCCAGGATGTCCGGCACGATCGAGTCGTACCAGTACGGCAGCATCCGCTCGACGACGTCCTTGAGGCACTCGGTGCGCGGCATCAGCTCGGTCGGCAGCAGCGCGTACCGGGGGTCGCCGACCTGCGACCACTCGTCGTCGTCCGCGATCGGCGGCGGCGGGGTGTCGTACGAGCGGCGCCAGAGCATGAACTGCTCCTCGCCGTACTCGTTCAGGGTCTGCTTCTTGTCCTTGCCCTGCAGGGCGCCGTAGTGCCGCTCGTTGAGCCGCCACGACCGGCGCACCGCGATCCAGTGCCGGTCGGCGGCGTTCAACGCCAGTTCGGCGGTGCGGATGGCGCGCCGCATCACGCTCGTGTGCACCACGTCGGGGAGCAGGTCGTGCTCGCGCAGCAGCTCGCCGCCGCGGCGCGCCTCGTTCTCCCCCTTCTCGGTCAGGTCCACGTCGACCCAGCCGGTGAAGAGGTTCTTGGCGTTCCAGTCGCTTTCGCCGTGCCGCAGCAGGACCAGCGTCCCGACGGTGGGTCCCTCGCTAGCTGTCATGCGGATCATCCTGCCGCAACCCGCGAGTGGACGCGCGGGAAGGGGGGTGACGACCACCACGTGGAAAACGGGGTGACCGGCCTTCCGGCCGACATCTAAGTTGTAAGGGATCATCTCGATCATTGGTCATTACCGAAACGGGGGTGCGCCGAGGTGCGCGCGATACGGGGCTGGTTCCGGGACACCACAGGCGGGCTACCGAAGACGTTCTGGTATCTCTGGACCGGGACGCTGATCAATCGTCTCGGCTCGTTCGTCCTCGTCTTCCTCGCCATCTACCTCACCCAGGAACGCGGCTTCTCGGCCACCCAGGCGGGCCTGGTGATCGGCGCGTGGGGCGTCGGCGGCGCGGTCGGCACCACCGCCGGCGGTACGCTCACCGACCGCTGGGGACGGCGACCCACCCTGCTCACCGCCCACCTCGGCGCGGCGACCATGATGCTCGCCCTCGGCTTCGCCCGGGACCTGTGGACCATCGCGGCGGGCGCGCTGCTGCTCGGCCTCTTCGCCGAGGCGGCCCGGCCGGCGTTCGGCGCGATGATGATCGACGTGGTGCCGGAGCGCGACCGGCTGCGCGCGTTCTCGCTCAACTACTGGGCGATCAACCTCGGCTTCGCCTGCGCGGCGGTGCTGGCCGGCTTCGCCGCCCAGGCCGGCTACCTGCTGCTGTTCGTGGTCAACGCGTCGACCACGCTGGTCACCGCACTGATCATCTTCATCCGGGTGCGGGAGACCCGCACCGTCACCGTGGGCATGCCCCGCGACGGCAAGCGCACCGGCGCACTGCGCACCATCCTCACCGACCGGGTGTACCTGGGCTTCGTGGCCCTGAACCTGCTCGGTGCGCTGGTCTTCCTTCAGCACATCTCGATGCTGCCGATCGCGATGGCCGACTCCGGCCTGAGCCCGGCCACGTACGGCTCGGTGATCGCGCTCAACGGGGTCCTCATCGTCGCCGGCCAGCTCTTCGTACCCAGGCTCATCCGGGGCCGCAACCGCTCGCACGTGCTCGCCCTGGCGGCGGTGGTGATGGGCGTCGGCTTCGGACTGACCGCCTTCGCCGACGTGGCCTGGTTCTTCGGACTCACCGTGCTGATCTGGACGCTGGGCGAGATGCTCAACTCGCCCTCCAACGCCACCCTCATCGCCGAACTCTCCCCCGGCGAACTGCGCGGTCGCTACCAGGGCGTCTTCTCGCTCTCCTGGCAGCTCGCCGGAGCGGCCGCGCCAATCCTCGGCGGCCTGGTGCGGGAGCAGGCCGGCAACGCCACGCTCTGGCTGGGCTGTGCCGCCATCGGCGCCGTGATGGCCGTCGGTCACCTGGTCTCCGGGCCGGCCCGGGAGCGGCGTGCGCTGGCGCTGCGTACCGCCGGTGCCGCCCCCGTGGTGACCCTCCAGTCGACCGCACCGCAGCCGGCGGCACCTCAGGCGGCCGAGCCGGTGGCGACCGGCAAGAGCTGAGTCCGCCCCTCACGCCACCTCGCCGATCCGCTCGGGCAAGATCTGTTAGGTGTCCGAACAGATCGAGGAGGTCGGGGTGCGGGCCGCAGACCAGCACGACGGCGGTACGCCCACCGGGCCGCGCCGCTGGCTCGCCGACACCGCCGGAGGACTGCCCGCCACCTTCTGGTACCTCTGGGCCGGGCTGCTGATCAACCGGGCCGGCGCGTTCGCGATGCTGTTCCTGTCGCTCTACCTGACCGCCGCCCGAGGGGCCAGCGAGTCGCTGGCCGGGGTGGTCGTCGGGGCGTACGGCGCCGGTGGGGCGGCCGGGGTGCTGCTCGGCGGGGTGCTGGCCGACCGCTGGGGACGACGGTCGACCCTGGTGTTCGCGCACCTGGTCACCGCCGGGCTGATGGTCGCCCTGGCGCTGAGCCAGCACCTCGCGATGATCGCGGCACTCGCCCTGCTGGTCGGCGTGACGCACTCGATGCCCAGCCCGGCGTTCGTCGCGGCGATCGTCGACGTGGTGCCGGAACACCGCCGCTCACGCGCCTTCAACCTCCAGTTCTGGGCGTTCAACCTGGGCATGGCGGTGGCCTCGCTGCTCGCCGGACTGCTGGCCGAGGCGAGCTACGTCGCGCTCTTCCTGGTGGACGCCGCCGCCACGCTGGCCACCGCGTTGCTGATCGCGTGGAAGGTCCCGGAGACGCTGCCCGCCAGGTCGACAATCGCAGCGGGTACGCCACCACAGCCGCTGACATCCGTCCGGCGTCGACAGCGTCGCCCCGGCCTGCACACCGCGCTGACCGACCGGCATTTCCTGGTCTTCGTCGGGCTGACCTTCGTGCTCGCCGTACTGACCATGCAGGCGTCGACGATCATGCCGCTGGCGATGCGCGCGGACGGGCTCGGCCCGTCGGCGTACGGCACGGTGGTGGCCCTCGGCGGGGTGCTGATCGTGTTGGGGCAGCTCTTCGTACCCCGGCTCATCGACCGGCACCGCAAGGGCACCGTCCTGGCCGTCTCCACGGCACTGCTGGCGGTCGGCTTCGGTGCGCTGGCCCTCGCCGACGACCTCGCGTTCTACCTGGGCGCGTGTGTGATCTGGACGATCGGCTCCATGCTGGCCGCGCCGCCGAACGCGCAGATCAACGCCGACCTGGCGCCGCCGGCCCTGCGGGCCCGCTACCAGTCGGTGTTCTACCTGGCCTTCCCGGCGGCGTCGTTCGTGGCGCCGACGCTCGGCGGGTTCAGCCTCCAGCAGTGGGGCGACGGGCACTGGCTGATCGTCGGCGCGCTCGGGCTGGCGGCGGCCGGTGGCCACCTGCTCGCCGGGCCGCCTCGGGAACGCCGGGTGGCCGCGCTGCGGCAGGCTCCGGCGGAACCGGTCGGCACCTCGGTCGCCGCCGCGTCCTGAACGCGCCTGCCGGCGGGAGCTGGTCGTCGACGCCTGTGCGGTATCCGTCACACGCGTGGTGCCCGGTACGCGGGGCGTACCGGGCACTCGCGTCGTACGACCGGCGGCGGCGGGCGGCACTCACCCCCGTAAGCGACGCCCGCTCACGCCGCCGGTCCAAACAGGTGGGGCACCGTCCCCCAACGGTGTTGATCCACCCGTCCCCCGACACCCCACTCGGTGCACGGACCTGATCGATCCGCCGCTCCCCCGAACGGTTCCGAGCGTGGCGCGGTGCAATAAAGTTAGTTCGGCCAGCAGGGGCTATTCAACTCGAACGGCTGTCTTGCCCGTCACAACGCGCAGTTCCGGCCCCCGGACCAGCACGTTTGCCCCTACTTGGCGCCAACAGCGGGTACCCGACCGCGATTCCCGCAAACCTCAGCCGTCCTCCCGATCGGGTGACTCGGTGCGGAAGAAGTTGCTCTGCCGACCGTCCCGCATCTGCTCCTGGAAGATCAGGTTCAGCCGCCGCAGATCGAAGGTGTGGAACCACTCCTCCCAGGTGATCTCGCGGATCCGGCTGCTCTCCCGGTACCCCGGGATGTTGAACGTCAGCACCCCGGCCCGCCCCTCCCGCTCGGTCCCGCTGATGGTCGCCGGCTTCGCGCCGCGCGCCCGGGCCCACCGCTGGATCACCTCGTGGTTGGTGGTGACCAGGCTGCGACCGGGACGCTCCGGCCGATCCTGAAGCGAGGCGATGACCTGGGACGACCGGGTCGATCGCGCGGTCGACTTACCGGTACGCACCGCACCGCCCCGCGACGACGCGGCCTTCGCGACCCCGGCCCGCCCCGACGTGCTCTTGCGGGCCGTGGTGCTCTTGCGGGCGGCGCTGGTCGTCTTCCGGGCCGTACCCGTCGTCGCCTTCCGGGCCGTCGTCGCCTTCCGGGCCGTCGTTGCCTTCCGGGCCGGAGTCGTCTTCCGGGCGGCGGTCGTCTTGCGGGCCGGACCCGAGGTGGTCCTGCGGGCCGTCGTTGCCTTCCGGGCGGTGGTCGCCTTCTGGGCCGGCCGCAACGTGGTCTTGCGGGCCGTCGTCGTCTTGCGGGCCGTCGTCGTCTTGCCGGCCGGGGTCGCCTTGCGGGCGGTGGTCGTCTTCCGGGCCGGGGTGGTGCTCCGGGCCGCAGCGGTGCTCTTGCGGGCGGTCGTCGTCTTGCGGGCCGCAGCGGTCGTCGTCTTGCGGGCCGCAGCGGTCGTCGTCTTGCGGGCCGACGTGGTCCGCTTCGCGGGTGCCGCCTTCGCCCGGCCCGGCGCGGTACGGGCCGACGTGGTCTGCCGCGTCCCGGCCGCCTTCGTGGCCTTGGCCCGACCGGCCGGGCCGCTGCTGCGGCGGGCGGCACCACCCGACCGCATGGCCTTCGCCAGCGTCTTCACCAGTTCGGGCTTGCGCAACGCGGAGATCCCCGAGACGCCGTACCGCCGCAACTGGCCCCGGATGTCCTCCGCCCGCATCTGCGAGATCTCCGACTCCGACATCCGGGCGGTGCTGCTGTTCCGTCGTGTGGTGCTGGTCGCGGTCCCGCCGCGACCCGAGCTGCTTCGCTGAGCCATGGACGCTCACGCTCCTCGACACTCGGTCTCGGCGCGGCGGGTCCCAACGCCGCACCGCGCGGTGCGGCGGCTTACCCGTCAGGAGCGCTCCGAACCCCCGAACGTGCCAAACGGCTCGTCCCGCTGCGGAAACGTCTCGCCCCGCGACGCCGACGGCGCGTCGCGCGGAGCAGGCGCGTCGCGCGGAGCAGGCGCGGCGCGCGGAGCAGGCGCGGCGCGCGGAGCAGGCGCGGCGCGCGGAGCAGGCGCGGCGCGCGGAGCAGGCGCGGCGCGCGGAGCAGGCGCGTTTTGCGGAGACAGCTCGACGCAAAGACGGTCGCCCTGCTACGGCGACGGCTTGGCCTGGCGGAGACGGCTCAGCCTACGGAGACGGCTCGGCCTGCGGAGACGGCTCGAAGAGGTGCGCGAAGGCGGCGAGGTTCGCGGTGGATTCGCCCCGCTTGACCCGCCACTCCCACTCCCGCCGGATCGAACTGCCGAAGCCGATCTCCAGCATCGTGTCGAAGGATTCGTCGGCGTAGGTGAGTACCGCGCCGAGCAGTCGGTCGAGTTCGTCGGCGTCGACACCGGCGGGGTTGACCCGACCGGTCAAGTAGACGTCGCCGACCGCGTCGACCGAGAACGACACCGCGTACATCCGGGCGTTGCGCTGCAACAGCCAGGCCCACAGTTCCTCGCGCCGCTCGTCCGGCTGGCGCATCACGAACGCCTCGATCCGCAGCGCGTGCTCGCCGACGATCAGGTTGCAGATCGTCTTGAGCTTGTGCGTACCGGGCAGGGTCACCGCGTACGACCCCGGGCCGGTGGACTCCCAGTCCAACTCCCGCTCGGCGCAGACCGACTCGATCAGGGCCCCAAGGTCACTCATCGGATCAACTCTACGGCCGGCACTGTCCGTACGCCGTGCTGCCGAGGTGTTAGGAAGGGACCCCTGCTATGCACGAGGCGTTAGTAGGGGTCCCTTCCTTACACGCAGCCCTTACACGCAGCCGTTGCACGGAACTCTTACGCGCAGCGCTACCAGGATCGGGAGGCCGTGAGTTCGGCGGTGAGGCGGGCACGGTGGGCGGCGATCGCCTCGCCGTAGACCGTCAGCAGGCTGGCCGCGGTGCGGTGCCAGGAGAAGTCGCGAGCGTGTCGGGCCGCCGCCACGGACAGCTCGGCCCGGCGGGCCCGGTCCGGCAGCAGACGGCCGAGCGTACGCGCCCAGTCGACGGGATCGTGCCCACGGACCAGGACGCCGCTGACCTGATCGCGTACGGCGGTGACCAGGCCGCCGACGGCGGCGGCCACCACCGGCGTACCGCAGGCCTGGGCCTCCAGCGCGACCAGCCCGAAGCTCTCGTTGTACGACGGCACCGCGACCAGATCGGCCGCCTGATAGAGCAGGGGCAGGTCGGCGCCGGTGCGCGGCGGCAGGAAGTGCACCCGGTCGGCGACACCGAGCGTGGCGGCCAGCTCGATCAGCGCGGTGGGTCGGTCCAGTCCGGTGCCGCTGGGGCCGCCGCAGATCACCACCGCCACCTCCTGCGCCAGGGCCGGGTCCCGGTCGCGTAGGGCCGCGATCGCACGGATCAACACGTCCGGGGCCTTCAGCGGCTGGATCCGACCGACGAAGGCGACCAGGTGCCCCCGGACGGGCAGGCCGAGCCGGGTCCGGGCGGCGACGGTGGCGGCTGCCCGGTCGCCGGAGAGCGGACGGAAGCGGTCGAGGTCCACGCCGGGTTCGACGACCGCGACCCGGGTCGGGTCTGCGTCGTACCGGTCGATCAGGTCCCGCGCCTCGACCTGGGTGTTCGCCACCAGCCGGTCGGACTCGGCGACCACCTGTTCCTCTCCGATGACCCGAGCCTTGGGTTCCGGCCGGTCCCCGGCGGCGAGCCGCGCGTTCTTCACCTTGGCCAGGGTGTGCGCGGTGTGCACCAGCGGTACGCCCCAGCGCTCCTTGGCCAGCCAGCCGACCTGGCCGGAGAGCCAGTAGTGGGAGTGGATCAGGTCGTAGTGGCCCGGTGGGCGGGCCGCCTCGGCGCGCAGCACTCCGGCGGTGAACGCGCAGAGTTGGCCGGGCAGTTCCTCCTTGGTCAGTCCTTCGAGCGGACCGGCCATCACGTGCCGTACCTGCACACCGGGGGCGACCTCCACCACCGGGGGCAGGTCACCGGAGGTGGCGCGGGTGAAGATCTCCACCGCCACGTCCGCCTCGGCGAGCCGCCGGGCAACCTCCAGGATGTAGACGTTCATGCCGCCCGCGTCGCCGGTGCCCGGCTGGTGCAGGGGTGAGGTGTGCACCGAGAGCGTCGCGATCCGCCGGGGGCGGGGCCATGGCAGGGCACCTCGCTGACGTCCGACACCGGTGTGCATTTCCGCCACGTCCGCTCCCTTTGCCACGGTTGATGCCGACGCGCACGACCGGCGCTCCTGCGTCAACCTCCACGCCGGATGTCATCTTCCCGATCGGCGGCCGGAAATACGCCGTCCAGGCACCCCGGCGTGACCGACCTCATCACCAGGGTGCCGCTCCCGGCGGCGACAGCAGGGGCGAGAATGGCCGGATGAGTCGTGTCGCCAGGTCCGCGCGATGGCGACACTGAGGTCCCGGCCGCTCGGTGTGGTGACCCGGGGTACCACCAATCCCAATCGGCTGCGCCGGGTGGACAACTGGATGGTGGAGAACTGCGCGGACGTGCTGCGGGACGCTCCGGACCCGCTGGTGGTCGACCTCGGTTACGGTGCCACGCCGGTGACGGCGGTGGAGCTGCGCGCCCGGCTGGCCGCGCGGGTCCGCGCCGACGTGCGGGTGGTCGGGCTGGAGATCGATCCGGTACGCGTCGACGCCGCCCAGTCTGCCGCCGACCCACCCGGTCTCACCTTCGCCCGGGGCGGCTTCGAGCTGGCCGGGCTCCGGCCGACCGTGGTCCGCGCGTTCAACGTCCTGCGGCAGTACGACGAGAGCGAGGTGGCCGCCGCCTGGGCCACCGTGCTCGCCGGGCTGGCTCCGGGCGGGCTGCTGGTGGAGGGCACCTGCGACGAGCCGGGTCGACTCGGCAGTTGGATCCTGCTCGACGCCACCGGTCCCCTGACGCTGACCCTGGCTGCCCGGCTGACCACGCTGGAGAACCCGGCCGAGCTGGCCGAACGGCTGCCGAAGGCGTTGATCCACCGGAACGTGCCGGGCGAGCCGATCCACGACCTGATCCGCGCCCTGGACGACGCCTGGCGGGCTGCCGCCGGCTACGCCCCGTTCGGCCCGCGCCAACGCTGGCTACGCGCGGTGTCCACGGTGCGCGCCCAGGGCCGGCCCGTGCTGCGCCGTCCCCGCGAGTGGCGTCAGGGCCAACTGACGATCCCTTGGCCCGCCGTCGCCCCGCGGGGGCGCGTGTAAGGAGGGGTCCCCTACTAACGCCTCGTGTATAGGAAGGGTCCCTTCCTTACATCTCAGCCGGCCCGCCCACGGACCGGGCGGTGGGTGCGGCGGGTGCGGTGAGCCGTCAGATGGTGCAGTTGACGAGGACGGGTTCGGGGTGGAGCGTCACGGCGAACCGGGCCTCGACGGTGTCACGGATCTCGCGGGCCAGCGTGATCAGGGCCTCGGTGCTGGCGGTGCCGGACTGGTTCGCCAGCGCCAGGGTGTGCTTGCTGGAGATGGCGACGCCCTCGGGACCGGGATGGCCCTTGCCGAAGCCCGCCTTGTCGATCAGCCAGGCCGCGCTGATCTTGATCCGGTCCCCGGCGCCCGGCCAGGCCGGCGGCTCCCCGATGTCGGCGGCCCGCTGCCGCAGCAGTTCGTAGCCGGCGGTGTCCAGCACCGGGTTGGTGAAGAACGAGCCGACCGAGCGGGTGTCCGGGTCGGTCGGGTCCAGCACCATGCCCTTGCCGGCGCGCAGCCGCAGCACGGTGGCACGCGCCTGGGTCGCCGGCACCCTGTCACCGACCGAGACACCGAGCGTACGGGCCAGTTCCGCGTAGCGCACCGGGCCGGACAGCAGCGAGCGGGCCAGCCGGAAGTCGACCGAGAGCACCACCAGCCGTTGGCTGTACTTGAAGACGCTGGCCCGGTACGCGAAGCCACAGTCCACGGTGGGGACCGTCGTCACCTCCCCGGTGACGCGGTCGTAGACCTGCACGCCGACGATGGTCTCCGCGACCTCCTGCCCGTACGCACCGACGTTCTGGATCGGGGTCGCCCCGGTCGAGCCGGGGATGCCGGACAGGCACTCCAACCCGGACCAGCCGTTGGCCACGGTGGCGGCGACGAGGTCGTCCCACGGCTCGCCGGCCTCGACCCGTACGGTGACGTTCGCCTCGTTCTCGGCGAGCACGCGCAGACCCCGGGACCGGACGAGGACCACGGTGCCGGGGAAGCCGGCGTCGCCGATCACCACGTTGCTACCGCCCGCGAGCAGCAGAACGTCGTCCTGGGCCTCGCGTACCCGGGTGACGATCTCGTCGGCGGTGGTGGCGGTGACAATCCGGCGAGCCGGGCCACCCAAGCGTAATGTGGTGTATTGCGCCAGATCGCCGGTGCTGGCGGGTTCAGCGGCGACTGTCGGCTGGGCGTAGGCGTCGAACACGCCTTTCACCCTAGGCTGGTGGGTAGCCGCGGCACCCATTGGTGGCCGGGTCACCCCCGGGAGGATGGCGATGAGCAGATTGCAGGGCAGCAAGGACTTCTGGATCGGCGCGCTTCGGACGGAGGGTCCGGCGTTCGCCGCTGCGGTGGCCGAAGCCCCGCCCGAGACACCCGTGCTCTCCTGCCCCGGCTGGACGGTCGCCGACCTGGCCCTGCACCTCGCCGGCGTCTACCGCTGGGCGCACGCGATCGTGGGCTCGGGCGGGACGACGGCCCCGGAGCGCCGGGCACAGCCGGTCGAGCCGGTGCCGGGTGTGACCGCTTCGGCGCAGTGGCAGCAGGCGTACGACGAGCTGATGGCCCTCTTCGACACCCTCGACCCGGAGGCTCCGGCGTGGAACTGGGCGCCGCAGCCGAAGAAGGCGGGTTTCTGGCCGCGTCGGATGGCCCACGAGACCGCGGTGCACCGCTGGGACGCCCAGCTCGCCATCGCGGCCGGTGAACCGATCGAGGCCAAGCTCGCGGCCGACGGGGTGAGCGAGGTGCTGGACACCTGGCTGCCGGCGGGTCGGCGGGCGGCGACCGGGCAGTGGCGCGGCGTGGTGCGGTTGAGCGCGAGCGACGCCGCCCAGGAGTGGTATCTGCGGCTGCGCGGCGAGGGGGTGGCCCTGCTCGACACCGGCACCATCCTCGACCACGACGACCACCACGCCCGGGTGCACGTCAACGCCACCGCGAGCGACCTGCTGCTGGCGCTCTGGGGACGGGTCAGCTTCGACACCCTGACCGTGGCCGGCGACCGCGCCCTGCTGGACGGGGTCCGCGCCGCCTGAGTCCGCGTCGGCGGCCGGCCACGCCCGACCGTCGACACGGCCGCTTGACCGGCACGACGGCCAAGCCGACATGGCCGGCACGACGGCCGGTAGAGCCAGCACAGCCGGCGAAGCCGAACGCGGCCGGCACGACAGCCGGCGAAGCCGACGCAGCACGGACATGCCACGGGCGGTCCTCCCGATCGGGAGGAGCGCCCGTGGCCATTCTGTGACCTCGTCGAGAGAGCGCTCTCTTGACATCGATCGACGGCGGACCGCAAGCTTCGTGAGAGCGCTCTCTGGGCCTTATCCACCACCACCCCCGACCTGAGAGGGGTCACCAGACCATGGGCACCTTCCCGCGCCACCGCCTCGCTGCGGTCGCCCTGGCCGCCGTCGGCGCGTTGCTCGTCACCAGCGGCTGCGGTGGCGGCGACGACGCCGAGGACGGCACGATAACCCTCACCGTCGACGTCTTCGGACAGTTCGGCTACGAGGAGCTGTACAAGCAGTACATGGACGCCAACCCCGGCGTGAAGATCGTCGAGCGGGGCACCGGCGGCAACCTCGACGAGTACTCGCCGAAGCTGACCCAGTGGCTCGCGGCGGGCAAGGGCGCCGGTGACGTGGTCGCCATCGAAGAGGGTCTGATGGTCGAGTACAAGGCCAACCCGGACAACTTCGTCAACCTGCTCGACCACGGCGCCGCCGACCTCAAGGGAAACTTCCTGGAGTGGAAGTGGAACCAGGGGCTCACCGCCGACGGCCAGAAGCTGATCGGCCTCGGCACCGACGTCGGCGGCATGGCGATGTGCTACCGCACCGACCTGTTCGACAAGGCCGGGCTGCCGACCGACCGCGAAGAGGTCTCCAAGCTCTGGCCGACCTGGCAGGAGTACATCGCCACCGGCGAGAAGTTCAAGGCGGCGAACACCGGCGCCGCGTTCCTGGACGCCGCGACCAACACGTTCAACACGATCGTGCTCCAGACCGCCGGCAACGCGCAGGGCTACCACTACTACGACACCAGCGACAACCTGGTGGTGGACAGCAACCCGGCGGTGAAGCAGGCCTGGGACACCACCATGGCCATCATCAACGCGGGCCTGTCCGGCAAGTACGGCTCCTGGTCCGACGAGTGGGTCTCCGCCTTCAAGCAGTCCAAGTTCGCCACGATCGCCTGCCCCGCGTGGATGACCGGGGTCATCGAGGGCAACGCCGGTCCGGAGGCCAACGGCAAGTGGGACATCGCCCGGGTGCCCGGTGACGGCGGCAACTGGGGCGGCTCGCACCTGGCCGTACCTCGCCAGAGCAAGAACCAGGACGAGGCGATCAAGCTGGTCAAGTTCCTGACCAGCGCCGAGGGCCACATCGGCGCCTTCAAGGCCAAGGGCCCGCTGCCGTCGTCGCCGCAGGCGCTGGAGGACTCGGCCATCACCGAGGCCACCAACGCGTACTTCTCCGGCGCGCCGGTCGGCCGGATCTTCGGTGAGGGCGCCAAGACCCTCAAGCCGGTCTACATGGGCCCGAAGAACCAGGCCGTACGCACCGAGGTCGAGAACGCGGTCCGCACCGTCGAGCTGGGACAGCGCAACCCCGAGCAGGGGTGGCAGGACGCGATCGCCAACGCCAAGAAGGCTGCCGCCAAGTAGCCGGCCCGACGGTCCCCACCCCGTCGCCGATCCACCGAAACGACGCGTCCACGTCGACGCGACGGCGACCGGCGGATCGGCGCGGGGCGGGGGCGTGGAAAGGAGTCACGGGTCATGGCGTTGCAGCTCGACGCGCACCCGCCGGCCACCCCGGCACCGCGGAACACCCGCCCGCCACGGTCCGGCCGACTGAGCCGGATCGACGCGAAGTACTCGCCCTACCTCTACATCGCCCCGTTCTTCGTGATCTTCGCGATCTTCGGGGCGTGGCCTCTGGCGTACACCTTCTGGGTCTCGCTGCACGACTGGGACCTGCTCGGCAGCAATCCCACCTTCATCGGCGCGGACAACTACACCCAGCTGCTGGTCGACAGCGACTTCTGGCACTCGGTGGTGAACACGCTCGGCATCTTCGTGATCAGCACCGTGCCGCAGTTGCTCCTGGCGCTCTGGCTGGCCAACCTGCTCAACCGGCACCTGCGTTTCCGTACCGGTTGGCGGATGGCGGTGCTGGTCCCCAACGTCACCTCCACGGCCGCCGTGGCGATCGTCTTCGGGGTGCTGTTCGGTCGCGAGTTCGGCATGGTCAACTGGATGCTCGACCTGGTGGGCCTCGATCCGATCGGGTGGAAGTCCGACCGGTTCGCCTCCTGGGTGGCCATCTCCGCCATGGTCGACTGGCGCTGGACCGGCTACAACGCGCTGATCTTCCTGGCCGCCATGCAGGCCATCCCCCGCGACCTGTACGAAGCGGCGGCGATCGACGGCGCGAACCGGGCCCGGCAGTTCTGGGCCGTCACCGTGCCGCTGCTCAAGCCGACGATCATCTTCTGCGTCATCATCTCCACCATCGGCGGGCTCCAGCTCTTCACCGAGCCCCGGCTGTTCCACTCCGGCACCAACGCGATCCGGGGCGGCCCGATGCGCGAGTCGCAGACGCTGACCATGTACATGTTCGAGAACGCCTTCGCGCCCTACTACAACTTCGGCTACGGCTCGGCGGTGGCGTGGCTGCTCTTCGCCCTGATCGCCATCGTCGCGGCGATCAACGTACTGATCATCCGCCGGCTCGGGGCCGGCGCCCGACCGAACGTCGGCGGGCGGAAGGGAGGCCCGCGATGAGCGAGCGAAGCGAGGTGGCGCGATGAGCCGGCTCTGGCGGGCCAGCCCGCTCACGTACTGCGCACTGATCGCCGCCACCGTGATGTCGCTCTTCCCGATCTACTGGATGTTCGTGGTGGCCAGCCGCAGCAGCGACGCGATGGGGCAGTTGCCGCCACCGATGACGCCCGGCGGCAACCTGGGCGCCAACATCGCCCGGCTGTTCGACAACACCGACGCCTACTTCCTGACCGGTCTGATCAACTCCGCGATCGTGGCGACCACGGTCACCGTCTCGGTGGTGTTCTTCTGCAGCCTGGCCGGGTTCGCCTTCGCCAAGCTGCGGTTCCGGGGCCGCAACGCGATGCTGATGGTGATCATCGCCACCATGATGGTGCCCACCCAGCTCGGCGTCATCCCGCTCTACATGCTGATGACGAAGCTGAACCTGAACGACCGGCTGCCCGCCGTGATCCTGCCCGCGCTGGTCACCGGCTTCGGCGTCTTCATGATGCGCCAGTACGCCGGTCAGGCGGTCAGCACCGAGCTGATCGAGGCGGCCCGGGTGGACGGATGCGGTACCGCCCGGATCTACTGGAACGTGGTGGTACCGGCACTGCGGCCGGCCGCCGCCGTGCTCGGCCTGCTCACCTTCATGACCACGTGGAACGATTTCCTCTGGCCGTACGCGGTGCTCAACGACCCGGAGAATCCCACCGTGCAGTTGTCGCTGCGGGCCCTGTCCGACGGCTACTACCAGGACATGTCCCAGGTGTTCACCGGTACGGCCATTGCCACGCTGCCATTACTGCTGGTGTTCGTCCTGTTCGGCCGCCAGATCATCGGCGGGATCATGGAAGGTGCGGTGAAGGCGTGAGCGAGCGTCAGCGAGCGAACCATCGACACAGGGCCGTGCCTCGTGGCGGCACGCAGCGAAGCGGAGTGCCGGCATGAGCGAGTTGAGTTTCCCGGAGAACTTCCTGTGGGGTGCGGCCACGGCGGCGTACCAGATCGAGGGGGCGGCCCGCGACGACGGGCGCGGCGACTCGATCTGGGACACGTTCAGCCGTACGCCGGGCAAGGTCCACGCCGGGCACACCGGCGACGTCGCCTGCGACCACTACCACCGGTACGCCGACGACGTGGCGATGATGGCCGAGCTGGGCCTCCAGGCGTACCGCTTCTCGGTGTCCTGGCCCCGCATCCAGCCCGACGGTAGCGGGCCGGTCAACCCGCGCGGCCTGGACTTCTACGACCGGCTGACCGACGCGCTGCTCGGGCGGGGCATCGACCCGATCGTCACCCTGTACCACTGGGACCTGCCGCAGACGTTGCAGGACCGGGGCGGCTGGACCGACCGGGACACGGCCGAGCACTTCGCCACCTACGCCAGTGCCGTGCACACCCGGCTCGGCGACCGGATCGACACCTGGACGACGCTCAACGAGCCGTGGTGCTCCGCCTACCTCGGGTACGGCAACGGCGTGCACGCGCCCGGGGTGCAGGACGCGGGGGCGGCCTTCTCCGCCGTACACCATCTGCTGCTCGCGCACGGCCTGGCCGCCCAGGCTCTGCGGTCCGGCGGGGCGGCCAGGGTCGGCATCACGCTCAACCCCGCCGACGTGCAGCCCGCCGATGCGGACAGCGCGGCCGATGCCGCCGCCGTACGCCTGGTCGACGGCCTGCACAACCGGATCTTCCTCGACCCGCTGCTGGTCGGCGGGTACCCGGACGACGTCCGCGAGCACGTGGCGCGGCTGGTCGAGCCGACCTTCGTCCGGGACGGCGACGAGAAGATCATCGCGGCGCCGATCGACCTGCTCGGCATCAACTACTACTCCCCCACGTACGTCGCGGGGCGTCCGGACGGCGGCGGGGGCGGTGGCGCGTACCCGGGCACCGAGGGCGCGGTGGAGTTCCTGCCGGCGGTCGGTCCGCTGACCGACATGGGGTGGATGATCGAGCCGGCCGGGCTGACCCGGCTGCTGGAGCGGATCGCCGCCGACTACCCCGGCGTGCCGTTGCTGATCACCGAGAACGGTGCGGCTTTTCCGGACAAGACCGCCGACCCGTCCAGCCCGCTCCAGGACTCGGACCGGATCGCCTACCTCGACGGCCACCTGCGCGCCGCGCACGAGGCCATCGCCCGGGGCGTCGACCTGCGGGGCTATCTCGTATGGTCATTGCTGGACAACTTCGAGTGGGCCGAGGGGTACCGGAAGCGGTTCGGCATCGTGCACGTCGACTACCTCACCCAGCGGCGTACACCGAAGTCGAGTGCCCGGTGGTACCAGGAGGTGATCTCCCGGAACGGGCTGTGACGAGATGGTGGTTTCTCCTATGACGGGGGCACAGCGGCCCACTCTGGAAGCGGTGGCACGACGGGCCGGGGTGTCCCGGGCCACCGTCTCCCGGGTGGTCAACGGCTCGACCACGGTCGCCGAGCCGATCCAGGAGGCGGTCCGTCAGGCGGTGGCCGAGTTGGGGTACGTGCCGAACCTGGCCGCCCGCACCCTCGTCACCCAACGCACCGACTCGATCGCCCTGGTCATGCCGGAGGAGGCCACCCGGGTCTTCTCCGACGACCAGGTGTTCCCGGGCATCATCCGGGGCGCCGCGCAGGAGTTGGAGGCCGCCGACAAGCAGCTCGTGCTGATGCTGGCCGGCTCACCGGCCGGTCACGAGCGGGTGGAGCGGTACACCACCGGCCGGCACGTCGACGGAGTGCTGTTCGCCTCGCTGCACGGCGCCGACCCGCTCCCCGCCAAGCTGGCCGCGCTCGGCATCCCGGTGGTGTGCAGCGGCCGTCCCCTCGACGGCGCGGACATCCCGTACGTCGACGTCGACCAGGTGGCCGGGGTGACCCGCGCAGTCCGGCACCTGATCGACGGGGGCCGCCGCCGGATCGCCACCATCGCCGGCCCGCAGGACATGGTCGCCGGGATCGAGCGGTTGACCGGATACCGGGAGACGGTGGCCGCCGCCGGGCTGCCGGAGATGGTGGCCGTCGGTGACTTCACCCGCGAATCCGGGGCCGCGGCCATGCGGGAACTGCTCGCCGCCCACCCCGACCTGGACGCCGTCTTCGCCGCCTCGGACCTGATGGCGCACGCCGCCATGCGTACGCTCCGCGAGACCGGACGGCGGGTGCCGGACGACGTGGCGGTGATCGGCTTCGACGACATCGAGACCGCCGCCTACACCGATCCGCCGCTGACCACCGTGCGGCAGCCGATAGTCGAGCTGGGCCGGCAGGGCACCCGCCTGCTGCTGCGCCTGGCCGCCGGGGAGGACGTCGAGCCGGCGCTGATCCTCCCCACCGAGCTGATCATCCGCGAGTCCGCCTGAGGTAAGGAAGGGCACCTTATTAACGCCTCGTGCATAGAAGGGGTCCCCTCCTAACACCGAAACCAGGTGGCACCCGGCTCGCCGAGCTGGTTAGCCTGCCCCGCATGTCCAATCCCGTCCGATTGCTGTCCGTGCCCGCCCTCAGCGCCACCGCCCCGTACGCCTATCTGGCCACCGTGGAACCCGCCACCCGCCTGGTCTACACCGCAGGCGCCTGCCCGCTGGACGCCGACGGGAACACCGTCGCCCCCGGTGACTACGCGGCCCAGGCCCGGCAGGTCATGGCCAACCTGGAGACCGCGCTGCGCGCCGCCGGTGCCACGCTCGCCGACGTGGTCAAGAGCACCGTCTACGTGGCGTCGTCCCAGCAGGCCGACCTGGTCGCGACGTGGGACGTGGTACGCGACGCCTTCGGCGACCACGACGCACCGAGCACGCTGCTCGGCGTGGCCGTGCTCGGCTACGACGACCAGCTCGTCGAGGTCGAGGCGATCGCCGCCGTCCCGGCCGGCTAAGGTTCCGGCCGGCTGACGTCGCAGCCAGGAGGCGTCGCAGTCGGCTGACGTCGTAGCCAGGAGGCGTCGCAGCCGGGATGTGTCGCAGCCGGGATGTGTCGCAGCCGGGATGTGTCGCAGCCGGGATGTGTCGCAGCCGGGAGATGTCGCAGCCGGCGATCGTCTCCGGCCTACGCCCGGCACCGACCGGGTTACCGGCCCGGCTGTAGGCCCCGCACCGAGCCTGGTCACCGGTCCGGCAGTAGGCCTCACAGGTAACAGGGCGACCGGCCCGATCCAGGCCCACACCGAACAAGGTGACCGGCCGGGCCCAGGACCCGCACCAAACGGGTGCGCCGACCTGCCGCAAACCGGAACCGGCTGGGTACGCCGCCCGCCGCACACAGGAACCGGTTCGTGCGCTGCTCTGCCGCACACCCGGCTGGCGCCCACTTGAATGCCGCCTGTTGCCGCATCCCGGCTCTCCCCGGGTATGCGAAGGCGGGGTGACCACGAAGGTGGGTAGCTTTGTTGTCGCTGGGACGACAACAGATCTACCCACCTCGCGGTTCAATCGATCCGTGCGGATACCCCGAGACGACGCCGACCCGTTGCAGTGGCTGCTGTTCGAGCAGTCGGGAATTCTCACCTGGGCGCAGGCCACCACCGTGCTGAGCCCGTCCACAGTGCGCCACCTGCTGACCTCCGGGCGATGGAGCCGGGTGTGCAGGGGCGTACTGCGGGCCGAGTCGCCCGGCAGGCCGTACTCGACCGCGCAGGCATGGTGGGCGGCTGTGCTCGCGGCCGGGGAGGATGCGATCCTCGCCGGGCTGGCGGCGGCGACGGCCGGCGGGCTGCGCGGCACCTATCGCTACGACACCGTCGACGTGCTGATCCCGCACCATCGCCACCGCGCCGACCTGCTGCGCCGGCTACCACTCGGCCTGCCTGCGGTGCGGGTACGCCGGGCTCGACACCTGCCCGACACCGACCGCCAGCGGGCGCGCCCCGACCGTACGTCGATGGCCCGATCCCTGGTCGACGCGGCGCAGTGGGTGCGTACCGACGACGAGGCGCAACAGATCCTCGCGGCCGGCTGCCAACAGCGGCGGGTGACCCCGGCGGAGATCGGGACGGTGTTGGATCGGATGCCCCAGGCTCGCCGGGGCGCGCTGATCCGGGAGACGCTGCACGACATCGCGGGCGGCGCGGAGGCGCTCTCCGAGATCGACCTGGCCCGGCTGTGCCGCCGCCACGGGTTGCCGCCGCCGCAGGGACAACATCGGCGGCGGGACACCGACGGTCGGAATCGCTACCTGGACGCCTACTGGCCTCGGTGGTCGCTGCACGTGGAGATCGATGGCGGGCACCACATGGACGCCCGACACTGGGCCGCTGACCTGCGGCGACAGAACAAGATCTGGATCGAGGGCGACCGTATCCTCCGTTTCACCGCCTTCGACGTCCGACACCGCCCGACCGAGGTGGCGGCCCAGATCCGCGCGGCCCTGAAGGCCGCCGGCTGGCAGGGCTGAGGGTGGGTACGGCTGAAGTCGTCCCCGCCGCCCCGACGCGGCGGGGACAGGCTTCTGATGCCCGGCCCCTTGCCTCTTCGCGGTCGCCGTGCAACCGACATCGCGCCCACCTCGCCGAGCCCCACTGCCTCTCTTCCGCCACCTCACGCCCAACGGCGTGCCACCGGACCGCAGCCCTGTGGACCTCCGAGCGGCGGAACGGCGGAGCTGAAGGTGTTAGGAAGGGACCCTTCCTAACACCTCAGAGGGTCAGCGTCAGTGCGACGGGGACAGGCAGCACGGTTGGGCTGTCAAGTCGCAGCACCGCCGCACACAGCTCTGCGAATCCGTCGAGGCCCAACGTCGCGGCACCGCACCGCCGCAGCCGCGCCAACCGCCCGTCGGCAACGCCGACGTCGCGGCACCGCCCGGCCGCAGCCCGCGAACCGCCCGCCAGCGAAGCTGATCGGGGAGGTGGGGTGATGTGTTTGGGGGCCCACCACCACACATAAAACCACCACCCCGCGCTAAAACCCCGGCGGGACCCGCGGGGGGGCCGGGAGGCGCCCCCCCCCGCCCCCCGCCCCCCCCCCCCCCGCCCGCTTTCTTCTTTGGGTTGTGTTGTTTATTTACCCCCACCCCAACCCACCCCACCCCCCCCCCCCCCCCCCCCCGGCGATAAACCCGAGGCGGAACCGGCGGTGGACCGGCTAGCCTCCGCCGGATGCCGCAAGCACCGTTCCTCATCCGCCCGGCCCGCCCCGACGACGCCCCGGCGGTGGTGGCGCTGCGGAGGCTCGTGTTCCCCTTCCTGCTGCGAGGAGTCGCCTCCACCCGACAGTTGATCGCCACACCGCCGCCGGGTCTGCACTGGGCCGGCTTCGTCGCCGAGGTCGACGGGCACATCGTGGGCTGGGTGTGCGCGTCCCGAAACGAGCACACCGCCGAGGCGGTCGGCGAGGTGTCGTTGCTGCACGTACACCCTGACCAGCGGCGACGCGGGATCGGCGGCGCGTTGCTGGCCCAGGCGATCACGCACCTCGCCCCGCTCGACCTGACCCGGCTGCACGGGCGTGCGCTGCCGGAGGCGCTGCCGTTCGCCCGCCGGCACGGCTTCACGCCGAGCCGCCAGGAGCAGTTCTCCGCCCTGGACCTGCACACGCTGCCACCTTTGCCGACACCTCCCGACGGCGTACGGCTGGTGTCGCTGGCGGATGTCGACCCGCGCCACGTGCACCGGGTGGACGTGCTGGCCAGTGCCGACGAGCCGGGCGACGTCGTGTCCGGCGCGATCAGCTACGCCGACTGGCTCGCCACCACCTGGGACAACGTCGGCCTGGACCGGGCGGTCAGCACCGGGGTCGAGGTCGACGGCGAGCTGGCCGCGATCAGCCTGGTGAAGCGGGACGGTACGCGGATGTGGTCCGATTACACCGGCACGGTGCCGCAGCACCGGGGACGTGGACTGGCCCGGCTGGTCAAGCTGGCCGCGCTGCACCGCGCGGCGCAGGGCGGGGTCACCACTGCGTACACCGGGAACGATGCGGCGAACGCGCCGATGCTGGCGGTCAACACCCGGCTCGGTTATCGGCAGGTCGCCACTCAGTGGTCCTGTGTCCGAGAGCTGTGAACAGCGGCCCAGTCCGTGAAGCGGGCCGCCAGGCCGCTGCGGCCCACGTCCGAGCCCTGCTCGCAGAGCTGGCCGGCGGCCTCCTCGCGCAGCGTCGTCAGGTAGGCCACCAACTCGACCCGGCGCGTGCGGTACTCCGCCAGCAAGCACAACTTGGCGGGAGAACACGGCCACCCGGCACCGC
This sequence comes from Micromonospora sp. NPDC049903, assembly GCF_044460945.1. NCBI lineage: Bacteria > Bacillati > Actinomycetota > Actinomycetes > Micromonosporales > Micromonosporaceae > Micromonospora > Micromonospora sp. NPDC049903. The sequence continues at coordinate 296,482 of NZ_JBITKL010000002.1, forward strand.
ACGCCCGGCAGCGCCAGGTGGGGCGCGCGGGCTGGTGCGCGGCGAGGTCACCGTTGCACCGGTCCCGTGCCCGCCGCCGGAGCGCCGCGGGGAGCGACGCACGGGCGGCGAAGCCGCCACGCGCTCCATCCCCGCGACCTGCACGAACAGCGTCCGCCGGGCGGTCGCATTGCCCGCCGCGTTGAGCTGATAGACCTCGATCCAGGCCCATCCGTCGTACGTCGTCAGATCGAGCTTCCGAATCACCCGCACCATGATCGGCTTGCTGAACTGTGGGGACGCTGCCCTGCTCAGGAGGTACACGCCGAGGCAGATCGTCGGACTCGCGTCCGCCCGGCGCACGCTCACCAGCCACGCGCCGGACGGACATCGGCGAGATCCGCCCGCACCTGCGCATAGCGGCGACGGACCCGCAGTGTCCGGTCCTCTTGCACCTCGTGGCCGTACACCTCGATCCACACGCTGCCGTCCCGCGCGATCCGGTCGCCCACCTCGGCCACGTACAACGTCAATTCCCCCGCGCCGGGGCGGTAGGCGCCCTCGGGCACGCGGACCACGTCACCCACGGCCAGGCCCGTACGCGGAACGGGCTCACCCCACCGCGAGGCGGGTACGGCGTTCACAGGCTCGGACACGGTGCCTCCTCCGTCGACGTTGGAGGGGGCCGCCCTGAGTGCTCGCCCACGGGCGACCCCCGACGGCACGACCAGCGGGCCACCCCTCGGCCTCCACTCGCCCGCACCGCTGGCGACACTCTGATATGGAGACCGTTACGCTCGGAAGGCACTTCGAGCGTCCGGGCCGTGCTGACTGAACACGCGCCAGTCCTGAGGCGACATGGGTAGTCGATCTTCGAGGTGGGGGGCCTTGCATGTCTGACATTCCGAATCCTGTGGCGACGTTCATCGTTGGCGAGATCCGCCGCGCACGGGGCACGTCCGGCATGACGCAGGAGGCATTCGGCCGTGCCGCTGGTTTCAGCGCGTCCCACGTCAGCGCAGTCGAAGGCGGCACCAGAGCACTCACGAGCGACTTCATCCGAGGGGCTGACCGCGCATTGAACAACGGCGGCCTGTTCGAGCGTCTAGCGACGAAGCTCGGTGCGCCATCCTGGTTCCTGCCGTGGCTCGATGCCGAGCGCTCCGCGACACAGCTCCGCTACTTCGAGCCGAACCTGATCCCCGGCCTGTTACAGGTGGAGCATTACGCCCGTGTCGTGCTACGGACCGTGGACAGCCTGACCGATGACGAGGTCGAGCAGCGCGTCAAGGGGCGCATGGACAGGCAGACCATCCTGACCGGCGAACGCCCGCCGCAGTTCGTCGCCGTGCTGGACGAAGCAGCGCTTCGCCGAACAGGCGATGACCTCGGCGGGATCATGGCTCAGCAGGTCGCCCACCTGATCGCGCTGACTGAGCTTCCGCATGTCCACGTCCACGTCATCCCACTTGGTAGCGGCCTACACGTCGGACTGTCTGGACCATTCGCGCTGGCGCGGTCGGCAGAAGGCGTGTGGGTCGGCCACCTTGAGAATCAGCTAGGCGGGGACGTCGTCGATAAAGACGATGATGTGGCTACGCTTCAGGCGAGGTGGGAAAGCGTCCGGAATGAGGCGCTACCGCGCCGGCAGTCCATCGACCTTTTGAAGGAAGTTGAGAGCCATCATGGACCTCAGTAACGCCCAGTGGCGCAAGAGCACTCGCAGCGGCGCGAGCGGCGGCAACTGCGTCGAGGTCGCGGACAACCTTCCCGGGGTCATCGGTGTGCGGGACTCCAAGGACCCCACCGGCCCGGCCCTGACCTTCGGCCCGACGGCGTGGCGAACGTTCATCAACCAGCTCGCCGAGCAAGCCTGACCCAGACCTACGACGAAGCGCCCGTCCAATCGTGGGCGGGCGCTTCTCGTCGTCGACCAGATGAGCGCGTCGGCGCAAATCGGTGGAACCGTCGGGTCAGCCCGCCTACGCTGGCCGGACTCAGGTTCGTACGTGGTGAGTGAGGTGCATTGATGACGGTCCGAGCAGCGGCGACCGGCTCCGGTCGACCGCCCTTCGCAGGCACCCTGACCGCATCGAATCCAAGGAGCATCTCCCGTGGATCTGCCACGTATCTTCACCATTCGCGAGAGTAACCACCGCATTCACAACCCGTTCACGCCCGGCAAGCTCGCCGCCCTGGGCCAGGCGCTGCGCTTGGCCCCCGGCACCCGTGTGCTCGACCTGGCCAGCGGGTCGGGCGAGATGCTGTGCACCTGGGCCCGGAACCATCAGGTCACCGGCACCGGGGTGGACATCAGCACGGTTTTCACCGAGCAGGCGCGTGCCCGCGCCGCTGAACTCGGCGTCGCCGACCGGGTCACCTTCGTGCACGACGACGCCTCCGGGTACGTCGCGGACGAGCCGGTCGATCTCGTCGCCTGCATTGGCGCCACCTGGATCGGTGGTGGCCTTCCCGGCACCGTCGAGCTCCTGAGCAGCAGTCTCCGTCCCGGCGGTCTGATGCTCGTCGGCGAGCCGTACTGGCGGCGGGAGGTGCCGGACCAGGAGACCGCCAAAGCATGCCTCGCGCAGGACGCGGACGACTTCCTGCTGCTACCGGAGCTGGTCGAGCGGTTCGGCGACCTCGGGTACGACGTCGTGGAGATGGTGCTGGCCGATCAGGACAGTTGGGACCGGTACCAGGCGGCACAGTGGCTGAACCTTCGCCGCTGGCTCGACGACAACCCCGATGACGAACTGGCCGGCACGGTACGGGCGGAGCTCACCACCGAGCCTGTTCGGTACACGCGGTACCAGCGCGAGTACCTCGGCTGGGGGGTTTTCGCATTGTTGGCCCGCTGAGGCGAGTCCACACGCGGTCGAGAAGGGGCGGGGCGGCATGGCCGCCCCGCCCCTGCAAGCAGCAGGCAGGCGTCAGCCGATCGCCTGGACGCGCTCGGCGACGGCCAACGTGTCCGCACCGAACAGGACCAGTCGGGCCTCGGTGACCGTCGTCGGGCTGGCCGCGCGCAGCACCGAGAGTGCCTGGCGAACCGCGTCGTCGACCGGCCAACCGTAGATCCCGGCGGAGATCAGCGGGAAGGCCACGGTGCTCGCGCCGAGGTCGTCGGCGACGGCCAGGCTGTTGGCGTAGCAGGCGCGCAGCAGCGGTGAGCGGTCCTCGGTGTCCGTCCAGACCGGACCGACGGTGTGCACCACCCAGCGGGCCGGCAGGTCACCGGCGGTGGTCGCGACGGCCTCGCCGGTCGGCAGGCCCCGGCCGTACCGGGAGGCGCGCAGCGCGCGGCACTCGGCGAGGATAGCCGGTCCGCCCCGGCGGTGGATCGCGCCGTCGACTCCCCCGCCGCCGAGCAGCGACGAGTTGGCGGCGTTGACGATCGCGTCCACCCGCTCGGCGGTGATGTCCCCCTCGACCAGCGTGACGTCCATGCTCACGCCTCCGTGATGGGTTGGCCGAGCGTACGACGGGCCAGCAGGGCGGCACCGGCCACCGCCGCCGGCATCAGCAGGACGGCACCGAGCGGGATCAGGAAGCAGACGAAGACGGCCACGCCGAAGCCGAGCGCGGTGGGGCGGTCCGCCTTCAACACGGCCCGACGGTCCCGCAGGCCCTTGCCCCGACGATAGAAGGGCGCGCCGACCAGTTCCACGGCGAGCAGCCAGCCGCCCACCATCGCGCCGATGACGGGTACCACGGTCTGGCCGAGCAACGGGATGAAACCGGCGGCGAACAGCGGAATGCCGACCAGGACGGCCAGCGCCACCAGGCGGAGCGAGTCGGCGATGCTGCGCCGCAGCGACGGCCAGAACGGCACCTCGACCGCGTCGGGGGTGCCGCCGTACCGCTGCTCCACCCGCTCGGAGATCTTCTCGTAGAACGGGTCGCCGATGACCAGCGTGACCGCCGTGAAGGTGAGCACGGTGAGCAGGCCGCCGAGGCCGAGGATCGCCAGGCCGGCGATCACCCGGACCGCGTTGCGCGCGGTCGTCGCCCAGTCGTCGGCGAACGGGGTCACGAACGGGGCCAGGTCGCCGACGAAGTACACCAGGGTGGCGTACACGGTGAGGAAGATCGTCCCGGAGATCAGCGCGGGCACGATGCCGAGCAGCATCAGGCCGGGACTGCGGACGTACAGGGCGATGCCGCGCAGCAGCAGCGCGGCGCCGCCGACGAACCGGCGGGCGCTGCCCACGGCGGCGCCGGGGATCGCGGATGCGTTCACGTCGCAGAGCCTAGTCACCACCGCCACATCAACCGGTTGACGGATCGCCGGGATCAACCGTGGCCGCCGCCGGGCGTCGCCCGTTGGTCGATCCGCTGCCGGGCCGCCGCCGCGACGCTTGAGGGGTACGGGAACGCGGCGGCGGGAGGCGGCATGCCGGTCATCGAGGTGACCAACCTGCACAAGCGATACGGCGAGACGGTGGCGGTGGCGGACGTGTCCTTCACCGTGGCGGCCGGGGAGATCTTCGGTGTGCTCGGGCCGAACGGCGCCGGCAAGAGCACCACTGTGGAATGTGTCGCCGGGCTCCGCGTCCCTGACGGGGGCGGGGTGTCGGTCCTCGGGCTCGACCCCCGCCGGGACGGCACCCGGCTGCGCCAGCACGTCGGCGTACAGCTCCAGGAGAGCCAGCTGCCCGACAGGCTGCGGGTCGCGGAGGCGCTGGAACTGTACGCGTCGTTCTACCGCCGCCCGGCCGACCCGGAGCAACTGATCGAGGAGTCGGGCCTCGGCGCGAAGCGGAACGCCCCGTACGGCAAGCTCTCCGGCGGCCAGAAGCAGCGACTGTCGATCGCGCTGGCCCTGGTCGGCAACCCGAAGATCGCGATTCTGGACGAGCTGACCACGGGCCTGGACCCGCAGGCCCGACGGGACACCTGGGGGCTGATCGAACGGGTTCGGGAGCGGGGCGTGACGATCGTGCTGGTCACCCACTTCATGGAGGAGGCCGAGCGGCTCTGTGACCGGATCGCTGTAATCAACCAGGGGCGGGTGGCGGCCCTGGACAGCCCGGCGGGTCTGGTCGCGGCGGTGGCACCGGAGCAGCGGATCCGGTTCCGGCCGTCCGCCCCGGTGGACGATCGACTGCTCACCGACCTGCCACAGGTGACCACCGTGACCCGCAGCGGCAGCCAGGTGGTGGTGGCCGGCACCGGTGACGTGCTGCACGCGGTCACCTCGGTCCTCGCCCGCAACCAGATCATCGCCGCCGACCTGCGGCTGGAGCAGGCCACGCTGGACGACGCGTTCGTCGAGCTGACCGGGCACCGGCTCACCGACTGAAGGGACGACGATGCACGCTTTCGGCCAGATCCTCAAGACCGAGACCAAGCTCTACCTGCGGGACCTCCCGACGCTGCTGCTCACCGTCCTGCTGCCCACCGGGATCCTGACGGTGCTCGGGCTGATCCCGTCGTTCCGCGAACCGGACCCGAACTTCGGTGGGCAGTCCTTCCTCACGTACTTCACCCCGTCGCTGCTGGTCGCCTCGGTGGCGATGGTCGGGGTGAACGTGCTCCCCTCCGTGCTGGCCACCTACCGTGAGCGCGGCATCCTGCGGCGGCTGGCGACCACCCCGGCCAGCCCGGCGGCGCTGCTGGTCGCCCAGCTCGTACTCGCCCTCGCCGGGATCCTGGCCAGCGCGGTGCTGCTCGCCCTGGTCGCCCGGTTCGCGTTCGGCTCGCCGTTGCCGCAGCATCCCTGGGGGTTCGCCGCCGCCCTGGTCCTGGGTACGGCGGCGTTGCTGGCGCTGGGACTGGTGATCGCGGCGGTGGCCGGCACCGGCCGGTCGGCGCAGGCGATGTCGGTGCCGCTGTTCATGGTGGTGATGTTCTTCGGCGGGGTCTACCTGCCCCGGTTCCTGCTGCCCGACGTCCTGGCCGACCTCGGCGCCTACCTCCCGCCCGGGGTGCAGGCCCTGCTGGACGCCTGGACCGGCACCGCACCGCAGCCGCTGCACCTGGGGATAATGGCGGCGATCGCCCTGACGGCCGGCACCGTCGCGGCGAAACTGTTCCGCTGGCAGTGAGCGGAGGCGAGATGACCAGCAGCGACGAATCCGACGTTCAGCTCGCCGTCTGGCAGGACCGGGAGGCGAAGCTCTACCGGGTGCTGCCCTACGGCGGGCTGGCCGTGGGCACCCTGCTGTCCACCGTCGCGCCGACCGCCCGCAGTCTCCCGTTGGCGGTCATCCTGCCCGTCGCCGGTGCCGCGGCCTGCTGGGTCGCCTGGTTCGTCACCCTGCATCCGGGCTGGCACGGCCGGCGCGGACCGATGACGTTCTTCTACGTGGGGCTGCTCGGCTTCGCCACCACGCTGGTGATCGCCAGCCCGTGGTACGGCTTCTTCGCCTGGGTCGGCTTCGTGTACGCGTTCTTCCTGCCAGGCAGGTGGCCGATGGCCGGGGTGGCCGTCACCGCCGCGTTGCTCGGCACCTCGCAGAGCGGCGGGCTTCCGTCGATCTCCTCACACTGGCTGGTCTGGCTGGTGATGGTGCTGTTCAACCTGGTGGTCGCCGGGGGCGTGAGCTGGTTCGCCTTCGTGGCCGAACGGGAGGGCGAGAAGCGCAAGCGGCTGGTGGCGGAACTGACCGATGCCAACGCACGGCTCGCCGAGACCGTGCGGGAGAACGAGGGGCTGCACGCGCAGCTCATCACGCAGGCCCGGGAGGCCGGGGTGCTCGACGAACGCCAGCGGATGGCCCGGGAGATCCACGACACCCTGGCCCAGGGGCTGACCGGCATCATCACCCAACTGGAGGCGGCCGAGCAGTCGCGGGACCGCTCGGCCGACTGGCACCGGCACGTGGACAACGCCTTGGACCTGGCTCGGGAGAGCCTCACCGAGGCCCGCCGGTCGGTGCGGGCCGTGCGCCCGGAGCCGCTGGAGACGGCCCGGCTGCCCGACGCGCTCGCCGAGTTGGGTGGGCGCTGGTCGGCCCGGCACGGGGTGGCGGCCAGCGTCAGCACCACCGGTACGCCTCGTCCGCTGCACCCGGAGATCGAGGTGACGCTGCTCCGGGCCGCTCAGGAGGCGTTGGCCAACGTGGCCCGACACGCCGCCGCGTCCCGGGTCGGGCTCACCCTGTCGTACATGTCGGACGTGGTGACGCTTGACATCCGCGACGACGGGTCGGGGTTCGACGTCGACGGCGGCGGCGAACCGGACCGGGACGGCGGCTACGGTCTGACCGCGATGCGGCAACGGGTCACCAGGGTCGGTGGTCGGCTGGCCGTCGAGTCCGAACCGGGTACCGGCACCGCCGTCTCCGCGTCCGTGCCGGCGCTGCCGGGAGCGGCCGCATGACCGGCCCGGTACGCCTGCTCATCGTCGACGACCATCCGGTGGTCCGGGACGGTCTGCGGGGCATGTTCACCGGCGACCCCGGGTTCGAGGTGCTCGGCGAGGCGGCGGACGGTGCCGAGGCGCTGGCGCTGGCCGAGGCGCTGCGGCCGGACGTGGTGTTGATGGACCTGCGGATGCCGGGCATGGACGGGGTGACCGCGATCGGGCGGCTGGCCGCCTCCGGCAGCCCGGCGAAGGTGCTGGTGCTGACCACCTACGACACCGACGCCGACGTGCTGCCGGCGATCGAGGCGGGCGCCACCGGCTACCTGCTCAAGGACGCGCCCCGCGAGGAGTTGGTCCGGGCGGTACGCGCCGCCGCCCGGGGCGAGTCGGTGCTCTCCCCCAGCGTCGCCGGACGGCTGATGGGGCGGCTGCGGACCCCGCGTACGCCGGCCGAGGAGCCGCTGAGTCAGCGGGAACTCGAAGTGCTCACGCTCGTCGCCCGAGGCTCGTCGAACCGCGAGGCCGCGGCCCGGCTGTTCATCAGCGAGGCCACCGTCAAGACCCATCTGCTGCACGTGTACGCCAAGCTCGGGGTCAACGACCGGGCGGCAGCGGTGGCCGCCGCGTACGACCGGGGCCTGCTCACCCCCGGCGGGCGGTGACCGGTGCGCGCCGCCCGACTGATCTCGCTGTTGCTGTTGTTGCAGTCCCGGGAGGTGATGACGGCCGCGGAGCTGGCCCGCGAGCTGGAGGTCTCCGAACGCACCGTCTATCGGGACGTGGTGGCGCTCTCCGCCGCCGGGGTGCCGGTCTACGCCGACCGGGGACCGACCGGCGGTTACCGGCTGCTCGGTGGCTACCGGACCCGGTTGACCGGGATGACCCGGGACGAGGCGGAGGCCCTCTTCCTGGCCGGGCTGCCCGGCCCGGCGGGTGAGATGGGACTCGCCGACGCGGTGGCGGCGGCGGAACTCAAGGTGCTCGCCGCGCTGCCACCGAGCCTGCGCGACGCCCCGGCCCGCACCGGACAGCGGTTCCACCTGGACGTGCCGGGCTGGTACCACCACCGGACCGCACCGCCGACCTGGCTGACCGAGCTGGCCGGAGCGGTCTGGCGGGACCGTGTGGTGACGCTGCGCTACCGGCGTGGGGAGCACGAGGTGACCCGCCGGATCCGCCCGTACGGCCTCGTGCTCAAGAGCGGGACCTGGTATCTCGTCGGCCGGGTCGGCGAGGACGTCCGCACCTACCGGGTGGACCGGGTCACCGCCGTCACGACGGAGGAGGAGACCTTCGAGCGGGAACCGGACTTCGACCTGGCGGCGTACTGGCAGCGCCAGGCGGCGTCGTTCCTGCGGAGCATGCTGCGGGCCGAGGTGACGCTCCGGCTGAGCCCGGTCGGCCTGCGCGTGCTCCGGCACCTGGTCGATGCCCCCTTCGGGTACGACGAGGCGGTCGCCGCCGCGAGCGGACCCGACGAACAGGGCTGGTCGACGATCCGGCTGCCCGTCGAGTCCGTCGACGTGGCCTACGCCCAACTGCTCGGGCTCGGGCCGGAGGTGGAGGTCTGCGACCCGCCCGAGTTGCGGGCCCGACTGGCCGAGGCGGCGGCCCGGACGGTCGCCCTCTACGCCACAGGCCGTCAGTCGCCCACCGATGGGGACAGCGGGCGTGGGCGGGCGGCGGTCGAGGACAGCGGGCCGTGAGCCGCCGACCGGCGTGCACAGCCGGTCGGCGGTCGGGGGTCAGCGGTAGCCGGTGACGTCAGCGGGGCGACCGGCGTCGACCACCTCGCTGATGTAGCGGAAGGCGTCCGGCTGACTACCGTCGATGTCGGTGAAGCCGTACACCTGGGACAGCTCACCGGCGGAGACGGACCGGCCGTTCCAGCGGTGCCGGTCGGAGTCGGTGGCGAGTGCGGCGACCGCCCGGCCGACGAAGGCCGGCGTCTCGGAGATCAGGAAGTGCGGATCGGTGGCGACACCGTCCCGCCAGTTCTCCTCGGTCACGCCGAAGTGCTCCAGCATCGCCTCCGACCGCAGCCATCCTGGGCTGAGCGCGACGGCCGTGCCGCCGTACTCCTTCAGCTCGTGCGCCCAGATGAAGGCGAGCCGGTTGACCGAGGTCTTGGCCAGGTCGTAGAAGACCGACAACCGGTAGTTCTCGTCGTTGTACGCCTTCGTGCCGTCGCCGACCTCCACCACCAGCCCACCGGGACGGCGGGTCAGCAGCGGCAACGCGAAGTGGCTGGTGATCACGTGGGTCTCCACCGCCAGCCGCAGCGTCCGGAATCCGGCGTCGAGCGGCTGTTCCCAGACCGGCTTCTCCCAGGTGATCAGCGGATCGGCACCCCACACGTCGTTGACCAGCACGTCGAGTCGGCCCTGCTCGGCGTCGATCCGCTCGACCAGGGCCCGCACCTCGTCCGGCACCAGATGATCGGTCCGGACCGCGATCCCGGTGCCTCCGGCGGCGGTCACCAACTCGGCGGTCTCCTCGATGGTCTCCGGCCGGTTCAGCTCGGAGCGCGCCGCCCGGCTGCTGCGACCGGTGGCGTACACGGTGGCACCGGCCGCGCCGAGTTGCACCGCGATCTGCCGACCGGCTCCCCGGGTGGCCCCGGCGACCAGCGCCACCTTTCCCGTCAACGATGTCGTCATGACGGTCACGTTGCCAGCGATACCTGACAACCGACGTCAGCTTTGGCGACGACGTCCCGCCGGCTCGTGGCGACGAGTCGGATCTGGCGACGCCGACGTCAGCCCTGCCGCCGTCAACCGTCCTACCGTCAGCCCTGCCGGCGGCGTCCGCCCGGCCGGGCGCGAGCGGAGAAGGCCGCCGCTCCGGACCGCGTCCCGCCGGCCGGTGCCGCGCCGGAGCGCGCCGCCTGCGACCGCGCGCCCTGGGACCGACCGGAACCGGCCTGCGCCCCCTGGGCACGCTGACCCCGCCCCGAACCGGTCTGCGCCTCCTGGGATCGACCTGCGCCGCCCTGATTGCCCCGGGACCGGCCGCTGCCGGCCTGACCACCGTGGGACCGGCCGCCGCCGGACTGCGCCGTCTGGGGTCGCGCCGCACCGTTCTGGGTCGCCCCGGTCGGTGCCGACGTACCGCCGCGACGGCCGCCCCGGTTCGAGCGCGGCTCGCGTACCGGCTCGGTGGACTCCACCGGCCGGGCGACGAGCGTCCGCTCCCCCGGGGCGATCTCGCGCAGCAACGCGTCACCCGGACGCAGCCGGGTGGTGGTCGCCCGGATACCCGCCTTGCGGGTCAGCTCCCGCACCTCGGACGCCTGCTGGTCGGTCATCAACGTGACGACCGTGCCGGCCGCTCCCGCCCGGGCGGTACGACCCGACCGGTGCAGGTACGCCTTGTGCTCGGCGGGCGGATCGGCGTGCACCACCAGGGCCACGTCGTCGATGTGGATGCCCCGCGCGGCGATGTCGGTTGCGACGAGCGTCTGCACCTCGCCGTCGGAGAACGCCTGGAGGTTGCGGGCCCGCGCCCCCTGGGCCAGGTTGCCGTGCAGCTCGACGGACTTCACTCCGGCGGCGACCAGGCGACGGGTGAGCGTCTTGGCCCCCCGCTTGGTGCGGGTGAACACCACACTGCGACCCGGCGTGGCGACCAGGTCGACCAGCACGGCGAACCGCTCGTCGGCGAGCACGTGCAACACGTGGTGCGTCATCGCGGTGACCGGCGACCGCGCCGAGTCGACACTGTGCGTGACCGGGTCGGTGAGGAACCGGCGGACGAGCACGTCGACACCGGCGTCCAGGGTGGCGGAGAAGAGCAGACGCTGACCGCCGCGCGGGGTCTGGTCCATCAACCGCCGTACGGTGGGCAGGAAGCCCAGGTCGGCCATGTGGTCGGCCTCGTCGAGCACGGTGATCTCGACCGCGTCCAGGTGCGCGTGACCCGCGTCGACGTGGTCGGCGAGCCGACCCGGGCAGGCCACCACGACGTCGACCCCGGCCCGCAGCCCCTTGATCTGCGGGTTGGCGGCCACACCACCGAAGACGGTCATGGTGCGCAGCGACAGGGCCTGCGCCAGCGGGGCCATCACGGCGTCGATCTGGGAGGCCAGCTCACGGGTGGGCGCGAGGATCAGCGCCCGGGGACGCCCGGCCCGCCGAGGCGCCGGGGTGGCCGCCAGGCGGGTGAGCACCGCCAGCACGAAGGCGTACGTCTTGCCCGAACCGGTGCGGCCACGGCCGAGCACGTCGCGTCCGGCGATCGCGTCGGGCAGCGTGGCCGCCTGGATCGGGAACGGCCGGTCCACCCCGGCCGTGGCGAGGACGCGGGTGAGCGCCTCGGGCACGCCGAGGTCGGCGAAGGTGGGAGTGGTCGAGGAGGTGTTCTGCTGCTGTGGGCGGCGTGCCGCCATGAATGCTCCGAACGTCGAAGAGAGATCCCGCCCGGCGCTGACCGCTTACCGGCCGCGGCGCGTGGCCTGGGAACATCGAGCCGGCCCGCCAGGACAGGGCCGCAAGGTCAGTCTACCCCCTGCCGCCCACCCAGGTGCGGGAGCACGATCTGCTCAGGTGGTGGCGACGTCCTGCCACTTACGCTGGCCGTCCATCCACGCTCCGGCCAGGATCTCCGCCGACCGCAGGCCAGGACACGGAATGATCTTCGACCCGCCGGCGCCGCCGCCGGCCCGGGCCTCGACCTCCCACGACTCGCCGTCGGTGCGGATGAACACATCGCGACGTCCACGCACGGTGCGGTCGCCGTTCCACCAGTGACGCTCGGTTCTCACCCACAGACCGTACAGCAGAAATCGCCACCAAAGATGAGATGATCTTGTAATCTGTCGCGACGATCGGGTAAAGGATGCCGAGGCCGGACCGGCTCGGCGGGTCCGAACAGGCCGTCCGTACGAACTCCGACCGGCGGCTAGTCGGCGAGGCGGATGCGTACCCGGCGGTTCGCCCGGCCCTTGCTCTCGACCTTGACCACCCGGACCTGGCCGATCTGCGCGGTGGACGCCACGTGGGTGCCCCCGTCGGCCTGCACGTCCAGCCCGACGATGTCGACGATGCGCACCTCTGCCTCGTCCGGCGGGATCAGGTTGGACTGGGTACGGATGATGTCCGGCAGGGCCAGCGCCTCCGTACGCGGCAACACCCGGGTCGCCACCGAACGGTCGGCCACCACCTCGGCGTTGACCAGTTCCTCGATCCGGGTCTTGAAGTCCGGCGGCACCTCGGGCAGGTTGAAGTCCATCCGTGCCTCGCCGGGTTCCATGTTGCCGCCGGTGACCAGCGCGCCGAAGTCGCGGAAGACCACCCCGCAGAGCACATGCAACCCCGAGTGGGTACGCATCAGCCGACTGCGCCGCTCGTCCTCCACCGCTCCGGTGACCGTACTGCCGACCGGCGGCAACGGATCACCCTCGGCGGGGATCAGCCAGAGGTCGTCGCCCTTGCGGGTGCCCACGATCCGGGTCTGCACCCCCTGCCACAGCAGGACGCCGTGATCCGGCGGCTGACCGCCACCGCCCGGATAGAAGGCCGAGCGGTCCAGCACGATGCCCTGCCCGGGGTCGCTGTGCAGGACCGTGCACTCCCACTCGCGCAGGGTCGGGTCGGCCAGGTCGAGGCGGTGGGTGCGGCCATGGTGTGTGACGCCCATGACAGCGCAGGCTACCCGTTCAGGAACTCGGAGATCCGGCCGCGCAGATCGGCGCGTTCCGTCCACAGCACGCCGGGGCGGGCGTACCGGTGCAGGGTGGCGCCCGGCAGCACGGCGGCGAGTTCCTCGGCCACCTCCACCGGGTGCAGGTCGTCTCCCTCGGCGGCGATCACCAGGGCCGGCGCGGTCACCGCCGCCAGTGCCCCGGCGTCCGGCACCGGCACCTGCCCCGGCAGGTCGGCCAGTCCGGCGGCGAGTCCGTCACGAAGCAGATGGTCCAGCCGCTGCCGCAGGTACGCCCAACCGGCCGGAGTGTTGCGCACGGCCGGCGGCATCTCGGCCGAGACCACCTCGGCCACCGCCGAGGCGTCCCCGACCTCCACCGCCGCGAGCAGCTCGGTCAGCCGGGCGTGGGCCAGCGGCCCCCGTGGCCGGTCCAGCGCGGCGGGCAGGAAGAAGACCAGCCGGTCGAAGCGGTCCGGGCTCTCCACCAGCAGTCGGCACAGCGCGCCCGCACCGAGACTCACCCCGAAGGCGCGGGTCGCACCGCTGAGATCGGCGACGGCGCGCAGGTCCCGGGCGAGGTCGAGGTAGCTCCACGGGCCGTCCGGCGCGTCCGAGCGACCGTGGCCACGGAACTGGAAGAAGACCTTGCGTCCGTTCACCCCACTGCCGAACGGGCGGGTGGTGGCGATGCCGTTGCCGAAGCCGTGCGCGAACACGGTGACCGGGTCACCGACGCCGGTGACCAGCCGCTCCAGGCGTACGCCGTGCGGGGTGTCGACCAGCTCGGTGTCCGGGTCGGGCAGCGGCGGGCGACCGGTACGCGGTGCGCCCGGCCCCGGCCCGCAGGTGCGGGGTCCGCCGTCCGGTGGTGGTGGCCAGCGGAACGCCCTCACCAAGATCCTCTACCGTCGCCCAGTTCACGCAGGCCGACGCGCACGTCGAGCAGGTAGATGAGGGCGGCGGCGACACCGATCAGCCCGAAGATGCTCAGCGTGCTGCGGGTCAGCAGGGTCAGCAGGGTCGTGACCGCCAGGATCGCGATCCAGCCACCCTTGGGCAGGGTGCCGATGGCGGGGAAGGCATCGGAGCGCTGGGTGACGGCGTGCACGAGTGCCACCCCCTGCACGACCAGTGCGAACACGAACAGGATCAGTTCGATCACGTAGCGGACGTCGAAGACGAAGATCGGCGCGGCGTTGGCCATGACGGCAAGCTTATGCTGGCGACCCCGGTCCCGTCCGACAGGACGGGACCGGGGTCGCCGTGATCGATGCGTCTGTCGTGGTCACTCGGACGCGGGGCGGGTCCGCTTCGTGGCCCGGGGCAGCTTCGCCGACGGCGTGGCCTTCTTGGCGGCGGCCGGCTGCCGGGTGCTCACCTTCGCCGCGGTGGTCTTCCTGGCCGCGGCCTTCTTGGCGGCCGGCTTGGCCTCCACGATCTCGGCGACCTCGGCCGGGCTGGGCGCCTCGGCCTTCTTGCGCCGCGTCACCGGCGCGGCGTCCGGCGCGATCGCGGTGGGCTCCACCGTGGCCTCGGTGGCGTCGATGTCGGCGTTCACCGTCTCGGCGGCCTCCACCACGCCCGCACCGACGACCCGCTCACCGTGCGCGACCAGCGCCCCGTACGCGGCCAGCGCCCGCTCCTGGGCGGCGTGGGCACCGGCGACGACCACGGCGGCGTTGCGGGTCGCCAGCTCACGCAGCCGGTCCAGGTCGGCGGCCTCGCGCAGCTTCTGCACGTCGGCGGCCTCACGCAGCTTCGCCGGGTCGGCGGCCTCACGCAGCCGGTTGAGGTCGGCGACCTCGCGCAGCCGGTTGAGGTCGGCGGCCTCACGCAGCCGGTTGAGGTCGGCCGGCGTGGCCTTCTGCCGCAGCGACTCGGCGGTCTGGTTGGCGTTGCGCAGCGCGTCGTTGGCCTTCTGACGCAGCTCGAACCCGGCGACGACGGCCTTGCCACCGAGGTCGCTCACGACCCGCCCGCCGTCGGCGGTGACCCGGTCGCGCAGCTCGCCGACCACAGTCGGCAGTCGCCGCAACTGCTTCAGGGCGAGGTCGCCGGCACCGGCGGCGGCGTAGAGCGGAGCGGGAATGCGGTCGGTCTTCGGCTGGGTCATGACTTCTCCTCCTGGGCCTCGGCGGAGGCCTTGCGGACCACCGTGCGGGCGGCCTTCTTGGCTGGGGTACGGGTCGGCGCGGGGGCCGGACCGGCCTCCGTCACGGCGACCGATTCGAGAACGGCCTCGGTCGGCGATCCCTCGGCTGTGGTGGGACCGGTGGCGGCCAGGTTCGCCACGTCGGGCGAGGTGAGGTCGGGAACGTCGTTCGCGACGTTCGTCCCACCGGCCACGTCGGTGTGCGCGGCGTCCTCCCGAGCGGCGTCCGCAGCGGCGGTCGCGTCGGCGAGCCGGGCGTTCTCCCGACGGAACGTCTCGTAGATCTGGGTCAGGGACTGCTTCTGGGCCATGGTCAGGTCCGGATCCACCGCGATGGCCGCCAGTACGCCCTGACCCTCCTTGTCGTCGAGGAGCCCGGCGCGCAGGTACATCGCCGGGGTGGAGACCCTCAGCGCACTGGCGAGCTGCTGGAGCACCTCGGCACTGGGACGGCGCAGGCCCCGCTCTATCTGGCTCAGGTAGGGGTTGCTCACCCCGGCCTGCTCGGCGAGCTGCCGCAGCGAGATCTTCGCGTTCCGCCGCAGGTCACGAATGAACCCGCCGACGTCGGGAAGGTCCTTGGAAGTGGCCATGACTCCACGCTAACCGGCACTGCTAGCTCCTGCAAGCAAAACGCTAGCCCGAGTTAGCAGGGTCTCATCGGGCCGGATTCGCGCCCGCGCTCGCTGGTCGTGCCGTCCTCGCCGCCTCCGGTTCGCAGGCCCCGCGCACGGCGGTCACACCGTCCCGCCGCGTGCGGGTTTGCGCCCGCGCGCGCCCGGTCGTACCGTCTCGCCGTGACCAAGATCGAAGTGAATGGCGCACGGTTGGCGTACGACGAGACGGGCTCGGGATCGCCGGTCGTCCTCCTGCACGCCGGCATCGCGGACCGCCGGATGTGGCACGCGCAGCTCGACGCGCTCGCCGTCCGGCACCGGGTGATCGCCGTCGACCTGCGTGGTTACGGCGAATCCGAGCTGCCGTCCACCGCCTTCGCCCACCACGACGACGTGGCCGGGCTGCTCGACGCACTCGACCTGCCCCGGGCCGCCCTGGTCGGTTGCTCGTTCGGCGGCGCGGTGGCGATCGACACCGCCCTGGCTTACCCGGCACGGGTCAGCGCACTCGCCCTGCTCGGCACCGCCGTCTCCGGCCACGAGTGGTCCGAGCAGACGAACGACCTGTGGGAGAGCCTGGTCGGCGAGGTGGACCCGGAGGACTTCGCGGCCACCGCCGCCGGGGAGGTGCGGTTCTGGGTGGTGGGCCCGGAACGGGACCGGGCAGACGTCGACCCGAACCTGGTGGCGTTCGCCACCGCGATGGACGAACGCGCGCTCGCCGCCGAACTGGCGCTCAGCGCGGTGGACATCGCCGAACTGGATCCGCCGGCCAGTGGGCGGCTCGACGAGCTGACCATGCCCGTACTGGTCATGGCCGGTGCGGCGGACGTACCCGACATCCGGCACCTGGCCGACCGCATCGCGGCCGAGGCTCCGCACGCGGTACGCCTGCCCGACGTGCCGGACGCGGCTCACCTGCTGCCCCTGGAGCGCCCGGCGCCGGTGAACGCCGCGCTGCTCGACTTCCTGCCTGCGGCGCAGGGATGAAAGGAGGGGTCCCCTGCTAGCGCCTGCGGTATAGCAGGGGACCCCTGCTAACCACTCAGCCGGCGCGAACGACGGCGCACTCAGCCGGCGGCGAACGACGGCGGTTGCCGAGGCGTCACCAGAGCGGACGGACGGCGCCGACCGGCAGGCCACCGCCGAAGAGCGGCACCTCGGCGAACTCCGCGAGCACCGGCGCGTCGACACCGAGCCGACGCAACGCGGAGACCAGCACCGGCATCCGGGGGCGACCAGCGCCGTCGTCGATCTTCAACGCCACCGCGCCGACGCCGGGCAGCGCCGTCGCGATCACGCCCTCCGCGCCCACCTTCGCCAGCAGCCCCGGTACGCCCCGCATCAGCCGGGTGTCGTCGGCCTCCGTGCCACCGACGATCTCCGGGTGCCCGCGCATGGCGTCGGCCACCGTACGCGGAGCCGTGCCCTCCTCCGCCGTCACCAGCCGCAGGAACGCCCCGGCCAGCCCGGTCAGCGACGCCGACAGCACCGGCGCGCCGCAGCCGTCCACACCGACCGCCACGGCCGACTCCCCGGTCAGCTCCTCGACCGCGTCCCGCAGTCGCTGCTGGAGCGGGTGCTCCGGCCGCCAGTACCCGTCCAGCGGCCAATCGGCGGCACGGCAGGTCAGCACCATCCCGGCGTGCTTGCCGGAACAGTTCATCTGGAGTCGGGTGGGACCGCCCCCGGCCCGCAGCACCGCCTCGCGGGCCTGCTCACCGACCGGCAGGTCGGGCGGGCAGTGCAGCGCGTCCTCGTCTAGACCGGCGGCGGCGAGCAGCCCGGCCACCCGGGCCAGGTGGAACTCCTCCCCCGCGTGGCTGGCCGACACCAGGGCCAGGTCGGCCGACCCGGTCAGCGGCAGCCCGGTGCCGATCATGCCGACCGTCTGCATCGGCTTGTTCGCCGAGCGCGGGAAGACCGGCGAGGTCACGTCACCTGCGGCGTCGACCACCGCGCCGTCGGCGTCGAGCACCACCACCGACCCCCGGTGTACGCCCTCCACGAAGCCGGACCGGACCACCTCGGCGAGGGCCGCGCCGCCCTCGTACGTCTCTCCCACAACGTGGACGGTACCGACGATGCGGTGTGGGCCGGCACCGGGGTGAGCAGGGACGCCACCTCCGGGTGTACAGCGACGGTGGGGAATTCTCCCCTTACATTCCGAGCATCTCGCGCGCCTCGGCGGTGGTCATCGGCGGGCGCTGCGCGAGCTGGGCGAAGCCGACCGCGCGGGCGACGAGCTGCATGTTGGACTCCACCGGCCGCCCCTTGGCGTACGTGATCGTGTCCTCCATGCCGACCCGCAGGTGGCCTCCGGCCGACAGACTCGCCAGCAGCACCGGAATGCTGGTGCGGCCGACACCGGTCGCCGAGAACGTGGTCCCCTCCGGCAGGTCCCGCAGCATCTGCTGGGCCGCGACCAGGGTCGCCGTGGTGCCCGGCATCCCACCCGGCACCCCCATCACGAAGTCGACGTGCACGTGACCGCCGTGCGGCAGCCCGTACCGGCCGAGCAGCCGCTGCAACGCGGTCAGGTGGCCGAGGTCGAAGATCTCGTACTCGGGCACGACGCCCCGCTCCTGCATCCGGGTGTGCAGGTCGACGATGAACTCCCAGCGGTTGAGGAAGACGTCGTCGCCGAAGTTGACCGTGCCCATGGTGCACGAGGCCATGTCCGGTCCCGCCTCCAGCACGGCCAGCCGGTCGGACTCCGGGTCGGTGACCGCCCCACCGGTGGAGAGCTGCACGATCAGGTCGGTGCTCTCCCGCAGCGCCGCCACGGTCTCCCGCAGCCGTCCCTGGTCCAGCGTCGGGCGCGCCTGGCCGTCGCGGATGTGGACATGGATCACGGAGGCGCCCAGCGCCTCGCACTCCTTCGCCGTGAGCAGCAGCTCGTCCAGGGTCACCGGCAGCGCCGGCACCTCCGTCTTGGCCGACTCCGCGCCGGTGGGGGCAACCGTGATCAACGTCGCTGTTGTCATGCCGGCGATCCTAGAACCCCCGGCCCGGTCTCGGGCGCGGGCAGGTGCCGTCAGCGCGAGCAGAGAGCGTCGGCTGAGCAGGGCGTCGGTGTTAGCAGGGGACCCCTGCTATACCGCAGGCGTTAATAAGGTGCCCTTCCTTACATCACTGTGGGTCGATGGCGGCGGTGCTCTCGCCGACCCGGAGCGTGGCGTCGTCGGCGACCGAGCGCTTCACCACGGCCAGCGCGATCTGGCCCTGCTCGTGGTGGTGCACGGCGGTGCCGACGAAGCCGACCGTCCGGTCGCCCAGCGTGATCGGGGTACCGGCGGCCGGGAGCTGGTCGGTCATCACCCCGTCGAGGTGCAGCAGGACCAGCCGACGCGGCGGACGCCCCATGTTGTGCACCCGGGCGACCGTCTCCTGCCCCCGGTAGCAGCCCTTGTCCAGGTGCACGGCGGGGGCGATCAGGTCCACCTCGGCGGGGATGGTCCGGTGGTCGGTGTCGACGCCGACCCGGGCCCGGTGGGCGGCGACCCGCACCGCCTCGTACGCCCACAGCCCGGCGGGCCGCACCCCGCCGTCGCGCAGCCGGTCCACCACCTGCGCCATGGCGGCCCGGGGCACCAGCAGGTCCACGCCGAGCGGTACCCGGCGCGCCCAGCCGCCGCCGGGCAGCGGCTTGACGTCGTACCGGGCGGTCGGGCGGGCGGGCAGCTCACCGGAGCGGAACTTGGCGCCCGGTACGCCGAGCACCTCGGGCTCGGCGAGCGGCGGCACGTCCAGCAGGGCCACCGCGTCGGGCGCCTTCGGCCCGACCAGCGACAGCAGCGCGTACTCGGCGGTGGCGTCGCGGGGCTCGACCCGGCTGAAGAAGCGCATCTTCTCCAGGTAGCCCAACAGGCCCCCGGTGGCGCCGGGCTCGGTGTCCAGCCAGAGGGTGTCGCCGTCCTCGGTCACCATGGCGTGCTGCTCGACGTGCCCGTGCGGCGAGAGCACCAGCAGCTCGGTGCCCTGCCAGGGCCCCAGGTCGGCCAGGTGCTGGGTGGTGAGGGTGTGCAGCCAGGAGATCCGCTCCGCGCCCGGCACCGCGACCACGCCCCGGTGCGACCGGTCCACCAGGCCGACCTCGGTGTCCAGCAGCCGTTGCTCACGCATCGGGTCGCCGTAGTGCGCGGCCACCGACCGTACGCCGGCCGCCGCGTGCGCCGGCTCCGGCTGGTCCCGGCTGGCCTCGTCGATGCTCTCCACGGTCACCGCACCCGCGATGTCGATCATTTCTGCTCCCCGTCCCCGTCTCCGCACCGTTCGCACACGCCGAAGAAGGAGACGTGGCCGATGTCGACCCGGAAGCCCCGCTCCGTCGCCAACTGGTCGGCCAGCGGCCGCAGCAGCTCGGGCTCCATCTCGTCGATCGCGCCGCACTCCCGGCAGACCAGGTGGACGTGCTGGTCCTCACCGGCGGCGTGGTAGGTCGGCGACCCGTGCGACAGATGGGTGTGGGTGACCAGGCCGAGCCGCTCCAGCAGCTCCAACGTGCGATAGATGGTGGTGATGTTGACACCGGCGGCGACCTCGCGGACCGCCGTGTGCACCTGCTCCGGGGTGGCGTGCCCCAGGTCCAGCACCGCTTGCAGGATCAGCTGCCGCTGCGCCGTCAGCCGCAGCCCACGGGCGCGGAGCAGTTCCGCCAGGGAGGATTCGGACACCCTCCGATCATAGTTCGGAGATGCGCGTACCTCCGTGTGCGGGCGTCGGCACTAGGCTCGGCCGCATGGTGGCGTCGCGGATCGGCGTACTGGGCCAGGGCCTGCGACCGCCCGGCGAGCCACTGCTGCGCGGCGACGACCTCGGCGTCCTGCACGGCGACGGGCTGTTCGAGACCATGCACCTGCGCGGTGGTCGGCCGTGGCTGCGGCAGGAGCACCTGGCCCGGATGCGGGCCGGCGCAGCCGCCGTCGAGCTGCCCCTGCCGCCCGACGCCGACCTGGTCGCGCTGCTGGAGGACGTCGCCGCCGGTTGGCCGACCGAGGTCGAGGGCGCGCTCCGGCTGATCTGTACGCGCGGCCCCGAAGGCGGCGGAGGACCCACCGTGTACGCCACCCTCGCCGAGGTGCCGACCACGGCTCGGCTGGCCCGCCGGGACGGGGTACGGGTGGCCACGCTTGCGCTGGGCGTACCCGCGCACGCCCGACCGGATCTCGACTGGCTCCCCGCCGGCCTCAAGTCGACCTCGTACTCGGCGAGCACCGCCGCCCGCCGCTGGGCGGCCCGGGCCGGCGTCGACGACGTGCTCTGGGTCTCCTCCGACGGGTACGTGCTGGAGGGACCGACCGCCAACGTGGTCTGGCTGGACGGGGACACCCTGTGCACGGTGCCGGCCCGGGACACCGGCATCCTGCCCGGCACCACCGTCGCGTGGCTGCTGGCGCACGCCGCCGAGTTGGGCTGCACGGCCGACGAACGGATGGTCACCCCGGCCGGGCTGCGCACCGCCGACGGCGTCTGGCTCACCTCGTCGGTACGCGGCGCGGTGGCGGTGCGCAGTCTCGACGGCACGCCGCTGCCGCCCGGTACGCGTACCGGGGCGGTGCAGGAACTGCTCGGTTTCCCGCTGCCCTGACGGCTGGCCGGGGGGCTGCCCTGACGGCTGGCCGGAAGCCGAACGCCAGACGTCGGTCGGCTCAGCCGGCCACCCGGATCAGGCGTGCCGACAGGTGTGGCGTGAGTGGCTGGCCGACCGCGGCCATGTCCTGCGCGTACAGCAGCGCTCCCTCGACGATGCCGAAGAGCCGGTGCCCGGCGGTCACCTCCTTGGCGGTGGAGGTCCGCACCACCGCGTCGGTGACGAACTCGATCTGCGTGCCCTTGCGCCGCCCGACGTGCAGCTCCATCACGCCGGTGGGGACGGTCAGCAGCGCCTCCAGCTCGTCGGTGACCCGGTCACCGTCGAGCACCGGACGCCACCAGCCCACCTCCCGACCGGCCGGACGCACCGGCTGGCTCTGCTCGTCGAGGATCCACGCCCGCGACTCGTAGTGCAGGAACGGACGGCCGTCGTGGCTGATCCGGATCTCCTGGGCGAAGTCGAAGTCCTCGATGGTGGGGAAGCCACCCCGGCCGCGTCCCCGCCAGACGCCGACGTACGGCAGCAGCCCGTCCAGGCTCGGATGCAGCTTCGGCCCGACCCGCAGGTCGTGGCTCTCCTCGAAGGGGTACGGCTCGACCGGCGGCGCGTTCAGCCACGGCGGCGGTGCCAGCGGATTATCGTCCGACGCGCTCAATTATCTGCCTCTCGCTATGAGGACCGCCAGGTAAACCAGACCGCCGGCGAGCGCGCCCAGGCCGGCGACCAGCAGGCTGACGAACCCGATCTCGGTGACCATCCGGGCCATCTTATGCTGGGCGGCATGGCCCGCACTCTCGTCGTCAAGGCCACCGCCGGCGCCGACGCGCCGGAGCGATGCGCCCAGGCGTTCACCGTCGCCGCCACTGCGGCGGCGGCCGGCGTACACGTCTCGCTCTGGCTCACCGGTGAGTCGACCTGGTTCGCGTTGCCCGGTCGCGCACAGAATTTCGAGCTGCCGCACTCCGCGCCGCTGGCCGAGCTGCTGCACGTGATCCTGGCGACCGGCACGGTGACCGCCTGCACCCAGTGCGCCGCCCGCCGGGACATCGGCACCGGCGACGTCATCCCCGGCGTACGGATCGCCGGTGCCGCCGTCTTCGTGGAGGAGACGATGGCCGAGGGCGCACAGGCGCTCGTGTACTGAGGGCAGCGCGCCGGAACCGGCCCGACAACTCGGGCTAATGCCTACGATTCGGGTGTGACCGAGGCGACCGAGCAGTTCTTCGCGGCGCTGCCGGCCCGGGCTCCGGAGGTACTCCGCGCCCCCGTGGCGGGCAAGCTCCGGATCGACCTCTCCGACGGCCACCACACCGAGCACTGGCTGGTCCGCATGCGACCGGGCGCGGCCGAGGTGGGCCAGGGCCCGGAGTCCGCCGACGCCGTCTGGTACTGCGGCGTGAACCTGTTCGACCGGCTGGTCACCGGCCAGGCGCAGAGCATCTCCGCGGTGTTCCGCAACGAGAGCACGTACACCGGGGACGTGGTCCTGTTCCTCGCCTTCCGGCGCTTCTTCCCGGCACCCCCCGGCACCCGGGACCCGCGTGAGGTCGCTCGCGAGCATGTCAGGCGGACCCGGTGAAGGAACTGGTCAGCATCCTGGACGGCAACACCTTCCTGGTCAGTGACAGGCGCGGCGACATCGAGCCGGCGATCGACTTCCCCACCGGCCTGTTCTCCTTCGACACCCGGTTCCTCTCCACCTGGCTGCTGCTGCTCGACGGCGAGCGGCTGCACGCGCTGTCGATGGACGACTCGGAGTCGCATCGGACCCGGTACTTCCTGGTGCCGGGCGAGCCCACCCACTTCCTGGACGCCAAGGTCTCGGTGATCCGCAGCCGGGCCATCAGCGGCAGCTTCGAGGAGGAGCTGACCGTGCTCAACCACTCCGGGCAGCCGATGACGTTCACCGTCCGGATGGAGATGGGCGCCGACTTCGCCGACCTCTTCGAGATCAAGGACACCCAGCGCAAGCGCGGGGAGCACACCGCCTCCCCCGGCGAGAACGCGTTGCGCCTGGACTACCGCCGGGAGGCGTTCCACCGGGAGACGGTGATCAGCAGCAGCGCACCGGCGGAGGTCGACCTGACCGGGATGACCTTTCCGATCGAGATCGGGCCGCACGGCGAGTGGACCACCCGGCTCACCGTCGCCACCACGATCTACGGCGCCCGGGGCGAGGACGTCCGCAGCAAACTCCCCTTCTCCGGCAGCCGGACGACCGCCGTCATCCAGGCCGAGCACGCCGAGTTCATCGCCAAGGCCCCGAAGCTGAGCTGCGACTACCAGCCGCTGACCGAGGCGTACCGGCGCAGTCTCGACGACCTGGCCGCGCTCCGGTACGAGTCGATCGCGCTCGGCGTCCGCCTGTTGGCCACCGGGCTGCCCTGGTTCATGACCCTGTTCGGCCGGGACAGCATCATCACCTCGCTCCAGGTCCTGCCGTTCCAGCCGGAACTGATCCCACCCACGCTGACGATGCTGGCCGGTCTCCAGGGCCACCGGCTGGACGACTTCCGCGACGAGGACCCCGGCAAGATCCTGCACGAGCTGCGCTATGGCGAGACCGCCGGCTTCGAGGAGCAGCCGCACTCGCCCTACTACGGCGCCGCCGACTCCACGCCGCTGTTCGTGATCCTGCTCGACGAGTACGAGCGGTGGACCGGCGACGTGGCCCTGGTCAAGCGGCTGGAACTGGCTGCCCGGGGCGCGCTGGCCTGGATCGACACGTACGGCGACCTGCTCGGCACCGGCTATCTCTGGTACCAGACCCGCAACCCGAAGACCGGCCTGGAGAACCAGTGCTGGAAGGACTCGTGGGACGCGATCTCCTACGCCGACGGCCGGCTGCCGAGCTTTCCCCGGGCCACCTGTGAACAGCAGGGCTACGCGTACGACGCCAAGCTGCGCGGCGCCCGGATGGCGCGGCTGTTCTGGAACGACCCGGAGTACGCCGACCGGCTGGAACGGGAGGCCGCCGAGCTGAAGGAACGGTTCAACCGGGACTTCTGGCTGCCCGAGAAGGAGTACTACGCGCTGGCCCTGGACGCCGACGGCACGCCGGTGGACGCGCTCAGTTCCAACATCGGGCACCTGCTCTGGAGCGGCATCGTCGAGGAGTCGAGGGCCCGGCGGATCGCCGACCACCTCGTCGGGCCGCGCCTCTTCTCCGGCTGGGGCGTCCGTACCCTCGCCGACGACCAGGGGCGGTACAACCCGATCGGCTACCACGTCGGCACGGTCTGGCCGTTCGACAACTCGCTCATCGCCTGGGGACTGTGGAAGTACGGCTTCCGCGCCCAGGCCGGGCAGATCTGCGAGTCGATCCTGGCGGCGGCGCGCTACTTCGACGGTCGGCTGCCGGAGGCGTTCGCCGGGTACGAGCGCGACCTCACCGAGTACCCGGTGCAGTACCCGACCGCGTGCAGCCCGCAGGCCTGGTCGGCGGGGACGCCGTTGATGCTGCTGCGGGTGATGCTCGGGCTCGAACCGCAGGGCGAGCACCTGATCGTCGACCCGTACGTGCCGCAGGGCATCGGGCGGGTCGAGCTGCTGGACATCCCCGGCCGCTGGGGACGCGCGGACGCGCTGGGTCGCAGCCGCAGTCGCAGCCGGGACGACGCGCTCGGCTGAGCGGGTCAGCCGGCGCAGCCGGTCGCGCCGATCAGCCGGTGCAGCCGGTGGTGGCGGCGAGCACCACCTCGCCCGCGCCCAGGTCGGCGAGGACCGCAACGCCGTCGCGCCGGAAGGCGTACACCTCGCTGGTGTCGACCACCGGCGTGCCGCCCGCCAGCGGTGCGAGCGTGGCCTGCGGCGACGCGGGCAGCGCGCCGGCGGCGGACCGGACGGTACGCGCCGACCCGCCGCCCGGGCACGGCGCGGCCACCACCTCGTCGGGTTCGGTCGCGGTGCTGCCGAGCGTGCGCAGCGCCTCGGTCAGGGCACCGACCTCGGCTCCGGCGGCGTCCGTCCCCGGCGCG
The DNA here is from genome assembly GCF_044460945.1 of Micromonospora sp. NPDC049903. Lineage (NCBI taxonomy): Bacteria > Bacillati > Actinomycetota > Actinomycetes > Micromonosporales > Micromonosporaceae > Micromonospora > Micromonospora sp. NPDC049903. Next base: position 321,758 of record NZ_JBITKL010000002.1, read on the forward strand.
GAGTAGTCGTCGCCGACCATTCGGCACCCGGTGTCCGCGGTCAACCGGATCCGGCCGTCGGAGACGGGTCGTCCCAGCACGGTGACGAACTCGCCCGCGTCGGCGCGCAGCCGGGGCCCCTCGGAGGTGACCCGGACGCCGGACCGCCACGCCGTGGGGAGCCGGTCGGAGATCTCCTGGAGTGCGGCCCGTTCCTCGCCCACCGGCACCGCCAGGTCGACGGCCCGGACCAGCTCCGCTCCCTCGGCGAAGGGGGTGATCCGGCAGCCCCGGTCCACCTCGGGGGCGACCAGCGCGGGCACCGCACCCCAGCTCGCCGCCACCAGCTCGCCGATGGCGGCGTCCACCACCGGGCCGGCCTCGGCCAGCGTGCGCTGCTCGCGGACGGTCGGCGGGTCCTGCCGGGCGGAGCGCCAGGTGAGACCGGCGAGCAGCACCGCCCAGGCCACGGTCGCCACGATCAGCCAGCGCGGCCACCGGGATTCGGGGGCCGGGGGCCGGGGACCTGCGGGCGGGGGATACCCCGTCTGGACAGCGCCGCTCACCGGGTCATGGTGTCACGCGTGGTGTAGCGCCTCGCCGGGACGCCCGTCGGCGGCCTCCGGCGGGGTGCTCAGGCGGTAGCCCACCCCCCGGACCGTCTGCACCTGCGGGCCCCCGGGCAGCGCCCGCAGCTTGCGCCGCAACCGCTTCACCGCCGAGTGCAGGATGGCGGTGTCACCGAGGTACGCGCCGCCCCAGACGGAGGCGAACAGCCGCTCGTAGCTCCAGAGCGCGAGCGGCGGGCTCATCAGCCGGGCCAGCAGTTCCCGCTCGGTACGCGTCAGGCCCAGCGGCGCACCCCGCCAGGTGACCAGGTGCCCGGCCCGGTCCACCACGAGGTCGCCCCAGCTCGCCGGTCGGCCGGTCGGCTCGTCGGTCGACACGGCGGGCTCGGCCAGCGGGGCCGGGAACATCGCGCGCAACTGCGCGAGATCACTACAGATCACCACCGGCCCCACCCCGTCCAGCCGCTGCATGACCCGGTGCCGGACCGAGGCGTCGGAGCTGACGCAGACCAGGATCGGTATCTCCTCAACGGACACGTTGCCTCCCCCGAGAGCACCGTGCTGACCTGCGACTTTCCATCAATCGCCAACGACAGTCACCGATGGAGCCCCCGAATCAGACTAACGGTCAGGATCCCGCCACGTCACTGACCGAGTACTGACCGACGCCGTCCATTGATCACTGACTGTCGGAGCAAGAGCATGACTCTCAGCGGGCGGGCGCTCACCATCAGCCACCCACATCGTCCGGTCCGCTCCGCGACGTCGCATCCCGGCGCGCGGGTCTCCGGCCCCGAACGGATCGGGGCCGACGACGTGGGGGAGGAACCTTGTTCACACGACCATCCGCACGGTCATCACGGTGGCGGGCGGTGACGCTGCTGGCCGCCGCCGTACTCGCCGTCACCGCCCAGCCCGCCGTCGCCGCACCGCCCCCGCAGCCGACGGCACACCGGGCCGCCGTCGACCAGGGGCTGCTCGACCGGTTCGACACCGCGTCGACCACGACGTTCCTGGTGTACCTGCGGGAGACCGCTCCGCTGGCCGACGCCGCCCGGCTGCGCGACGCCGACCGTCGGGCGGACGAGGTGCACCGGCTGTTGACCGGCACCGCCAGCCGTACCCAACACGACCTGCGGGCGCTGCTCGACGAGCGCAAGGTGCCGCACACCGCGTACTGGATCGCCAACGCGATCCGGGTCGAGGGTGACAAGGCGCTGCTGGACGAGATCGCCCGACGGCCCGAGGTGGCCAGGCTCTCCCCCAGCCGTAGCTACCCGCTGGTCCGGCCGACCGCCACCGACACCGCCCGGGCCCGCACCGCGGCCGTCGAGTGGGGCCTGACCAACATCGGCGCACCGCAGGTGTGGGACGAGTTCGGCGACCGTGGCGAGGGCGTCGTGGTCGCCAACATCGACAGCGGCGTGCGGTACGACCACCCCGCGCTGGTCGGCTCCTACCGGGGCAACCTCGGCGACGGCTTCGACCACACATACAACTGGTTCGACCCGACCGGCGTCTGCGCCGGCGCCGCACCCTGCGACAACAACGACCACGGCACGCACACCATGGGCACCATGGTCGGTGACGACGGCGACGGCAACCAGATCGGCGTGGCCCCGGGCGCCCGGTGGATCGCCGCCAAGGGCTGCGGCTCGAACAGCTGCGCGGACGCCTCGTTGCTCGCCGCCGGCCAGTGGGTGCTCGCGCCGACCGACGCCGCCGGGCAGAACCCCCGTCCGGACCTGCGCCCCGACATCGTCAACAACTCCTGGGGCGGCGACGGGGGCGACCCGTGGTACCAGCAGACCGTCGCCGCCTGGCGGGCCGCCGGCATGTTCCCGGTCTTCTCCTCCGGCAACGACGGACCGGCCTGCGGCAGCGCCGGCTCGCCCGGTGACAACGCCAACGCGTACGCGGTCGGCGCGTACGACGTGAACAACGCCATCGCCAGCTTCTCCGGCCGAGGCTCCGGCACCGACCAGATCAAGCCCAACATCGCCGCGCCCGGCAGCAACGTCCGCTCCAGCGTCCGCAACGGCGGGTACGCCTCGTTCAGCGGCACCTCGATGGCCGCCCCGCACGTGGCCGGCACGGTCGCGCTGGTCTGGGCGGCGGCGCCGAGTCTGCGCGGGGACGTGGCCGGCACCGAGGCACTGCTCGACCGCACCGCCCGTGACGTCGACGCCACCACCTGCGGGGGCACCCCGGCCGACAACAACGTCTTCGGCGAGGGACGCCTGGACGCGTACGCGGCGGTGCGGGACGCCCCACGCGGCCCGGTGGGCCGGGTCACCGGCGTGGTCACCGACGCGGCCGACGACGACCCGGTCGCCGGTGCCACCGTGACCGACGGCACCCGCACCTCCACCACCGGCGCCGACGGCCGGTACGCGCTCAACGTGCCGGCCGGCGAGAGCAGCCTGACCGTCAGCGCCTACGGCTACGCCGGTCAGTCGGCGACCGTCACGGTGGCCGAGGGCGAGGCCGTCACCCGGAACTTCGCGCTGACGGCGACCCCGACGGTCACGGTCAGCGGAAAGGTCACCGACGGTTCCGGACACGGCTGGCCGTTGTACGCGAAGGTCGAGGTGGCCGGGCGGCCCGGTGGGCCGGTCTTCACCGACCCGGTCACCGGTCGCTACTCGTTCACCGCGCCGGGCGGCAGCACGTACCGCCTCACCGTGACCGCCCACTACCCGGGCTACCGCACGGTGACCCGGGAGGTGCCGGTCGGCGGTGCGGCCACCACGGCCGACGTGGCCGTCCCCGTCGAGGCCGGGTGCACCGCCGCCGGCTACACCGGACGGTTCGGGGCCCCGCTGCTGACCCAGAGCTTCGACGGCACCGGCACCCCGGCCGGTTGGCGGGTCGACAACCGCACCGCCTCCGGTGGCTGGACGTTCACCGACGCCCGCTCGCGCGGCAACCTGACCGGTGGTGCCGGCGGGTTCGCCATCGTCGACAGTGACGCCCTGGGCAGCGGAAACACCCAGGACACCGACCTGATCGCCCCGCCGCTGGACCTCTCCGGCACCGCCGCACCGGTGCTGCGCTTCCGCAGCGACTGGCGGGCCGTCGGGATCACCGACACCGCCGACGTCGACGTCTCCGTCGACTCCGGCGCCACCTGGACCAACGTCTGGCACCAGACCACCAGCCGGCGCGGCCCGCGCGTCGAGGAGGTGGCGCTGACCCCGGCGGCGAACGCCGCCTCGGCCCTGGTCCGCTTCCGGTTCAAGGGCACCTTCGCCTGGTGGTGGCAGGTGGACGACGTGGAGGTGGTCAACCGCGAGTGCACCCCGGTGCCCGGTGGGCTGGTGGTCGGCGCCACCACCGACCGCAACACCGGTGCGCCCGTGGACGGCGTGACCGTGGTCAGCGACGACCGGCCGCAGGACCGCGCGGTGTCGACGGCGACCCCGGAGGACACCGCCGAGCCGGACGGCTTCTACTGGCTCTTCTCCGGCCTGACCGGCACCCACCCGTTCACCGCCAGCCGTCCCCCGTACCAGCCGGCCACCAAGCAGGTCACGGTCGACGCCGACCGGGTCAAGCGGGCCGACTTCGCCCTCGGCGCCGGGCGGCTCACGGTCAGCCCCCCGTCGGTCGTGTCGCACCAGCCCTACAACAGCACCCGGACCACCAAGCTGACCGTGCGCAACACCGGCAGCGCGCCGGCCGCCGTCGAGCTGCTGGAACGCACCGGCACGTTCGAGCTGCTGAACCAGTCCGGCGCACCGCTGCGGGAACAGAAGATGAAGGGGATCAGCAAGGCCCGCACCGGAGTCGCGTACGGCGGGGCGGCACCCGAGGTGCGTACCACGGCCGACGACGCCTGGAGCCCGATCGCCAAGCTGCCGGCCGCGATCTATGACAACGCCGCCGCGTGGCTGGACGGGAAGATCTATTCGGTCGGCGGTGGCGGTGGCACCGGCACCGAGCGGCGGGCCTGGGCGTACGACCCGGGTGCCGACGCCTGGACGGCCCTGCCGGACCTACCGGTGGCCCGTTCCAAGCCGGTCGCGGCAGCGGTCAACGGCAAGCTGTACGTGATCGGCGGCTGGGGCGCGGACGACCGTACGGTGGCTACCGTCGACGTCTTCGATCCGGTCGCCGGCACCTGGAGCACCGTGCCGGGGGCGACCAACCCGGCACCGGCTGCGGCGGCCGGCGGGGCGGTGGTCGACGGGAAGGTGTACCTGGTCGGCGGCTGCGCCGACGCCACCTGCACGGACTCCGACCGGCTGGTGGTCTTCGACCCGGCGACCGGCACGTTCGGCACCCGGGCCGCCTACCCGCACCCGGTGTCCTGGCTGGCCTGCGGCGGGCTCGGTGAGACGGTGCACTGTGCCGGTGGCACCGGCAGCACCGAGTACACCGACGCCTACCGGTACGACCCGACGGCCGACACGTGGAGCGCGCTGCCGAGCATGCCCACCGAGCTGTGGGGCTCCCAGTACGCGGCGGCCGGCGGAATGCTCGTGCTGGCCGGTGGCGTGACGGCCGGCTCGACGGCGGTCAGCAACCGCACCATCGCCTACGACCCGGCCACCGGGGCCTGGCGTGACCTGCCCAACGCCCAGTTCGGCCGGTACCGGGGCGCGGCGGCCTGCGGCGCGTACAAGATCGGTGGCTCGCCCAGCTCCTTCGTGGGCTCGGCGGACAGCGAGCGGCTCGGTGGTCTGGAGCAGTGTGCCGCCGAGGCGGACGTGCCCTGGCTGTCCAGCTCCCCGACCACCTTCACGCTGGCACCGGGCGCCTCCCGGACGGTGACGGTGACGCTCACCGCCACCGCGGCGGCCGGGTTGCAGCAGCCAGGGCGGTACGACGCCGAACTGGCGGTCGCCTCGGACACCCCGTACCCGGTGACGCCGGTGTCGGTGGAGATGAACGTCTCGCCGCCGTCGAGCTGGGGCAAGATCCAGGGCACCGTCACCGGCACCACCTGCGGTGGGGTGACGGTGTCGGTGGCGGCGACCGTCCGGGTGAACCTGATCTCGGCCGGCACCGGCACGACCCTGACCTCCGGCGCCGACGGCAAGTACGCCTGGTGGCTGCCGAAGGGCCGGTACGAGGTGATCGTGGCCAAGGACGGCTGGGTGCCGCAGGTCAAGCGGCACCAGATCGAGGCGGGCATCGTCGGCTCGCTCGACTTCGCCCTTGATCCCGCGTCGACCTGCACCAGAGCGACCGGTATCTGACGCACTACCAGTGGTGGCCGCCGGTCCGTTCACGGACCGGCGGCCATCGCCGCCCTATCCGCCACCCGCTACGCGCGCTGCCGACCTGACGAGGCAGCTCACGAGCGAGAGTCACCGCCAATCTTGGAGAGTTTCCGTTATCAGCTAACGGAAACTCTCCAAGATTGAGATCTCGGCGCGCCCGCCAACTCCTGTCGCGCGTCCGTCCACCCGACTGTTCCTCCTGGTCATCGGCGTTTCCGCCCGGCCGGAGGGTCATCCGGTCGTCGGCCGAACGGACGAAAGCGATCATCGCTCTTGGCGACCAGCGGTACATCACTTAGCGTTAGCAGCACGCCTCAACGCGAGCGGCGTTCACAAACTCTCCCGCCTGCGGATTGGCTGTCATGCTGGAAGTCCTCCTGGTCTCGACCATCACTGTGAGTGCCCTCGCGCTGCTGCTGATCGTCGGTTCGTTCGGGTACGGTTTCGTCCGCCCCGAGGTGGCCTACCGGCCGCGTCACGGGATCCGGCCACCGCGCTACGGCCCGGTACGCGCCGACCAGGTGGCGGTCCTGATCGCCTGCCGCAACGGCGCCGCGACCATCGCCGAGACGGTACGCGCGGCCCGCGCCACCGGCAGCGACGTGTACCTGGTCTCCGACGCCTCGACCGACGACACCGAACACCTCGCTGCGGTCGCCGGCGCACGGGTGCTGGACCTGACCCGCAACGTCGGCAAGCCGGCCGCCCTGCACGCCGGATACGTCGAATTCGATCTCGGTACGCACTACCGGGCGGTCGCCATCCTCGACGACGACGTGGTGGTCGCACCGGACTTCGTCACCGCCGCCCTGGCCGAGTTGACCGAGGAGGTCGGCATCGCGGTGGGCCACAACGTCACGTGGTGGCCGCCGGAGCGGCGGTGGAACCCGTGGCTGGCCAAGCGGGCCTACAGCTACTGGATGTACCAGGCGGTGATCCGTCGGATCCAGAGCCACTTCAACGTCATGAACTGCATCTCCGGCTCGAACTCGGTGTACCGCACCGAACTGCTGGACACCGTGCTGCCGCAGCAGCCGCCGTACATCGTCGACGACACGTACTGGGTGCTGGAGACGCACCGGCGCAACCTCGGCCGGGTCGTGTACGCGCCACGCGCCCTGGCACACCTCCAGGACCCGACCACGCTGCCCGACTGGTACCGGCAGAACCTGCGCTGGATGTGGGGCACCTTCCAGGGCGTCATCGGGCACCGGGTGGGTCGGCACACCAGCCGCTTCGACTTCGCGTACCTGCTGTTGATGCTGCACTGGGTGCTGTATGTGGCCGGCGGCCCGGTGACGCTCTGGCTGCTCGCCACCGCCGGCCCCGGGCTACTGGCCGGGCTGGGGCTCATGCTGGCCGGACAGAGCCTCTGGGTCGGCCTCGCCGCGTGGCGGCTCCGACGCCCCCGCCTACCGCTGTTCCTCCCCGTGATCGTCTTCGCCGACCTGTTGTACCGGGTGATCCTGGTGCACGCCCTGGTGAAGGCGATCCGACAGCCGACGGTCGACCGGTGCGTCTGGGACTCCCCGGCGCGCATGGCGGTCGGCGTGAAGGGCTGAGGGAGGTGACAACATGTCCGCGAACCAGGACCTCCCGCTGACCGGCGCCTCCACCGCCACCGTCGGCCTGCTCGGCAGCATCCTGCTGGGGCTCGGTGCCCTGCTGGTGACCGCCGCCAAGTGGGGTGCCAAGGCCCGCCGCAAGGTCGGCTGACGTACCGCGTCGCGGAAGGGCGCAGACGGCTCGTGGCCCGGGTCCCCCGGTGGTACGGGGGACGCGGGCCACGAGGCCGATCAGAGCGTGGGTCAGTCGGTGACCGTGACGGTCACCTCGGTGACGCCTCGGCCTGCGGTCACGGCGGTGTCGCCGTTGCCGTGCCGGGACAGGGCCCGCAGGGTCCAGTTGCCGGGAGCGGCGAAGAACCGGAACTGACCGGCCGGAGAGGTCACCACCTCGGCGGTGAACTCGCCGGTCGAGTCGAGCAGCCGGACGTAGGCACCCGGCACCGGGTCACCCTCGGCGGCGCGGACGACGCCGGTGATGACGGTTTCCTTCTCCAGGTCGATGCCGGCCGGCAACGGCGCGGCCTGATCCGGTGCGGCGCAACCGGCGGCGGTCGGAGCGGTCATCTCAGGCCTCCCCAGGCTCGTCGCCGAGTGCCACCGGCACACCGACCAGCGAGCCGTACTCGGTCCAGGATCCGTCGTAGTTCTTCACGTTGCGGTGGCCGAGCAGCTCCTGGAGCACGAACCAGGTGTGCGAGGAGCGCTCGCCGATCCGGCAGTACGCGATGGTCTCCTTGCCGTCGTCCAGCCCGGCCTCGCCGTAGATCTTGCGCAGCTCGTCGTCGGACTTGAAGGTGCCGTCCTCGTTGGCCGCCTTCGACCACGGCACGCTGATCGCGGTGGGGATGTGGCCACCCCGCTGGGCCTGCTCCTGCGGCAGGTGAGCGGGGGCGAGCAGGCGGCCGGCGAACTCGTCGGGGCTGCGCACGTCGACCAGGTTCTTGGTGCCGATCGCGGCGACGACCTCGTCGCGGAAGGCCCGGATGCTGGTGTCCGGCTCCTGCGCGACGTACTGCGTCGCGGAGCGGGTCACCTCGTCGCGGACCAGCGGACGGCCGTCCAGCTCCCACTTCTTGCGACCGCCGTCGAGCAGCTTGACGTCGCCGTGGCCGTAGAGCTTGAAGTACCAGTACGCGTACGCGGCGAACCAGTTGTTGTTGCCGCCGTACAGGACGACGACGTCGTCGTTGCTGATGCCGCGCTCGGAGAGCAGCGCCTCGAACTGGGCCTTGTTGACGAAGTCCCGGCGGACCGGGTCCTGCAGGTCGGTCTTCCAGTCGAGCTTGATCGCACCGGCGATGTGACCGGTGGCGTAGGCCGAGGTGTCCTCGTCGACCTCGACGAAGACGACGCCCGGAGCGTCGAGGTTCTTCTCGGCCCACTCGGCCGAGACGAGTGCGGTGTCGCGACTCATCAGATCACTCCCTGGTGAGGATGGATGGTGAGCCAGCGCGCGGAGATCGCTGTGATGAAGGAGTCGCACCACGCGCGGGACCCATAGCTAGGAACGGATCACGGGATTCGTGCGACGGCGCCGCTGCCGGGCGTCCGGTGGGGTGCACCGGGATCAGGTACGCGTACCCCGAGTGCCTTAGGCCGCTAGGCGGCCCGAAACAGCCCCGCCGTCAGATGACGGGGCGACACAGGCAGGTGGCCACGCGGCACAGGTCGACCGCGCGCCGTTTGGTGAGGAGCGTCCCCATGACCAGGGAGCCTACCAGCGATCTCATGAATCTCCACCGGGCCGACCAGCATCCGGGACGTCGGCGCCGGGGTCAGCCGACCGAGTTGATCGGTACGTCCCGTGCGTCCGCGGTCACCGTCAGCCCCTCCGGCCTCGGCACGACCTCCCGGACGGTGAGCTGGAACGGCAGCTCCGGCAGGGGTACGTCGACCGAGATGCTGCGGGCGAAATTGTTCAGCAGAGTGCGGGCGATCGCGACGTTGGGCAGCCCCTCGGCGTCCAGGTCCTCGAAGCGGAGCGCGATCTGCCCCTGCTCACCGACGACGATCTCGGCGATGCCGGTGACGGTGAGCCGCTGGCCGAGGACGTCCAGCGGGGCGGTCACGGCGAGCTTCCCGTCCTGCTCACCGAGGGTCAGGCCCTCGCGGTCGAGCAGCGCGGCCAGACTCTGGTAGCTGATCGTGCCGGTCCCGTTGACCGTCTCGGCCACCACCTCGCCCTGGCCGGTGCGCAACGTGTCCAGCGAGGCGCGCACGTTGCGGGCGTCCACGTCCAGGCTGGGCAGCGCGACCGCGTCACCCTGCACCGAGCCCTGTACGTCGCGCAGCCGGATGGTGATCCGCTCGTACCGGCCGTCGAGCACCTGGGTGAGGAAGGGGAACCCGCCCAGCTCGACCTCGGGCGGAGAGGACTGCGCACCCTGCTGGGCCACCTGCTGGCGGACCTCGTCGGCGATGGTGCGTTCGGCCACGTTCGCCGCGACCCGGTCGGCGATCGCGATCAGCCCGACGAGTACGAGCAGCAGGACGACGAAGCCGATCAGTACCTTGCGCCCCCGTCGCCGCGGTCGCCGTCCATAGGTCTGCTCGTGCTCCACGCCTTCTCCTGTCCTGTCGCGTCGACACCGGTCGAATCACCGGTACGCCCGGCGGCGCACCGGTGTTACCCGATGTCCGGATCCCTCAACCGCCCGCCGCAGCGGCCGGCTACAACACCAGTCGGCACATCAGGTACGCGGCCGGGGCGGCCATCGCGAAGCCGGCGAGCGGCCCCTGCACGTGCCGGGCCGCCCACGCGTCGGGCAGCTCGCCCGCCATCAGTCGACCCGCCGCGGCGTACCCGGAGGCCAGGTCGGCCAGCACGGCGACGACTGCGGTGACCAGGCCGATGATCGCGGCCCGGGTCGGGGTGAACGGGGTGACCAGATAGCCGCCGAGCAACGCGCTCACGAGCGTACCCACCATGGCGCCACCGACCACCCCGGCGGCCCCGCGCGGCACCTGGGGCGCGAGTCGGGGCCAGGCCGCGACGGCGTCGGTCAGCCGGGCGACGGTGAGCGCGACCGCGCTCGCCGCGAGGCAGACCGCGATCGCCTGGGTGCCGGCGGGAACCCGGGTGAGCACGATGAGCGTGGCGAAGGCGACCGGGCCGAGCACGATGGTCGCGGTGGTCCGCACCGAGTCGGTCACCCGCACCCGGTCCACCCGCCGGACCAACTGGCCGAGCACCGCGACGAGCACCCCGCCGACCGCGACGTAGAACAGCGGCAGGAGGCGAGGTTCGGCCGTGCGGATGGCCACGGTGTCGGCCACGGCGGCGGCCAGCACGCCGGCACCGATCACCACCGCGGAGGCCGGCGGCCGGTTCACCACCGTCCAGGCCAGCACGAACAGCACCTGGACGAGGAACACCACGATGGCGAAGGGCACCCGGTCGCCGGGCCCGGAGGTCTGCGCGCCGACGATCAGACCGACGCCGAGCAGCGCGGCGAACCCGCCGACGGCGAGGGAGAGCTTCTTGGGGACCTCGACCGGTGGTTCCTCGTCCTCGTCCTCCTCCTCGTCGAGCGCGTCGTCGGCACGCCGGGGCGAGCCGCCACGGCGCAGCCGTCGCGGGCCCCGGGAGCGGCCCCGCTCCTCGGTCTCGACGGCCGGACCGGTACGCGGTGCCGAGCCCTCACCGGAGGGCGCGTCGTCCGCCCACGGGTCGCGGTCGGTCTCGGGCGAGTTGGAGGGAAACACCCACCGATCGTGCCAGACCATATGCACAACTCGGGTGCCACGGTTTCCGCGACGTTAAAACCTGGGCCGCGATCAGGGGCAGAAGGTGCAAACAGGAAACCGTGACAAGGTCCAAGCCGGGCCATCGGCTAGTCTCAAGCCGAAACCCGCCCGTCAGCGACGCCGGGACCCACGGAAGTTCCCAGCGCCCACTCGTCCTGAGTGCCGCTGGTCGCGTGCGGCCACACCGGCCGCCGGGACGGAGGTGATCGTGGAGATCCTGCTGCTGGTGACCGCACGGGCAGGCGAACCATCCGCAGTGCTGCCGGCACTCGACCTGCTGCCGCACTCGGTTCGCACCGCACCGCGCGACGTCCGCACCCTGGTCGCCGGCCCGAGCCCGGACGCCGTACTCGTCGACGCCCGCTCCGAGCTGAGCGAGGCGCGGGCGACCTGCCGCATGCTGCACGCCACCGGGCTGGGCGTACCGCTGGTCGCGGTCGTCACCGAGGCCGGCCTGATCGCGCTCAACGCCGACTGGGGCGTGGACGACGTCATCCTCGCCTCCGCCGGCCCGGCCGAGGTGGAGGCCCGACTGCGGCTCGCGGTCGGCCGGTTGAGCAACGCCACGGCCGGCGCCGGCGGCTCGATCCGGGCCGGCGAGCTGATGATCGATCCGGACACCTACGCCGCCAAGCTGAAGGGTCGCCCGCTCGACCTCACCTACAAGGAGTTCGAGCTGCTGAAGTTCCTGGCCCAGCACCCGGGCCGGGTGTTCACCCGCGACCAGTTGCTGCGCGAGGTCTGGGGCTACGACTACTTCGGCGGCACCCGAACGGTGGACGTGCACGTTCGCCGCCTGCGGGCCAAGCTCGGCTCCGAGTACGAGTCGATGATCGGCACCGTGCGCCAGGTGGGCTACAAGTTCGTCGTGCCGTCGAACCGGGCACTGGCCGAGGCCACCGAGCACGCGGCCCTGGCGCTGCGCCCCCTCACCGTCGAGGGCTAAATCCCTATACGCCCCTTTTGGTCGACTTGCCGGCCTTATGGTGACTGCCGAGTCGACCAGCAAAAGGGGCTGCGGTGGGCACGTATTACGGGAGCTCGGCACGACGACCGGTGGGCGCGGCACAGGCGGTCGGCATCATCGCGCTCGTGGTGTCCGCGGTGCTCGGTTCGGCGTACCTGCTCGGGCGCAACCTGCTGCCCGAGGAGCCGCGCAACGACTCCGCGGTCACCGCGACCGGTGCCGAGCACCCCGAGTACGCCGACCAGGTCCCGCCCTCGGCGGACTCCCCCGCACCCACCGGCACACCCAGCTCCGTCCCGCCCAGCGGCGTCCCGCACGACCCGGACCACGGCGAGAACCAGGACCCCAACTTCGGCCCGATGGGCACCCGGGTCACCACCGGCACCGGCACCGTCGCCCTCACCTTCGACGACGGGCCGAACCCGGACTACACGCCCCAGGTGCTCGCCCTGCTGCGGGAGCACCGGGTCACCGCGACCTTCTGCCTGGTGGGCCAGAACGTCCAGGCGTACCCGTGGCTCGTCCAGCAGATCGTGGCCGACGGCCACACGCTGTGCAATCACAGCTGGGACCACGACGTGACGCTGGGCGCGCGGTCACCGGAACAGATCCGCAACGATCTGCTGCGGACCAGTGAGGCGATCCGCGCCGCCGTGCCGGACGCCCCGATCGCCTGGTACCGCCAGCCCGGCGGCGCCTGGACGTACTCCCTGGTCGCCACCGCCCGGGAACTCGGCATGACGCCGCTGCACTGGACGCTGGACACCTCCGACTGGCAGCGGCCCGGCGCGACCCGGATCGCCGCGTCGGTGCTCGACGGGGTGCAGCCCGGTTCGATCGTCCTGCTGCACGATGCCGGAGGCGACCGACAGGGCACAGTGGACGCCCTGTACCGCATCCTGCCCGAACTGAGCGGCCGGCTCGACGTACAGGCGTTGCCGCGTCACGGCTTCTGACCGGCGTCGTCCCGCCCACCGCCGCGATGCCGCCGGTGACCCGGATACGGTGACGGGATGAGCGGCACTCGATCGACCGGCGACCAGGTCCACCGCACCGAGCGGCTCGGGCCGACGGAGATCGCCGAGGTACTGGCGCTGGCCCGGGCGGCGGGCGACTCCGACGGCGCGGACCCGCTGGACGAACACGTCCTGCTCCGGCTGCGCGACGAGCGGGCACCCGCGATACACCTGCTGACCCGCGACGACGGCACCCTCACCGGGTACGCCCACCTGGACACCGGCGACCCGGGCAGCGGGATCGGGGCGGAACTCGTGGTGCACCCGGCGTACCGGCGACGCGGCATCGGTCGGGCGCTGGCCCGGGCGGTGGTCGCCGCCGCACCCGGGCCGCTGCGCGCCTGGGCACACGGCGACCACCCGTCGGCCGCCGCGCTCGCGGTGGACCTCGGCTTCCGCCGCGCCCGGGTGCTCTGGCAACTGCGTCGACCGCTGACCGCACTGGACCCGCCACGCCTGCCCGACGGGGTGGAACTGCGTGCGTTCCGCCCCGGCCAGGACGACGACGCCTGGCTGACCCTGAACGCGCGGGCCTTCGCCGACCATCCCGAGCAGGGCCGGTGGAGCGCCGACGACCTGCGGGTACGCCTCGACGAGCCGTGGTTCGATCCGGCCGGTTTCCTGCTCGCCGTCGAATCGGCGACCGGTCGGCTGCTCGGCTTCCACTGGACGAAGGTGCACGAGCGAGAAGGCTCGGCGCGCATCGGCGAGGTGTACGTACTCGGGGTGGACCCGTCCGCACACGGCGGCGGTCTCGGTCGGGCGCTGACCACGGCGGGGCTGGCGTACCTGCGGGAGCAGCGCGGTCTGGACCGGGTGATGCTCTACGTCGACGAGTCCAACACCGGCGCGGTGGCGCTCTACGAGCGGACCGGGTTCGCCCGCTGGTCCGCCCACGTCAACTACCACCTGGGCTGAGGCGGGTCAGTGCGTCGGCGGGTCGCCCAGATAGAAGCGGGGATCGACCTCGTCGGAGAGGTCCAGCACCGGCGTGATCGGGGTGGCCGCGTCCCGGGCCGCCGCCGCTCGCGCCACCGCTGCCAGGTCGTCGCAGGCGGCCACCTCGGCGAGTGTGACCTGGGTCGGCGGCAGCATCGTCAACTCACCGGCCGCAGCCCGTCGGCAGGCGTCCGCAGGACGGATCCAGAGGGCGTGGTCGGCCTCGCCGGAGACCTCCCGGGTCCGCTGTCCCTCGGGCAGCAGCGCGACGAAGAAGTACGTGTCGAAGCGGCGCGGCTCGAAGTCCGGAGTCACCCAGCGGCTCCACGGCAGCAGCAGATCGGAGCGGAGCGTCAGGTCCCGCGCGGCCAGCAACTCGGCGAAGCCGGTACGCCGCTGCTCCAGGTCGACCCGGGCGGCCTCCCAGCCGTCGTCGCTGACGTCGCCGACCACCCGTCCCGTGTCCGGGCCGGCGAGCAGCACCCCGGCCTCCTCGAACACCTCGCGGGCCGCCGCGCAGACCACCGCCTGCGCGGCCTGCGGCGGCACACCGAGCCGTACGCCCCAGTCGGCCGGCTCGGGCCCCGCCCAGTCGAGGTGTGCGGTCGAGTCCGAGGGGTCGACGCCGCCGCCGGGGAAGGCGTACATGCCGCCGAAGGCCATCGCCGCGACCCGGCGGATCAGGTAGACCTCGAAGCCCTCGTCGGCCGGGCGCAGCAGCAGCACGGTGGCGGCCGTCCGGGGAACCGCGGGAACCCCGCCCGACGCCTGGAACCGGCGGGCGTGCTCCACCAGCGCGGGCGGCGCGGGATAACCACGATCCAGGGTCATACGCCGAGCTTAGAGCGATGTCCCGAGCGGTGGATCAGCGGTGCCGCCCGGAGGTGATCTTCGGTAGCGTCACGCCATGACTCGTTGGGGCATCCTGGCCACCGGCCACATCGCCGCTCGCTTCGCCGAAGACCTCCGCCTGGTGCCGGGCGCGGAACTCGTCGCGGTCGGCTCACGGACCGCCGAGAGCGCCGAGCGCTTCGCCGAACGTCACGGCGTGACCCGAGCGCACGGCACCTGGGACGATCTGGCCGCAGACCCCGAGGTGGACGCGATCTACGTCGCCACCCCGCACGCCGCGCACTACGAGGCGGCACGCACCTGCCTGGCCGCCGGCAAGCCGGCGCTGGTGGAGAAGCCGTTCACGCTCGATCTGGCCACCAGCACCGAGCTGGTCCAGACCGCGCGCGCGGGTGGCGTCTTCCTGATGGAGGCCATGTGGATGCGGTGCAACCCGCTCATCCTGCGCGCCTGCGAGTTGATCGCCGAGGGGGCGATCGGCACGGTCACCGGCGTACGCGCCGACTTCGGCGTGGCCGGGCCGTTCCCGCCCGAGCACCGGATGCGGGCCCGGGCGCTTGGCGGGGGTGCGCTGCTGGACCTGGGCGTCTACCCGGTGAGCCTGGCCCACCTGATCCTCGGCGTGCCGCAGCACGTCCGGTCGTGGGCGAAGCTGGGCCCGGAGGGCACGGACGAGAACACCGGCATCGTCCTCGGGTACGACTCCGGGGCCGTCGCCACGCTGAGCTGCGGCATGGTCGGGGCGACCGGGCTCACCGCCTCGATCATCGGCACCACCGGGCGGATCGAGCTGCCCGATCCGTTCTTCCGGCCGGACGGCTTCGTCCTGCACCGGGCGGACTCGCCGGCCGAGACGATCAGCGCGGAGCTGGTCGGCAACGGCTACCAGTACGAGGCGATCGAGGTGCAGCGCTGCTTGGCCGAGGGGCTGACCGAGAGCCCGCTGGTGCCGCACTCGGCGACCCTGGAGATAATGACCCTGCTGGACGACGTCCGCGCGCAGATCGGCGTCTCCTACCTCTGAGCGATGTTAGGAAGGGTCCCCTGCTATGCGCGAGGCGTTAGCAGGGGACCCTTCCTTTCACCTCAGCTGAACAGGGGGCGCACGACGAAGTACATCAGCGCGCCGATCGAGCCGGCCGCCGGGAAGGTCAGGATCCAGGCGCCGACGATGTTGCCGGCCACGCCCCACCGCACGGCGGAGAGCCGCTTGGTCGCCCCGACGCCCATGATCGCCGAGGTGATCGTGTGGGTGGTCGAGATGGGCGCGCCGAGCACCAGCGCGTTGAAGTAGAGCACGCCGCTGGCCACGGTCTCGGCCGCGAAGCCCTCCGGCGGACGCAGGTCGATGATCTTCCGCCCGAGGGTACGGATGATCCGCCAACCACCGGCGTACGTGCCGGCGGCCAGCACGGCGGCCGAGGTCCAGAACGCCCACTCCGGGATGTAGGTGGCGTCCTCCTGGTAGCCACCGACGAAGAGGGCGAGCACCACGATGCCGATGGTCTTGGCGGCGTCCTGCATGCCGTGGCCGACCGACATGGCCGCCGCCGAGGCGGTCTGCGCCCAGCGGAAGCCCCGGTTCAGCTTGCCCGGGTGACCCTTGCGGAAGATCCACTGCACGGCGATCATCGCGATGTAGCCGAGGATGAAGCCGACCATCGGCGACAGGATCATCGGGATGATCACGTTCTCGCCGATGCCCGACCAGAGCACGGTGCCGGAGGCCGCCACGGTCGAGCCGACCAGGCCACCGATCAGGGCGTGCGAGGAGGACGACGGCAGCCCGAAATACCAGGTGATGATGTTCCAGGTGATCGCGCCGATGACACCGGCGAAAACGATACCGAGGCTGGACACACCGGTGGGCAGAGCCACCAGCCCGCTGCCGACGGTCTTGGCGACCTCGGCGCCGAAGTGGGCGCCGATGAAGTTGCCGACCGCCGCCATGGCGAGCGCGACCCGGGGTGTGAGCGCCCGGGTGGAGATGCTGGTCGCGATCGCGTTGGCGGCATCGTGGAAGCCGTTGGTGTAGTCGAACACCAGGGCCACCCCGATCACCGCAAGCACCGCGATGAGCTCGGGACTCACAGGATCAGGACTCCTTGACCGCGATGGTCTCGACGGTGTTCGCCACGTGCTCGAAGGCGTCGCACGCGGCCTCCAGCTCGTCGGCGACCTCCTTCATCTTGAGCACGGTCAAGGCGTCGTACTCGCCGGAGAAGAGCCGCACCAGCAGCATCCGGTACGCCTGGTCGCCGTCGTTCTCCAGGCGGTTGATCTCGATCCAGTAGTCCTCCAGGTCCTTCATCGACTTCAGCCGGGGCATCGCCTCGGCGGTCAACTTGGCCTGCTGGTCGAGGACGTGCACCAGCTCGTGCATCTCCCGGGGCAGCGAGGGCAGCTTGGTCAGCCCGTACAGGTAGAGCAGGTTGCCGACCGCCTCCAGGTGGTCCATCACGTCGTCCAGCAGCGACCCCAACCGGTAGATGTCCTCCCGGTCGAACGGAGTGACGAAGGTCGAGTTGATCTTCTTGAACAACTCGTGGGTGATCTGGTCACTGTCGTGCTCGACCTCGGTGAGCCGTTCGCTGACCGACTGCACCTCGACATCGGGCAGGGCCAGCTCGTTCAGCAGCGCGGTACCCCGGACCAGGTTCTGCGCAGCCCTGGTGAAGAGCTCGTAGAAGGCGCCCTCGTTGGGGCGGAATGAAAACCTCACAGCACGGACCTCGTCGTGTCGGTGGTAGGGGTGCAGCCGCCGTCCGGCGCCCTGCTGAGGGAATGCTAGGGAACCCCCCGAGCGGTCCTTCGTCGGCCCACCCCTGGCCAGGTGCCATTCACCGCTCGTTCAACTTCCGTTCACCTTCAGCAGACCCGCTGTGCTCAACAACCGCTCCCGTTCACCCGCGATGTCGAAATCCGCGGGCGGATACCCGAGCGAGAGGGTGTCGAACGTCTCACGCAGCAGGTGCGCCACCGCCCAGTCCCGATACCACTTCCGGTCCGCCGGCACCGCGTACCAGGGCGCGGCGTCACTGCCGCACCGACCGAGCAGCTCCGCGTACGCGGCCTGGTAGTCGTCCCAGCGGGCGCGGGCGTCGACGTCGGAGGGGTGGTACTTCCAGTGCTTCGTCGGGTCGTCCAGCCGGGCCAGCAGCCGGCGCGCCTGCTCGGTGTGCGAGATGTGCAGGAAGACCTTGACGATCGCCGTCCCGCCGTCGGTCAACTCCCGCTCGAAGTCGTCGATCTCGGCGTACCGGGGCCGCCAGACCTCCTCCGGCGCGCGCTCCTGCACCCGGGGCACCAGGATGTCCTCGTAGTGCGAGCGGTTGAACACCCCCAGATGACCTGCGGGCGGCAGCGCCTGTCGGATTCGCCACAGGAAATGGTGCCGTAGCTCCTCGGCGGTCGGCGGCCCGAACGCCCGGATGTGCACGCCGAGCGGGTTCATCGCGCCGACCACCCGCTTGACCGTGCCGTCCTTGCCACCGCAGTCCATCGCCTGGAGGACCAGCAGCACCCGCCGTCCCGACCCCGGGTCGGCCTTCGCACCGGCGAACAGCATCTCCTGCTGGCGGGCCAACCCGTCGCCGACCCACCTGACCTGCCGGCGGGCCCAGCCCTTGCGGTCCGGCCCGGTCACCTCCGGGCCGGGCAGCCCGGGCGTCGCACGCGAATCGATCGCCCCGAGGTCGACCGGCCCTCCGGGCGGCACCCGGAGCAGGTCGCGTACCGCGCCGCCGACCGGCGCCACCACGTCAGTTCCCTCGTAGCCCATCGCAGCATCATCGCGCGGCGACGGTGGTGGCGCGCGGCGACGCCGACGCGAGCCGGGCTCAGACCACCAAGGCCAACCATTTGCGGTACGCGGAGGCGAACGGCTCGGTGCCGTCACCCAGGGCACCGAGCAGCCACCGTGCCGCCGCCTCGGCCTCCACCACCAGGTCGTCGGGGTAGCCGAAGCGGGCCCGGTGCTCGGCGAACTCGTCCTCGTCACGCAGCTCGACCAGGCCGGTCTCCCGACGCCGGACCACGTCCAGGTCCAGGTCGATCAGGTGCACCGTGTCCTCGCCCTCCCAGCGGGCCGGGCTGGTGATGTCGCAGTAGACCTCGCTGGTGCGCGGGGGCGGGTTGAACATGCCGGTCCACCAGGCGTGGTGCGGCACGAGCAACACGAACGGGATCTGCTCGACCGACGGGCGGCCGTGGTAGACGGAGCTGGTGCCGGCCGACACGCCGAGCCAGACGCCGAGGTCGTCCTCGGTCAGCCGGCGGGCCGGGTAGTCGCGGTGGGCGCTGCCGTCGTACTTGCGGTAGATCACGCGGACCACGTCGCTCGGCATGAGTCGCACCCTAACCGATTCCGCCCACCCGTCGCCGTCAGGAAGTTACCGGACGACGGGGAGATATCTGCCGCACCGTGACACCGCAACACGGCCGCTCGGTACGGTCCGCGTCCGCCCCGGCGGGTACCGTGCCACGGTGACTCCGCCCCGTACCGCCACCGGCTCCGCCCGCGCCAAGGCCCACCGTCGAGGTGACCGGCCCGGCGGTGCCGACCTGCTCGCCGCCGCGGTCGGCGCGGTGCCCGGCGGCGCGGCCCGTCCCGGTCAGCAGCAGATGGCCACGGCCATCGAGGAATGCGTCTCCTCCGGCGACCACCTGCTGGTGCAGGCCGGCACCGGGACCGGCAAGTCGCTGGCCTACCTGGCACCGGCGCTGACCGTCGACGGTCCGGTGGTGGTCTCCACCGCCACCCTGGCGTTGCAGTCCCAACTGGTCGAGCACGACCTGCCGCGACTGGCCGACGCGGTCGAGCCGGTGCTCGGCCGGCGGCCGACCTTCGCCGTGCTCAAGGGCCGCCACCACTACCTCTGCATGGCCCGCCTGGAGAACTCCAACGAGGACGAGCCGGAGGACACCCTCTTCGACGCACCGACCGAGCGCCCCAGCGGCGGCACCAAGTGGCTGGGCGAGGCCGGTCGGCTCGGCAAGCAGATCCAGCGCCTGCGGGACTGGGCCATGGAGACCGACACCGGCGACCGGGACGAACTCGACCCGGGCGTCGACGACCAGGCCTGGCGGCTGGTCTCCATGCCGGCCCGGGAGTGCGTCGGCGCGAGCCGCTGCCCGTACGGCGCGGAGTGCTTCGCGGAGGCGTCCCGGGCCCGCGCCCGGGAGGCCGACATCGTGGTGACCAACCACAGCCTGCTCGCCGTGGACATGCTCGCCGGACGGCACATCGTCCCGCCGCACAAGCTGCTCGTCGTGGACGAGGCGCACGAGCTGGCCGACCGGGTCTCCTCGGCGGCCCAGGCCGAGCTGACTCCGGAGATGATCGACCGGTCCGCCCGGCGGGCCCGCCCGTTGCTGCGGCCGGAGACCGCCGAGGCGCTGACCGCGTCCGGTGACGCCCTCGCGGTCGGGCTGGCCGAGGCACCGGTCGGGCGGATCACCGGTGGACTGCCCGACCCGCTGCGCGAAGCCTGCACGCTGCTCGACGCGGCGACCCGGGCAGCACTGGACAGCATCGGCGACATCAAGGCCGACGACCCCGACCCGGTACGCAAGCAGCAGGCCAAGTCCGTGCTGGACGAACTCTCCACCACCGCCCAGCGGCTGCTGGACGAGGCGGAGCACGACGTGGCGTGGGTGGAGCGCAACGACAACAGCGGGCGGCGGGCGCTGGTCGTCGCGCCCCTCTC
The DNA here is from genome assembly GCF_044460945.1 of Micromonospora sp. NPDC049903. Taxonomy (NCBI): domain Bacteria; kingdom Bacillati; phylum Actinomycetota; class Actinomycetes; order Micromonosporales; family Micromonosporaceae; genus Micromonospora; species Micromonospora sp. NPDC049903. The sequence goes on from NZ_JBITKL010000002.1 coordinate 342,331, forward strand.
GGTCGCCGGCACGCTCGCCACCCACCTGTACGACGAGCGGACCGTGGTGGCCACGTCGGCGACCCTGGCCCTGGGCGGGCGCTTCGACACCGTGGCCCGGGCCCTGGGGCTGGACGCGCCGCCGCCCGCCCCGCCGACGCCGGCCGCCGCCGCGCTCGCCGACACCACCCGTCGGCCCCGGACGGCGTCGGGCGGCGCGACGCCGGTCGACACCGGATCGGGCGGCGATCCCGCCGGGTCCACGGCCGAGGCGGCGACCGACTCCGGCGCGGGCTGGCGGTCGCTGGACGTCGGCTCCCCCTTCGACTACCCCCGCCAGGGCATCCTCTATGTGGCCGCGCACCTGCCCCGGCCCGGTGTCTCCGGGCTCCCGGACGCCGCCGGGGAGGAGTTGCTCTCACTGGTCACCGCGCTGGGCGGCCGTACGCTCGGGCTGTTCTCCTCCCGGCGGGCCGCGCAGCAGGCGGCGGAGTTGCTGCGGGCGCGCACCGACCTGCCCGTGCTGCTCCAGGGCGAGGAGGCGCTGCCGCTGCTGGTGCGCAGGTTCCGAGAGGAGCGGTCGAGCTGCCTGTTCGGGGTGATGTCGCTGTGGCAGGGAGTGGACGTGCCCGGTGACGCGTGCCAGTTGGTGGTGATCGACCGGCTGCCCTTCCCCCGGCCGGACGAGCCGCTGGCCGCCGCGCGGGCGGCGGCGGTGGACGCCCAGGGCGGCTCTGGTTTCGCCGCCGTCAGCGTTCCGATCGCGGCGGTACGCCTGGCCCAGGGGGTCGGGCGACTGATCCGGGCCACCGGTGACCGGGGCGTGGTGGCGGTGCTCGACTCCCGGCTGGAGACCGCCCGTGGCTACGGGCCGTTCCTGCGCCGTTCACTGCCGCCGTTCTGGTACACGACCCGGCGTGAGGTGGTCCAGGGCGCGCTGACCCGGCTCGCCGCCGACTGACGTCGGCTCGACCGCGCCGGGCAAGGCTGGGCCAGGCCGCGGACCCAAGCCGAGCCGGGCAGGGCCCGGCCACCGTCGGTCAGGGGGCGCGGGAGGCGACGACCACCGCGTCCGGCGGGGTGTCCGGCACGCGGCGTGCGGCGAGGCGGCGTACCGCCGTGTTGAGCACCGCGATCAGCGGCACGGCGACGAGGGCGCCGGTGATCCCGGCGAGCACCACACCGGCGGCCAACCCGATGATCACCGCGAGCGGGTGGATGGCCACCGCCCGGCCCATGATCAGCGGCTGGAGGATGTGCCCCTCCACCTGCTGCACGCCGATCACCACGCCGAGAATGATCAACGCGGTCACCGGACCGCTGTCGACCAGCGCGACCAGCACCGCCACGCCACCGGAGAGCGTGGCGCCGACGATCGGGATGAACGCGCCGAGGAAGACCAGCGCGGCCAGCGGGAACGCGAACGGGATGTCGAAGATGACGAGGAAGATCCCGATGCCGACGGCGTCGATGAAGGCGACCAGCACGGTGGCCCGGACGTAGGCGCCCAGGGTCGCCCAGGAGGCCCGACCGGCGTCGTCGACCTTCCACCGCGCCGCCACCGGCAACAGCCGGACCAGGAACCGCCAGATGACGGTGCCGTCGCGGAGGAAGAAGAACGCCGCGAAGAGCACCAGGACCGTACCGGTCAGCACCTCGGCCAGGGTCGCGGCGGTGGAGAGGGCGCCGCTGGTGAACCGCTCGGTGTTGTTGTTCACGAACTGCTGGATCTCCTCGATGTACCGGTCGAGGTCGTTGTCGGACAGGTGCAGCGGCCCGGTCTTGAGCCAGTCCTGGATCTGTTGCAGTCCCTGGGTCGACTTCGCGGCCAGTTCCGGGACGCCCTTGATGAACTCGTTGACCACCAGGGTCAACGTGCCGATCACCGCGGCCAGGCCGGCGACCAGCACCACCGCCGTCGCCAGCGACCTCGGGAACCGGGCCCGCAGCAGCCACCCGACGGCAGGGGCCAGCAACGCCGACAGCAGCAGGGCGACGGCGAGCGGAATGATCACGATGCTGATCGTGCTGACGACCTTCACCAGCGCCCAGAACACGACGCCGACCACGATCAGCCGCCAGGACCAGCCGGCGGCGATGCGTAACGCGTGCGGCACGTCCGCGTCGTCGCGGCTGGAGGTGGAGGCGGGCCCGGGCTCCGGTGACTCCTCGTCGACCACGGTGGCGGCCGACGTCGCGGCCGGACCGGGCCGCGACGGTGAGGCCGTGGCGGCCGGCTCCGGCACGTCCGGTGGCCGGTTCCGGGCGGTACGCACCGAATCCCGACCCGACTCGTACGCGCGACGCACGCGGCTGCGGATCCGCTCGAACCGGCTCACGGGCACCTCCAGGCAGATTTCGGCCCGCGCATGGGCGCCAGGGGCGGACAGGATACGTCCGACCGCTCCACGGTAGGGCAAACTTCCGCCACACATTGCCCCCACGGACGGCTGCCCAACCCGGGTGACCACCGGTGGTGCGTCGGAGGCGACACGGTAGCGTCTGCGGCGTGACAGCCGACCCGAATCTCGACTCCGGCCTGCCCATCCGGCTGCTGCACGACCGCGTGCTGGTGCGGGTGGACGGGAGCGAGGGCGAGCGCCGGTCCACCGCCGGCATCGTCATCCCCGCCACCGCAGCCGTGGGCAAGCGTCTGGCCTGGGCCACCGCCGTCGGAGTCGGGCCGCACGTACGCTCGATCGTCTCCGGTGACCGGGTGCTTTTCGACCCGGACGACCGCTCGGAGGTGGAGCTGCACGGGCGTGGCTACGTGCTGCTGCGCGAGCGTGACGTGCACGCGGTGGCCGCCGAGCGGGTCGAGGAGGACGCCACCGGGCTCTATCTGTGACCCCGGTGGCACCGAGACACCCGGCGACGGCAGCGCCCCTCGTGGGCTGCCCGACCATCCCCGAACGGCACTGACTCCGTCCGCGTCGTTTGCCACGCTCCCCGGCGGGAAGCCAGCCGCACCACCGGCCCTGGGGAGGGACGATGCCGGTATTCGTGAAGAAGGTGCTGGCCTGGGGCAGCCTCGCGTTCCTGATCTACTTCATGGCCTTCCGGCCGGAGGGCGCCGCCCAGATGTTCCGGTCGATCGGGGCGGCCCTGATGATGATGGCGCAGGGGCTCGGGGACTTCCTGACCAGCCTGATGGCCTGAACAGGCGCCCGCCCGCTCAGCGGTGGCCCGGCGGCCAGTGCGCGGGCGGGTGCTGCCCGTGCCAGCCGTACGGGCCGTACCCGGCGGGATAGGCGGGCGGCGGCGGGGGCTGCGGTGGCGCGAGCACCACCGGGATGGGCACCACCGGCTCCTCCGGTGCCTCGACCGCCCGCTGTGAGCCGTCCGGGAAGCGCAGGTGGTATCGCTGCCCGTCCCAGACACCCACCGGGGTCTGCGGGTCCCGGCCCACGAAGTACGACCGGTACAGGCTGATCGAGTCCAACAACTCCCGTTCCTCCCGTGCCGTCCGTTCCCGGTCGGCGGGCCGGCGGTCCAGGCCCCGCGTCGCGCCGTCGCGCAGCAGCGCCAGCCGGGTCGCCGCGAACTGGTAGCCGCGCATCGCCCGCAGCCCGGCCTCGCCACCCACGCGCTGCGCCCACACCCGGGCCGCGTGCCGCCGCCCGAGACTGCTCAGCGCCGCCACCTCCGGCGGGGTCAGCCACCCGGCCCGGACGTAGTCGGGCAGGACCCGCTCGGTGAGCCGACCCTCCCAGGCCCGCAGCCAGACCGCGAAGCCGACCATGCCGAAGAAGATCGGCACCATCACCCCGACGATGCCGACCACCGAGATCAGCACCTCGCCGGTGGCCTCGGCCAGCGTCGGCAGCAGGTTCCACGCGCCGTGCAGCATCATCGCCAGCAGCAGGCCGGCGACCGGGGCGAAGAAGCGGACCCGCCGGTCGGCCGACCGGGCGGCGATACCGAGACCGATACCGGCCAACGAGGTGAACAGCGGGTGGGCGAAACCGAACAGCAGGATCCGGCCGATGAAGATGGCGATGACCTGCTGTGCGCCGGTCGCCGGGCCGTACTGCTCGACGCCGGAGGCGTACCCGAGGCCGCCCAGGTAGAGGATGTTCTCCACCATCGCGAAGCCGATCGCGGAGAGTCCGCAGTAGACCAGTCCGTCGGTGATGCCCGACCACTCCCGCCGCCGGAAGATCAGCAGCAGGATCGGGCCGAGGGTCTTGGTCAGCTCCTCGATGAACGGTGCGACCAGTACCGCGGTCAGCCCGGCGGGCAGTCCCTGGTCGTCGAACCAGTTGGCGGCCGTCTCGTTGACCAGCAACGAGATCGACGTGGAGACGAAGGCGCCCCAGGCGAAGCAGAAGATCAGATACTTCAACGGCTCCGGTTCGTACCGGTCGAGCCAGAGGAAGCAGGCCACCAGCACCGGGACCGGCAGGATCGCGGCGGCCGTACCGACCAGCAACGCCTCCGTGCCGATGCTGGCACCGATGGTGAAGATGATGAAGATCGCGCCGACGGCGATCAGCAGGATCACCCCGGCCAGCACCAGGGCCCGCCGCCAGCGGAACCGGCGACGTGGCATGCCGGGCGCGCCGGGGCCACCGGGTGGCGCGCCGGGCACGGGAGGCGACGGCGGCAGGTATCCGCCGGACGGGGTGTCGGCCATGCGGTCAGCGTAGTCATGCCGAGCCCACCCGGCCCGGCGCATCGGCACCACGCCCCCGGCTCAGCCGACCGGGGGTGCGGTGGGCGCCTTGGCGGCCGGTTCCGGGCCGGCCGGAGCACCGGGCCGGTCCAGCTCACCGAAGGACTGCCGGACCAGCCGGTTCGCCTCCTCCTGGCTGATCCCCGAGGCCACCATCAGGTCGCTGGCGGTGGTACGCACCTGGGCGACCACCACGCTGCCGGAGAACCCGACCCCCTCCGCGTACGCCCGGCCGGCCTCGCTGACCGCGCGCAGCGACCGTTCCCGGGCCTGCTCGGGCTCCTCGCCCTGGGCGAACTCCTTCTTGAGCAGGCGGACCGACTCGGCGAGGTGCGCGACCGCGTCCGGCATCGGCCCCGGGACCGGTTCGTCGTCCTCGATCAGGGTGACGGCCCGCCGGATCAGCGTGCCGCTGTTGCGCATCGCCCGGTCGATCGGCTCGGCCGCCTCGGCGTAGTGGGTCAGTTCGCTGCGCCGGTGCCAGCGCGCCGGGGAGAGCAGGGCCGTCTCCTTCGCGCCCTCGATCGCCTCGGTGAGTGCGGACAGCTCCTCCTTGTTGTCCCGCAACCGGTCCAGCGCCTGCTGGATCCGGTCGCGGTCCCGGTCGCGCAGTCCGTCGGCGGCGTGGTCGAGCTGCTCGGCGAGCAGGTCCAGGGCCGGCCGGGCGGCGCGGTTGAGCACCCGTAGCGGGTTGAGTGGCAGCAGGACGGCGGTGACCAGCAACGCGATGCTGCCGCCGACGAGCGCGTCGATGAACCGGGGGATCTCCAGGTCCTCGACCGACGGGCTGAGCGTCGCGATCAGCACCGCGGTGGCCGCCGCCTGGATGACGATGGCGACGCTGCCCCCGGCGAAGATGGTGAGCAGGATCGCCGAGGTGACGATCAGTCCGAGCTGCCACGGACCGGTGCCCAGGAAATAGACCAGCAGGTCGCCGACGAACACCCCGACACCCACCCCGATGATCAGCTCGGCGGTCCGACGGAACCGTTGGCCCACCGAGACGGCGAGGGTGCCGACCGCCGAGATCGGCGCGAAGACCGGCTGCGGGTTGCCCAGCAGTTCGTGCGCGGCCACCCAGGCCAGCCCGGCCGCGAGACCCGCCTGGAGGGCCAGGGCGAGCGACATCCGCACCCGGTGCAGGCGGTCCTTGAGGGTCGCCTTGCCCCGGTGGTGCAGTTGCGCGACCGTCTCCGCGATCCGCTGCGTGTCCACGTCCGACAGGCCGTCGCGCATGCGGTTGCCGCGCAGCAGGCGCAATCGTCGGTCCCGGGCCACCGCCATGGCCGCGACTACCCACGGCACGACCGGACATTCCTCGCCGACTAGGTGCACCCTCCCGTCGGGTGACGGTCGGTGCGTCGGGAACACCGGGGACGGGACGCCCACCCGGTGCGGCAGACTCGTCCGGGTGACCGGGCTGATCGAACGCTGGCGTGCCGCCGCCCGCTCGGCGGGCGCGACCACGCCGACGGCGGTGGACGACGCCGGGGCCGAGCTGCTCGCCCGGTGGCGGGAGCCGCACCGCCACTACCACACCGTCGACCACCTGACCGCCGTGCTGGACGTCGTCGACCGGTACGCACCGGCCGCGTCCCGACCCGACCTGGTCCGGCTCGCCGCCTGGTGCCACGACGCGGTGTACGACCCCCGGGCACCCGGCGACCGCAACGAACGCGACAGCGCGGCGCTCGCCGAGGTCCTGCTCACCCGGGCCGGGCTGCCCGCCGCCGAGGTTGCCGAGGTCGGCCGGTTGGTCCTGCTCACCGCCGGGCACGCGGTGGACCCGGCGGACGCCGACGGTGTGCTGCTCTGCGACGCCGACCTGGCGGTGCTGGCCGCACCGGAGCCGGAGTACGACAGGTACGCCGCCGCGATCCGCCGGGAGTACGCCCACGTGCCGGAGCCGGACTACCGGGTCGGTCGGGCCCGGGTGCTCGCCGGCCTGCTCGCCCTGCCCGCGCTGTTCCGGTCAGCTCCGCTGGCCGACGCCGGACAGGCGCGGGCCCGGGCCAACCTGAGCCGCGAACTGACCGCCCTGACCGGCCGGGATCCGGGCGGCGAGGTGTTTGGGGCGGCGCAGTCCGGTGGCCCGCAGTAGCCGGACCAGTTCGCGGCTCGGCACCACCTGCGCACCGAGCCAGACCGCCATCGCGAAGCGCTCCGCCGGGATGTCGTAGTGGTCCCGGTCGAAGCCGCGCCGGGGAGCGCCAAGCGTCTCGGCGAAGGCGTGCAGCTCGGCGACGGAGACGTCACTGATCAGGTGGGACCAGAGACGACCCCGCGCCGGCCAGGCCGGCCGGTCCACGTAGATCACGGCAGCCACGGTACCCGGCGGCGACCCGAAGTTGATGATCACCATCGGCCGGTCGTAGCCTCGGCCCCATGGCCAGCCTCCTCGACGACCTCCGCGCCGCGCTCGGCCCGGACGCGGTCCTCACCGACCCTGACCTGCTGCGCGGGCACGAGCGGGACGAGGCCGACCTGTGCGAGTCCGGCACGCCGCTGGCGGTGGTCCGGCCGCGCCGCACCGAGGAGGTGGCCGCCGTGGTCCAGGCGGCCGGGCGGCACGGCGTACCGGTGGTGCCGCAGGGCGCGCGGACCGGGCTGGCCGGTGCGGCGAACGCCGTCGCGGGTGCGGTGGTGCTGAGCACCGTGGCGATGGACGCGATCCTGGAGATCGACCCGGTGAGCCGGATCGCAGTGGTCCAGCCCGGCGTGGTCAACGCGGCGCTCAGCGCGGCCGTGGCCGCGCAGGGCCTGTGGTACCCGCCGGACCCGGGCTCCTGGGAGTCCTCCACGATCGGCGGCAACGTCGCCACCAACGCGGGCGGCATGTGCTGCGTCAAGTACGGCGTCACCACCGAGTACGTGCTCGGCCTGGAGGTGGTGCTCGCCTCCGGCGAGGTGCTGCGCACCGGCCGGCGTACCGCCAAGGGGGTGGCCGGGTACGACCTCACCCGGCTCTTCGTCGGCTCCGAGGGCACCCTCGGGGTGATCACCGAGGTGACCGTGGCGTTGCGGCCCGCCCCGGCGGAGTCGTTGACCCTGGTGGCGGTCTTCGGCTCCACCACCGAGGCGGGCGACGCGGTGGCCCGCGTGGCCGCCCGTGGCCTCTCCCCCAGCCTGCTCGAACTGCTCGACCGCACGCACCTGGTGGCGATCGAGGCGTACCGGCCGATGGGGCTGCGCACCGACGCCGAGGCGCTGCTGCTGGCCGCCGTCGACACCGGTCCCCGCGCCCCCGAGGACCTGGCCGAGTTGGCCGCCGTCTGCACGGACGCCGGTGCCGCCGAGGTGTACACGGCCACCGACGCGGTGGAGGCCGCCGCCCTGCTACAGGCCCGACGCCTGGCCCACCCGGCGATGGAAAAGTACGCCTCGGACACGTACCCGGGCGGCAACGGCGGCCTGATCATCGACGACGTGGCGGTGCCCCGGGCGGCGCTGGCCGCGCTGCTCGACGGGGTCGCCCGGATCGCCGCCGAGTGCCGGGTGCCGATCGGTGTGGTCGGTCACGCCGGTGACGGCAACATGCACCCCAACATCGTGGTCGACCGGGCCGATCCGGCCAGCCTGGAACGGGGCCGGCGGGCCTTCGACGAGATCATGCGGCTCGGCCTGGCACTCGGCGGCACCTGCACCGGTGAGCACGGCGTGGGGCTGCTCAAGCGGGAGTGGCTGGCCCGCGAGATCGGGCCGGTGGGCGTCCGGGTGCATCAGGCGATCAAGGACGCACTCGACCCGTCCGGGCTGCTCAATCCCGGCAAGGTGCTCTGAGCGGCACGATGCTCGTTCCCGGCGAGGTGCTCCGGGCGGGCGGCCTCAGCCGACCATCTCGGCCGGGGTGTTCTGGGTGAGCAGCAGCAGGATCTCCTCGGCCACCTCGGGGCGTTCCTCACCGGGGCAGTCCTGCGAGGTGATCAGACCCGCCGAGGTGAGCAGGCTGGACGTCAACGCGCCGACGCAGGTGACCCGGTAACCCCGGGCCTCGTCGGTCTCCTTCGCCAGCCCCGGATCGGCGAGCAGCTGCTGCAACCGCTCGCGGTGCTCCTCGCTGAGCGTGCCGGTCGAGGTGACGCCGTCGCCGGCACAGTCGATGCACTCCCACCGGCCGTCGGGGGCCACGTTCAGGGTGCGCAACGGACCGTCGCTGCCGAGGTTCTGCAACAGGCTGACCCGCCCCTGGCCGCTGGTCGCGGCGCCGCCGGCACCGGGCTGGTCGGCGGTCGACCCGCTCGCCGACGTCTCCGGTTCGGCGCGCTGGCCGAACGGGGCGCATCCGCTCAGGGCGACCATCACCAGGATGGTGACGGGCAGGGACACGAGCCGTGACCAGGGTTGCGCTATCACGCGCGGAACTTACCTTACCGTAGGTAGGGCACGGAACCGTCCGGACGGACATCCACCGCGCCCGATCTCCAGAATGGACACGGTCAGCGCGGCAGCCCGGCCGCGCCGTCGTCGGCGCCACGGTCCGCCGGGTAGCCGCGCACGTCCGGCGCGCCCAGCCGGGCGGCGTCGGCGGTCGCGTCGTCCGGCATCAACTGGGACTGCCGCTCCGCCTCCACCCGCGCCCGGTAGTGCGTCACCTCGCGCTCCCGGCGGGCCGCGTCCCAGCCCAGCACCGCGCCCATCAGCTCGGCCGCGTGCTCGGCCGACTCCAGCCCCCGGTGCGCGGTCTCGAAGGAGATCCGGGTACGCCGGGTGAGCACGTCCTCCAGGTGCAGCGCACCCTCGGCACGGGCCGCGTAGGTCACCTCCGCCGCGAGGTACTCCGGCGCGCCGGCCAGCGGGGACGCCTGCAACGGGTCGGCGTCGATCAGGGCGAGCAGGTCCAGAGTCAGGCTGCCGTAGCGTTCCAACAGGTGCTCAACCACCCCGACCGGCACCCCGTGCCGACGGGCCAGGTCGGCCCGGTCCCGCCACATCGACGCGTATCCGTCCGCGCCGAGCAACGGCAGGTCGGCGGTCCGTGACGGGCGTTGCGTACCGAGCCGGTGGGCGGCCCGGTCGACCACGTCCGACGCCATCACCCGGTACGTCGTGTACTTGCCGCCGGCCACCAGCAACAACCCGAGCATCGGCTCGATGACGGCATGCTCCCGGGACAGCTTCGAGGTGGAGTCCGCCTCACCGGCCAGCAACGGGCGCAGCCCGGCGTAGACGCCCTCGATGTCGGCCGTGGTCAGCGGCCGGTCCAGCACCGTGTTCACCTGCCGCAGCAGGTAGTCGATGTCGCTGGCGGAGGCCGCCGGATGCGAGCGGTCCAGTCGCCAGTCGGTGTCCGTGGTGCCGATGATCCAGTGCCCGCCCCAGGGGATCACGAACAGCACACTGCGAGCGGTACGCAGGATCAGCCCGGTCTCGCCGGTGATCGCCGAGCGGGGCACCACCAGGTGCACCCCCTTGGACGCCCGGACCCGGATACCGCGCCGCAGCCCGACGTCGTCCAGCATCCGCGACATGTCGTCGGTCCACACGCCGGTGGCGGCGATCACGGTGCGGGCGCGTACCTCGAACTCGCCCTCCGGGGACCCGGCCGGTGCCTCCAGGTCGCGGACCCGTACCCCGGTCACCTCGCGGGCCTGCCGGATCAGCCCGACCGCCCGGGCGCTGCTCACCACCGTCGCGCCCAGGCTCGCCGCGGTGCGGGCCAGCGTCACCACCAGGCGGGCGTCGTCCACCTGGCCGTCGTAGTAGCGGATCGCACCGGCCAGTCCCTCGGTGCGCAGGCTCGGGAAGACCCGGCGGGCACCCTCGCGACTCAGGTGCCGGTGCAGCGGCATGCCCCGGCCGCCGCCGAAGAGACCCGCGAAGACGTCGTACGCGGCCACTCCGGCGCCGTAGTACGCCCGGCGCAGCACCCGGGCCGGAAGATCGCGTACGCCCTGCCCGGCGGGGAGCGGCACCAGGATCGGCACCGGACGCACCAGGTGCGGCGCCAACCGGGTGGCCAGCAGCCCCCGCTCGGTGAGCGCCTCGTGCACCAGGTTGAACTCCAACTGCTCCAGGTAGCGCAGGCCGCCGTGGATCAGCTTGCTGGATCGGCTGGACGTGCCGGCCGCGAAGTCGCGGGCCTCGACCAGGGCCACCTTCAGCCCACGGGAGGCCGCGTCGACGGCCGCACCGGCTCCGGTCACGCCACCGCCGATGACCAGTACGTCGAAGCGCTCGGCCCGTAGCCGACGCAGGTCGTCGGCCCGGCGGGCGGGCGAGAGCTGGCCGGCAACGGATCGCAAGACGTGGGGATCGCGCACCCGTCCACGGTAGCCGCAGCGATCACCTGGTGGCATGCGACGGCCGCCCGGGACGGCCGGTGGAAGCCGGACCGTAAGGTGTGCGGATGCGTGACGATCACTTGACGTCCGGTGACGCCGGCAGTCCCTGGGCCGTTGTCGCAGCGGTGCTGGTCGGTGGCGTGACGGTCACCATCGCCCTGCTGACACAGGCCGGTGGTTGGCTGGTCGACCAGGTGCTGCTGCTCAGCGGGCTGGACCGGTTCGTGCCGCTCTGGCCGCTCGCCAGCCTGTTCGCCGTGCTCCTGATCGGTGCCGCCACGCTGCCGCTGGCCCTGGTCCCCCGCTCGACCACGATCCGCGCCACCGGCCGGGTCTGGCTGGCGGCGACGCTCGCGATGGGCGTACTCGGGCTGCTGCGGACGATCCCCCCGGTGCACCACGAGGCGTACCTCGCCGCACTGGCCGTGACCGCCGCGCTGCTGGCGCTGCTCGCGCACCGGCTCTCCCCCCGTCTGGCCCCCGCTCCCCGCCGCGCCCGCCCCGGGCCGCTTTCGCCGCCCGGTTGGCCCACGACACCGCCCGGCTGGCCCACCCCGCCGCCGGGATGGCCCAGCACGCCGCCGGGTCCGCCCGGGGCGGGGCCGGAGTCGCCCGGAGAGCAGCCGGTCGCTGCTCCGGTCAGCGATCGTTCCGGACCGGTTGATGATCCGTCGGACGCGGTCGGGCCCGACCGGGCCGCGCCGCCGGCTCCCCGGCCGACCGTGGTGACCCTGCTCGGCATCGCGGGTGGGCTGGTCCTGCTGATGCCCTGGGTCCGGTTCGGCGCGCTCGGCGGGCTGCTGGAGACGCTGCTGGCCGGGCTGGCCGCCGCCGCCGTGGGAGCGCTGGCCGGCGAACTGCTGGACGCCCGCTTCTGGGGCCGCCACGAGGTCGGCGAGCCGCCCCGACCGGCCCGGCTGGTACTGCTCGGCGGGCTGGTCGCCGGGGTGGTGCTGCTGCTGGTCGGCGCCGGTACCGGCCAGTCGGGTGCCCAGTTGCCGCTGCTGCTGACCCTGCCACCGGCCGGCTTCGCGCTGGCCGCGCTGCGGGCCCTGGCCCGGCGAACCGACCGGCGGCACGGTCGCCTGCCCACCGCCTGGCTGGTCGGGCTGGGCGTCTTCGGTCCGTTGGCCTTCACCGACCCGGAGGAGGTCACCCTGCTGCTGTCGGGCAGCCGGGACATCCCGTTCTGGGTGGCCGTCACCACCGGTGCCGGGCTCCTCATCGCGCTGCTGCTCTCGACCGCGTACGCGCTGGTGCTGGCCCGGCCCTCGGCACGCCCGCCGCGCCGGGCCACGGCCTGGACGACCGCCGTGGTGATGCTGCTGACGGTCGGCGTCGGAGGCGTCGTCGCCGGCCAGCCGGGGCTGCACGGGGAACGGTTGTTCGTGGTGCTGCGCGAGCAGGCCGACCTCACCGGCCTGCCGGCCGGGGCGGGCAAGGCGGGCCGGGACGCCCGCGCCGAAGAGGTCTACCGGCGGCTGGTCGACACCGCCGAGCGGACCCAGGCCGACCTGCGCCGGGATATGCGCCGCCTGCGGCTCGACCACACCGCCTATTACCTGGTCAACGCGATCGAGGTGGACGGCGGGCCGGTCACGCGGGCCTGGTTGTCGACCCGGCCCGAGGTGGCGAGGGTCCTGGTCAGCCAGCGGTTGCGCCCGCTACCGGTGCCGGACGGCACGACGCGTGGCGACGCGTCCGCGCCGACCGGACCACCCTGGAACATCACCATGATCGGTGCGGACCGGGTCTGGTCCGAGCTGGCGGTGACCGGCGCCGGGGTGACCGTGGGCAGTTCCGACTCCGGGGTGGACGCCGCGCACCCGGCGCTGACCCCGGGCTTCCGGGGCGGCGACGACTCGTGGTTCGACCCGTGGAACGACACCCGTACGCCGACCGACCGCAGCGGGCACGGCACCCACACGGCGGGCAGCGCCGTCGGGCGGGGCGGCATCGGCGTGGCACCGGGAGCGCAGTGGGTGGGCTGCGTCAACCTCGACCGCAACCTGGGCAGCCCCGCCGCGTACCTGGACTGTCTCCAGTTCATGCTGGCGCCCTTCCCGCCGGGCGGCGACCCGTTCGCGCAGGGACGCCCGGCCCGGGCCCCGGAGATCCTGACCAACTCGTGGGGCTGCCCGTCGATCGAGGGCTGCGATCCCCGGACGTTGCTGCCGGCCGTCGACGCGTTGGAGGCCGCCGGGATCCTCGTGGTGGCCGCCGCCGGCAACACCGGACCGTACTGCCGCTCCATCCAGGACCCGCCGGCCCCGTACCCGGACGTGCTGACGGTCGGCGCGGTGGACGAGCGGCGGCGGGTCACCGACTTCTCGTCCCGAGGTCCCACCCCGTCGGGCGTGCACAAGCCGGACCTGGTGGCGCCGGGTGCGGACATCCTCTCCGCGATGCCCGGGGGCGGTTACGCCGCGCTCGCCGGTACGTCCATGGCGACCCCGCAGGTGGCGGGCGTGGTGGCGTTGATGTGGTCGGCCAACCCGCAGCTCGTCGGTGACCTGGACCGGACCCGGCGGATCCTGCGCGAGACGGCCACCCCGATCGACGCCCCGAGCGGCTCCCGCAACTGCGGCGGTACGGCGAACGTGGCCGGCGCCGGGCTGGTCGACGCGTACGCCGCCGTCGAGGCCGCCCGGGACTGACGCCGGATCGCGGCCTGACACCAGACTGATCGCGGCCTGACACCGGACTGGTCGTGATCTAGGGTCGGCAGACATGGACGGGACCACCATCGTCGAGTTGACCGTCGAGCGGGCCGCCGAGGTGGTGGACCTGTGCCGCCGGGCGCTCGACCTGCCGGAGGACGCGGCCGAGGCGGAACCGCTCGTGGCGACGCTCTGGCACCGGGCCGCCGCCGACCGGCCGGTGCGGGTGTTCGGCGCGTACCGGGAAGATGCCCTGGTCGGCGTCCTGATCGGGTCGCGCTCCGGCGAGGCCGGGCACGTGGACCTGCTGGCGGTGGCCCCGGAGGTACGCCGTCAGGGGGTGGCTCGGGCCCTGCTCGGGCACGCCGAGCGGATGCTGGCCGAGTCGGGTGCGGTCGAGATGGTGCTCGCCGGGAACCCGCCGCACTACGGCTGGCCCGGCATCGACGTCCGCTACACCCCGGCGATCTGTCTCGCGCTCGCGCTCGGCTACCGCCAGGACGGCACCGCCTGGAACATGACCGCCGACCTGTCGTACGACTCGTCGCCCGCCCTGCGCTCCACCGAAGCCGCCGAGACCCGGCTGGCCGGGCAGGGCGTGACCGTACGCCGGGCCGAGTCGAGCGACCTGCCGGCGCTGGCCGCGTTCGCGCGTACGACCTTCGGCGGGGCGTGGGACGCCGAGCTGGCCGGTTCGGTGGGCCGTCCCGACGCCGGCTGCCACCTGGCCGAGCGCGACGGTGAGCTGCTCGGCTTCGCCGCGTACGGGTCGTCCCGGCCGAGCTGGTTCGGGCCGATGGGCACCGCGCCCGCCGCCGAGGGGTCGGGGATCGGCGGTGTCCTGCTCCGTCGCTGCCTACGGGACCAGCGGGCGGCCGGCGTCGAGTTCGCGCAGATCGGCTGGGTCGGGCCGGTGCCGTTCTACTCGGGCAGCGCGGGTGCCCGGATCGAGCGGGTCTTCTTCCTGTACCGCAGGGCGCTCGGCAGCCGGAACGAGTCAACCGGCTCATAGCCGCCGATAGCACCGTTCACCCACCGCGGTCATCGACGCCCCCTACGGTTTTGCATAGAGGAGGCAGCCATGACCACGGATGACGAGCAGACCCGGGACACCCTGGCGGTGCCACTGGTCGCGGTTCCCGAACTCCCGGCCCAACTGCCGATCGACCGGCTGGACTACGGCGACGCCGAGCAGTTGGCGGAGATGAGCGGGGCAGCCGAAGCACCCGAGGAGCCGCTCATCCTGGTCGACGAACCGGCACCGCACCGCCCACCGTACGACCGGGCGCAGCGGCGCGACGAGCGGCCGCTACCGACATAGGAAAAGGGCGGACCGCTGACGCGGCCCGCCCTTTCCGGTGTTGGAGCTGGACTCAGAAGTCCATGTCCCCGCCACCCGGACCAGCCGGGGCGGCCGGGGTCTTCTCCGGCTTGTCCGCCACGACGGCCTCGGTGGTGAGGAACAGCGCGGCGATCGACGCGGCGTTCTGCAGCGCCGAGCGAGTCACCTTGGCCGGGTCGATGATGCCCGCGGCCAGCAGGTCCACGTACTCACCGGACGCGGCGTTCAGGCCGTGGCCGGCGTCGAGGTTGCGGACGCGCTCGACGACGACGCCACCCTCCAGGCCGGCGTTGACGGCGATCTGCCGCAGCGGGGCGTCCAGCGCGATCTTGACGATCTGCGCGCCGGTCGCCTCGTCGCCGGCCAGGTCCAGCTTGTCGAAGGCGGTCTTGCCGGCCTGTACCAGCGCGACACCACCACCCGGGACGATGCCCTCCTCGACGGCGGCCTTGGCGTTGCGGACGGCGTCCTCGATGCGGTGCTTGCGCTCCTTGAGCTCGACCTCGGTGGCCGCGCCGACCTTGATCACCGCAACACCGCCGGCCAGCTTGGCCAGGCGCTCCTGCAGCTTCTCCCGGTCGTAGTCGGAGTCGCTCTTGTCGATCTCGGCCCGGATCTGGTTCACCCGGCCCTGGATCTGCTCGGCGTCACCGGCACCGTCGACGATGGTGGTCTCGTCCTTGGTCACCACGACCTTGCGGGCGCGGCCCAGCATGTCGAGACCGGCGGCGTCCAGCTTGAGGCCGACCTCCTCGCTGATGACCTGGCCACCGGTGAGGATGGCGATGTCGGTCAGCATGGCCTTGCGGCGGTCACCGAAGCCCGGCGCCTTGACGGCGACCGACTTGAAGGTGCCCCGGACCTTGTTGACCACCAGGGTGGCCAGGGCCTCGCCCTCCAGGTCCTCGGCGATGATCAGCAGCGGCTTGCCCGACTGCATGACCTTCTCCAGGATCGGGAGCAGGTCCTTGACCGACGAGATCTTGCTGTTGGCGATCAGGATGTACGGGTCGTCGAAGACGGCCTCCATACGCTCCGGGTCGGTCATAAAGTAGGCCGAGATGTAGCCCTTGTCGAAGCGCATGCCCTCGGTGAGCTCCAGCTCCAGCCCGAAGGTGTTGCTCTCCTCGACGGTAATGACGCCTTCCTTGCCCACCTTGTCCATCGCCTCGGCGATGATCTCACCGACGGTGTTGTCACCGGCGGAGATGGAGGCGGTGGAGGCGATCTGCTCCTTGGTCTCGACGTCCTTGGCGAGCTTCAGCAGCTCCTCCGAGACGCTGGCCACGGCGGTCTCGATGCCCCGCTTCAGGGCCATCGGGTTGGCGCCGGCGGCCACGTTGCGCAGACCCTCGCGAACGAGAGCCTGGGCCAGGACGGTCGCCGTCGTCGTGCCGTCACCGGCCACGTCGTCGGTCTTCTTGGCGACCTCCTTGACCAGCTCGGCGCCGATCTTCTCGTACGGGTCCTCGAGCTCGATCTCCTTGGCGATGCTCACACCATCGTTGGTGATGGTGGGGGCACCCCACTTCTTCTCGAGCACGACGTTGCGGCCCTTGGGGCCGAGGGTCACCTTCACGGCGTCGGCGAGCTGGTTCATGCCCCGCTCAAGGCCACGGCGAGCCTCTTCGTCGAACGCGATCATCTTGGCCATACGGCGTTGTCCTCCTGGACACTCACGGACCAGCCGGGGTGTGCCCCGGACGGGCCGTCTGGTGTACGCACCTTGGGACGTCGCCACCTGGCGACGGCGACGTCTCCTCGGCCGGGCCGGATAGCCCGCGACGACCGGCCACTGCCCCGCCCGGGGTCGTCCCCCGAGTGCGGCGGTGGCCCCACCGTCCCGACCAATTGGCACTCACGCCATGCGAGTGCCAATGACTTGTTTAGCACTCTGCCCTGCCGAGTGCAAGCACGACCGCCGCGATCAGCCGAGTTCGTGCGCCAGTTGGGCGTCGTTCACCGGACCCTCGTGTGCCCGCTGCTCGGCGTACGTGACGACCAGCCCGACCAACTGGGCGAGGTGGGCCGGCAGGGTCAGCAGCGCCGTCATCACCGTCACCACGACCGTGCCCACGGTCACCATCCGGGTGTCCATCGGACCGGTGCCGATCGACAGCAGCGCCGCCTGCTCGATCATGGCCGCGGCCAACGACACGGCGATCACCGCGCCGATCACCAGCGCCAACCGGCCGAGCAGCAGGCCCAGCCGCTGCCGCAGCATCTGGTGCGAACGGCCGATCGGGTTGTCCCGCTCGAACAGGTAGACCGGGCCGACCATCGCCAGCGCGAACACCGCGTAGATGCCGGGCAGGAAGCAGAGGCAGAGGCCGAACAGCACGATCATGCCGAACAGCAGGGTCCAACCCCAGAGCCCGAGCGCCCGCCGGAGCCCGTAGCGCAGGGCCGTGCCGAGGTCGACCGGGGCACCCGCCGCCTGCCGGGCGATCACCCAGGTGCCGGCGGCCCACCCCACGCACTGCGCCAGGCTGGCGATCAGACCCGCCCCGAACAGGCTGCCCACCCACACGAAGGCGTCAGCCCAGAACCCGGTGGGCAGCACGGCGCTGTCGCCGGCGAGCTGGTCCTCCCAGCGCGCGGTGGGGTCGATCACCAACCCGAGCACCGCCACCACCATCGCCGGCAGCACCTGCGTGATCAGAACGATCGGCAGCAGCACCGGCCAGCCCCGACGAACCGCGCCGACACAGCGCGCGTACCAGCCACCCACCCCGGCACCGGGCGGATTCACCAACGGGCTGGCCGGGTCGAGGCCGTGCCCCGGGTACCCACCGTAGGGCGACGTCGGATAGGGCTGACCGGGATAGGGCTGACCGGGATAGGGCAGCGGCCCCCCGACCTGACTCGGGTACGGCTGACCGGGATAGGGCTGACCCGGATATGGCTCACCCGGATAGGGCTGACCCGGATCGGGCGCTGGTGCACCCGGCTGGCCGGGCACGCCGGACTCGGGGCCACCGCCCCACGGCGCGGCGGCCGCCGACCCCACACCCGGGGCCGGAGCGGGCTCGCCCGAGACGCCCGGCCCCGGCGACACCACGGACGGCTCACCGGCACCCGGCGGCGAGACCGACGCCGTCGGGTCAGTCGGTGGCGTCGGGGCCGTCGGGTCGACCGGCGGCGTCACGGATCCGGCCGACTGCGGGTAGGGGGCGGTGGGGTCGACCGGTGGCCGCCCGTCGCCCCGCTCGGTGGACCGATCAGGCTCGTTCGCGGATGGGTCGGGCCCGGTGGCGACTGAGTCGGGCTCGTTCACCAGCGGGGTCGGCTCGTTCGCGGGCGAGGGCCGGTCCGGCTCGTCGGGGGACGAGGACGGACCCGCCGGGGGCGGCTGGTCGGACATGGACGCTCCTCAGCGATGGCTGGATCGGCCCATGATCTTCCCTGGTCGGCCCCGGCGCCGCAGCCCTGCATCGGCCACGTTCCCAAAACCCCGTCCGACGATCAGCCGGCGAGGTCCGGGGTGTGCTCAGATGACGCGTACCCGCTCGGCCTGGGGGCCCTTCTGGCCCTGGGCGATCTCGAACTCCACCCGCTGGCCGTCGTCCAGCGCCTTGTAGCCGTCCATCTCGATCGCGGAGAAGTGGACGAAGACGTCCTGCCCGCCGTCGACGGCGATGAAGCCGTAGCCCTTTTCGGCGTTGAACCACTTCACGGTGCCCTGTGCCACGGTGTTGTCCTCACTCTGCGCGGCGTACCACAACTCCGGGCACCGGCACGCCGAGCACCCGAAGACCACCGGTTTCAGCGATCCGCGACGACCCCGAAAACGGTGACCGAAATCGCACGGTACACGAGGCGTGACGACCGCGCACGACCACAAATCGGGCGTATTCCGACTGACGGCATCGCCGTACGTCATTGTGGTAAGCATGCCGACATGACCAGCGCCATCGACGGGACCGGCACCCTGCGGGCGGACGTCCGCCGGGTCGAGCCGACGGACGCCGCCCGGATGCGGGCCCTCCGGCTGGAGATGCTCGCCGACGCCCCGCTGGCTTTCCTGGAGACCATCGCGGAGGCCGCCGCCCGCCCGCACGCCGAGTACGCCGCCCGGATCGCCCAGGTCTCGGCCGGCACCCACACCGCCCAGTTCGTGGCGGACCCCGGCGGCCGGCTGGTCGGGCACGCCGGCGGCGTCGCCCACCCCACGGAACTCGCGGTCACCGTGGTCTACGCGGTCTACGTCACCCCGACGTGGCGCGGCACGGGCCTGCTCGGGGACCTGATCGAAGCGGTGGGTGCCTGGTCCCGAGACTGCGGGCGGCGCGAACTGATGCTCGAAGTCGTGGTGGGCAACGACCGCGCGTTCCGCGCCTACCAACGGATCGGCTTCGCCGACACCGGGGTACGGGTGCCGCACCCCACCGTCCCCGCCCTCCGCGAACTCCAGATGCGTCGCCGGGCGTAGTCGGCGGTCGTTCAGGGGTGTCCGGGCGGCCCACCGAGGTCGGGGTGAGGGCTTCCGGGCAGCCCACCGTGGTCGGGGTGAGGGTGTCCGGGCAGTCCACCGTGGTCGGGGTGAGGGCTTCCGGGCAGCCCACCCTGCTCCGGGCGGTCAGGCTTGATCCCTCCGCAGGGTGGGCTGCCCGGAAACCCGACCAGGTCCGGCTGCCCCCGTGGACTTGCCCTGGGTCGGGCCGCCCACTGGCCACTCCCTGCTCGCCCGCTGCCTGCTCGTTTCCAACCCCGGCTCGGCCTGGCCCTCCAGGCCCAACTCCCGCTCAGCCCGACTCCTGCTCGGCGACGACGGTCGCGGGGTAGCGGACCGGCCAGGCTGTCCCAGCGGATGCGGCGCATGCCTAGTCCCCTGCGCCGCCTTTGCTCTGCTTCAACCCGCGCAACGAACAGGGCGATCCGTTCCTCCTGACAGATACCGCACTGGCAATGCCCTGACAATTGCCCAGAACCAGCACGTTCTCCCGGAAGTGTTGCGTGGAATGAAGCAGAGCAAAGGCGGCAGGCTGGAGTACCGCCGGCACCCCGCCCCAGCCCTTCCCGACCCGGCCCGAAACCCAGCCCGCCCGACCCAGCCCGGCCCGACCGACTCGGCGCGAGCAGAGCCGAGCAGAGCCGAGCAGAGCCGGCCCAGCCCAGCCCAGCCGAGCCCAGCCGAGCCCAGCCGAGCCCAGCCGAGCCCAGCCGAGCCCAGGCGAGGCGAGGCGAGGCGAGGCTGAGCAGAACCCGGGTCCCGGGCCACCGCACGACGCGAACGACAACCCTGCCCCGTCCGCCGATCAGCTCAGCTCATGCTCCGACGGTGACTCACCGGGGTTCCGGGGCAGCCCGACCCGCGCAGGGATCAAGCCTGACCGCCCGGAGCGGGTCGGGCTGCCCCGGAACCCCACCACCGCAAGCACCCGGAACCCCACCACCGCAAGCACCCAGAACCCCACCACCGCAAGCACGAAGCACACCCCCCTTAGGCGTGCCGCCGGCTCTGCACGATGCGGAAGCGGTTGGCGACGTACGCGCCGTCGGTGAGCGCCGAGTTCGCCGCCGCGTTCGCCCCGCTTCCGTGGAAGTCGGAGAACGCCGCCGACTGGTTCACGAAGACGCCGCCGGTGAGGTTGCCGGACAGGTGCACCCCGACCTCGATCGCGGTGGTCTCGGCGGCGTCCAGCACCGCCTCGTCGGTGGAGTAGACGGCGGCGGTGAGCGCGCCCTTCTCCCCCACGGTCACGCGGAGGATGTCGAGGCTGTGCGCGGTGGAGTCGGTGGCGATGGCGAAGGAGATGGGTCCGAACCACTCCCGCGAGTAGGTCGCGGTCTCGCTCGCGTCCAGCTTGACGACCGCTGGCGTACGGACCACCGCGTCCGGGAACGACGGGTGCGTGACGGTACGCGACTCCAGCACCGGCGTACCGACCTTGGTGACCTCGTCGAGGCGGTCCAGGACGCCGTCGTTGACGATGGCGCCGGTCAGCTCGACCCCGCGCGCCGGGTCGGCGGTGAGCTTGCCGACCGCGGCGGCGATTCCGGCGGCCACCTCGTCGAAGCTCTTGTGTCCCTGGTCGGTGTCGATGCCGTCCCGGGGGATGAGGATGTTCTGCGAGGTGGTGCACATCTGGCCGCTGTAGAGCGTCAGGGTGAAGCCGAGGTTGCGGCACATGCCGGCGAAGTCGTCGGTGGAGTCGACCACGACGGTGTTGAGCCCGGCCTTCTCGGTGTAGACCGCCGCCTGCCGGGCGTTGGCCTCCAGCCAGTCGCCGTACTCGGTGGAACCGGTGAAGTCCACGATCTTGACGGCCGGGTGCAGGGCCAGGGTGGAGGCCAGCTTCTCGCCGGGTGCCTCGGGGGCGAGCAGGACCAGGTTCGGGTCGAAACCGGCCTCGGCGAGCACCTCTCGGGCGTAGCGCACCGTCACGGCCAGCGGGAGTACCGCGCGCGGGTGCGGCTTGACCACCACCGGGTTGCCGGTGACCAGGGACGCGAACAGTCCGGGGTACGAGTTCCAGGTCGGGAACGTGTTGCAGCCGATGACCAGGGCGACGCCGCGCGGCACCACGTGGAACGTCTTGGTCATCCGCAGCGGGTCGCCCTTGCCTGCGGCCTTCTCCCAGGCGGCGGTCCCGGGGTGCCGGGTCATCTCCGCGTACGCGTAGGCGACGGCCTCCAGCGCCCGGTCGAGCGCGTGGGCGCCGCCGGCCTGGAAGGCCATCACGAACGCCTGTCCGCTGGTGAACTGCACGGCGTTGGCCAGTTCGAAGACGTGCTTGTGCAGCCGCGCGAGGATCTCCAGGCAGACCCCGACCCGCGCCTGCGGACCGGCGTCCCGCCACGCGGGCAGCGCCGCAGAGGCGGCGGTGACGAGCTGGTCGGCGGTGGCGTGCGGGTAGCGGACGTCCAGCGGGACGCCGAACGGGCTGGTCTCGGTCGCGACCCGGTCGCCGTCGCCCGGCTGGTCGAGCGGGAAGTCTCCACCCAGGTACGCCTCGAAGGCGGCCTTGCCGTCGGCAGCCGCGGTCTCGCCGTACACCCGGGGGCTGGGTGATTCCGGATAGGCGGACCAGTACCCGCGCTCCGTGATCGCGGTCAGCGCGCGGTCGAGGGTGTCGGCGTGCCTGTCGTAGAGGGGGTGCGGGGTCTCCGTCATGCCCGCCATCATGCAACAGGAAGCCCCGGGATCAGTAGGGGCGTGTCACACCTCAGACGTCGAGCTGCCAGTTGCTCCACCGGTCCATCACCCGGAAACCGAGCTGCTCGTTGATCGTGATCATGTGATCGTTGCTGTCCGCGTTGAAGGTGTCGATCACCTGGACGGCGGGCTCGTGGGCGAGCAGGTGACGAAGGTTCTCGATCTTCGTGAGCAGGCCGAGGCGGCGCCCCCGGTGCTCCGGGTCGACGATGGTGATCTGTTGGAAGGCGTGCCAGTCGGCGGTCGGTGACATGTCGAGCAGGGTCCAGGCGACCAGTCGACCGGACTCCCGGTGCCGTACGCCCGCGTGGTAGCGCCGCTTGCCGCGCGCTTCGAGCGCCCGCTCGGTGCCGCGTACCCGCTCCGCGTCGACCTGCTCGGGCTCCCACGCCAGGTCACCCATGGGCGCGTCGGCCAGCAGTCGCCCGTCCAGGTACGCGACGTCAGCGATCAGGTCGTCCGGCGTGTTCCCGCGCCAGAACAGCACCTCGTAGCCGGTGGCCCGGGACCGGGCGTCGGCGAGCAGCGTGTCCAGTGCGGCCTGGTCCAGCTCGGCGATGTGCAGTCGCCGCCGTACGTCGGCCAGGGCGTCGACCGCGCCGACGGTGGCGGCGAACCGGGTGGCCGGGGCGGGTTGGTCGGGATCCTCGCGCAGGTGCGCCCGGCTCATCGCGCTGACCCGTTTGCGTCCGCGCTCACGCAGCAGGCGCAGGCCGCGCTCGAACAGCGCCCGACCGACTCCCCGGCGGCGATGGTCCGGATGCACGACGAGTTCGGCGGAGGCGTTCTCGGTGTTGTCCAGCTGCGGCAGGTCGAGCAGCAGGTAGCCGGCGGGGACGCCGTCGACGTGGGCCAGCAGGGCGAGCGTCTCGGTGCCCGGCATCGGTTGGTGGAACAGCGAGGTGAACCGCTGCCGGCTGAACGGGGGGTAGTCCGGCAGGTCGGTGGCGGAGTAGTCGGCGCCGACCCGGAACGCCTGCTCGATGGCCGACTCGTCGTCGGCACCGAAGGAGGTGATGGTGATGGCCATGTCCGCAGCCTGCGCGACGACGAACGAAGGGGCCAGCGATTATTCGCCGGCCCCTTCGGAAAGCTTGGTCGGGAGGGACGATCGCACAACGCCTCCGGCGCTGGGTCGTAAAGACTGAAAGTCTACGGCGAAACGCCCTCCCGCACGAAGCATCTTGCGCCGCCCGGTTCCTGCCGTCAAGTACTCGACGGCGTGTTTTCTGCACTCACCGCTAAAAGCCCGTTACCCGGCGGATCGGTCGGCGTGCAACATGCCACCCGGTCGACGGGCTCGCGGTGTGCCTCAGCCGAGCAGTCCGGCGTCGCGGGCGGCCCGCAGCGAAGGCTTGATCCGGTGGGTCGGCCCGACCTCGCCCGCGACGGCGTCGAGCGTCTTGAGCCCCTCGCCGGTGTTGTAGACCACCGTCTCGGCGGTCGGGTCCAGCTTTCCGGACTCGACCAGCTTGCGCAGCACCGCGACGGTCACCCCGCCGGCCGTCTCGGCGAAGACCCCGGTGGTACGCGCCAGCAGCCGCACGGCGGCCCGGATCTCGTCGTCGTCGGCGTAGTCCATCCAGCCACCGGTACGGCGGACCGCCTCCAGGGCGTACAGGCCGGCGGCCGGGTCACCGATGTTGAGCGACTTGGCGATCCCGGTCGGCTTGACCGGGGTGATGGTGTCGCCGCCGCCGTGCAGGGCGGTGGCGATCGGGTTGCAGCCGGCCGACTGGGCGCCGAAGACCTTCCACCCGCCGGCCGGTGCCTCGACCAGGCCGATCTCGACCAGCTCGCTGAACGCCTTGTCGACCTTGGTGAGCAGTTCGCCGGAGGCCATCGGGATGACCACCTGGGCCGGGATCCGCCAGCCGAGCTGCTCGGCGACCTCGTAGCCGAGCGTCTTGGAGCCCTCGGCGTAGTACGGCCGGACGTTGACGTTGACGAAGGCGGTGTCCTCGAACTCGTCGGTCTCCACCAGCTCGCCGCAGAGCCGGTTCACGTCGTCGTACGAGCCGTCGATGGCGACCAGTTCACCGCCGTAGACGGCGGTCGTCACGACCTTGCCCTGCTCCAGGTCACTGGGGATGAAGACCACCGACGGGGTACCGGCCCGGGCCGCGTGGGCGGCGACGGAGTTGGCCAGGTTGCCGGTGGAGGCGCAGGCGAACCGGGAGAAGCCGAGTGCCCGGGCGGCGGTCAGCGCGACCGAGACGACCCGGTCCTTGAACGAGTGGGTGGGGTTGGCGCTGTCGTCCTTGATCCAGAGCGGGCCGGTGATGCCCAGCTCGGCGGCGAGCTGGTCGGCCGCGACCAACGGCGTGAAACCGGGGTCCAGGGTGACCCGGGTGGCCGGGTCCTGGCCGGCGGGGAGCAGCGCCGCGTAGCGCCAGATGTTCTGCGGGCCCGCCTCGATCTGCTCGCGGGTCACGGTGGCGAGGGCCGCCGGGTCGTAGTCGACCTCCAGCGGGCCGAAACACTCGTAACAGGCGTGCTGTGCGGCCAGCGGGTAGCGCGCGGAACAGGCACGGCAGACCAGGGCGCGGGCGGGGCTGGCGGTGGTGTCGATCCCGGTAGGGGCGAGCGTCGACGTCATGTCCGAGTCCTCTCATCTTCCCCCACATCGCACCCTGCGGCGGGGACGGAATTGGCACCTGCCCCACGGGACGCTCAGCGATGAGCGCGTGGGGTGGTTGCCGGGGCGTCGTCGGGCCGTATCCCTCAGCCCCTCTGGATGAGGTATTCAGTTGTGCCGCCGAGTCTAGGCAATCCCGGCGCGCTCGTCAGCGTTCGATCTCAGCCTGTGAGCGATTCCTCACCGCCGCCACCGCCTGAAAGACCGCGACGACCCTGGACCGGAGAGGCTCCGGCGGTGCCGGAGGAGACCCGGTCCAGGGTCGCGCACGAGCGTCGGCCTGGTCGCCGCACCAGCCGGATCAGGCCGGTACGGACCTGCGTTCGGCCGCCTTCACGTCCAGTGCGGCCCCGCTGCGCTGGCGCAGCAGGTTGTCCACCGCCCAGCTACCCGGACCGAGCACCGCGATCAGCAGGAACGACCAGCAGAACAGCACGGACAACTCGCCGTGGTTGCGCAGCGGCAACAGCGCCTCGGGCTGGTGGACCACGAAGTAGGCGTAGGCCATCGAGCCCGACGCCAGCAGGGCCGCCGGTCGGGTGAAGAGGCCGACGAGCACGAGGGCGCCGCAGACGGCCTGGATCAGCGCGGCCCACCAACCTGGCCACGTGCCGAGCGGGACGGCTTCACCGCTCCCCCGGGCACCGCCGAAGACGCCGAACAGGGACGACAACCCGTGACAGAGAAACAGCAGGCCGATGACCATGCGGAACAGGGACAGGGCCGGCCCGCCGAACCGGTCAGTACGCATTCCGGAACCTCCATTGTGGATGGACGAGGGCATCCAGAATGCGGGACTGATAAATATTTGTCGATGCAATCTCTTCTTTTGGGAACGCTCCCACATCGATGGTAGCGACTGGAACTTCCAAAGAAACCCCCCGCGACGATGATCCTTTTGGTCACCCTCGGTAAGTTCCCCTGTACACGGTCGACACATGACGGCAACATGTTGCGCCCCCACCGGCCAGAGCCGGCCACCCAGCCGGGTCTGGAGGCGGCCACCTTCGTCCCACCAGCCGGTACGCCGAGCGGTACCCGGTCCCGCGATGCCGCCACGAGCCGCCCACCCGGGGGCATCGGTTCCCCTCCCCGGCGATCGAGACGTGTGATGCGACGATGAGCCGATGCGAGACATCCACGGGGGATCGATGCCGACTACCACCACGAGATACGGCGACGCGGGCCCGGCCGGACGGCGTCCTCGGCTCGTCGCACTGCTGACCGCTGCCGCGATGCTCGCCGGCTGCGCACCGGTCGACGGGCCGGGCGGCGGGCCGGGTGACGCCCCGGCGGAACCGGCCGGCGCGGCGGCGCTGGCACCGACCCCGACCGGCCCGGACGGACCGGAGGTCTGCCCCGAGTCAGGCGTACTGATCCGCTACCTCGGTGTCAGCGCGGCCATGGGGCTCCGGGCGATGGGCGTGGAGCTGGTCAACTGCGGCGACCAGCCGTACCGGCTGCACGGCTACCCGGCGCTGCGGCTCTACGACGGCGAGGGAGCACGGATCACCGTCCGGGTGGTCCCCGGGGCGACAGGGATCGCCTCGGGCTTCGACGCCCCACCCCGGCCGCTGGTGCTGGCACCGGGCGACGCGGCCGGAGCGGCCGTGATCTGGCGCAACCTGGTCGACGATCCGACCGTGGTCGCCACCGACGCCGCGCGCCTGGAGATCGCTCCGGTGACCGGACAGCCGGCGCAGGACCTCGACATGGAGGGGCCGATCGACCTCGGCAACACCGGCCGGATCGGAGTCAGCGCCTGGAAGGAGCGAACGGCGTCGACGCCGACGCCCGCCGACCGGACGGACGGACGGCGGCGTCGACGCCGCACTCAGCTGGTGATGTCCTTGCGGGTGAAGCGCCAGAAGGCGAGCCCCCAGAAGAGGGTGGCGTAGCAGATCGCCGAGATGGCGCCCCGGACGATGTCGTCGGTCTGCACGGGCGTGGAGAGCAACCCCAGCCAGGCGGTGCTGTAGTGGGTCGGCAGGAACGACCGGATCGCGCCGAGCGCGGTGATCTGGTCCAGGATGCTGGAGAGGATCCACAGCAGCACCGCACCGCCCACCGCGCCCAGCGCGGCGTCGGTGACCACCGAGAGCAGGAACGCCAGACCGGCGACGACCAGCAGCACCACCGCCAGATAGCCGAGCACCGCGAGCAGGCGGAGCAGCCCCTCGCCGGGTTCGAGCTGCGCGGCGACCGTGCTGCGCAGGGGTGACCAGCCGTACCGGAGGGTGCCGATCAGCAGGGCCGTGCCGGCGAGCAGCACCAGCGCGAACGCCGAGTACGCGAGCGCCACCAGCAGCTTCACGGTCAGCAGCCGGGCCCGGGGCACCGGCACCGCCAACAGGTAGCGCAGGCTGCCCCAGCTCGCCTCGCTGGCCACCGTGTCACCACAGAACAGCGCCACCACCACGACCAGCAGGAACGAGGCGGAGACGAAGATGGTGAACAGGGTGAAGTTCAGCCCGCCCGAGGTGGCGAACGAGACCAGGCTGCCGAACTCGCCCCGGCCGCTGTCGTCGTCACCCGAGTCGAACTGGAACGCGATCAGGATGATCAACGGCAGCAGCACCATGAAGCCGAGCGCCAACTGGGTACGCCGCCGTGCCGCCTGTCGGCGGAACTCGGCCCCGAACGGCAGCGTCCTCGACGGCCGGTAGCCGGCGGCGGCTCCCGACGGAGCCACCCCGGACTCCTCCCGCGTCGGCTGCACGGTCGATCCCGCCATCACCGGTCCCCGCTTCCCCGAGAGTTCTCGCCCACCAGGGCGAGGAACGCGTCCTCCAGGCGGCGCCGGGGCACCACCCGGTCCACCCCGATACCGGCCCGCACCAGCTCGGCGACCACCTCGCTACGGGCGGTGCCGTTGGTGTCCACCACCAGGTGCCCTTCGGCGTCGTCCAGCACCCGTACGCCGCCGAGGTCGTTGAGCACGTCCCGGGCCGCGGTCGGGTCGCTCACCTCGAACAGCACGCTCGGCGAGTCGCCGACGATGTCCTCCACCGGCCCGGAGGCCACGATCCGGCCCTTGTTGACCACCACGGCGTGCGTGCAGGTCTGCTCGACCTCGGCGAGCAGGTGACTGGAGACCAGCACCGCCCGGCCGTCGGTGGCGTACCGCTGGAGCACCCGACGCATCTCGGCGATCTGCGGCGGGTCCAGCCCGTCGGTCGGCTCGTCGAGCACCAGCAGCTCGGGCAGGCCGAGCATGGCCTGGGCGATGGCCAACCGTTGCCGCATGCCGTGGCTGTACTTGCGGACCCGCCGGTGCACCGACGAGCCCAGCCCGGCGATCTCCAGCGCCTGCTCGAAGTGCGCGTCGGCCTCCGGCCGTCCGGTCGCCCGCCAGTACGCCTTGAGGTTCTCCAGGCCGGACAGGTGCGGCAGGAACCCGGGCCCCTCGACGAGCGCGCCGATCCGGGAGAGCACCGGCGAGCCGGGCACCAGCCGGCGCCCGAAGACATAGATCTCCCCGGCCGTCGGCTGGGTCAGCCCCATCAGCACCCGCAGGGTGGTGGTCTTGCCGGCACCGTTGGGCCCGAGCAGGCCGACCACCTGACCGGGGTGCACCTCGAAGTCCACCTCGGAGACGGCCACGAAGCCGTCGGCGTACTCCTTGCGCAGATGGCGCACGGCCAGCGGGGTGTCCGCGTACTCGGGATGGATCGAGGTGTCCTGACGGCGGTGCCGCAGGCGCAGCACGGCCACCAGCACGACGAGCCCGATCACGATCGCGGCGATCAGCCCGACCAGCACCCAGCGCCAGAGCGCCGCCTCGGTGGGGATCGGGTCGCTGTCGACCGTCGGCAGGCTGACCGGCGTCTCACCAACGGCGACCGTGTAGACGGCCGGCTCGATCGGGGTGGTGTACGCCTGGTCCGAGGTGGCCACCACCAGCCGGAGCCGGTGCCCGGCCTCCACCCGGTGCACGATCGCCGGCAGGGTCACGGTGACCGGCTCGGCGGCGTCGACGGTGGACGGCAGGCCGGTGAGCCGGATCGGCGCGATCAGCCCGCTGGGCAGGGTGGCCGCCCCCTCCGGGTCGACGACGTAGAGCTTGGCGAAGAGGACCGCCTCGCCGCTGCTCGACGCGGCCCGCAGCGAGACGGTGGGCGAGCCGACGATGTCGACCGCCTCGGTCAGCGGCTCGGACTCGAACCGGGCGTGCTGCCCGGGTATGTCGCCGGCCACGCCGCTGAGCAGGGAGCTCAACGAGCCGGCGAAGGGCACCGAGGAGATCGCGGCGGGGTTGCCGCCGGGCGGGTTCGCCACCGGCTGGGGCGGCCCGGCCACGGTCACCTCGCGGCGGGAGTCGCCGCCGAGACCGGGGTAGTCCTCGGTGCGGTATCCGGTGGCGACCAGCCCCCGGTCCATGGCGTCGAAGCCGGCGATCCGGGAGAAGGTGAAGGTGTCGCCGGGTGCGTCCCCGGTCTGCGCGACGTAGTGGTCGAGCCACTGCGCGGTCAGGAACTTCACCCGGTCGGAGTCGGTCTGCGGTCCGGAGCCGCCGTCGTGGCCGCCGGTGAACCAGGCGACCCGCACCGGGGTGCCGTTGGCGGCGATGCCCCGGGCGTTGGCGTCGGCCTCGCCGAGCGGGAAGAGGGTGTCCGCCGCGCCCTGTACCAGCAGGGTGGGCGCCTCGATCCGGTCCAGCACGCCGGCCGGGCTGGAGCGGCGCAGCAGGTCGACGGCGGCCTGGTCGGCCTGACCGGTGGCGGCGATGCGCAGGTACGCGGCGCAGACGTCGGCGGCGAACCGGCCGCAGGAGGGATCGGGCAGGCCACCGGCGGCCGGTGCGCCCGGTGCGGTGCCCGGCCCCTGGCCCGGCGCGGGGCTGGGCGGCCCGGCCTCCGGCGCGCCCTCCGGCGACTCGGCGCCGGTGCCGGAGATTCCGGCCGGCCCGGAGCCGACGGCGCCGCCGCCACCGAAGAAGATGCCGGCCCAGCCGGACTTGAACACCCCACCGGCCGGTTCCCCACCGGTGCTCTCCGGCAGGAAGGAACGGGACAGGTCGTTCCAGGTGATCATCGGGACGATCGCGTCCACCCGCTGGTCCTGGGCGGCGAGCAGCAGCGCCAGCGCGCCGCCGTAGGAGCCGCCGACCACGCCGACGCGGGGGTCGCCGGTCGCGTCGGTCCGGATCTCCGGACGCTCGGCCAGCCAGTCCAGCAGTCGTTGCGCGTCGCGGACCTCGTGGTCGGGGCTGTCCAGGTGGATCTGGCCACCGCTGCGGCCGAAGCCCCGGGCGGTCCAGGTCAACACCGCGTAACCCCGGTCGGCCAGGTCCTCGGCGTCGGTGCGGACCGAGTTCTTGGTGCCGCCGAAACCGTGCGCGAGCAGCACCGCCGGCACCTTCCGATCGGCGGCGGCCTCGCGCGGCAGATACAGCGTGGTGTCCAGGTCGACGGGCTCGTCGCCGTTCGGCCCGGATCGCACGGTGAGCATCGCGGACTCGGTCCGAAAGCTCGGCCGGTCCGGCCACACCGCCCAGACGACGACCGCCGCGAGCAGGGCGACGGCCACTGACGCGGCGACGGACCGGCGGCCGGTGGGTAGGGCACGACGAATCCGTGCGGCCGAGAACGGCGATCTCATGCGGCACACGGTACGGCCCGCAACCTGAGTGGTAGCTGAGATCCGCCGTACGTCCGTCCTACTCGGCCGATCGTCATCCGCAAGGGGTCGACCGCACATCCTCCGCAGCGAACCTTTGGGATGAATTCGCATCCTGGAAATTAATGCCTTTCACTGGAAACTACGCGTAACTACGACGTATCTCCACGGAAAGAACCACCCACCGTAGTCAATCAGTTAATCCTCCGTCACATCGCTCGAAGTGACGCAAACCTGACCCGGAGAGACCCATACAGACAGTCCCCGTTCGATTAGTTTTCCGGTCCGGCGCACGGGACCGGCTCCTTGACGCCATCCCCCGACCACTGCGCCACCCGGAGGAGAAAAAATGACCGTTCCCGCTTCGCGGGTCCGTCGCCAGCCCCGGACACCGGGCCGCATACTGCCGCTGCTACTCGCCACCGCGCTGCTGCTGCCGGTGGCGTTCCTCGTCGTACGGGCCCACCAGTACATCGACGCCGACCGCGAGGCCCTGAAGCAGGAGCGACTGGGCGTGGAGTACCTGCGCGCCCTCGGACCGGTGACCGAGGCGCTGGTGGACGCGCAGAGCGCCGCCGTGGCCGACCGTCAACCGCCTCGGGAGAGCCTCCAGCAGGCCGTCGAGCGGGCCGCCGCCGTCGACGCCCGCATCGGTGGCGAGCTGAGCACCAGCGAACGGTGGGCCGGGATCCGGGCCAAGCTGGAGGCACTGCCCGAGCGGTCGCTCGACCCGGAGGCGGCGTACAGCGCCTACCGGGAGGTCACCGACCTGCTGCTGGCCCTGCACGGCAAGGTACGCGAGACCTCCGGCCTGATCCGGGACTCCGGCGCCGCCTCGTACTTCCTCCAGGACGGCGTCGGCGAGGAGATGCCGGAGGCGACGGTGGCCGCCGGGCGACTCGTCGACATCGCGGTCCTGGCCCAGCAGCGGCCCGCCAGCGACCGGGTGCGTACCCTCAGCGAGCTGGCCACCCTGCGGCTCGCCGCGCTGCAACCCGCCAACGACCTGGTCAACAACCTGCGCGCGGTGGTGGACAGCTCGGCCAGCGCCGACCTGGGCGCGAGCGTGCTCACGCCGTTCGACGCCTACCAGCGGGCGGCCGAGGCGATGGCGGTCCACTCCCAGCCGGACAACCGGACCGGCACCGTCAACCTGGTCCGGCTGACCAGCGCGCGGGACGACGCCCAGCGGGCCGCCACGCAACTCCAGCCGATCCTGCTCGACGAGATCGACCGGCTGCTGGTGGAGCGGATCGACCAGCTCGACCGGGACGACCGGCTGACCATGGTCGCGGGCGGCGTCGCCGGACTGTTGCTGATCGCCCTGGCGGTGACCGGATGGTTGTCTCGCCCGAGAGACAACACCGGCCGGCCGCAAGGCACCGACGCCGAAGCCGGCGACCCGGAGCAGCCGACCGACAGCCCGTGGGAGCCCACCCGTACGCCGGGTGACCGCGCGCTCCAGCCGGTCGGGCACGGCCACGACCCGGATCGGTGGAGGCCCTTCGATGCTGCTCGATAGGCTCCGGATCCGGGGCAAACTCGCCCTGTTGGTGCTCATCCCCCTGCTCTGCATGCTCGGGCTGACGCTGCCGGTGGTGTGGGAACGCGCCGGGGTCGCCCAGCGGGCCGGCGACATCGAGAGCACCGTCAGGGTCGCCAGCCGCGTCGGCACCCTGCTGCAACACCTCCAGCGGGAGCGGATGCTCGCCATCGGCCTGCTGCTGCGGCAGGTCGAGCGCACCGACCTGGTGCAGGAGATCGCGGAGGTGGACGACCTGATCGTCGACCTGCGCACCGAGTTGGGTGACGAACTGTCCCCGGAGGTGACGACCGCGCTCGACGGGGTCCGGCAACTCGCCCAGGTACGCACCGCCACGCTGGCCGGACAGGCCAGCCCGGACCAGGTCATCGGCGCGTACGGGCCGGTGCACATCAGACTGATCGACTCGTTGCGCCTGCCGTACGACGTGGACACCCGCACCTCGGCCGGGCGGCAGGTGCTGGCGCTGGACGGGATCCTGCGCAAGAGCGAGGGGCTCGGCAGCGGCGCCGCCCTGCTGGTGCTCGTCGCGGCCAGGCCCAGCCCGCAGCTCGCCACCGTCTTCGTGGCCAACATGGCCACCCTCCAGTCGCAGACCACCCAACTGCTGGGCCTGATCACGCCCGAGCAACTGGCCCTGATGGACATCGAGCAGGCCGCCCTGGACGCCCGGACCGGGCCCGGCTTCCTGGACCAGAGTTCGCTGGACCCGGTGGGCGCGGTGTCGCAGACGCCCGTCGAGGTCCTCTACCCGACCATCTCCTCACTGATCACCCTGGGTCAGTTCGTGGAGAAGAAGCTGGTCGCCGACGTGACCGCCGAGGTCCGGGCGGACCGGCAGACCGCACTCGCCGAGGCGTACTGGGTGACCGCCCTGGTACTGCTGATCCTGGTCGTGGTGGTGTTGCTCGCCCTGGCCATCGGCCGGACCGTCGCCCGGCCGCTGACCCGACTCACCCGCTCCGCCGACCGGGTCGCCCGGGTCGCCGAGTCCGAACTGGTGCGGGTTGCCGACGACGAGACCGACACCGCCCAGCCGATCCGGCTCGACCGGGTCGACGTACGCGCCCTGGACGAGATCGGTGACCTGGCCCGTGCCTTCGAGCGGGTGCAGAGCACCGCAGCCCAGTTGGTGGAGCGGCAGGTGGCCAGCCGGCGCAACGTGGCCCAGATGTTCGGGCACGTCGGCCGGCGTACGCAGAACCTGGTCGGCCGGCAGATCGCGCTGATCGACCGGCTGGAGCAGCAGGAGGCCGACCCGGGACGGCTGGAGAGCCTGTACCGCCTCGACCACATCTCCAGCCGGCTGCGGCGCAACGCCGGCAACCTGGTGGTGCTCTCCGGCGCCACGGGCGACGTCACCCACGTCGCGCCGGTCCCGCTGGCCGACGCGGTCCGCCTCGCCCTCGGTGAGATCGAGGACTACACCCGGGTCGACGTGGCGGTCCCGGCCGAGGTGTCGGCGGCTCCGGCGATCATCGGTGACCTGGTGCTGGCGCTGGCCGAGCTGATGGAGAACGCCACGGTCTTCTCCCCGCCGCACACCCGCGTGGTGGTCGGCGGGGAGATCACCGAGGACGGCGCCCGGCTGACCGTGGTCGACCACGGGATCGGCATGACCGAGGCACGGCTGGCCGACGAGAACGTCCGGCTCACCCGCCGGGAACGGCTCGACCTCGCTCCGACCGAGGTGCTCGGACTCTTCGTGGTGGGTCGGCTGGCCCGCCGGCACGGCTGGGGCGTCGGCCTGTCCGCGACGCCGGGCGGCGGCGTCACCGCCACCGTGCTGATCCCCCGGGCGTCGCTGGTCTTCGGCACCGGCGGCGTGATCCCCACCGCCCGGGCCAGCGTGCCCGTCGCGCTGCCCACCCGGCACCAGCCGGACCCGGGCACCCCGCCGCCCATGCTGGCGCTGGGCGGCCCGGCCCAGGCCGAACCGGTGCCGGTCGGGGCCGGCGGTCCGGTCCGGCCACCGGTCGAGGCCGCCGCGCTGCCCGGCTTCGACCAGAAGCTGCTCAGCCGGGCCACCGAGAGCATGGAGCTGGGTGCGTCCTGGGACGCCTTCGCCACCGCTCCGGGCACCGTGACGCCGGACCACACCGTCACGCCGGACCACATCGTCACGCCGGACCGTCCGGCCGTCGGCGATCCCGCTGCACCGGCCGGGACCGAGCCGGCACAGGGGCCGCCGCCCACCCCGACCACCCCGACCGCGCCGGCCACCCCGACAGCGCCGACCGCGCCGAGCGGCCCGTTGCCCGGCATCCGGCAGCGGGTGCCCGGTGCCAGCCTGTCCAGAAGTGCACCTCGGGTGGGTCCGGTGGACGCCACCGGCGCCGACCCGGTCGCCGCCCGCGCCCTCGTCGAGCAGTTCGAGTCGGGCGTACGCCGGGCCGAGCAGAGCCGGGCGGCGGCGCTCCCGCAGCCGGTCGAGCCCGCGCCATCCGGTGCACCCACCCAACTGAGCCGGCGGGTGCCGGGCGCAAACCTGATCGCCACCACGCCCCGCCAGACGATGGCGCAGAACCCCGGTGACCCGGCCGAGGTCCGCGATCTCATCAACGCGTTCGAGACCGGCGTCGCCCGGGCTCTGCGCGATGTCCGTCCCGACCGCAGCGACGAAGAAGGAACGCCACTTTGACCAGCCCGCACGTACACGAGAACCTCGACCACCAGAGTCACCCGGCCGGCGACCTCAGCCCCGAGGCCCGCACGTTCAACTGGCTTCTGGACACCTTCACCTCAAGCACGGCAGGGGTGCTGGAGGCGATCGCCGTCTCGTCCGACGGGTTGCTGATGGCCATGTCCGCGATCAAGGACCGGTCCAACGCGGAGCGGCTCGCCGCAGTGGTCTCCGGCATGACCAGCCTGGCCGGCGGCGCCGCGAGCTGGTACGCGCTGGGCGGGCTGAACCGGGTCGTGGTGGACATGGCCGAGGGTTACCTGCTGATCAGCGCGATCAGCAGCGGCTCGGTGCTCGGTGTGGTCGCCGACCGGTCGGCCAACCTCGGCACCGTCGCATACGAGATGACCCTCTTCGCCGGTCGGGCCGGAAGCGCGCTCACCCCGCGCCTGATCGCCGAGCTCAAGAACTCCGTTCAGCAATGAATCCCGACGCCGCCGGTGCGGAACCGGAGCCGGTGTTCCGGATCCGGCCCTACCTGCGCGAGCCCGCCCCGGCCGGCGACGCCGGACCGGCGGACGCACCGGCGGCGGTCGGATCGGAACCGGAGGCGGCCGGTCCGACCGGACTCCGCCCGTTCGTGCTCACGGCCGGGCGGGTGGCCGGCGCGGACCCGTCGATCGGCCTGGAGACCCAGGTGACCGCCCGGCCCGGCCCCGAACCGTGGACCAGTGTGACCGCCCGGCTGACCCCGGAACTCCAGGCGATCGTGGCACTCTGCGGCGACCCGATCTCGGTCGCCGAGATCTCCGCGAAGACCCGGTTGCACTTCGGTGTGACCCGGGTCCTGGTGGGCGACCTGCGGGCCGCCGGCCATCTGGACGTACACGTCAACGCTGCCGACGACGCCCTCGACCCCGACGTCATCCTGCGAGTGATTGATGGACTTCGTGCAATCTCCTGACTGGCCGGTCGCCCCGCAGGGCGCGCTCTCCGCCAACAGCGCCGCGGCCCGCTACGGCGGCTCCGCGCCGGTCCCCCCGTCGGTGGGACGGGCCACCCCGCCGCCACCCCCCGCCCCGGTGGCCCCGCCACCGCCGTACCGGCCCCCGGCGGGGTCCGGTGGTACGGGTGCGCACCGCCGGACCCCGCCGATCCCGGTCAAGATCCTGGTGGCCGGGGGCTTCGGAGTGGGTAAGACCACCACCGTGGGCGCCATATCGGAGATCGTGCCGCTGACCACCGAGGCGGAGATGACGATCGCCGGCATCGGGGTCGACGACCCCGGCCAGCGCTCGGACAAGACCACGACCACGGTGGCGATGGACTTCGGGTGCGTCACCATCGACCGCAGCCTGAAGCTCTATCTGTTCGGCACGCCCGGCCAGGCCCGCTTCGGCTTCATGTGGGACGACCTGGCCCGGGGCGCGCTCGGTGCGCTGGTGGTGGTGGACAGCGCCCGGCTGGACGACTGCTACCCGGCGATCGACTTCTTCGAACGGGCCGGCCTGCCCTTCGTGGTCGGGGTGAACGCCTTCGACGGGCATCTGGCGCACGACCTCAACGCGATCCGGTGGGCCCTGGCCATCGGTGAGCACGTACCTCTGGTGCAGTTCGACGCCCGGGACCGGCTCTCGGTGCGGGACGCCCTGCTGGTCGTCCTCGATCGGGCGCTGGACCGGGCGATCCGGGACAAGCGGGCCTGAGCCGACCGGCTCACGGCCGCTCGTGGGAAGGGGTGAGGCGGATGAGGGGCGGACTGGACGAGACACTGGCCCGGATGCGTCGGCGCGAGGAGGCGCTGCGCCGCCGGTCCACGGATCCGTCGGCCGACGACCAGCCCGATCCGGAACCGGACGTGCCGTCCGGCGCGGCGGTGAGCCGGACGGACAGCCGTAACGCGGGTCCCGGCTGGGCCGGGGCGTCGGAGCGCGTACCCGGAACGCCCCCGCGGCACGTCGTGGAGGAGGTCGCCGAGGCGTTGCGCGCCGTGGTCGCGGCGCATCCGGGCACCAGCGTCACCGTCCGGGTCGATCACGACGGCACCGCGTACGACCTGCGGGTGGCCTGGGTCGGCCAGGAGGTCGCGGTCAGCGGTCAGCGCGCCACGCCACCGCCGGCCTGGCCGTTGGCGACCGGCACCGCGCCCGGTTGGTCCGACACTCCGGACGCGCCGGAGCCGGACCCGGCGGCCCGGCTGGCCGAGCTGATCCGTCGTGACCCGTCCCTGCTCACCGGCGAGCATCCGCCGGGCTGATCGCACATGGGGTGACCGGGCCGGTTAGGGTCGCTCGGGTGGGCGAACCCGAGTTGACCCTGATCGCGAGTCTGCGTCCGGCCGCGCTGGACGCCCGGCGTGGCATCGTCCGGCTGCACCCCGAGGCGCTCACCGCCCTCGGGTTACGGGCCGGTGATCCGGTCCGGTTGACCGGTCGGCGGGTGACCGCCGGCATCGCCGCCGAGGCCGAGCCGGAAACCGGTGCCGGCCTGCTGCACGCCGACGACCTGACGCTGGGCAACCTCGGTGTCCGCGACGGCGGGGAGGTCACGGTC
Source organism: Micromonospora sp. NPDC049903 (assembly GCF_044460945.1). Classification (NCBI taxonomy): domain Bacteria; kingdom Bacillati; phylum Actinomycetota; class Actinomycetes; order Micromonosporales; family Micromonosporaceae; genus Micromonospora; species Micromonospora sp. NPDC049903. The sequence goes on from NZ_JBITKL010000002.1 coordinate 379,403, forward strand.
AGCGCGGCCCCGGTCACCGCCGCCCGTCGGGTGCTGCTCTCCGGCCCGGCCCAGATCGTCGCGGTGGTCTCCCCGGAGATGCTGCGACTGGCGCTGCTCGGCAAGGTGGTCACCGCCGGGGACGACGTCTCCCTGCTGCCCCAGGACGTCCTGCCGGACGCCTCGACGCGCACGCTGGTGGAGGCCGCCCGACGCAGCCTCTCCACCCGGGTCGGCTACGCCTGGACCAGCACACTGCTCCGCGTCGTCGACGCCGACCCCGCCCCGGGGGCCCTGGTCACCATGGACACCCTGGTCGGGTGGGAGCACGGCCCGGAGACCCGGGGCGAGACCGACGTCCGCCGGTCGGCGACCGCCGTCGCCGCCGGGCTGGGGCGACCGGCCGGTGGGCGTACGACGGTGGGCGGTGACCGTCGCACCGACGCCGACGCGGAGACCGGTGCCGAGGTCTGGGCCGACAGCGAGGTGCACCAGGAGCACGTCCCCTCGGTGGACGAACTGCCCGGCCTGCGGTCGCAGGCCGAGGAGCTGACCGAACTGCTGGACCTGGGCTTCCACCACGGCGAGGTGCTCGGCCGGCTGGGCACCACCGTCGCGCTCGGCGTACTCGTCGCCGGCCCGGCCGGTTCGGGGAAGTCGGCGCTGGTCCGGGCGGTGGCCGCGCAGGTCGGTGCCCGGGTGCACCAGCTCTGGGCGCCCGAGGTCGCGGCGCTGACCAACTCCTCGGCCGCGGCCCGGCTCCGGTCGGTGACCGCCGAGGTGGTCGCCGGTGGCCCGGCCGTGCTGCTGGTCTCGGACGTGGAGGCGCTGGCCCCGGCGGACAGTCCCGGCCCGGTCGCGACCGTGTTCCGGCAGTGCCTGGCCGAGATCGTCCGGGCCGGATCGGCGGTGGTCTGCACCACCGGTCGTTCCGAGGCCGTCGACCCGGCGCTGCGCGCCCCGGACCTGCTCTCGCTGCGGATCGACGTCCCGCTGCCCGACGCCGCCCTGCGTCGGGAACAGCTCACCGTGCTGACCCGCCCGGTGCCGCTCGCCGAGGACGTACGGCTCGACGAGGTCGCCGGGCGTACCCCCGGGTTCGTCGCCGCCGACCTGGCCGCGCTGGTGCGGGAGGCCGGCGTGCGCGCGGCCCTGCGGCAGAAGTCGGTGGAGAACCCGACCGTCGCGATGGCCGACTTCACCGCCGCGTTGGAGGTGGTCCGGCCGACCACCATGGCCGCCTCCACGCTCGAACTGGCCCGGGTGACCCTCGACGACGTCGGTGACCTGGTCGAGGTCAAGCAGACGTTGACCGAGTCGGTGCTGTGGCCGCTGACCTACCCGGACACGTTCGCCCGCCTCGGCGTGCAGCCACCGCGTGGCGTGCTGCTCTACGGTCCGCCCGGCTGCGGCAAGACGTTCCTGGTGACCGCGCTGGCCGGGTCCGGTCGGGCGAACGTGCTCTCGGTCAAGGGCGCCGAGCTGCTGTCCAAGTGGGTCGGCGAGAGCGAACGTGCGGTCCGTGAACTGTTCCGGCGGGCCCGGGAGGCCGCGCCGACGCTGGTGTTCCTGGACGAGGTGGACGCCCTGGCGCCGGTACGCGGCCAGGCCAGCGACGGCGGCACCACCGACCGGGTGGTGGCCGCGCTGCTCACCGAGATGGACGGCGTCGAGTCGCTGCGCAACGTGGTGGTGATCGGCGCGACGAACCGGCCGGACCTGGTCGACCCGGCGCTGCTGCGTCCCGGACGGCTGGAACGGCTGGTGTACGTACCGCCGCCGGACGCCGAGGCGCGGGCGGAGATCCTGCGGGCCGCCGCCCGCAACGTGCCGCTCGCCGAGGACGTCGACCTTCCCGCGCTCGGCGCGGAGCTGGACGGCTTCTCCGCCGCCGACTGCGCGGCGCTGGTCCGGGAGGCGGCGCTGGCCGCGATGCGCGAGTCGCTGACCGCCGCCACGGTCACCGCCGACCATGTCGCCACCGCCCGTTCCCGGGTACGCCCGTCCCTGGACCCCGCCCAGGTCGCCTGGCTGGCCGCCTACGCCGACAAGCGCAGCTGACCCACCCCGCGCCCCCTCGTCGCCCCGACCGCCCCGACCGCCCCGACCGCCCCGACCGCCCCGACGATCATGGAGTCGCGGCGGTGACAAAAGCCGCGCATCGGTGCGAGCCGTCGACCACAACTCCATGATCGGCGAGGCGGCGGGGATGGGGCGACGAAGCGGCGGGGACGGGTGGGCGGCGGGGAGGGGTCGGGGTCAGCGGGTGGGGTCGAGGGAGATCTCGGCGGACACCCGGTCGCCGTCCTCGCGCAGTTTGGCGCCGCACCTCTCCAGCACGTACAGGGCGCCGTGGTTGTCCGCCGTGGTGTCCGCGACCACGGTCCGCACCCCGGCGTCCGGCGCGAGGTTGAGCAGTTCGCACAGCGCCGCCCGCCCGATGCCCTGACCTCGGGCGGACTGGCCCAGCCACATGCCCACCTCGACGGTGTCCGGCGTGTCGCGCCGGGTCATCCGGATCATGCCGACCACCTCACCGCCGGCCAGGATGGCGTACATGGCGGTGCGGGTCGGGCCGTCGAGCCCGCCGAAGCTGGCCCGGTGGTAGTCCCGGAACGCCTCCCGCCGCGCGTGCGACCAACCGGCCGGTGCCTCCACCGGCGGCATCACCTCGGCCGGTTCCGCCTCGGCCGCCGCTACGGAGAGCAACGGTTCGAGGTTCTTCTCGTCTACCGGCTCCAACCGGACCGCACCCGTCACGTGCCGCAGTCTCCCGCGCCCGGCGCCGCAAGTCCACCCGGTCCGCGCCGACCGACCCCTCCGGCGGACGGGTTCGACCGGTCGGACCGGATTTCGTCCTACCTCACGCTCCGCTGTCGTCCGGCCGAGTGAACTCGCAGTAGACAGCGGACGCGTCGTCGGCCGGTTTGTGCCGGCGCAGCCGGTCGGGGTGGTCCCGCTCGGCCGCCCGGACCAGGTCGACGAGCCCGCCCGGCCCGCCGGTGGACACCACGTCCAGCAGGCCGGCCCAGTCGAAGAGGCCGAACTCCTCGACGGCGGCGGAGGCTCCGTCGCTGAGCAGCACCGCGCGCCGCAGCGCCTCCGGGCCCCGCAACGGCAGGGTGCCGACCACCGCCTGGTACGCCGCGTCCGGGTCGGCGGCGGCGACCCAGTAACCGTGCGTGCGGTTCATCTGCTCGCGCTGTGCGGTGACGGCGTGCCGGAAGCGGGTCGCCCGGTCGGCCGAATCGGGCAACGCGGTGGCGACGGCACGCAGGCGGGCCACCGAGGTGGCCAGCCGGTCGTCGGTCACCACCCCGACCCGTCCGCCGATGTCGAGCACCAGCGGACTGTCGCAGAGCACCAGGTAGTCGACCTGGTCACCACCGTCGCGCAGCAGACACACCGTGCTCGACGGCGTCCCGGGGTGGTCGAGATCACACTGCCCGCCGTGGTCGGCGCGGACCGCCAGGATCGCCGCCGCCAGGTTGCTCACCAACGTCGCCGCCGGGCGGGTCGCCTCGGCCAGCCCCAGCCGGGCGGCCAGGTGCCGGACATACCACTGCGGCCCGTGGACGCAGCCGGTGTCGAAGCCCTCCGGGACGGTCGCCCCGTCGAGTACCCCGACCAACGGGCCGAAGCGGAACACCAGGTCCTCGTTGACCGTCCGGCCCGGTGGCGGAGCGGACGCGGAGCGTACCCGCATGGTCGGCGCGGTGCCGACCGCCAGGCCCCGCCGACGTTCCTCGGAGACGGCCTCGGGCAGCCCCGCGTCCGTCCTCGGATACGTCGCCTGTGCGCTACGCCTCGGTCGCGCCGGGTCGGCTCCGGTCATCGTCGCCACCTCCGTGCCCCGGCTACCCGCCGCACGGTCCGACATTCTTTCCGGTCAGCGGCGCCTGTTCCGCGCGCGGGAGGCGCGCAACCGGACCAGCCGGCCCACCAGCACCGGGTCGGCGGCCAGCGCGGCCGGATTGTCCAGCAATCCGTTCAGCAACTGGTAGTAGCGGGTCGCGGAGAGCCCGAAACGGTCCCGGATGGCCTGTTCCTTGGCACCGGCGTGCCGCCACCACTGACGTTCGAAGGCGAGGATCTCGCGGTCGCGCTCGCTGAGCCCCGCAGGGGGCGGAGCGGCCGCCTCCGGCGCGGCGTCGCCGTCCGGGTCGGGTTCACCCGGGCCAGCGGCATCCACGTCCGGCGGCGCCGGGGTCGACTCCACCTCGGGGGCGGACCGTGGCGGCGGCACCGTGACGGCGTCCGGACCTGTCTCCGCTGTCTCAGCGGCGTCGGCGGGCTGCATGGGGCTCCTCTGCGAGGGGCGGCCGGCGCGAGCAGCACCAACCGGACCACCAGCCTAACCAGGGGCATCATCCGACGCACTGTGCCGCGAACGCACCACCGCCACTACCGACCCCGGGGTCGGTGGTGGCGGTGGTGTCCGTAGTCGGTCGGGTCAGTTGATGTCGCGGCGGCGCATCGCCCAGAGTGCCCCGCCGAGGACCAGCACGATGCCGACGGTGAACAGCGCCGACGAGTGCTGCCAGGTGATGTCCAGCGTGGCCGGTTCACACATGCCGGTGTACGAGTCGTTGCAGGAGCGCCAGTCCTGGAGCTCGACCTTCTTGGTCATCCAGGCGTACGCGTAGGTGGGCAGCAGCCACGCGTCGAGGTAGCGCACCTGGATCATGCTCAGCAGCATGGCGATCGCCACCTGACCGACCACCAGCACTCCGATCGCCCCGCCGAGCGCCATCGCGGTGTGCCGACCCAGCGACGCCAGGGCGAAGCCCACCGTCGCCGCCACCAGCGCCAGCACGATGCCACGAAGCCCGGTGAGCAGGAACGACTGCCAGACGCCGGAGGTCATCTCCGCGGTGCTGCCGCGCAGGTTGGCGACCAGCCACAGGCTGCCGAACCAGGCCACCGTGGCAGGCAGCGCCAGGGCGAGCAGCCCGGTGAGCAGCGCGCCCAGCTTGGTCAGCAGCACGGTCAGCCGTTTCGGTCGCCAGAGCAGCAGGTTCATCATCCCGCCGGTGCTCCACTCGGCGCCGACGAAGGAGGCACCGACCACGAACCCGATCAGGGCCAGGATCGCGGCGAGCGGGATCAGCATGTCGCCGAAGCTGTCCCGGAAGTCGAACGTCGAGGGCAGGAACCACTCCGCCTGGATGTCCTCACGCGCCGGCGCGCTGATGTCGGCGCAGTCGTCCGTCCAGAACTCCTCGCCCGCCGTCTTCGCCCGCTCGCAGGCGGCGCGTTCCTGCTCGGCCCCGCGGACCTGCTCCTGGTGCTGCCGGTCGGCGGCGCGCTCGGCCTCGGCCCACTGGCCCGCGTCGATCTTCTGGTTGCTGAGGAACATGCCGACCACGACGAGGGCCAGCACCAGCAGGCCACCGGCCGTCATGAAGCGGGTGAAGCGCCGCTTGGCCAGCCGGCGCAGCTCGGTACGGAAGAGACTCACGCGCCCCAACCTCCTGCGGTGGGCGCGGACGGTGCCGCCCCATCCATTCGTACGGACTGGTCGACCTGCCGGTGCTGACCGGGGACCGGTGCGGTGGCGGTCAGTTCGAGGAAGACGCTCTCCAGGTCCACCGCGATCGGTGCGAGTTCGCTGACGTAGAGGCCCTGCTCGGCGAGGAGCCGGGTGACGGTGGCCGGCTTGTCCACCCCGGCGAGCATCAGGTGATCCTCGTTCGTGGTGACCCGTACGCCGGCCTGGGTCAGCGCGGCGGCGGCGACCGGCAGGTCGGTCACGGCCTCCAGCCGGACCCGCACCCCGCCGGACGAGTGCTGCGCCAACACCTCGTCGACCGGGCCGAAGGCGACCCGCCGGCCCAGCGAGATGATGGTGACCGAGTCGCAGATGAGCTGGATCTCGCCGAGGATGTGGCTGGACAGCACCACCGTCATCCCGGACTCGGCCAGGTTGCGCATCAAGGTGCGCATCTCCCGGATGCCGCCCGGGTCGAGGCCGTTGGCCGGCTCATCCAGGATCAGCAGCCGTGGGTTCTTGAGCAGCGCCGACGCGACCGCCAGTCGTTGCTTCATGCCGAGCGAGTACGTCTTGACCCGCTCGCCGGCCCGGTCCCGCAGCCCGACGAGTTCCAGCACCTCGTCGACCCGCTGCGCGGGCACGTCACCGGCGCCGGCCAGCAGTGACAGGGTGTCCTTGGCGCTGAAGTGCGGGAAGAACTGCGGGCTCTCCACGATCGCGCCGACCTGACCGGCGACCTGCGGCAGCGCTGCGGGCACCTCGTGCCCGAGGATCGCCATTCGGCCGCCGTCGGGCCGGATCAGGCCGAGCAGCGTACGCAGTGTGGTGGTCTTGCCCGACCCGTTGGGGCCGAGGAAGCCGTGCACCTGCCCCGCCTCGACGCGCATGTCGAAGCCGTCCAAGGCGTTGCGGGTGCCACGTCGTCGGCTCCGGTACGTCTTTCGTAGACCTTCGATTTCCAGGACAGCTGGCAAGCTGCACCTCCCCCGTTGGTGTGTGGGCGACGACGACACCATACGCGGTATGCAGCGGAAGGCAATACCCGGTATGCATCGCCACGCCGAGAGATGTGTTAGCAGGGGTCCCCTGCTCTACCGGAGACGTTAGGAAGGGGCCCTTCCTTGCAGGTCAGGCGCAGATGACGTGGACGCCGGCGACGCGGAAGGCATCGACCACCTCGGGCGCCGCACCCGAGTCGGTGACCAGCGTCTCGACCCGGTCCACCGAGCAGATGCGGGCGAAGGCGTGACCGCCCAACTTGGACGAGTCCGCGATGATCACCACCCGCTTGGCCCGGGCCACCATCAGGTTGTTCATCGCCGCCTCGCCCTCGTGGTGGGCGGCGGCACCGAGCTGCGGATCGATCGCGTCCACGCCGAGCAGCGCCACGTCCAGGGTGACCTCGCGCAGCAGCGCCCCGCCCAGCGGGCCGACCAGCTCGAACGACTTGGGACGCACCACCCCGCCGGCCACCACGACCTTCATCCGGGACCGGACCAGCAGCTCGTTGGCGATGTTCAGGGCGTTGGTGACCACGGTCAACTGCGCGCCCTCGGCGTTGGTGTTGAGATCCGGGCGGACGGCCAGCGCCCGGGCGACCTCGGTGCTGGTGGTGCCGCCGTTGAGGCCGACCACCGTGCCCGGCGACACCAGCGCCGCGGCGGCGGTGCCGATGCGCTGCTTCTCGGCGGAGTGCTTGGCGGTCTTGTAGCGCAGCGGCAGGTCGTACGAGACGCCGTTGGCGACCGCACCACCCCGGGTACGCGTGATCATCTGCTGCTGGGCGAGCTGGTCGAAGTCGCGGCGGATGGTGGCCTGCGAGACGTCCAGGCGCTCGGCGGCCTCCTCGACGGTGACCCGGCCGGAGTCGGTCAGCATTTCGAGCAGGGCGTTCCATCTCGCGTAGCGGTCCACCCCGGAGCCTCCGTCACTGCACGATCCGTGATTGGTTGCGTGCACAGTAGTGCGCGAAACTAGGATGTGGCAAAACCTCCGGCTGCGCGTTCACCCCTGCGGTTGCCATTACCACCGCGTTTCGAGCAGAATGGCGCTCGAAAGATGCGGTTAACGAGCTTAATCGCGCAGCTAGCCGCACTGCGCACCTGAGTTGCACCGCGCGACAAGCTGCACCGCCGCGGTGGAAGCTGCACGACGCGACACGCTGCCCTGCGCAGCGAGCCGGCCAGCGAGGAGTTCTCATGGCGTACGTTTCCGCAGAGATCACGAGTCAGCCGGACTGCTGGCGCCGGGCGGCCGACCTGGCCCCCTCGGTGGTCGACCGACTTCCCCGCACCGGTGAACGGGTCGCCGTCGTCGGCTGCGGCACCTCGTGGTTCATGGCCTCCGCGTACGCGGCCCGCCGGGAGGCCGCCGGGCACGGCGAGACCGATGCCTTCCAGGCCAGCGAGTTCCCCGCCGGCCGACGGTACGACCGGCTGCTGGCGATCACCCGCTCCGGCACCACGACCGAGGTGCTCGACCTGCTCGCCGCGGTACGCGGGCAGATCCCGACCACCGTGCTGGTGGGCGACCCCGCCTCACCGGCGGTCGACATCGCCGACGCCACCGTCACCATGCCCTTCGCCGACGAGCGCTCGGTGATCCAGACCCGCTTCCCCACCACCGCGCTGGCGCTGCTCCGCGCCCACCTGGGCGACAACATCGCCGCGCTGGTCGCCGACGCGGAGGTCGCGGTCCGCGCCCCGCTGCCGATCGACCCGACCCTGATCGAGCAGGTCACCTTCCTCGGCCGGGGCTGGACGATCGGGCTGGCCCAGGAAGCGGCGCTCAAGTGCCGCGAGGCGGCCACCTTCTGGGCCGAGGCGTACCCGGCGATGGACTACCGGCACGGCCCGATCTCGGTGGCCGCGCCCGGCCGGCTGGTCTGGGCCTTCGGCGAGCTGCCCGACGGGCTGCCCGAGGACGTCGCCGCCACCGGTGCCGCGTTCGCGCACAGCCGCACCCACGGTGTCCGGACCGTGCTGGGCCGCTGGGCCGCCGGTCGTACGCCGGTGGACCCGATGGCCGACCTGATCCTGGCGCAACGCTTCGCCGTCGCCCTGGCCACCAGTCGCGGGCTCGACCCCGACGCACCCCGGCACCTGAGCAGGTCCGTGGTACTCACGTGACCCCAGCACACGAGCGGGTCGTCGTCGCACTCGACGTCGGCGGCACCGGGATGAAGTGCGCGCTGATCCGACCCGACGGTGCCGTGGTGCACGCCGAACGACACCCCACCGAGGCAGCCCGGGGAGCCGAGGCGGTCGTCGACACGATCCTCGCCGTGGCCGAGGGGCTGGCCGACAAGGCCCGCGCCGACGGCCTCGCCCCGGCCGCGCTCGGCATCGTGGTGCCGGGCGTGGTCGACGAGGCACGCGGCGTCGCGGTCTGGTCGGCGAACGTGGGCTTCCGGGACGTACCCCTGCGGGCGCTGGCCACGGCACGGCTCGGCCTGCCCACGGCGCTCGGGCACGACGTGCGGGCCGGCGGACTCGCCGAGGCGCGCCTCGGGGCCGGTCGCGACGCCGGGCACGTGCTGTTCGTGGCCATCGGCACCGGCATCGCCGCCGCACATGTGGTCGCCGGATCGGCCGCCACCGGCGCGCACGGCGCGGCCGGCGAACTCGGCCACATCCTGGTCCGCCCGGACGGCCCGCCCTGCGGCTGCGGCCGGGCCGGCTGCCTGGAGTCGATCGCCTCCGCCTCCGCCGTCGCCCGCCGCTACGCCGCACTCACCACCGCCGCCGCCACCACGCCGGCCATCGACGGGTCCGACGCCGAACACGCCGGGTCGAGCGCCGCCACCGACCGCGCCGGGTCGGACGGCGGGTCCGCCACCGGCTCGGGTACGCGGCCGACGATGGTGAGCGCCGCCGAGGTGGCCGCCCGTGCGGCGGCCGGTGAGGAGATCGCCAGTCGGGTCTGGCGGGAGGCGGTCGCGGCGCTGGCCGACGGGTTGGCCACCGGCCAGGCCCTCTTCGACGTGGAGACGATCGTCCTGGGCGGTGGGCTCGCCCAGGCCGGTGCCGGGCTGTTCGACCCGCTGCGTACGGCGCTGCGGGACCGGCTGACGTTCCACCGGGAGCCGCGACTGGTCCCGGCCGCCCTCGGCGACGAGGCGGGCTGCCTCGGTGCCGCCCTGCTCGCCCTCGACCAGTTGGAGACGTGATGACCGAACGGGTTAACGGCAAGGTGGTCACCCCGAGCGGGGTGGTCCGGCAGGGTTGCGTCGAGGTCAGGGGTGACCGGATCAGCGCTGTCGCCGAGTACCCGTCGGTCCGGGACGGCCACTGGGTGGTGCCCGGTTTCGTCGACATGCACACCCACGGCGGCGGTGGGCACACCTTCACCACCGGTGACGCCGACCAGGCCCGCGCCGCCGCCGCGTTCCACCTGCGGCACGGCACCACCAGTCTGCTCGCCAGCCTGGTCAGCGCGCCGTTCGACCTGATGCGCTCGGCCACCACCGCGTTCGCGCCGCTGGTGGGCGACGGTGTGCTGGCCGGTATCCACTTCGAGGGGCCGTACCTGTCCGCCGCCCGGTGCGGCGCGCAGAACCCGGAGTTCCTCCGCGACCCGTCCACCGACGAGCTGGACGAGTTGATCAAGCTCGGTGACGGAGCGGTCCGGATGGTCACCCTCGCCCCGGAGCGCCCCGGCGCGCTGGAGGCCATCGAGCTGCTCACCCGGCACGGCGTGGTCGCCGCGGTCGGACACACCGACGCGACGTACGAGCAGACCGTGGCCGCGGTGGCGGCCGGGGCGAACGTCGGCACCCACCTGTTCAACGGCATGCGTCCGGTGCACCACCGCGAGCCGGGGCCGGTGGTGGCGTTGCTGACCGCGCCCAACGTGGTGTGCGAGTTGGTCGCCGACGGGGTGCACCTGCACCAGGGCACGTTGACCTTCGCCACCGGCACCGCCGGTCCGGAGCGCTGTGCGCTGATCACCGACGCGATGGCCGCCGCCGGGATGCCCGACGGCGAGTACGAGTTGGGCGGGCAGGCGGTGACCGTGACCGGCGGTGAGGCCCGACTGGCCCGCGACGGCGCCATCGCCGGCAGCACCCTGACCATGGACGCGGCGCTGCGCAACGCGGTGGCCGCCGGGGTCCCGGTGCCCGACGCGGTCCGCATGGTGTCCACCACGCCGGCGCTCGCGATCGGCCTCGCTGACCAGGTCGGCGCCCTCCAGCCCGGCCTGCGCGCCGATCTGGTGGTGCTCGACGACGACCTTCAGGTCGTCCGGGTGATGCGCGGCGGCGACTGGGTCGAGTAACCCGGTCAGGTCAGCGGGGCGCCGGAATCTCCACGCCGAGCACCGCCTGCTCGTCGGGGCGGTGCACCAGCACGTCGCCGAGGAACGAGTGCACCGCGTGCCGCATGCCGACGTCCCGGCCGGCCTCCTCGGAGAGCAGCCACTTGTGCTCGATGATCTGCGCGAACAGCTCCTGCGGCTCCAACTTGCGCCGCAGGTGCGCGGGCACCGCGCGGACCACCGGCTCGAACACCTCGGTCAACCAGCGGTGCGCGGCCTGCTGCTCGTCGATCAGGTCGCTCTCCGCCCGGTACGCGTCGAGGTCGTTCAGCAGCCTGCGGGCCTGGTTCTCCTCGGCGTCCAGGCCGGTCAGCCGGAGCAGTCGCCGGTGGTGGTAGCCGGCGTCGACCACCTTCGGCCGGATCAGGTACCGCCCGTTGTCGATCGTCGACATGGCCACCTCGGCCACGTCGAAGCCCAGTTCGTTGAGTCGCCGGATCCGACCCTCGACGTCGTGTCGGGCGTCCCGCTCCACCTGCTGCTCGTAGGTGATCTCGTGCCAGAGCCGCTCGTACCGCTGCACGACCTCCTCGCAGACCACCTCCGGGTCGATCGAGTCGTGCAGCAGGCCGGCGGCGGCGAGGTCGAGCGCCTCGCCGAAGATGTTGACCCGGGCGATCTCCAGGTCCTCACCACGCTGACCGTTGGAGAGCGCGCTGCGCAGCGCCCCGGTCTCGGCGTCGACCAGGTACGCGGCGAACGCGCCCGCGTCCCGCCGGAACAGTGTGTTCGACAGCGAGCAGTCGCCCCAGAAAAAGCCGGTCAGGTGCATCCGGACCAGCAGCGCGGCGAGCGCGTCCAGCAGGCGGCCCATCGTCTCCGGCCGCAGCGTGTGCGAGAACAACGCCCGGTACGGCAGGGAGAACTGGAGGTGCCGGGTGATCAGCACCGGGTCGAGTGGCTCACCGGCGTCGGACTGCCGGTCGGCGACGATCGCCACCGCCTCCACCGACGGGAAGTCGATCCGTTCCAGCGCGCGCAGCAGGTCGTACTCCCGCTCGGCCACCCGCTCGCCGGTCTCCTTGACCGCGTAGACGAAGCCGCCGAGGCGTACGAAGCGCACCACGTGCCGGGAGATGCCCTGCGGCAGCGCGACCAGGTGTTCGGCCGGCCACTCCTCCAGCGGTGTCGACCAGGGCAGGTCGAGCAACGCCGGGTCTACGAGGGCCGAAGTGATCCGCACGGCGTCAAGTCTGACGGCTCGCCGCCCGGAACGCTTCCCCGCGTGGTCGGCCCCACAGTGCCGAGGCGGAGGCGCGGTCCGTCCGTCCGGGCGGGCCGGTAGCGTGGCGGGGTGCGGGAAACGACATCCCGGAGGCTGCGCCCGGCGCCGGTACGCCCGGCCGGCTGGTGGTGCGACGCCCTGCTGATCGCCGGGTTCGCGGCGCTGACCGCAGTGCTCGCCACCGGCCGGTACTACGGTCTCGACCTCGTGGTGAGCGAGTGGGCCTTCGCCCACGCACCGACCCCGTTGTACTGGATCGCCCGGGCGTTCAACCTGCTCGGTCAGGGCGGCGGGCTGTTGCTGCCGCTCTCCGGCGGACTGGCGGTGGCGGTGGCCTGGCGGCGCCGCACGATCCGGCCGTTCCTGCTGGTGGGGGCCGCCTTCGTGATCACCATGCTGACGATCGGCCCGCTCAAGCTCTGGACCGACCGGGCCGCACCGACCGCCTCGGTCAAGGAGCCGTTCCTGGCACCGGAGGAGGCGGTGCAGATCTTCCACGATCTGCCGGCAGACGCCTACTCGATGTCGTACCCGTCGGGCCACGTCGCCAACGCGATCGTCTGGTACGGCGTGATCGCCGTGCTGCTGCTCTCGCTGACCGCCGGCCGGCTCCCGACCGGGCTCTACCGGCTGGTCCGGTACGCGCCCCCGGCGATCCTGCTGGTCACCACCACGTATCTGAACTTCCACTGGCTCACCGACGGGCTGGCCGCACTGCTGCTGGGCCTGTTGCTGGACCGGCTGCTGCACCGGGTGCCCTGGGACGGGCTGCCGCTCCCCGGTCGGCTACGCGATTGGAGCGCGCCGTTCACCGAACGCCCCTAGGCTGCCGCCGTGGAACGGTTGGCACGGCGGTTGGGCGTACCGGACGCGGTCGTCATCGGTCTGGGGTCGATGCTCGGCGCGGGCGTCTTCGTGGTCTTCGCACCGGCCGCTGCGGCAGCCGGCGGCATCGGGCTGCTGGTCGCGCTGGCGCTGGCCGGTGCGGTGGCGTTCTGCAACGCGACCAGCTCGGCCCGGCTGGCGGCCCGCTACCCGGAGTCCGGCGGCACCTACGTCTACGGCCGGGAACGACTCGGTCCGTTCGCCGGATTCGTCGCCGGCTGGGGATTCGTGGTCGGCAAGACGGCCAGTTGCGCGGCGATGGCACTGACCGTCGGCGCGTACCTCTGGCCCGGGCAGGCCCGGCTCGTGGCCGTCGCCGCCGTCGTCGCGGTGACCGGCGTGAACCTGCGCGGGGTCACCAAGACCGCCACCGCCACCCGGGTCCTGGTGCTGGTCGTGCTGGCGGTGCTGGCCCTGGTCGCGGTGGCCGGCGCGACCGGCGTCCAGGTCGACCGGATCGACCAGCCCGGCGGCTCCGCGCGGGGCGTGCTCACCGCCGCCGGGCTGCTCTTCTTCGCCTTCGCCGGGTACGCCCGGATCGCCACCCTCGGTGAGGAGGTGCGCGAGCCGGAGCGGACCATCCCTCGGGCGGTGCCGCTGGCGCTCGGCCTGGTGCTGGTGATCTATCTGGTGCTGGCCGTGATCGCGCTCGGGGTGCTCGGGCCGGACCGGCTCGCCGGATCGACCGCGCCGCTGGCCGACGTGGTGAGCGCCGCCGGGCTGCCCGGCCTGGCGTGGGTGGTCCGCGCCGGGGCGACCGTCGCGGTGACCGGGGTGCTGCTGTCGCTGCTGGCCGGGGTGGGCCGCACCACGCTGGCGATGGCCCGCCGCCGCGACCTGCCCGCAGCACTGGCGGCCGTGCACCCCGTACACCGGGTGCCGCACCGCGCCGAACTGGCCGTCGCCGCCGTGGTGATCCTGGTGGTGGCGCTCGGCGACGTCCGGGCCGCGATCGGCTTCTCCAGCGTCACCGTGCTGGTCTATTACGCGATCACCAACGCGGCGGCGCTGACCCTCGGACGGGACCCAGCGCGGAGGCTGCCGGTGCGGGCACTCGCGGTGGCGGGGCTGGTCGGCTGCGTCCTGCTCGTGGTCAACCTGCCTCTGACCAGCGTGCTCGCCGGCCTCGGGGTACTCGCCCTCGGTGCCGCCTGGTACGCGCTGCGCCCCACCCGCGCCTGACCTCTGCCCGGTTCACTCGGTCTCCCGGGGATGGCCGGTGCCGACGTACGTGAGCCAGACCGTACGTTGCTCGTCGTCGACGAGATACCAGATCCGGCCTCCGCCGGTCACCTCGTACTGCCAACGCTCCAGTTCCTGGCCCTTCCAGGCGGCCGAAGCGAGGGAACCCTTGAGACGGTGTTGACGCTCGGGTGAGAGGCGCGAACGGGGAGCGCTTCGCAGGATGTCGAAGGCCCGCCGCAGGTTGCCCGGTGCGTGACGAGCGAGATGTTCCCAACCGTCGGCTGCCGCCGAGTCGGCGAAGCGCAGGTCGTACTCGCCCGCCAGGGCCGGAGGTGCGGCACGGTCGCCTCGTTTGGGGCTCACCGGTCCGCGCCAGGTTCTGTCACCGGCCCCAGGTCGCCGGCCGGTTCCCTGGTCACCCGCTCCAACAGGACCGGGTCCGCATGGATCTCGGCGGTGTGCCGCCACTGCGTCAACAGCACGGCGATCGGCGAGAGGTTCTCCAACGAGGCAGCTCCCTGGGCGACCGTGACCAGCTCGTTCAGCAGCTCCGTCACGTCATCCGGCGGGAGGAAGGCGACCCACGGCAGTGCCTCGCCGAGCACGCGGCGAACGACATCGGTCGACTCCGAACGGACGAGACCCGCCAACAGCCGCGCGGTGAAGTCGATCACCACCGCGTCCCGCTCCATTTGGTCGGCCGACGTCAGGGCCAGGTCGTCGGCGCCGCGACGACGCAGCCGGAGGGCACGCACCTGACCGAGTCGCTCGGCCGCGGCCGCGGGACGATGCAGGAACTCGCTGAACGGAAGCTCTTCGTAGACCGCCGACACGACTTCCACACTACCGTGGAAGTCTGCGGACCGTCACTCATCGGCCTCGCGCGGGACCGGCGGGCCTGTCTGCGCCGGTGGCTCCGGCTCGGGCGGCGCGACCTCGCGGAGCAGGGAGTTCAGCCCGGCCCGGCGGGCCATCACGGTGAGCCGGTCCCCCGCCGAGACCATCATCCGCCGGTCCGGCGACCAGTCGAGACGCTGCCCGACCCGGGCGTGCGCGAGCAACCGGACGCTGCCCGGTCGGCCGACGCTGGCGAGTGTCCGGCCGTCCAGCCTCGAACCGGCCGCCACCGCGACCTCGGTCACCAGCAACGCGTGCCGGCCGACCGGGATGGTGGCGATCACCGCGCGGTCCAGCAGGGCCGCCGCGAACGACGGTGCCGCCAGGTAGGAGACGCTGCGGGAGGTGCCGATGCCGAAGGCCCGCTGCACCCGCTCGGCGAAGTCGCCGTCGAAGAGCCGCAGCACCACCCGGAGCTGGTCGTTCACGGTCCGGCCGTTCAGCGCCGCCCGCAGGTTGGCGCCGTCGTCGGTGGAGACCACCACCAGCGCCTGGCAGGTGGCGATCGAGGCGGCGCGCAGCGTCTCCTCCTGCGCCGCGTCACCCACCACCAGCGGTACGCCCAGCCGCCGGGCCAAGCCGGCACCCCGGGCGTCGGCGTTGCTGTCGATCGCGACCACCTCGACGCCGAAGTCGTTGAGCTGGGCCATCACCCGGGTGCCGATGTTGCCCAGCCCGACCACCACGACGTGCCCGGAACGCTCGATGAAGTTCCGCCCGGCGTGCAGGGCCAGCCGCGCCCGGACAACGCCGTCGACGACCACCGCCGTGATCAGCGGGATCAGGGCCACTCCGGCGAGGTTGAGCACCACCTGCATGACCTTCTCGGCGCTGTCCTTCTCGACGTCCGGGTCCTGCCCGGTGAGCGTGGTGACCATGGTCAGGTAGAGCGCATTGGCCCAGGAGACGTGAGCGGCGCGCCCATAGAGGGCACCGAGCGCGGCGATCACGGCGAGCAGCACGAACACCGCGATGCCGATCTTGCGGGTGGCGAAGCCCCGCACGGCCCCGAACAGCATCGCGACCGGGCGTCGCCGACGTCGGGCGCGGACCAGCCGGCGGGCGGCCAACTCGGTGCCGGCCGGACGGCCGACGGCCTCCGCGAGCACCACGTCGGCGTCCTCGTCGTCGGCGGGAAGCACCAGGTCCTGCTGGGGGTCGCGGGTGTCGGCCACCCCGCAGACGATCTCGCTCGGGCGTACGTCGTCGCGGCGGGCCACGTACAGGGTGCGCCCGCCGTGCCGGAAGTGCGTCGGCGCGACCTCGCCGAGCGCGGCGGCCACGAAGGCCGGGGCGGCCATCGAGGCGTCGGAGAGCACCGACGAGTCGGGGAAGATCTGCCGTACGCCGTTGGCCAGGCCGGTGTTGAACATCCGCACGACCAGCCGCAGCCGGGGCTCGACCTCCTGTGCGCAGAGGGCGGCCTGCATGTTGCCCACGTCGTCCTGGTGCAGCAGGGCCAGCCCGGCCGCACCGGCCAGCCCGGCCCGGCGGAACGTGGCCTCGTCCAGCCGGTCGGCCGGGATCACCTCGATGCCGGGCAGGTCACGCCCGTCCGGGCCGGGTGACCGCTGTCGCTCGGGCACGATCAGGGTGATCCGCAGCCGCCCGGCCTGCGTCTCGGCGGCCAGCATCGCCCGCACCACCCAGTACGCCAGGGGATCCTGGCCGCAGACCACGTAGTGCGCCCGTGGCTCCCCGTTGACCCGTAACCGGCGGCCTGCCCGCCGGGCGCGATCGAGCAGCGGCTCCGCCATGCTTCGCATGGTAAACAGCCGGTCGCAGTCCGCGCAGCCCCGCGACGATCATGAGAGTCCCGGCCCGGCATGTCCGGGTCGTGGACGGGTACGGCAGCCCCATGCAGACCTTCCTGCCGTACCCGGACTTCCTGGCCAGCGCCAGCACGCTGGACCAACGGCGGCTCGGCAAACAGCGGGTGGAGGCGATCCAGGTGTTGCGTGGGCTGACCCGCCCCGGGTACGGCTGGCGTCACCATCCCGCTGTCAAGATGTGGACCGGTTACGAGGAGGCCCTCACCCGCTACGGGCTGGACGTCTGCGCGGTCTGGTGCGCGACCGGACGGGCCGACACCTGCGCCACCACGTTGACCGCCGACCTCGCCGCAGCCCGGGGCATCGAGCGGGTCCGTACCCAGCAGGAGTTGGCCGAGGCCGGTGAACTGCCGCCCTGGCTGGGCCGCGCCGACCTGCACCTGAGCCACCGCTCGTCGCTGCTGCGCAAGGATCCCGCGCACTACCGCCCGATCTTCGGCGACGACACCCCCACCGACGTCGAGTACGTCTGGCCGACGTCCGACCGCCGCGGGTAAGGGGGCCGCGGGTAAGGGGGCCGCGGGTAAGGGGGCCGCGGGTAAGGGGGCCGCGGGTAAGGAAGGGTCCCCTGCTAACGCCTCGTGTATTACAAGGGTCCCCTGCTAACACGAGAGCGCACCGGCACGCACAGCGACACCGAGCGCACCGGCACGTACGGCGATCCCGAGCCCCGTCGGGCAGACTGAGGGGCCATCGGGAGGTGCGGTGTGAAGCTGTCACAGGTGTTCGGTCGGCTCATCGGCGTACGGCCGCACCAGGTGGACCCGGGCGGCGGTGGCGCGACCCAGGTGCCGCATCCGGTGCAGGCGGTCGTGGTCGGTGGCGGCATCGCCGGGATGTCGGCGGCGGTGGTGCTCGCCGAACGCGGTGTCGAGGTGACGGTGCTGGAGGCCGCCCCGACGCTCGGCGGCCGGCTCGGCGCCTGGCCCGACACCCTCGCCGACGGCACCGGGCAGGTCGACGAACACGGCTTCCACGCCTTCTTCCGGCAGTACTACAACTGGCGCAACATCCTGCGTCGCATCGACCCGACGCTCCGCTTCCTGCGCCCGGTGCCCGGCTATCCGGTGCTCAGCGCGCAGTGGCCGACCGAGGAGTTCGGACGGTTGCCGCCCGCACCGCCGGCCAACCTGCTCACCCTGTTGGCCCGCAGCCCCAGCCTGCGACTACGTGACCTGCGCACGATGGACCGCGACGCCGCCCTGCCGCTGCTGACCTACCATCCGGAGCGCACCTACGCCGAGTTCGACCACCGCACCGCCGACGAGCTGCTCACCTCGCTGCGGCTGCCGGACCGGGCGCGGGCCATGCTCTTCGAGGTCTTCTCGCACTCGTTCTTCAACCACGAGGCGCAGATGTCGGCCGCCGAGATGATCGCGCAGTTCCACTTCTATCTGCTCGGCAACCCCGAGGGGCTGGCCTTCGACTGCCCGGACGAGGACTACGCCACCGCGATCTGGCAGCCGCTGACCCGGCACCTGGAACGCCACGGCGGTCGCGTGCACACCGGCGTCGCGGCGACCATGCTGGACCGCGAGGACACCGGCTGGCGGGTACGCACCAGCGACGGCTCGTACCCGGCCCGGCACGTGGTGTTGGCCCTCGACCCGCCGGCGCTGGCCGACCTGGTCGCCGCCTCCCCGACACTGGCCGAGGCGGCACCGGCGCTGGCGGCGGCGATGCCCGCGTACGGTCGGCCCGGTCCGCCGTACGCGGTGGCGAGGCACTGGTGCGACGGGGACGTGGACCCGGGTCGGGCGACCTTCAACGGGGTGTCCCGCCAGTCCACCCTGGACTCGGTCACGCTGTACCACCGGCTGGAGGAGGAGCCGCGACGCTGGGCCGCGCAGACCGGCGGCTCGGTGATCGAGCTGCACGCGTACGCCTGCGATCCGGACGTGTCCGCCGACGAGCTGGCCGACCGGATGTGGGCCGACCTGGGCGCGCTCTGGCCGGAGACGCACCGGTTGCGAATCCGCGAGCGGCGCGCCCGGGTGGAGGCCAAGGCCCCCGCCTTCACCCCCGGAAGTCATCCCGGACGGCCCGGGGTACGCACCGAGGCCGCCGGGCTCTACCTGGCCGGCGACGGCATCCGCACCGACTTCCCCAGCGCGCTGATGGAGCGGTCCGCGGCCACCGGCATCCTGGCCGCGAACCACATCCTGCGGGCCGAGGGCGGCGCGGCCGAGCCGATCCACTCGGTACGCCCCCGGGGCCTACTCGCCCGTCCCTGAGCCGCCGGGTCGCGTCCGCCCCTGACCGGCCGGGCCAGGGCGGGACGGGCCAGGGCGGGACGGTCAGCCGACCGTCGGCGGGGTCCAGCCGAAGCGGGCCGGACGGCGTTCGTGGAAGGCAGCGACGCCCTCCCGGGCCTCGCCGCTGTCTCGCGCCTGCCCGTGCCACCAGGCGATGCGATCGGCGTCGACCCGACCGTCCACGATCTCCTTGGCGGCGGCGACGCTGAGCTGCGAGCGTTCGGCGATCGTCGCGGTGAGCGCGTCGACCCGGGCGGCCAGACCGGTGCCGGACAACACCTCGTCCACCAGCCCGGTGCGCAGCGCCCGGTCGGCGTCGACCAGCTCACCGGTGAAGAGTAGGTGCTTGGCCGTCGACGGGCCGACCAGCCGGGTCAGCCGCCGGGTGGCCGGTGCCGGATAGACCAGGCCGAGCCGTGCAGGTGGTACGCCGAACCGCGCGTCGTCGGCGGCCAGCCGCAGGTCACAGGCGACGGCCAGCAGGCAGCCACCGCCGACGCAGGCGCCCCGCACGGCGGCGACGGTCGGCTTGGCGAAGTCGGCCAGCCGCCGCTCCGCCACGTCCACCACGTTGCCGTCGCCCGGGTTCAGCACCTCGTCGAGGTCACCGAGATCGGCACCGGCGCAGAAGGTGCCGTCCGCGCCGGTGAGCACCAGGACGCGTACCGCCGGGTCGGCCGCCAGGCCGTCGAGCAGCACCGGGAGCTGCCGCCACATCGCCGTCGTCATCGCGTTACGGCGGCCCGGGTTGCGGATCACCACCGTGGCCACCGTGCCGGTCACCTCGACCACGAGTTCCGCGTCCGCCACCACCCACCCCCTTCGACGGCCTGAGGGTAACCCGCACCGGCGCCGCGCCCGTCCGGTGACCCGAGCTGTACGCCTGGTAGCTGCCCGGCATTCACCGACGAGCCGCCCACGCCTGACAGCGTCACCGTGCGCACCTACTTCCCGCACCCCGAGCGAGCAGGTGATCATGGCTTCCACACCCCAGGTCAGCGTGGTCGTGCCGACCTTCGCCCGACCCGCGTTGGTGACCCGCGCGGTCCGCAGCGTCCTCGCCCAGACCGTGACCGACATCGAGGTCATCGTGGTCGTCGACGGACCGGACGCCGCGACCGGCGCGGCCCTCGCCGAGATCGGTGACCCCCGGGTACGGGTGGTGGAGCTGCCCGGCCGGGGCGGCGCGCCGAACGCCCGCAACACCGGCGTACGCGAGGCCCGCGCGCCGTGGACGGCCCTGCTCGACGATGACGACGAATGGCTGCCCACCAAGCTGGCGGTCCAGCTCGACGTCGCCCGACGCAGCCGCGTACCGAGCCCGGTGGTGGCCAGCCGTCTGATCAACAAGATGCCCCGGGCGGAGTTCGTGCTGCCCCGCCGGCTACCCGAGCCGGGCGAGCCGATCAGCGAGTACCTGACCGTGCGCCGGGGCCTGTTCCACGGTGACGGCTTCATCCAGACCTCGACGATCATGGCGCCGACCGAGTTGCTGCGCCGGGTGCCGTTCACCGTCGGCCTGCGCCGGCAGCAGGAACTCGACTGGACCGTCCGCGCCACCGGCCACCCCGACGTCGAGCTGGTCTTCGCCGCCGAACCACTGGTGCTCTGGCACCAGGACGAGGACCGGCCCCGGATCAGCCTCAGCTCGCCGTGGGAGGCCCAACTCGCGTGGCTACGCGGCATCCGACCGCTGATCACCCCACGGGCGTACGCGGCGATCACGATGAGCATCATCAGCTCGATGGCCGCACCCACCCGCAGTCTGCGGGTCTTCCGCCTGCTGCTGGCCGAGGCACGCCGGCACGGCAGCCCGAGCCTGGTCGACTACCTCACGTTCGCGCAGATCTGGCTGATCCCGCCGACCCTGCGCCGCCGGGTACGCGACCGCATCCTCGGCCGCCGGGCCGTACGCCCTGCCCCGGCCGCGCCTTCCGCCGCAGCCCCGCCTTCCGTGGCGATTCCGGTGGCCACGGAACTCGGAGCCGATGTCGGACGCTAAGGTCGCCGTGATCTGGCGGAGTTGCCTGCTGCCCGGCTCGGAGACGTTCGTCCGTCACCAGGGCGACGCGTTGCCCACCTGGCGTGCCGTCTATCTCGGCGCGATCCGGGTTGACTCGCCGTTGAGCCGGGACACCGACGTGCTGCTCTGCCCGGACACCCCCCGTGGTCGCCGGGACTGGCTCCGGCTGCGACTGACCGGCGATCTGCCCCGACTGCACCGGCTGCTGGCCCGACTGCGGCCCGACGTGGTCCACGCCCACTTCGGCGGGGACGGCTGGCTGGTCAGCCGTGCCGCGACCCGGCTCGGCATCCCGCTGGTGATCACCCTGCACGGGCTGGACGTCACCCGTCAGCCGACCGTCCGGGGCTGGCGGGGCGCCCGGCACCGACGCCACCTCCGGACCGCCTTCGACCGGGCCGCACTGATCCTGGCCGTCTCCGGCCCGATCCGCGACCGGGCGCTGGAGCTGGGCGCGGACCCGGCCAAGGTACGCGTGCACCACACCGGCGTGCCGGTACCCGCCGAGCCGCCGACCGGCCCGAAGAACTGGGACGTGGTCTTCGTCGGCCGCTTCGTCGACAAGAAGGGCGTGGACGACCTCGTCGAGGCGCTGAGCCTGCTCGCCGACCTACGCCCCCGCACGCTGTTCATCGGCACCGGCCCGCTGCTCGCCCCGGTACGCGCCCAGGCCGAACGCTCGGGTGTCGACGCGACATTCGCCGGGGCGCTGCCACCGGACGAGGTGCTGCGGCACGTCACCGGGTCCCGGGTGCTCGCCGCTCCGTCGCGTACCGCCGCCGACGGCGACACCGAGGGCCTACCGACCACGATCCTGGAGGCGGCGAGCCTGGGCGTACCGGTGGTGTCGACGTACCACAGCGGCATTCCCGAAGCGGTCACGCACGAGGTGACCGGCCTGCTCGGCCCCGAGGCCGACCCGCCGGCCCTGGCCGCCAACCTCCGTCGGCTCCTCACCGACACCCCGCTACGCCACCGCCTCGGCGAAGCGGCCCACCGCCGCGCCGCCACCCACTTCGACCTCCACCGCCAAACCCGCACCCTGGAACACCTCTACGCCACCCTGAGCACCCCCACCCCCCGTCCCTCCCCCGTCGATCATGGAGTTGCGGCAAGCGATACGCGTCTTTGAGCCCGTTTTGCACTCACCACAACTCCATGATCGGCGCGCCGAGGGAGGGGTGGGGAGGGGTCAGGTGGGGCGGCGCAGGTGGTGGAGGGCGGTGCGGGCGGAACGGCGGGCAGTGCGGGCACCGGCCAGCAAGGCTCGGGCGGCGCGGGCGGTCGGGGTGCCGCTGAGCAGCGAGACGATCCGCCGCAGCCGCGTCAGCTCGCGGTCGCGCTCGGCCAGCGTCCGTTCGTACCACTGCGCCAGGGCACGGGCCTCGGCCAGTTCCCGCGCCAGTTCGTCCCGGTCGATCAACAGCTCCCGCCACCCTCGTGCGGTGGTCTGGGTACGGTCGTCGGCGAACGACTCCGGTTCCCGCCCGGACAGGGCGGCCAGGGTGGCTGCCAGTTCGCCGGGCGGCAGGAGGTGCGCCAACCCGGCATCGGCCGTCCGGGCCGCCAACCGACGCAGCACCGACCCGACCTCCGCCGACCCGACCTGCGCCGACTCGGTTACCGCGACGGCGTGCCAGGCGCTGTCAGGTGCGACCACCACCTGGTCCCCCGGCACGTCCGCCAGCGGACCGGCCTGCCAGGCGGTGAGCAGCGCACGCAACCCGGGCAGCTCCCGCCGCGCCGTCGCGGTCAAGGCCAGGTCCTCGACGGTACGTCCCGACGGCACGACCGTCCCGTCGGCGAACCGCCATCCGCCGGCCGGACCACGGCGGACCTCTCGACGCCGACCGTCCCGCATCAGCACCCCCGCCGGAGGCCGACCCCCGACCTGATCGGTGGCCTCGTCGGACACGTCCGGAGTGGAGCCGGCGGCGGTCAGGCGCTCGGCCAGCAGCACCCAGCCGGGAGCCGACTCCGTGACACCGCCGTGCCGGAGCGCCAGCATCGTCAGCCGAGCCGGATCGGCGAACGGCGGCACCGCGCCCGGCCGGTCCGAATCGGCGGCTCCGGTCGGCTGGGTGGTGCTCAGGGTGGCCTGGAGGAAGCCGGTCAGGTCGGCGTCGGCCAGCAGCTCGGTACCGAGCAGGGCGGTCGGCGTCCAGGGAGAGGGAAAGGTGGCCCAGGTGCCGACGGTCCACAGGCCGGACGCCGCCAGCCGGTCCCGCAGTCGGGGCAGACCGGCGGGGCGGGTGTGGTCGTACTCGTCCGGTGCGGTCCAGTCGGAGTCGGTGCGTGGCGGCGGCGGAAACGGCAGCCGGTGCAGCCCGAGGGGGTTCTCCGCGCCGAGCAGCAGTCGGCCGGTGGGGCGCAGCATCGACGTCAGCAGGTCGAACCGGTCCGTCCAGCTCAGCTCCGGGCCCTCCACGGAGGCGAGCCGCCCCAGTCCGTCCAGCGCGACCAGGCTGTCGTACTGCGGCGAGGCGGGCAGTCTCTCGGGGCCGCCGCAGTACACCTGCACTTCCGGACGGTCGGCGTACCGGGCGGCCAGTGTCTCGGCGTCCGCCAGTCCGCGTACCAGGATCGTCAGGTCGGGCGAGGGCACCGTGTCGAGCAGGTCGGGGTGGTGCGGGCCGACGACCAGGGTGCGTCCACCGACGGCGGTCAGCAGCGCGGCCAGCGTCGGCCCGCCTACCGGGCCGGGGCCACGGGACCCGTCGAGGTCCGACCAGGCGAGCATCTCGCCGCCGAGCAGACGCGGGCTTCCGGAGGTCATGCCGGCGTCCGATCGGCGGACGCCGCCCGCGCACCCCGCCGCGAGCCCGGGGCAGGCAGCGGTGCCGGTACGACCGCAGGGGCACCCGGTGGGGCCGGTACGGCGGCCGGGGTCGGCCAGCGGAACAGGTGGCGCAGCTCGGCGGGCGTGAGCAGGCGGTCGGCGCCCAGCTCGGCGTCGGCCAGGGCCCGGGCCACGGTCACGTCCACCCGGGGGCCGTGCAGGTCGGCCCACTGACGGCGGATGCGTGGCTGGCCGCCCCAGACGGGGGTCTCACCGGCCAGGTGCATCGGGTCGCCGTACACGGCGGGCTCACAGCCGGCCAGGATGCCGTAGAAGATCGCGCTGCACAGCCGGTTGGAGGCGACCCGCCGGTGCCGGCGCAGTTCGGCGAGCTGCCGGACGAGGAACTCCGGGTCGAGGTCGGTCCACCGGCCACCCCGATAACCGTGGCAGACGACCCGGAAACCGGCCCGCTCGTAGTACCGGCGGACCCGCGTCGACCGGTACTCCTGCCAATAGAGGCAGACCGTCACCGGGCCCGGCTCCACGGCCCGGATCTCGTCGACCAGCCGACCGTGGTCGCCCAGGATCCGTTGCCCCTCCCAGCCGTGGAAGGGATACCAGAGGGTGCCCTCCCGCCGGGACGGCCCGTCGGGAGTCATGGCGGTCAGGTACGCGAAGGGCGCGCCGAGGACGTACGTCCGCCGGTGCCCGAGGGACCAGGCGCGTCGACGCGTCCGCTCGGACCAGAGGAACAACGGCATCCCGGGTACGAACTCGTGGTCGGGGGCCATCCCGTCGCCGATGTTCCAGCCGTGCTGCAGGTAGCCGGGTACCCGGGGCGGCTCCCGGTCGTCGAGCCCGCAGTAGCGGGCCAGCAGGTGGGAGTGCCCGTAGTAGTGGTTGGCGTGGTGCACGGTGTGGGTGTCCCTGGGGGTGGCGGGGGGGGGGGGGGGGGGGGGGGGGGGGGCCCCCCCCCCCCCCCCACCCCCCCCCCCCCCCCCCCCGGCCACGACGAGGTGTCGCCCGGTGTTCCGTGCGCGATACGGATGGAGCCCCCGGCCGGGATCGAACCGGCGACATCCCGCTTACAAGGCGGGTGCTCTGGCCAGCTGAGCTACAGGGGCGTTGTTTCCCGGTCAGCATAGCGACCGACGTCTGCTTTTCCCGCTCGGCAGGGGTCCCGAGCACGGGAAACGTCAACATCCCGACCTGCGGGCGTCGATTCGTGTCCGACCGTGCCCGAGTGACCGGAATGCGAATGCTCTCAGTCCCATCCATCGTCCCGAACCTTGGCATTGCGGCGAAAGCCGTTTACCGTGCAGTGACACGGACGACACCGGGGTTTTCCTCACGTCGTCCGTCGCGCCGGTACGGGGCTCCCGTGCCGGTCGCTCCTTCACTCGGATCGTCCGGCACGTTCCTGCCGGTGAAAGGAAGCGCACCCCCTCATGGCTACGGTCACGTACGCGAAGGCGTCCCGGATCTACCCGGGCACCGAACGCCCCGCGGTCAACCAGCTCGACCTCCAGATCGGCGACGGGGAGTTCCTCGTCCTGGTCGGCCCCTCCGGTTGCGGTAAGTCCACCAGCCTGCGCATGCTCGCCGGCCTGGAGGACGTCGACGACGGCGCGATCTACATCGACGACCGGGACGTCACGCACCTCCCGCCGAAGGCCCGCGACATCGCGATGGTCTTCCAGAACTACGCTCTGTACCCGCACATGACGGTGTACGAGAACATGGCGTTCGCGCTCAAGCTGCGCAAGACCTCCAAGGCCGAGATCGACCGTCGGGTCAAGGAGGCGGCGGCGCTGCTCCAGCTGGAGGAGTACCTCAGCCGTAAGCCCAAGGCGCTCTCCGGTGGTCAGCGTCAGCGTGTCGCGATGGGCCGCGCCATCGTCCGGGAGCCCCAGGTCTTCCTCATGGACGAGCCGCTGTCCAACCTCGACGCCAAGCTCCGGGTGCAGACCCGTACCCAGATCGCCTCGCTGCAGGCCAAGCTCGGCGTCACCACCGTCTACGTGACCCACGACCAGGTCGAGGCCATGACCATGGGTCACCGGGTGGCGGTCATGCTCGACGGTGTGCTCCAGCAGGTGGACACCCCGCGTGCGCTCTACGACACCCCGGCCAACGTCTTCGTCGCCGGCTTCATGGGCTCGCCCGCCATGAACATCAAGACCGTGCCGCTCACCGAGCAGGGCGCGGCGTTCGCCGAGCTGTTCGTCCCGCTGACCCGCGAGCAGGCCGAGGCGGCCCGCGCCGAGGGTGGCGACGGCAAGGTCACCGTGGGCTTCCGCCCGGAGGACTGCGACATCGTCAGCCCGACCGAGGGCGGCATGCCGGTCGTCGTCGAGCTGGTCGAGGACCTCGGTTCGGACGCCAACGTCTACGGGCACGCCGCCCTGGACGGCTCCTCCGAGCGCTTCGTGGTGCGGACGGACCGGCAGCACAGCCCGAACATGGGCGACACGATCTTCGTGAAGCCGCGTACCGGCCGCAGCCACGTCTTCCACGCCGCCAACGGCAAGCGGATCTGACGTAGCAACCGCGAAGGGGCGGTCCGCCGATGGCGGGCCGCCCCTTCCGCGTACTCCCGGTGGTTGGTGGGGGGTCAGAGCTCGACGGCGCGGCGGCGCGCCACCTCGGCGAGCGTCACCGCGGCGGCGACGCTCGCGTTGAGCGACTCCACCTCGGAGATCATCGGGATGCTCACGGTCAGGTCGCAGGTCTGCCCGACCAGCCGGGACAGCCCGCGCCCCTCCGAGCCGACCACCACGACCAGCGGTCCGACGGCGGCTTCCAGGTCGTAAAGGTCCGTCTCGCCGTCGGCGTCCAGGCCGACCACCAGGAAACCGGCGTCCTGGCACGCCTTCAACGCCCGGGTCAGGTTGGTGACCTGCGCCACCGGCACCCTGGCCGCCGCACCGGCACTGGTCCGCCAGGCCGTCGCGGTGATCCCGGCGGCCCGCCGCTCGGGTACGAAGACACCCTGCGCGCCGAACGCGGCGGCCGAACGGATCACCGCGCCGAGATTGCGCGGATCGGTGACGCCGTCCAGCGCCACCAGCAGCGGTGCCGCCTGCTCCACCGACGCCGCGACCAGGTCCTCGAACGGCTGGTACGCGAACGGCGGCACCTGGAGGCCGACGCCCTGGTGCAGCACGCCCCCGGTCATCCGGTCCAGCTCGGCGCGGCTGACCTCAAGGATCGCGATGCCCCGGTCGGCCGCCGTCCGGACGATCTCCTTCATCCGGTCGTCGACGTCGATGCCCTGCGCGGTGTAGAGCGCGGTGGCCGGCACCTGGGCGCGCAGCGCCTCCAGCACCGGGTTGCGCCCGACCAGCAGCTCCGGCGTGTCCTTCGCCGGGTTCGACTTGCGACCCGGCGCGACCCGGGGGCCGCCGCGCCCGGCGGGCTGCTTACCCCGGGCCGGTTTGGCCGCAGGGGTGCCCCGACCGCCGCCCCGACCCCAGGTGGTGTCCTTGCTGCCGGGCTGGCCGATCTTGGGGGCGCGCCCCTCCTCGGCCGCCGCCCGACGCTCCTTCTCCTGCTTCCAGGCGGTGCGCTGGGGCAGCTTCTCGGTGCCCGAGTAACCCTTGTGCCAGGGACGTTCGTCGGCCGGCAGGGTCCGGCCACGCCCGGCGAGGGAGTCCCGGTTCTTGCCGCCGGAGCCCTTCGGGGCCCCCGCCTTCGACGTCATCCGCCGGCCACGGCGTTGCGAATTGCCGGCCATCAGTCATGTTCTCCAATTGTCCAACGCGGGCCCTGCGGGGTGTCCTCGACCACCACACCGGCTCGCTTGAGTTGATCCCGCAGCGCGTCGGCGGCGGCCCAGTCCTTGCGGACCCGGGCCTGTGCGCGCTGTTCGAGGGCCAGGGCGACCAGGGAGTCCACCACACCACGGAGGTCGCTCGCCCGGGCGCCACCCGTCCACACCGGGTCGAGCGGGTCGACGCCGAGGATATCCAGCATGGCCCGGACGTCGGCGAGCGTCGTGCGGACGGTCACATCGTCCGCGTCGGCCAACGCGGTGTTGCCGTCGCGCAGCACGTCGTGCAGCACGGCCAGCGCGGCCGAGGTGTTGAGGTCGTCGTCCATCGCCGCGGCGAACGCCGCCGGCACCTCGCCGACGTGGCCGACCCCGACCCGTTCGACGGCCCGCTGGACGAAGCCCTCGATCCGCCGGTACGCGACGGCCGCCTCCCGCAACGCGTCCTCGGAATAGTCGATCCGGGAACGGTAGTGCGCGGCCACGTAGTAGTAGCGCAGCTCGACCGGGCGTACCCCGAGCGAGGCGACGTAGGCCAGGTCGAGGGTGTTACCCAGCGACTTGCCCATCTTGGTGCCGCCGATGCCGAGCAGGCCGTGGTGCACCCAGTACCGGGCGAACGGCAGGTCGGCGGCCTGCGACTGGGCCAGCTCGTTCTCGTGGTGGGGGAAGATCAGGTCCAGCCCGCCGCCGTGGATGTCGAACTCGGCGCCGAGGTAGCGCCAGCACATCGCCGAGCACTCGATGTGCCAGCCGGGCCGACCCCGCCCCCACGGCGAGGGCCAGTAGGCGTCGGTCGGCTCGTCCGGTTTCACGCCCTTCCAGAGCGCGAAGTCACGCGGGTCCCGCTTGCCGCGTTCCGGCCCCTCGCAGGCGGAGAGCATGTCGTCCGGTGACTGGTTGGACAACGCGCCGTACGCCGACCAGGACCGCACGTCGAAATAGACGTCCCCGGAGTCGTCGGTGGCCGGGTACGCGTGCCCCCGCTCGATCAACTGCGCGATGAGCTGGTGCATCTCCGGGATGTGCCCGGTGGCGCGCGGCTCGTAGGTCGGCGGCAGCACGTTCAACGCCCGGTACGCCTCGCCGAGCTTCAACTCGTTGGCGTACGCGATCGACCAGAACGGCTGCGCCTGCTCCTGCGCCTTGACCAGGATCTTGTCGTCGATGTCGGTCAGGTTGCGGACGAAGGTGACCTCGAAGCCGGCGGCCAGCAGCCAGCGCCGTAACACGTCGTAGTTGACGCCGGAACGGAGATGGCCGATGTGCGGCGCTGCCTGGAGGGTGAGACCACACAGGTAGACCCCCACCTTGCCGGCTTCCCGCGGGACGAAGTCCCGCACCGATCGGGTGGCGGTGTCATACAGGCGTAGCGTCACCGTACAAGGGTAGCCGTCCGTCGTTTTCCGGGTCCGCCGGAGCCGGGTCGTACGCTGCTGGTCGTGGACTCCGCAGCGACGCCCGACATCGATCCGCCGTCACCCGCCGTGCCCGGTGGCGAGACGTCGCAGACGCTGGACCGGGGCCTGCGGCTGCTGCACCTGGTCGCGGAGGCGTCGGGCGGGCTGACGGTCACCGAGGCGGCGACCCGACTGGGCATCGGTCGGGCGGCCGTCTATCGACTGGTCGGCCCGCTGGCCGGGCACGGCATGCTGCGCCGGGACGCCGCCGGTCGACTCCGCCTCGGTGCCGGGGTGCTGCACCTGGCCCGGCGGGCCCAACCGCTGCTCGCCGAGGGGGCGCTGCCCGCGCTGCGTCGGCTGGCCGAGCAGGCCGGGGCCACCGCCCACCTGACCGTGGTGGAGGGTGGCGAGGGGGTGGCGCTGGCGGTGGTGGAGCCGAGTTGGACGTCGTTCCACGTCGCGTACCGGACCGGTGCCCGACACCCGTTGGAGCGGGGTGCCGCCGGGCAGGCCATCCTCGCCGGGCGGACCGGCGCCGCCGGCCCAGTGAGCACCGCCGGTGAGCTGCAACCCGGCGCGTACGGGGTGGCCGCGCCGGTGCTCGGGGTGCCGGGTCTGGAGGCCAGCGTGGGGGTCGTCGCCCTGGCCCCGCTGGACGCCGAGGCGGTCGGCGCGCAGGTGCTCGCCGCCGCCACCGCGATCGCCACCGCGCTGAGCTGACCCGGCGACATACCACAACGCGCGCCCTCGGCGGGGGTTGTCCACAGGCGGCCGTTCCGGTCGTCGTCGCGGTTGTCCACAGGGGTCGCCGGGCCGGTGACACGGGTCGCAGGCTGCTCTCATGCCAGTTCGCACACAGCCACCGGACGCCCTGGCGTGGCAGGTCTTCCGCGGCTCGGACGTCGTCCGCCGAGGTCTGCTCACCGCCCACCAACTCCGCAACTCCGCCTGGGTCCGACTGCGGCACGACGTCTACGCCGACGCCCGACTCGACCGGGACCACACCCTGGCCTGCCGCGCGGCGGCCCTGCAACTGCCCGCCGGGGCGGCCGTCGCCGGCCCGTCCGCGGCCTATCTGCACGGCATCGGGCACGCCGCCGACTTCGACCAGGCCGTCCACGTCCTGGTGCCGACCCGGGCCGGGCTACGCAGCCAGCGCGGGCTCCGGGTGCACACCGAGTCCCCGCAGTCGCTGGCCGGGCTGACGATCAAGGGCACCCCACCGCACACCGACACCGCCCGGGCCGCCTGGGAGAGCGCGGTGTGGCTGGAGCCGAGCCGCTCGGTCGGCATCGTGGACGCGCTGCTGGGCCGAGGGCTGACCACCCCGGCGGCGTTGGCCGAGGTGGCGGCGGCGAACGACGACCGCCCCGGCGGGCGTCGGGCCCGTTGGGTGTTCGACCTGGCAGACCCGGCCGCGCAGTCCCCCGACGAGTCACGGCTGCGGGTCGGACTGGTGCTGGCCGGGCTACCGCGCCCGGTGGCCCACCATCCGGTGAGCCTGCCCGGCGGCGTGGTGCTGCGACCCGGCCTGGCCTGGCCGCAGCAGCGCGTGGCGGTGGAGTTCGACGGTCAGCGGCTCTATCCGCTGGCCGGGGCGGGCTGGCTGATACGGCACGTCACCGGCCGACGCCTGCACCAGGACCTCCCCGGGGTCGCTCGCGAGATCCGCGCCGCACTGCTGGACGGCGGACGCCCTCGGTGAGGGGGCAGAACGGGGGACAGCCCGGCCGGGGGCAACCCGGCCGGGCCGTCTGTTCGCCCGTCGAGGGCGGGTGTCCTACCCGGTCATCGGCGCAGCGGCGCGGTCACCGCCGCGTACGCGTCGATGATGCCGTGCCCGTAGAAGCCGTTGAAGTCGACCGAGCCGTCGCAGTAGGCGTCGAACTCGGCCGGCCGCCCCTCGTTGGTGTAGGTCTGCAACCGAGGCTCTGGGCAGGCCCGCTCGGTGGCGGTGCGGAGCAGGTGCTTCTCGACCAGCTTCGGAGCCAGGCCGAAGTCGCCCCGGCCCTGCGGCTTGCCGTACCTGCTCACGATGAGCGCGGCCACGCCGGAGGCGTGCGGTGCGGCCATCGAGGTGCCCTGGAGGTACGTGTAGTAGCCGCACTGCCCGTTGGCCTTGCACTCCTTGAACACGAAGGTCTCGGCGCCCGGCACGATGTTGCCGGCCTCGTCGACCGTCCCCTCCTCCTGGAGCACCTTCTTGGGATAGGTGGAGAGGATCATGTTGGCGTCGATGCGGAACGTGTCGGTCCCGAAGCCGTCGCGGAACCAACCACCCGGAGCGGCCACCGCCGTCTGCTCGGTGCCGTAGTTGGAGTAGTCGGCCTTCTTGCCGGACGGACCGACCGAGGACACGCTGATCACGTGCGGCCCCTCGGCGGGCAGGTCCCAGCAGCTGTCGTTGTCGATCTCCCGGGGGTACGGCGCGACGTCACCGTAGTTCGGGCTGGACACGTCGGTACGCGGGTCGCCCAGGTCCTCGTGGTTGTTGCCGAGCGCACCGACCAGCGTGACGCCCCGGTTGTGGGCGAAGGTCAGGGCCCGCTTCATGGCGCGGATGGTGGCCCGCTGGGCCGCCTGCGCCTCTGGGGAGTCCGCCGGGTTGGCCGTGCAGTTATAGAGCCACGGGTCGACATAGAACGACATGTTCACCACGTCCAGGCCCGACCGGCCGGCGTGCAGCAACGCGTTGACCACCGGGTTCAGGAAGAAGTACCCGGAGTCCTGGCCGCCCTTGAGGTTGACCAGGGAGACCTTCGGGGCGACGCCGGAGAGGCCGAAGCCGTTGGCGGCGGCGCCGATGGTGCCGGCGACGTGCGTACCGTGCCCGCCGTCGTCGGTGCCGGCCGGGTCGAGGCAGCTCGGCACCTCGCACTCCCCGTCGATCTCGGGGATGTCCGGGGCGAAGTTGCGCGACAGGGCCCAGTTGAAGTTCGGCGCGATGTCCGGGTGGGCAGCGTCCACGCCGGTGTCCAGCACGCCGACGGTCACCCGACGGTCGCCGGGCTCGACCTTGCGCGCCTTGTCGGCCCGGATCATCTCCAGGCCCCAGAGCTTGTCGTCGAGCGGGTCCAGCTTCTTGCCCCGCTGCTTGCCGGCGCCCTTCGCGGCGGCCACGGCCAGGAGGTGCTCCTGCTCGACCCGGTCCAGCTTGGGCTTGCGGCCGATCGCCCTCTGCTCGGCGGCACCGATCAGCGCGGCGGCAGCAGTCGCCTTCGTCGCGAAGTCGGCCCGGTCACTGGTCACCTGGAACACACCGACCTCGTCGGTGCGGGACACCACGGTCCCGCCGGCCGACCGGATCGCGGCGAGGGCCGCGTCGGCGGAGTACCCGTCCTCCGCGACCACGGTGAACGTTCGGACGGTCGTCGGCTCGGCGCTGGCCGGCACGCCCAGACCCGTCACCGTGAGTGCCAGTGCCGCCGCGGTCGCGACGACGCCGACGGTGAAGCGCTTGCTCACCACATCGAATCCTCTCTTTGAGGGACGTGGCGTCATCAGACATCAACGCATGACGTTTCGCCAGACCGGCGTCGGTAACACGGCGGAAGTTCCGCTTCGCCGGAAAGGCCGACCAGGACGGCAGGCAACTCGGCAAGCGAGGACACTGTCGCGTCCGGCAGTACACCGGCCGGGAGCGAGTCGCCCCGCCGGTTCAGCCAGACCGCCCGCAGACCAGCCCGCTGCGCTCCGACCACGTCGAACGCCGGGTTGTCACCGACGTGTACCACCTGCGACGGCGGTACCCCGGCAGCCACGCACACCGCGGCGTAGAACTCGGGCGCAGGCTTCTTGGGCACGCCGTTCTCGTGTGCGTACACCTCGAAGGCGAACTCGCCGGCCAGGCCGCAGCGTTCCGCGCGGCTGTTGCCGTTGGTGGCGAAGCCGATTCTCCATCGCGCCCGCAGTGCGGTGAGCGCGGGCCGCACGTCGGAGAAGGGTCGGGTGAGCGCGAACCTCCGGACGAAGAAGACCTCGGCCAGCTCGTCCAGGTGGTCGCCCAGACCCGCTCGCGCCAGCGAACGGGCCAGCGCCGCCCGACGGATCTCCATCACCGGCGCCGAGGCCAGGTCACCGAAGACCGCGTCCCAGTCCGACTCCAGGTCGGCCAGTGACACCTCGGCCGCCACCGGGGTCAGCCGCCGCATCTCGTCGAGTACGGCGACCAACCCGCCGGTGACAGCCGGGCGCAGATCCAGCAGAGTCTCGTCGGCGTCGAACACCACCGTGCTCAGCATGTCGATCAGGGTGTCACGTGAGGGCCGGCTCCGCCGCCTTCGCCTGGTCGGGGGTGACGGGTGCGCGCAGCTCGTCGAGGCGGACCAGGGCCACCCCGGCGACGATCAACGCGCCGCCCATCAGTTGCACGACCGTCGGCAGTTCACCCAGCACCAGCCAGGCGATCAGCACCGCGAACATCACCTCGGTGAGCCCGACGAAGGAGGCCATCCGGGCACCCAGGACGCGGGCCGCGGCGATCCCGGCCAGGTACGCGACCACCGCCGCCACCAGCGCGAGGCCGACGATCGGCACCAGCCAGCTCGTCTCCTGCCCGGCGAACTCGACCGTGCCGAAGCTGGCCCGCAGCGGTAGCGCGCCGAGCAGGCCGAGCAGCAGCAGCGCACCGGCACCGACGGCCATTCCGCCGCTGGCCATGACCACCGACGGCAACGCGGCGTCGACCCGGCCGGCCAGCACGAAGTAGCCGGCCAGACCGACCGCCGCGCCCAACCCCCAGAGCACCCCGATCGGGTCGAGCCGCCCGGCTCCGGTGAGGTCGAGCACGAAGAAGAGGCCCGCGAGGGCCGCCCCCGAGCCGGCCACGGTCAGCCGGCGGGGGCGCTGCCCCTGGATCAACCAGGTCCACCCGACGACGAGAATGATGCCGAGGTACTCCAGCAGCAGCGCGACGCCGACCGGCAGGTAACGGACCGCATTGAAGAAGCACACCTGGGCGAGTGCCACCCCGAGCAGCCCGAAGACACCGATCGAGGTGATGTTGCGGCGCAGCACCGCCCACCGGCCCCGCAGCACGAGCAACGCCGGCCCGGCCAGCACCAGGGCCGCGATGCCGACCCGGGCGACGACGACCGCCTCGGCGGACCAGCCGTCGTTGATCAACGAACGGGCGAAGGTGCCCGAGGTGGCGAACGTGACGGCGGAGAGCAGGGCCAGGGCGAGCCCGGCCCCCGCGACGGGGGAATGACGCATCGACTCTCCTTGGCACGGTCGCCCGCCATGGGCAAACTAGGCTTACACCGATGACGCTAAAGCGGGGCCACGACAGGAGTCAAGTTGCTTTTCGCCCATGACACCGAATGTTCGCTGACCGCCGCCGCCGCGCTGGTCAACACCGACGGCCGGGACGGCGACAAGCTGCCCGACGTCGCCGCGCTGGACGCGTTCTACGTCACCCACTCCTACAGCGGCCGACACGAGCACAGCGAGGCCGAACTCCGCGCGGTACGCGCCCTGCGTCCCCGGCTGCGACGATTCTGGTCCGCCGACGTCGACGAGATCGTCGAGATCGTCAACGGGCTGCTCCGCGAGCATCGCGCCCTGCCGCAGCTCATCACGCACGACGACGAGCCGTACCACCTGCACGCCGTCCCCCGCGACGCGCCGCTGGCCACCCGGATGGCGGTCGAGGCGGCGATGGCGATCGCCGACGTGGTCCGCGGTGGCGAGCTGCGCCGGCTGCGGACCTGCGACCACCCCGACTGCGACAACGTACTGGTCGACCTGTCGAAGAACCGGTCCCGCCGGTTCTGCGAGGCGGGCTGCGGCAACCGGGCCGCCGTCAGCGCCTACCGTGCCCGAAAGGCCGCCGCCCGCTCCTGACCTGACCCCGACCCCGAGCTGCCCATTGCCCCGAGCTGCCCATCGCCCCGAGCTGCCACGCTCAGGGTCGAGGTCCTGCCCCAAGGCCATGCAGAGTCGAGGTCTTTGCCAAGGTCACGCTCGATCCAGGATCGAGTGGCATCGGTCGTCCGCGATGACCACTTGATCCTGCATCGAGGATGTTCATGGCGTCCCGGGGCACACGAAGCCGACGGGACAGCCTCGCCCTCCGCGACGACCGATCGTCCCCCTTGGTCGAGCACCGTCGGTGGAAGCACAGGGAGGTGGGTAGCTTTCTTGTCGCCCCAGCGACAAGAAAGCTACCCACCTCCGGGTCAGGCGATCAGATCAGCGCGGCGGCGCGGCGACGAAGACCCGCCAGGAGTACGGGTCGAAGGCCAACACCGGTCCCGCCGGGTCCTTGCTGTCCCGCACCCCGACCACCCCGCGAACGTTCAACGCCACCTCGACACAGTCGTTGGACTGCGCGCTCCGACTGCTCGTGCGCCAATGGGCTCCGGTCAGCTCCATGCCTCGGCCACTTCCCTCAACAGCTCGATCGTCTGGCGGGGCGTATACGCCTCGCCAAGGCAAACCTCCCACACCTGCCTGAGAAGATCGAGATCCTCCGACCGATCCAGCTCCTGGCCGCCGATATGGCTACCGAGAAAGGCCACCTCGGTGCCGTCCCTTCCGCTCGCGAGCAGGAAAGGTCCACCCAGGCCGGGGTACTCCGCCGCCGCTTGCGGAACCACGTGCACCCGGATGCGGGGATGCTCGCCGGCAATGTCAGCAAGGTGCGAGACCTGCTCCGAGACGATCTTCTGGTCGCCGACACACCGCCGGATCGCAGCCTCGTCGATGATCACGATCAGGTAGGGCGAGTGGTCCCCAGACAGGACCGTCTGGTTCTCCATCCGCTCTGTCAGCCTGCGCTCCACTTCGTCTGGATCCAGCAGACCACCAGCCTCGAAAACGGCGCGCGCGTAAGCCTCGGTTTGCAGCAGACCTGGGACATACAGCGGCTCGTACCACCGGAGCTTTGCCGCCTGCCCGACGATCGTCTGTGCCCCGCGTAGCCAGACCTGGGCTTTGTCGAGGGCGACGAGGTCGGTGAGCATTCGGCCGTATAGGCCGCCGGTGTCGAGGGCCTTGTCGAACTGTTCCAGGTACTTCGGGGTGGGCGGCTGTTGCCCCAACTCCACCGCACTGACCATCGACGCCGAGTAGTTGACCGCCTTGGCCAGGTCCTCCTGGCTCCAGCCGCGTCGCATCCGCGCCCGACGTAGCTCCGCGACCAGGAACGTCGCCGCTGTCATCTGCCCGCCCGTCATCTCCAGCCACCCTCCAGGAACCGGTCGATCGACTCCAGCGCCCCGCCACCGGCGAGCCCAGCCACCGCAGCGGGCCTCGGACAACACGGTCGAACCCTTCCGACCGTAGTGGTGTCGTCAGCAGACTGTGAAGACCGACGGTTCGCCGCTCATCCCCCGAGCACGAAACGTCGAGGTGGGACCGTCCGCTCCCCCGGCCGGGCGGTCCCACTGCCGGGGGCGATGGCATATCCGACTCAGCTCGAAAGGACACCCGTGCCATGTCCCGACCCGCCCGCCCGACCTGGTTCCGCAGCACCCGCCGCAATCAGCGGCCGATCCCCCTCGCGCCTCGGCACCGTCGGGTCTGGCGGGGGCTGCGCCGCTACTGCTCCTGTGGCCTGCGCTGGCGCACCTGCCCGGACCGGCACGCCCCGGTGCCGACCGAGCCGACCGCCGCTTCGCCTCCGAACCGTCCCTCGTGGGCCCAGGCCACCGTGGCGAACCCGCAGGTCGGCATGGCCGGCAGGCTCACGCCGGCACAGTCCTGGCGGGCCAACGGCGGCCACTGGTGACCGGCCCGTCGGTGCCGGTCACGCCGGCCACCCCGGTCCCTCCGCACCTGACACACCCCGACCCGTGACACCCTGGCCCGTGACCGGCGCACCCGCAGGGGTCCACGCTCAGGGGTGGGTCATCCGGAGCAGGTCGAGCGCCTCGTCCAGTTGGATCTCGCTGAGTTTGCCGGACTCGACGTGGCCACGCGACACCACCACCTCCCGGATGGAGATCTGCTTCTCCAGCGCCTCCTTGGCGATCGAGGCGGCCTCGTCGTACCCGAGGTGGCGGTTGAGCGGGGTGACGATCGACGGCGAGCCCTCGGCGTACGACAGACAGACCTCGGCGTCCGCGACCAGGCCGACCACGCAGCGGTCGGCGAGCAGGCGGCTCGACGCGGCGATCAGCCGGATCGACTCCAGGATGTTGCGGCCCATCACCGGCAGCATGACGTTCAGTTCGAAGTCGCCCTGCGAGCCGGCGAAGGCCACCGTGGCGTCGTTGCCGATCACCTGCGCGCAGACCTGCCGGACCGCCTCGCAGACCACCGGGTTGACCTTGCCGGGCATGATCGACGAGCCCGGCTGGAGGTCGGGGATGCGCAGTTCGCGCAGGCCGGCGCGCGGACCGGAGCCCATCCAGCGGATGTCGTTGGCGATCTTGTAAAGCCCCACCGCGACGGTACGCAACTGCCCCGAGGTCTCCACCAGCGCGTCGCGGGCGCCCTGCGCCTCGAAGTGGTTCCGCGCCTCGCTGACCGGCAGCCCGGTCGAGTCACGCAGCTTCTCGATCACGCGGGCGGCGAACCCGAGCGGCGTGTTGATGCCGGTGCCCACCGCCGTACCGCCCAGCGGCAGCTCGGCCAGCCGGGGCAGCACGCCCTCCACGCGCTCCAAGCCGTAGCGGATCTGGGCGGCGTACCCGCCGAACTCCTGCCCGAGGGTCACCGGCGTGGCGTCCATCAGGTGGGTACGCCCGGCCTTGACCACGGTCTCGAACTCCGACGCCTTCGCCTCCAGCGCGGTGGCCAGGTGGTCCAGCGCCGGCAGCAGGTCCCGGACGACGGCCTCGGTGGCCGCCAGGTGGATCGAGGAGGGGAAGACGTCGTTGCTGGACTGCGAGGCGTTCACGTCGTCGTTGGGATGGACCGCGCTGCCCAGTTCCCGCCCGGCGAGCGTGGCGATCACCTCGTTGGTGTTCATGTTCGACGACGTACCGGAACCGGTCTGGAACACGTCGACCGGGAACTGGTCGTCGTACCCGCCGTCGGCCACGTGCGCGGCGGCGGCGGCGATCGCTGCGGCCACGTTCGCGTCGATCACGCCCAGATCCCCGTTGACCTCGGCCGCCGCGCCCTTGATCTGCGCGAGTGCCCGGATCTGCGCCGGCTCGATTCCCCGGCCCGAGATCGGAAAGTTCTGCACCGCCCGCTGCGTCTGGGCCCGCCAGAGCGCCTCGGCGGGCACCTCCACCTCGCCCATCGAGTCGCGTTCGATCCGGTAGCCCGTCGTCTCTGGAGTCGTCACGCGTTCCATCCTGCCCCGGTCGGCGGGCACGTGCAGATGATCGCCCCAGCCGCTCGACCCGAGATCGAACAACAACCGGCCGGGAGGCACCGTTCCACCCGAAAGTGCGGCGCGACCAAGACAGCGATCCTTTTAAGATCTTCGAGGTCTGCCACTCTCATCGAAGGGTTCACACCTTGCAGGACAACGGGGGTAACACCGGCGTGCGTACCGCTCGCCGACGGCGTACACTGCGTCGATTCCTCATCACGGGCGCGGCCGCCCTGCTGACCGCACCGATCGCCGTGCTCGTCACCAGCGCGCCGGCAGCCGCCGGGGTGACCAGGTTCGAACGCCCGACGAGCATCAGTCACACCGACCTCAAGCAGCCGTCCGTCGCATTTCCGGTGGGCACCACCGACAAGGTGCCGGTCGGCACCTGGACGTCCGACGAAGGCAAGCACACCTCGCGGGCGTACTTCACCTTCGATCTCACGCGCTATCAGGGCAAGGAGATCATCAACGCGTACGGAGTCGTCGGCGAGTCGTCGGTGACCGACTGCGGCCAGCCTCGCAAGATCGAGATCTGGCGCACCGACACGCCGTCGACACCGCCCACCTGGCAGACCGCGCCGCAGGTGCACGAGCGGGGTGGGGACGTCTACAACTCCCCCGCGTGCCCGGCCAGTCGCCTCGAACTCGATCTCACCGAGACGCTGCGCCAGGCGCTCGCCGGCGGTCAGGACAGCCTCACCCTGATGGCCCGGATCGCCGGCAACCACGAGAAGAACAAGCGCCTCAGCCGGTGGATCACGCCGCTGGGCATCTCGATCGAGGCCAACGCCGCACCCGACGTGCCCAGCGCGCGGATGGTCGCCGGCCTGGCCTGCGCGGACGGCCGCCGGATCGGCACCACCGAGCCGGTGCTCAGCGCCCAGGTCACCGACCCGGACA
This sequence comes from Micromonospora sp. NPDC049903, assembly GCF_044460945.1. Lineage (NCBI taxonomy): Bacteria > Bacillati > Actinomycetota > Actinomycetes > Micromonosporales > Micromonosporaceae > Micromonospora > Micromonospora sp. NPDC049903. The sequence goes on from NZ_JBITKL010000002.1 coordinate 418,625, forward strand.
CGGTAGACGGGTTCGCCGGAGATCCGGTGACCGCGACCTTCGCCTGGTGGCCCGTCGATCGGCCCACCGAGCGCACCGAGTGGACGTCCTACCGCATCTCCGCGCCGAACCGCTTCGTCTACACGGTGCCGGCGGGTGGGATGGTCAACGGCGGCACGTACGCCTTCTCGGCGCGCGCCGCCGACCAGCACGCCAGTTCCGACTGGTCACCGGAGTGCCGGTTCACCGTCGACACGGTGCGCCCACCGGCCCCGACCGTCACCTCCACCGACTACCCGTCCGGCCGTACCCAGCCAGGTCACGGCGGTCCGGGTATCCCCGGCACCTTCCACTTCTCCGCGCCGGGCGCGGACGACATCGCCGGCTTCTACTACGGCGAGAGCGGCCCGACCTCCTACGTGGCCGCCGGCGAGTCGGGCACGGCCACCATCAGTCATACGCCGAGGCGTAGCCACTCCAACCAGCTGTACGTGCAGGCTGCGGACCGGACCGGCAACCGCTCGGCGCAGATGAGGTACGAGTTCACGGTGCGCGACACCGCACCTCGGATCACAGACGGGAACCCGGACGGCGCGATCGATGAGCCCCGCGAGCTGACGTTCACGCCCGGCATGGATGACGTGGTCGAGTACACCTACCGGCTCAACGACGGCGAGCCGGCCACCGTGCCCGCCGGCGCGAACGGCACCGCCACGGTGACGATCACCCCTCGCAAGTCCGGCATGAACCGGGTCACCGTGACCAGTCGAACCTCAGGTGGGCTGCCCAGCGGCGAGGCAGATTTCCAGTTCCGTCTGGCGACCGAGCCCACCGTCTCGTCCGAGCAGTACCCCATCGGCGGTGGCGAGGGCGCCCTCGTCGGCACCGCCGGCACGTTCGTCTTCCGCCCCGGCATGCCCGGTGTGACCGAGTACGTCTGGTCGGTGGCCGGCGGGCCGGAACGGACTGTCGCCGCCGAGGCGGACGGCACGGCGAGCGTGACCTTCACCTCCACCTTCGGCGGGTTGCACTGGATGGAGGTCTACAGTCGGACCGCCGACGGCACCGTCTCCGAGACCGCCTCGGCGTACTTCCAGGCGACCTCGTGGGCACCGACGATCGAGTCGGCGGACTATCCCGAATACCAGGCGAGCGGCGGGCCGGGGGTCACCGGTGAGTTCACCTTCCGTCCGGCCCGTGAAGGGGTGACCGGTTACGTCTATACCTTCGAGGGCGAGGAGGAGCGGACGGTCACGGCGGGCGCCGACGGAGTAGCCAAGGTCGACTGGACGCCGCAGTCCTACCCCGCCGATCGTTCCGGCTGGGTGCGGCTGACCGTACGCGCCACGTCGGGATCGCTGGTCTCGGACCAGGTCGAGTACGCCTTCGTCCTCAACCGGTTGACGCCGACGGTCACCAGCGCGGACTATCCGCCCACCGGCGGCGGTGCCCCGAACGTGCCAGGTCAGTTCACGCTGACCGCGCAGATGCCGGGCAGCACCGAGTTCGTCTACCGGTACAACGGGGAGGAGCGGACGGTCGCGGCGGGAGCCGACGGCACGGCCACGATCACGCTGACCCCGCAGTACGACGGCGGCAACTACCTGTTCGTGTCGAGCAGGACCGCGTCGGGCATCACGTCCGGCGAGGACTACTACTACTTCTACGTGCGCAGCCAGAGCTGACCTCCGCAACGACAGGGGCGCCGGGCTTCCGCCCGGCACCCCTCGTCATGCATGCCCCGCCCCGGTCGCACCCAGCAGGCCTCGGCAAATAGCGGAAGCACAGCTAGATCCACTTGCTGGGGCGGGTATAGCTTCGTCCGGTCACAGGATCGGCGACGATGCCGGGTAGTTGGGCGCTGCGAAGGGCCCGTTCCCTGATGAAGAACTGGCCTATGTTGCCGATGCTGGTGAGGTGGCTGGACGCTCGGGTGTTCCCGGGTGGCATCGCGAGGTAGATCAGTTGTGCAGGGTTGACCTGTTTGACGGTCTCCAGGGCAGGAGCAAGATCAGTGTCAGCGCTGATCAACAAGGTGATGTCAGCGACCCGGAGAGCCGCATCGGCGACCATCGTGGCACCAAGGGCTACGTCGGTGCCCTTCTCCTCGTAGCTCTTGTAGGGGCGGCCGCAGCCGCAGGTGTAGCTCTGGCCGCAACGCCGACAGTCCCGGGTGGTGCGCTCTTTGAAGCGTCCGAGGTGCACTGTGAGCGCTGCCCCATTACGGATCTTCATAGCTTCGATGTAGTTGGTCTGATTCTGCGCAGCTGCGGGTTCGTTCTTGACGATGGCGGTGAAGTAGTGCACCGAAGCGACAGTGTCCTTGGACCTGAGCTGGCGAACGAGTTCGACGACGTCGAGCCACATGTGCTTCCGGCCGTACTTGCTCTTCATGCCGTAGTACAGGTTGAAGCCGTCGATGTAGGCGGCGACTGTGCCCACGTTCACCCCTCATGGTTCCCTGGCTGGTGTATGGTGGCCGTATACGACGCCGAGAGATACGGCAGGAACGGCCCCTTCGGGGGCCGTTTTTTTGCGGGTGATGGCCTAACGCACCAAGCAGCCATCGATCACGGGGACTTACCGCAACGGCGGCCACGATCAGGCCACGCTCCTGGGCCTCATCTACGAGGATTTATATGCCCACGCCACCCTTAGCGGTGCCGAAGGCTCTGGAGAGGTACGTTGCTGTCCTCGATCAGAAAGAAGCTCCAGCCGTTGCGATGCGGACTGACCTCCGGCTTGTGATGACCGACGATCGCCCGAGCCGCCTGGCTCGGAGTCTTGAAGACCTGCCCGGCCAGGGGCCCGGAGGTGATTTCCATCCGCCCGGGGCCGGGCACGAAAGAGGCATAGGTGCGGTGGCCGGCGTAGTCGGCGTAGACCCGTACGGCCTTCGGCTCCTCTCGGTCGCCGCGCTCCGGCAGTGGCGCCCTGAGGCGAGAACGCGCGTCCACTACCAACTTCGCAACGATCTGTCCTTTGCTGAGACCCGCGATCTCGGCAGCAAAGGACAGGTACCGGTCTGTGTCATCGTCAATCTCGATCGATGGCATGCGTCACCTCCTCGTCAAACGCAACGATATCACATCCTAGTTCATCCAAAACTCAGTGACACAAGAAGTCAACTGAGCTTCTTACTTTGCTCAGCGGTGGGCGTTGGCCCAAAGGTGATGGGAGACCTTGCAGTCGGTCCCGGGCGGCGCTGATACGCCAGCCCGGGACCTTGATTGGACAAGGGAGATCCGACCGTGAACAGTCTCCCCGGCTCGGCTCCGCCGGACGAACCACACACCCGCCCGGCAAGAGCCCGGTCATCGGCCGGGCGGAGAACGCCCTCGGATGTTCGAGGCCACCGACCAGCCCAGCCCCGAACGTCTGCTGCCCAAGTAACACCACAGCCCCGAGTTGTCCCGCCGGGAGCGCGCCGCCGCGCTGGCCTGAGTCCTTCCCACACATTCGAGCGGAAGGCAGAACTCGTGACGATCCTGGCGATCCACCCGCGTGAGCTACCGAAGACGGAGACGGTCGAGGTACGGCTCGATGCTGGCAGTGGCTCCACCGGCCAGCGCGTCATGATCCTCGTGGAGCGATTGACCCTCTCCGATCTCGACCAGGGAGAGGGTGTGACGGCGCTGTACGAATACGAGACGCCCTACTAAACGCGGCAGGCGAGCCCTCGGCAACAAGCCGAGGACTCGTCGTCGCAGTGCGGTTGATCGGGTGGCCGAAACGCTCAGCGGCGACCGATGCTGAGGACCGGCTTGGTCACCTCGGCGAAGAAGTCGTTGCCCTTGTCGTCGACCACGATGAAGGCCGGGAAGTCCTCCACCTCGATCTTCCAGACCGCCTCCATGCCGAGCTCCGCGTACTCCAGGACCTCGACGTGCTTGATGCAGTCCTGGGCGAGCCGGGCCGCCGGTCCACCGATCGAGCCCAGGTAGAAACCGCCGTGCTGCTCGCAGGAGCGGGTCACCTGGGTCGACCGGTTGCCCTTGGCGAGCATCACCATCGAGCCGCCGGCCGCCTGGAACTTCTCCACGTAAGCGTCCATCCGCCCGGCCGTGGTCGGGCCGAACGAGCCGGAGGCGTACCCCTCCGGGGTCTTCGCCGGACCGGCGTAGTAGACGGCGTGGTCACGGAGGTACTGCGGCATCGACTCGCCCGCGTCCAGCCGCTCGGCGATCTTCGCGTGCGCGATGTCGCGGGCCACCACCAGCGGGCCGGTCAGCGACAGACGCGTCTTCACCGGGTACTTCGACAGCTCGGCGCGGATCTCGTCCATCGGGCGGGTCAGGTCGACGCGGACCACCTCGGTGGCGTCCAACTGCCCCTCGGTGACCTCGGGCAGATAGCGGGCCGGGTCGGTTTCGAGTCGCTCCAGCCACACACCCGACGGGGTGATCTTCGCAACCGCCTGACGGTCGGCCGAGCAGGACACCGCGATCGCCACCGGGCAGGACGCGCCGTGCCGGGGCAGCCGCACCACTCGCACGTCGTGGCAGAAGTACCGCCCACCGAACTGCGCGCCGATGCCGAAGTTGCGGGTCAGCTCCAGCACCTCGGCCTCCAACTCCAGGTCCCGGAAGCCGTGCGCGGTCATCGAGCCGGAGGTGGGCAGCGCGTCGAGGTACTTGGCGCTGGCGTACTTGGCGGTCTTCAGGGCGTACTCGGCGCTGGTGCCGCCGATCACCACCGCCAGGTGGTACGGCGGGCAGGCCGAGGTGCCGATCAGCCGCAGCTTCTCGTCCAGGAACTGCATCATCCGCGTCGGGTTCAGCAGCGCCTTCGTCTCCTGATAGAGGTACGACTTGTTGGCCGAGCCGCCCCCCTTGGCCATGAACAGGAACTTGTACGCGTCCGGGTGCCCGTCCGGGTCCTCCGCGTACAGATCCACCTGGGCCGGGAGGTTGCTGCCGGTGTTGCGCTCCTCCCACATGGTGAGCGGGGCGAGCTGGGAGTAGCGCAGGTTCAACCGCGTGTACGCCTGCCACACGCCCCGCGAGATCGCCTCGGCGTCGCTGCCGTCGGTGAGTACGTGCCGGCCGCGCTTGCCCATCACGATCGCGGTGCCGGTGTCCTGGCACATCGGCAGCACCCCGCCGGCCGCGATGTTGGCGTTGCGCAGCAGGTCGAGCGCCACGAACCGGTCGTTCGGCGACGCCTGCGGGTCGTCGACGATCGCCCGCAACTGGGCCAGGTGCGCCGGACGCAGGAAGTGCGCGATGTCATGCATCGCCTCGGCGGTCAACGCGGTCAGCGCAGCCGGATCCACGGTGAGGAACCGCCGACCACCGGGCCCGTTGACGACGTCGACGCCCTCGTCGGTGATCAGGCGGTACTCCGTCTGGTCGGGACCGGTCGGCAGCAGGGGGGCGTACGAGAAGTCCACGGCACTGCTCATGACGGCAAAGCCTAGGGCAGAAGGGTCGATCAGTCCCACCCGCCGGGTGGGGTGGTGGGGCGTCGCACTCATCCGCCCCGGTGACCGGCTCACTTGCCGGGATCGGGGGCGGCGCAGAGTTCGTTCTTGGGGCCGCAACTCTCCTGGGGCTGCGGCACCTGTCCGGTGCCGGCGGGACCCGGCACTCCCCCGTCACCGTCGCGCGCCGGGTCGCCCGTGGCGCCGAAGCGGACGTACCCGATCTCTCGGCCCTCGCCGATCACCATGCCGGCGGGGCCGACGGCGAGGGCGTTGGCGGAGGTCCGCAGCACGGCCAGTTCCCGACCGGTACGCGGGTCGAGCGCCACCAGCCGGTTGGGCTTCTCGTCGGTGAGTACGGCCGCGTACGGGGTCAGCGCGGCACCCGTCTTCTCCCCGGTGGGCCGGTTCCACCGGGTCCGGTCGGTGCCGAGTTCCCGGCTGGAGACGGTGTCCCCGTCGGCGGTCCGCACCACGCCGTACCGGTCGTCGACGGCCAGCACCCGCTCCCCCTCGGCGGCCACCAGCAGCAGCCGACCGTCGTAGCCGTCGAGAACCGTCTCCCGGCCGTCGGGCGCGACCCCGATCAGCACGTTGCGGGCACCGTACGGGTCCTCCCGCTGCACGCAGCCCGCACTGTCGGCGGTCCGCAGGTTGATCCCCGACCGCCGCCACGCCTCCTGGCCGGTGGCCGGATCGCGGCCGGTGATGGCGAAGTAGCAGTTGCCGTCCTGCGAGCGGGCGGCGATGTGCAGCAGGCGCCCACCGATCACCGCCAGCCGCTCGTCCCGGCCGGGCTCCACGTTCTGGAGCACCCGGCCGGTGGCGGTGTCGACCACGTGCACCCGGCCGTCGACCGGGAACCCGAGCAGCGGCGGCACCGACTCCGGGCCGGCCACCTCCTCGTGGATGCGGTTGGTGCCGAGTCGACGGGTGTCCAGCAGGTTCGGGTTGTCGGCGAGCAGGCCGCTGCTGACTCCGGGCAGGAACGCGGTCCAGATCGGGGCGGAGCCGCGCGGGTCCCAGGCGCTCAGCGTGCAGTCGGTGGCCTCCACGCACCGCGCGTCGAGCAGCATGTTCCGGTACGTCCAGACGGCCACCGCGTCGTCGTCACGTCGTCGCGTCACGCCGGTGCTCGGGTCGAGGACCTCGTATCCCTTGACCAGCAGCTTGCCCACGGCGACGACGGACTCCGGGCCGACGCCGGCCACCGCGCTCCAGTCGGCCTTGCGTTCCCAGAGCTGGGAGCCGGTGGCCAGGCTGCGGGCCTCGACCCGGGTGCGCTGCTCGACGATCACCGCCTCGCCGGCAATCGTGACGCTGCGCGGGGTGCCCCCGATGCGCTGCTGCCACTGCACGTCCGGGGAGGAGATGGGCTGTCGTCGGTTCACCCAGTCCCACATGGTCGGGAACGGGTTCCAGACGCCGGTGGCGGCGAGCGCCACCACCGTGGCCAGTCCGAGCAACAGCCAGCCACGTACGCCGAGCCCGCTGCCCTTCGCCACCGGATCACGGTAGCCACCCGCGCCCTGAACCGCCCGTACCGCCCCGCGTGTCGTGAAAGGAAGGGACCCTTTCTAACGCCTCCGGTGGTAAAAGGGTCCCTTCCTAACCTCACGCACCGCCCTCACACGACGACCTCACACGACGACCGAACGCGGCTACATCTCACGCGGCGACCCGACGCGTGCGGCCGCTCGGGGCGAGCACCGGCCACAGGATCAGCGTCGCCGTGGCCGACGCGGCACCGGCCAGCGCCATCACGATGCCCGGCGCGAGCACCTCGCTGAGCGCCCCCGCGCCCGCCGCAGCCAACCCCTGCATCGCCATCATGCCGGTGCTGACCAGCCCGAACGCCTGCCCACGCCGCCCCTCGGGCACCGCGTCGAGGAACCGCCGGGCCAACCCGAGCTGATAGGCGAAGCCCGCGGTGGCCACCGCGAACAGGGCCGCCGCCGGCACCAGCGACGGCCGGGCCACGAACGCGAGCATCGGTACGCCGAGCAGCAACGCGAGCCAGGGTGTCCAGCGTTCCCGCCGGGCCGGTGCCACGAACCGCCCCACCAGCAGGTCACCGACGAGCATGCCGCCCGCGCCGGCCATCAGGAGTACGCCCGCGCTGGCCCCCGGCCCCAGGTCGGCCGCGTACGGCACGGCCACCCCCTCCGCGCCCACCAGCAGCGAGCCGGGCAGCCACTGGGCGAGCAGCAGTCCCCGGATCCGGCGATCGGCGAGCAGCGTCCGGTTGACGCGCAACGTCTCGCGTACCGCCCCGCGCGCCGGCGTGTCGGTCGTCGGGGCGTACTTGACGCGGGCCGGGCGTCGGGTGAGACCGACCCGTACCAGCAGCGCCGAGAGCCCGCAGGTCACCGCGGTCAACCAGAGCGCACCGTACGGGCCGACCAGCCCGAGCAGCAGTCCGCCGACCGCGAAACCGGCGACCTGGGTCCCGCCGGCGGCGACCGAGAGCAGCGAGCGCCCCAGCACGTACGCGTCGCCGTGCAGCACCTCGGGCAACAGCGCGGTGCGGGCGGCGTTGCTGACCGGGCCGAACAGGGCCACCACCGCGACCAGCCCGAGCATGGCCGACGGGGACATCACCCCGACGGCGAGTACCGCCACCATGACCATCCGCAGCAGGTCGTAGCCGACCATCATGGCCCGGGCCGGCCACCGGTCGGCCAGCGCCAGCAGGAACACCCCGCCGAGGGCGTGCGGCAGGAACCCGGTCACGTACGCCAGGGCGGCCAGCAGGCCGGATCCGGTGCGCTCGTAGACCAGCACGGACAGGGCGAGCATCTTCACCGTCTCGCCGATCATGAAGACGCCGAAGCTGGCGAAGATCACCCGGAACTCGGCGACGGCGAAGACGTCCCGGAACGTCGCCGGCCGGTCGGCAGCCGCCTGAGCTGCGGTGGTACTGGTGCTGTTCACGCCGGCAAGCTTCGTGGTACGGCCCGTCCGGTTCTATCCTTTCGCCAGGGAGCGAAAGGTCGTGGCATGCGCATCGAGGTGACCCCGGCTGACCTGGCCGCGAGCCGGTTCGCCGTCTCGCCGCTGGGTGAGACGGTCTCCGCGCTGCGGCTGCTGGCCGGGCTGAACACCGCCCCCGGGCTCACCCCCTGGGTGGCCCGGCAACGGCCGGTGTACGAGCGGCTGCGGCGCGAGCTGCCGGAGGTGGGCGCGCTGCTGGCGCTGATGCGCCGGGGCGGCTACAACGCCGACTTCATCCATCCGCCACCGGCCGACACCGCCCAGGACTTCGCCGACGAGCTGGCGGTGGTCCGGGCCACCCCGCTCGCCCAGGCCCGCGACGAGCTGGCCCGCAACCTCGTCGCCCCGCACACCACACCACCCGAGTACGCCCGCCGGATCTACCGGTCGCCGAACGTGGTGGACCTGCTCGCGGACGCGATCGAGGCGGCCTGGACGACACTCGTACAGCCGGACTGGCCCCGCCTGCGGGCGGTCCTGGAACGCGACCTGCTGCACCGGGCCGGTCGACTGCTCGCGTACGGCTGGGGGGCGGCGGTCGCGGACCTGGACCCCCGGTTGCGCTGGGTGCCCGGCGGCGACGTAGGCACCATCGAGGTCGACGACCCGCACCAGGAGGAGACGCATTCCTTGGCCGGGCGGGGTCTGCTCTTCGTCCCCACCGTCTTCGGCATCCTGATCAAATACCTCGAACCGCCCTGGCCGTTCGCGATCGTCTACCCGGCCTACGGTGCGGCGGAACTGCTCGGGCCACCCGATCCGGGCCGCCCGGACGACGTGCTGGACCGCCTGGTCGGGCGGTCGCGGGCGGCGGTGTTGCGAGCGCTCGCGCTGCCCGCCACCACCAGTCAGCTCGTCGCCCAACTCGGGCTGAGCCTGGGCGGGGTCGGTGACCACCTGACCGTGCTGCGCGAGGCGGGCCTGGTCAGCCGGGTACGTTCCGGTCGCGCCGTCCGCTACCGACGCACCCCGCTCGGCGACGCCCTAGCCGAACGCTGACGCTCCCGCACCGCCACGTCCACCGCGTCCGCCGCGTCCAGCCCGGATGTTAGGAGGGGTCCCCTGCTATGCACCAGGCGTTAGCAGAGGACCCCTCCTTACACAGCACCCCCGGCGCGGCGCTACGACCCGCCGGACGACGGCCTTCAGGCGACGGCGGAGCGGACCAGAGGGAGGACGCGGTAGGGGATCTGCTCGGCGAGGGCGATAATCGTCGAGGCGCGGGTGATCCCCTCGTACGCCACGATCTGGTCGATCACCCGCTGCAGGTCGGTGTTGGACCGGGCCACGATGCGGCAGAGCACGTCGCCCGAGCCGGTGATGGTGTGCGCCTCCAGCACCTCGGGGATCGCCGCGAGGTGGCGGGTTACCGGGTCGTGCCCGAGCCGCTGGCTGATCTCCAGCGTGACGAAGCTGGTCACCGTGAAGCCGAGGGCGGCGGGCCCGAGGTCCGGCCCGAAGCCGGCGATCACGCCCCGGCCGACCAGCTTGTCCAACCTGGCCTGGACGGTGCCCCGGGCGACCTGGAGTCGGCGGGAACACTCCAGCACACCGATGCGGGGTTCCTCGGCGAGCAACTCGATCAGTCTGGCGTCCAACGCGTCGAGCTGTACAACCTGACCAGGGTTCATGCGTGAACACCATACCGTTTGCGCAACCTGACCAGCAGAGCAGGAGTGTGTTGCCCAGTCAGCCCGGTCACCGCGATGCTCGCAGCAGCAGACGACCCCGTCGGCCCACGAGGCCGGCCGGTACGCAAGGGAGGCCACCATGACCCAGGCGATCGACCGACCCCAGTCGACCGAAGAGGTCGACATCGACGCCCTCGTCGGCGCCGTCGACCACGACACCAGCAAGGACCCGTTCCCGGTCAAGGGCATGGACCACGTGCGCTTCCTGGTGGGCAACGCCAAGCAGGCCGCGCACTACTACTCCACCGCGTTCGGCATGACCTGTGTGGCGTACCGGGGCCCGGAGCAGGGCTACCGGGACCACGCCGAGTACGTGTTGACCAGCGGCTCGGCCCGGTTCGTGCTCACCGGGGCGGTACGCCCGGACGCCACCGGCACCGAGCACGTCGCCCGGCACAGTGACGGTGTCTCGGACATCGCGCTGGAGGTGCCGGACGTGGACGCCGCGTACGCGCACGCCACCGCGCAGGGCGCGACCGGGCTGGCCGAGCCGCACGACGTCACCGACGAGCACGGGACGGTACGGCTGGCCGCCATCGCCACCTACGGCGACACCCGGCACACCCTGGTCGACCGCTCCCGGTACACCGGCCCGTTCCTGCCCGGTTTCGTCGCCCGTAAGCCGATCGTGGACCGGCAGCCGATGATCGACGCCGGGGTGCAGCCCAAGCGGTTCTTCCAGGCGGTCGACCACGTGGTCGGCAACGTGGAGCTGGGCCGGATGGACGAGTGGGTGGAGTTCTACCGGCGGGTGATGGGCTTCACCAACATGGCGGAGTTCGTCGGCGATGACATCGCCACCGACTACTCGGCGCTGATGAGCAAGGTCGTCGCGAACGGCACCCGCAAGGTGAAGTTCCCGCTCAACGAGCCGGCGATCGCCCGGAAGAAGTCGCAGATCGACGAGTACCTGGAGTTCTATCAGGGTCCGGGCGCGCAGCACATCGCCGTCGCCACCAACGACATCCTGGCCAGCGTCGACGCGATGCGCGCCGCCGGGGTCGACTTCCTGGAGACCCCGGACTCGTACTACGACGACCCGGAGCTGCGGGCCCGGATCGGCGAGGTCCGGGTACCGATCGAGGAGCTGAAGTCCCGCAAGATCCTGGTCGACCGGGACGAGGACGGCTACCTGCTCCAGATCTTCACCAAGCCGGTGCAGGACCGGCCGACCGTCTTCTTCGAGCTGATCGAGCGGCACGGCTCGCTCGGTTTCGGCAAGGGCAACTTCAAGGCGCTCTTCGAGGCGATCGAGCGGGAGCAGGACAAGCGCGGCAACCTGTAACACTGTCCAGCGTGACCCAGCCTCCCGTGCACCCGTCGCCGGCCGGTGGGCCTACGCCCCCGGCCGGCGGCGCACCGCCGCCCCTCGGCCCGCCGCATCCGATTCCGCCCCAGTACGCACCACCGGGCCACTCGCCATCGGGCCACTCGCCACCCGGCTATCCGCCACCGCCCGGGTGGTCGGGTCCGCCTGGACCGCAGCAGCCGCCGGGCGCGGGCTGGTCGGGTCCGCACGGACAACCGCCGCCGCCGGGCTGGGCGCCGGGCGTGGTGCCACCGGTACTCGGGCCGGGCGGGCAACCGCTGGCCGGTTTCGGCGACCGGCTGGTCGCGTACCTGATCGACGCGCTGATCGCCGGTGCGGTGCTGATGGTGCTGTTCGTGCCGGCCTTCCTCTTCGTCTGGTTCCGGATGCTCAGCACGTTGACCCGGACCAACCCGGACGGCACCCTGGTCGAGCCGGATCCGGGGACCATGGTCACCGACTTCCTGCTGCCGTTCCTGCTGCTCCAGGCCGGTCTCTTCGTGGCGATGTTCGGGCTGTACTGGGTCTACCACGTGGAGTACCTGATCCGGAACGGCGGGCAGAGCGTCGGCAAGCGGGTGATGAACCTGCGGGTGGTGATGCTCGACCCGACGCACACCCTGGACCGCCGGGCGGCCGGCAAGCGGTACCTCGTGCAGTTCGTCGGCGGGTCCCTGGTGCCGGGTGGCAGTTACATCGACGGGCTCTGGCAGTTGTGGGACAAGCCCTGGCAGCAGTGCCTCCACGACAAGTTCGCCGGGACCGTCGTCGTTAAGGTGTCGAGGTGAACGAGCGCAGCGAGGCCGCGACGTGAGCGTGGCACCCGGTTGGTACGTCGACCCCGCCGACCCCGAGACCCGCAGGTACTGGGACGGTGAGGGTTGGATCGGCGCGCCCATCCCGGTGGACGCCACCCCACCCGAGGGCCCACCCCCACCGGAACCCGAGCCGACGCCCGAACCCGAGCCGGCGACCCCGGCCGCCGGGGCCGCCGCGCCGACCGGCACGCCCACCGAGCCGGGCCCGCCGACCACCTGGCCCGGCCAGCCCACCGGCACTCCCGGCCAGCCCACCACCTGGCCCGGCCAGCCCGGCGGCACGCCCGGACCACCGCCGGGCCAACTCGGCGGCCACCCCGGACAGCACGGCGGCCACCCCGGACAGCAGCCGGGCTGGCCACCCGGTTCGGGGCCGCCGCCGGGTTGGCCGTATCCGACCTGGCCCGGTCAGCCACCTCCGCCCCGGCCGCACGGGCTGCCGCTGGCCTCGTTCGGTGCCCGCTTCGGCGCCCGGCTGATCGACTTCGGCATCGTCTTCCTGCTCAACGTGTTCGTCAACGGGATCTTCGTCTATTGGCTGGTGCAGGAGTACGCCACACCGCTCAACGAGTTCTGGCGGCGGGTGGAGGCGCAGGACCGCACCACCGACCCGCTGCCCCCGGCGGGTGACCAGGCCGGCTCGCTGGTGGTGGTGATCCTGCTGCTCGCCACCGCGCTGTGGTTGGCGTACGAGGTCCCGGCCATGGCGGCCAACGGACAGACCTTCGGCAAGCGGCTGCTCCGGGTCAAGGCGGTGCCGGTCGAGGCCGACGCGCCGCTGGGCTTCGCTCGGGCCCTGCGCCGGTGGAACACCCTCGGCCTGCCCACCCTGCTCTGGTACTGCTGCGGCCTCGGCCTGCTGCTCCAGTTGATCGACGCGCTCTCGCCGCTCTTCGACCATCCGCTACGGCAGGCCCTGCACGACAAGCGGGCACAGACCGTGGTGGTCCAGCTTCCCCGCACCCCTGACGACCGTGCAGACACATCGGGAGACACCCCATGACCGACACCGGACGACGGCCGACACCCCGGCTGACCCGCGCCGACCTGGACGCACTGCCCAACTACGTACCCGGACGCAGCCCGGCCGACCTGGCCCGCGAGCTGGGTCTACCCGAGGCCATCAAGCTGGCCAGCAACGAGGTGCCGTACGGCCCGCTCCCCGGGGTCGTGGAGGCGGTCGCCGAGGCGGTCGCCGGTGTGCACCGCTACCCGGACATGGGCGTCGTCGCGCTGCGTCAGGCACTGGCCGACCGGTACGACGTGGACCCGGATCGCATCGCGACCGGCTGCGGCTCGGTGGCGCTGGCCGAGCACCTGGTTCGGACCACCTGCCTGCCCGGTGACGAGCTGGTCTACTCGTGGCGGTCGTTCGAGGCGTACCCGATCATCGCGGCGACCAGCGGCGCGACCAGCGTGCAGGTGCCCAACGAGGCCGGGCACGGGCACGACCTGTCCGCGATGGCCACGGCGGTGACCGACCGGACGCGGATGATCCTGGTCTGCAACCCGAACAACCCGACCGGCACCGCGGTACGCCGGGCCGAGCTGGACCGCTTCCTGGACGCGGTGCCGGACGACGTGCTGGTGGTCATCGACGAGGCGTACCGGGAGTTCGTCACCGACCCGGAGGTGCCGGACGGGCTGACCTATGCCGACCGGCCGAACGTGGCGGTGCTGCGCACCCTGTCCAAGGCGTGGGGCCTGGCCGGTCTGCGGATCGGCTTCCTCGTCGCACAGCCGCAGGTGGCGGCGGCGGTCCGCAAGGTCGTCACGCCGTTCTCGACGAGCATGGCGGCGCAGGCGGGCGCGCTGGCCGCGTTGGCCCAGGCGGACGAGGTGCAGCGGCGGTGCGCGCTGGTGGTGGCCGAGCGGGACCGGGTCACCGAGGCGCTGCGCAAGCTCGTCCCGGACGTGCCCACCAGCCAGGCGAACTTCGTCTGGCTGCCGTTGGGCGACCAGGCGCTGGCGTTCGGCAAGGCCTGCGAGTCGCGGGGCGTGATCGTCCGGCCGTTCGCGGGCGACGGGGTGCGGGTGACCATCGGTACGCCGGAGGAGAACGACGCCTTCCTGGCCGCCGCCGAGTCCGCGCTGGGCTGAGCCACGAGCGGTGCCGGGCCGATCCGCCATCCCCCAGCGGACCGGCCCGGAAGCCCACCGAGAGCATACGTAACTTTTGTCCGATTTGCCCGAGACTCGCTAGCTCCTAGGTCGCCGCCAGCACCAGCGGCTCCGAGGTGAGGAAGTAGCGCTGGTCGTCGGCGTCCGATGCGGACGGCTGCCGGAGCCGCTCCACCGCCAGGTAGCCACCGCTCGCGTACGCCGCCCCGGGCGTCCAGCCCACCCCGTCGGCCCCCACGTTCAGCACGAAGCGGGACCGCTCGGCTCCGGTGGCCGGGTCGACGGTGATCAGGTCGTTCGTCTCGGTGATCAGGTGCACCCGGTCGGGTTGGACCGCCACGATCCGGACCGGCCCGAGGTCGGTACGCCGCCAGACCTCCTCGCCGCCCTCGCCGTCACGGGCGGACCGTCCGGTGACCGCGCCGTCCGCCGCCCGGACGACCCACTCGCCGGTCAACTCGGCATCGGCCGGATCGAGTGCGGGTGCGGCCACCGGGCCGTCGGCGGCCAGCAGCCAGCCTCGCCCCTCGTCGTCGCCGGGGCCGGTGACACGTAGACCACCGCAGCGCACGCCCTCGGTGAGGCACCCGACCGGCGTCACGCTCCACTCGGCGGCGGCACCCGGCGGCTCCCACCGGTCCACCGGCTCACCGCTGCGCAGGTCGCGGAACTCGACCACCGCCGGACCACCGCACCGGTCCAGCGAGGCGAATCGGCCGGTCGAGGTGGTGCCGACGTCGGTGCGGCAAGCGCCGTCCACCTCCGTCGACCAGAGTTGCCGGCCGTCGTCGAACGCGAAGGCGGCGAGTCGCTGCGGCCCGGACACCACGAGCGTCGGCGAGTCGCCGGCTTCGGCGTGGAACAGGCCCGCCGGGCTCCAGACCGCACCGGCGCCGGTGCGGCGCGCGGTCCACCCCTGCGCGGGTGCCGGGCCGTCGACCTGCCAGGCCACCTGTCCGGTACGCGCGTCCAGCGCCACCAGCTTCCCGTCCGACCAGTGACTCACCACCGTGGTTCCGGTCGCGACGACCCCGCTCACCTCGGCGGGCCAGCGCCGGTACGACCAGTACGGCGTGCCCCGGTGCCGGGCGTCCACCGGCCCGTCGGCGTATACCTGACGCTGTGCCGCGTACACGCGGAGGCGACCGTCGACGATCAGCGGCGCCACCGGCAGCCGGCCTACCACCCCGGCCTCCCGCTCGGCGGCGGCCGGATACTCGCCCCGCGCAGTCGTGCTGACCTCGGCCGGAGCGAGTACGCGGTACGCGGTGATCGCGGTGACCGCGACCATGACAGCCACGGACACCACCGCCACGATCCGCCGCCGGCCCGTCGTCCACCCCATCCCGCACCTCCGACCGGCACCCTATCCAGCCGGGCTGAGTGCGCCGGGGCACGGCCCCGGAGGTACGGGCGGCACGCCCACCGCTACCGGGCCGGTGCGGCACGGGAACGGCCGTGTCCCACGAGAGCGGTACGGCACTCGTGGGACACGGCCTGTGGTGTCAGCGGGTGAAGCGCCCGTTCCGGATCGCGCCGACGAACGACGTCCAGTCCGGCGGGCTGACCACGAGGACCGGCCCGGCCTGGTCCTTGGAGTCGCGTATGCCCACCACACCGTGGACACGGGCCAGGTTGTCGGCCACCTCCACACAGAGACCCTGGTCGTTCGAGCGGCTGCTGGTGCGCCAGACCGCGCCCACGAGTTCGCGCATCGTCATCTCCTCGGTTTGTGACGTGTCGCCAGCCGGGGCCGGGCCGACCGGAACGGGGGGCACCGGCCGGCCCGGCGCGTCGTGGCGACGCAATTCCGAGTCATCAACGAAGTCGGTGACGGTCCTCGATCGCACATCGCGTGCGATCAAGGAATAGTGTCGGGTTGGGGTCAGTTCGCGGGCGTGACCGTGCCGGTCACCTCACCCAACTCGATGGTGCTGCCGTCCGGTCCGGGAGCGGTCGCGGTGATGGTCACCGTGTCCCCGTCGGCGAGGAAGGTCCGCTCCGCTCCGTCCACCACGACCGGCTCGGTGCCGCCCCAGGTGAGCTCCAGGAACGAGCCGACCTGATCCCGGCGCGGGCCGGAGACGGTGCCGGAGGCGTACAGGTCGCCGGTACGCAGCGAGGCGCCGTTGACGGTCAGGTGCGCCAACTGCTGGGCCGGCGTCCAGTACATGCTGGCGAACGGCGGCTCGCTGACCGCCTCGCCGTTCCAGCGCACGGTCAGCCGCAGGTCCAGCCCCAGGCGCGACTCCTCGCGCAGGTAGTCGACCACCGGCGGGTCCTGCTCCGGGGCGGGTACGAAGGCGTCTCGCAGCGCGTCTAGCGGCGTGATCCAGGCGGCCACCGAGGTGGCGAACGACTTGCCGAGGAAGGGCCCGAGCGGCTGGTACTCCCACGCCTGGATGTCCCGAGCCGACCAGTCGTTGACCAGCACCACCCCGAAGACGTGGTCGGCGAAGTCGGCGGCGGCGACCCGGCGTCCGAGCGGGCTCGGCACGCCCACCACGAACCCGACCTCGGCCTCGATGTCCAGGCGCGCGGACGGGCCGTAGACCGGCCCCTGCGGACCGGGCCGCTGGCCGTGCGGGCGTACCACCGGGGTGCCGGAGACCACCACCGTGCCGGCCCGGCCGTGGTAGCCGATCGGCAGGTGCTTCCAGTTCGGCAGCAGCGGCGGCTGGCCCGGCCGGAAGATCAGCCCGACGTTCGAGGCGTGGTGCTCCGAGGAATAGAAGTCGACGTAGTCGGCCACCTCGAAGGGCAGCTCCATCGTCACCTCGGCCACCGGCACCAGCAGCGGCTCGACCGCCGCACGGTGGGTCTCCTCGGTGAGCAGCTCGGTGATCCGCTGTCGGGCGGTGGTCCACTGCGGGCGGCCCAGCGCCAGGAACGCGTTCAGCGTGGACTGCCGCAGCGCGCCGCCGGCCAGCACCAGGCCGGCCTCCTCCGCGCCCGCCAGGTCCAGCACGAGGTCCCCGACGCGTACGCCGATCCGGGGCTCGCCGGAGCCCACCCGGAACACCCCGTACGGCAGGTGGTGCAGCCCGTACCCGGAACCCTCGGCACCCGTCACCCAGCTCACGCCGACCCTCCGTTCCACCGTGCCCACTCGCTCATCCCTCGAATCCTCCGTTCACCAGCCCGAGCCGGATCAGGTCGGTCAGTGGTTCGGTAATGCTGCACGAGCCGAAGCCCACCCAGAGCGGGCGCGCCGAGTCGCGTCGCCCCTCGGTGCCCTGGACCAGCGGGCGCTCGTCGCGCACGGTGAGCAGTTCGGCGACGGCGTCCACCCCGGCGCCGTCGGCGGCGGCCAGCGTGGCGGCCAGCACGTTGCCGAAACCGTGGTGGGTGAATCCGGTCTCCGGATCCACCTGCCGCACCGCGTGGTGCAGCCCGGCGGTCAGCTTGAACGGCAGCCGTCGGTCCCGGCACGCGCAGATCACCGCGGCCAGCTCGGCGGGGGTGGGGAACAGCTCGGCGGCCAGCCCGCCGGTGCGGAACTTCGCGGCGACCGGCAGTCCAGCGGCCCGCGCCTCGGCCAGCGCGTCCAGCGCCCCCATCAGCCCGAAGGTCAGCGGGATCTCGGCGTAGACGGGTACGCCGTCCAGCCGTTCGGTCAGCGTCACCAGCTCGGCCAGGCCGGGCTGCGGGTCCTCGCCGCGCCGGGCGACGGGCGCCTCGACCTGCCGGGCGGTCACGCCGAGCGGAGGCAGGCACGACAGCGCAAGCGGCAGGTGGTCGAGACCGGTGTCGCCGATCAACCCGATGGCGAGGCCGGGATCGACCAGGCCGTCCAACTCGCCTGCCGTCACGGTCGAGGCCGGCAGCAGCAGCGGGCCGACGAGGTCGGCGTACCAGGCGGCGCGGTGCTGCCGGTGGGCGGCGAGGGCATCGGGCAGCGACGCGCTGCCCGGCGGGAAGACGGCGGCGTCGTCGACCAGTCCGGTGACGAGCGCGGGCAGCTGCGTTGACACGAGACAAGAATGTACGGGACGCTCTAAGAAGCGGACAACAGCGTCCGATTATCGGACGCGCTGGTGACGGGAGGCGAGATGCCGTACTACCGCAGCGTCGGCGAGGTGCCACGGAAGCGCCACACCCAGTTCCGGCAGCCCGACGGCAGTCTCTACACCGAGGAGCTGATGGGCCAGGAGGGCTTCTCCTCCGACTCGTCCCTGCTCTACCACCGGTACGCGCCGACCGCGATCGTCGCCGCCGAGGAGTTCACCCCACCGGCGGTGACCCGGGCGCCCAACCTGCCGCTCAAGCCCCGGCACCTGCGGACCCACAAGCTCGACGGCACCGGGGCGGACCCGGTCCTCGGTCGGCGCTACCTGCTCGCCAACGACGACGTCCGGATCGCGTACGTGCTGGCCGACCGGCCCTCCCCGCTCTTCCGCGACGCCACCGGCGACCACTGCCTGTACGTCGAGTCCGGGGCGCTGCGGGTCGAGTCGACCTTCGGTGTGCTGGACGTGACCGCCGGCGACTACGTGATCATCCCGACCTCGACGGTGCACCGCCTGGTGCCGACCGGTGACACGCCGACCCGGTTGCTCGCCGTCGAGGCGTCCGGTCACATCGGCCCGCCCAAGCGCTACCTCTCCGTACGCGGGCAGTTCCTGGAGCACTCGCCGTACTGCGAGCGCGACGTCCGGGGACCGGACACGCCGCTGCTGGTCGACGGCACCGACGTGGACGTGCTGGTCCGTCACCGTCGCGGGTGGACCCGCCACGTCTTCGCCAACCACCCGTTCGACGTGGTCGGCTGGGACGGGCACATGTACCCGTGGGCGTTCTCCATCCACGACTTCGAGCCGATCACCGGCCGGATCCACCAGCCGCCACCGGTGCACCAGACCTTCCAGGGGCCGAACTTCGTGATCTGCTCGTTCGTCCCGCGCAAGGTCGACTACCACCCGGGCGCCATCCCGGTGCCGTACCACCACCACAACGTCGACTCCGACGAGATGCTCTTCTACACCGGCGGCAACTACGAGGCCCGGCGCGGCTCCGGCATCGAGCAGGGATCCATCTCGCTGCACCCGTCCGGCTTCACGCACGGTCCCCAGCCCGGCGCGGCCGAGCGCTCCGTCGGCGTGGACTTCTTCGACGAATTGGCGGTCATGGTCGACACCTTCCGGCCACTCGACCTGTGCGACGCGGCGAGCGAATGCGAGGACGAGGCGTACGCCTGGACCTGGGCACGCCGGCCCTGAACCAGGCGCGTCACCCGGCCGGTCAGGCGACCGGTCGGGTGATGATCGCGAGCTGCGCGGCCATCGCCACCCCGATCGCCAGCACCAGCGGCCACGGGGTGCCCAGCAGGGCGTAGAGCAGGATCAGCACCGGCGCCACGCAGGCCCCGTAGACGGCGAAAGCGAGCGTCCGGTCGGTACGCCGCAGCACCGGCAGCACGGTCCGGGTCAGGCCGGGCAGCCGCGACGCCTGCCGCCACACCACGAAGCCGCCGCCGGCTGCGGCCAGCAGCGCCATCATGCGGGAGAAGCCGGGCCCGGTGGCGGCCGAACAGGCGACCATCACGGCGGCGATCACCGACCAGCCGGCGCCCCAGACGACGAGCTGCCGCAACGCCGCCGGCACGGTACGGTCGGCGACCGGACCGGCCGGACCCGCGTCGCCCGGCGCGGCGAAGGGATCACCCTGGTACCCGCCGGCCGACCCGCTCTCGGACGGCCAGGTCGGCGGCTCGTCCCGCCCGTCGGCGGACCGACCAGCGCCCGCCCCGGCCTGGCTCGTGCCACCCTGGTCCGATCCACCCAGCGGCCAGCCGGCCCCGCTCTGACCGCCCGACTGGCCCGTTTCCGGCCCGCTCGTGCCGTCCGGTCGACCCGTCCCGCTCTGACCCGCCGTGGGCCAGCTCAGGCCGCCGCTGGGCCAACTCGGGCCGCTCTGACCCGCCGTCGGCCCGCCCGACCCACTCTGACCCGGTCTCGGCCCGTCCGAGGTGTCGTTCCGGCTCTGGTCGAGACCGCTCAGGTCGTCCGGGACGGTGTCCGGCCGGTTCGGGTCGGTCCGCGCCCCGTCCCGGCGGCCCGAATCGGGCGGCAGGCTGGCCACCGCCGCCTCCGCGAGCTGCTCCAGAGTCGCGCTCCACCGGCGCTGCTCCAACCGCAGCACACCGACGTCCTCGCTCACCTCGGCCAGCCGTGGGTCCAGCCGCAGCGCCTCCCGGTAGGCGCGCTCGGCCAGGTCGTACATCTGCATGTTGGCCGCCACCAGGCCGAGCACCAGATGTGCCTGCGGCTCCTCGGGCGCCAGCTCCACCCCGTGCCAGGCCGCGTTCAGCGCCGGCTGTCCGTTGCGGGAGCCGGCCAGGATCGCCGCCGCGCTGCGCTGCGCGTACGCGTCCTCCGGCCCCAGCGCCATGATCTCGTCGGCGGTACGGGCGGCGTCTGCGTACCGTTCCAGGTCGCCCAGGGCCAGGCCCCGCACGACGAGTGGGGCGAGCTGCCCCGGCGCGGCTGCCACGGCGGTCTCGGCGGCGGTGAGCGCCTCGGCCGGGCGGCCGGCGGCCAGGTGCACCCGGGCCAGCATCGTCGACACGTCGACGGCGGCGGGGTCGAGGGCGAGCGCGAAGCCCAGCTCGGCGGCGGCCTCGTCGTAGCGGCCCAGCTCGCCGAGGAGGGTGGCGCGCTCCAGGTAGCCGTCGGCAGCGGGCGGATCGGTGGGGACGTCGGCGGACATCGCGCGAGCCTAGCTCGCCTGCTCGTGGACCAGGGCCACCGCGATCCCGGCGAGCCCCTCACCGCGCCCGGTGAAGCCCAGCCCGTCGGTGGTGGCGGCGGAGACGGTGACCGGTGCGCCGACCGCCTCGGAGAGCACCCGCTCGGCCTCCGCGCGACGCGGGCCGATCTTCGGGCGTACGCCCACGACCTGCACCGACACGTTGCCGATGGCGAAACCGGCGGCCCGCACCCGACGGGCCGACTCGGTGAGCAGCGCCACGCCGCTGGCGCCCGCCCACTCGGGCTGGTCCACTCCGAAGTTGGCGCCCAGGTCGCCGAGGCCGGCGGCGGAGAGCAGCGCGTTGCAGGCGGCGTGGGCGGCGACGTCCGCGTCCGAGTGCCCGGCCAGGCCGTCCTGGTCGGGCCAGTGCAGACCGGCCACCCAGCAGGGCCGACCGGCCTCGAAGGCGTGCACGTCGGTGCCGATGGCCACCCGAGGAACGATCATGAACCGAGGGTACGCGCTAGGGCCTGTGTCGAAGTCCTCGGTCGAGCCGAGGACTTCGACACAGGCCCTAGGCGTCGAGGGAGAGCAGGTGCTCGGCCAGCGCTAGGTCGAACGGCCGAGTGATCTTCAGGGCGTGGTCCGACCCGGGTACGCAGTACACCGGTACGCCCTGCTTCTCGACCAGCCCGGCGTCGTCGGTGAGCGGGTCACCGGCGGCGGCGTGCGCGGCGGCCAGCACCGCCCGACGAAAGCCCTGCGGCGTCTGCACGGCCCGCAACGCGGCCCGGTCGACGGTCCCGAGCACCACCTCGCCCGCGTCGACCTCCTTGATCGTGTCGACCACCGGCAGCACGGGGATCACCGCGTCGTGCCCGTCCCGCACTGCGGCGGCCACCGACTCCACCAGCTCCGACGGGGTCAACGCACGGGCCGCGTCGTGCACCAGGACGATCTCGGGGCCCTCCGGTACGGCGGCCAGCGCGGCGGCGACCGACGCCTGCCGCTCCGCCCCGCCCGGCACCACCGTGACCGGTGCGACCGGGGCGAGCAGTTCGCGTACCGCCGAGACGTCGGCGACCGGGGCGGCCACCACGATGGTGTGCACCGACGCGGCGGCGGCGAGCCGACGGACCGCGTGCACCAGCAGCGGCTCGCCGGCCAGCAGTCGGAGTGCCTTCGGACGGCCGGGCCCCAGGCGTACGCCGGCACCGGCCGCAGGCACGAGGACCGCGACGTCACCGCGCGGATTAAGCTGCGCGGTCACGTCGCGGTCCTCGATGGTTTCTTCGCTACGAAGTGGGTACGACGATGCTGTGCGGACTAGGCCTCGGTCAGCACCTTGTCGAGCAGCGTCTCCGCCTCGTCCTTGGTGCTCTTCTCGGCCAGCGCGACCTCGCCGACGAGAATGTCGCGAGCCTTGGCGAGCATCCGCTTCTCGCCTGCGGACAACCCGCGCTCCCGCTCCCGGCGCCACAGGTCACGCACGACCTCGGCCACCTTCAGCGGGTTACCGGAGGCCAGCTTCTCCAGATTTGCCTTGTAACGCCGCGACCAGTTGGTCGGCTCCTCGGTGTGCGGAGCCCGGAGAACGTCGAACACCTTGCCGAGACCCTCTTCGCCGACCACCTCGCGCACACCCACGATCTCGGCGTTCTCAGCGGGCACCCGGACCGTCAGGTCACCCTGCGCGACCCTCAGGACGAGGTACTGCTTGGGCTCGCCCTTGATGACCCGAGTCTCGATTGCCTCGATGAGTGCGGCCCCGTGGTGGGGGTAAACAACGGTCTCGCCGACACTGAAAACCATAGGTTCGAAACCCCTTTCGCTGTGTCTAGGGTAACACGCTCAGGCACCGATGTCTCACCGCTGTCCTGACCGTTGGCGCAGCTCAGGGGCCCTGTGAGAGGTATTTCTTCGGCTTGACAGACCGCCCAAACAATGATTCGACCACGCTGCGTAATCAGCAGATGACCCCCGGGCACCGCCCGGGGAAGAGCATCGAAGATCACGACTGGCATTGCACGTCAGGGCCTACGCCACCCGCCCCATGATATCCCGCCGTTGAAGAGTGTGGGCAGCGGTAGCGGGACCCGGGCCTGGTACGGGACGCTTGAGGGGTGCCCGCGTATGCACATCCGCGACGGGCGAGAGCGACCGGCGACAGGGCGGTCCCCACCGCCGGTCGCGCTGAGGAGGTGGTGATGGGCAAGGCCGACGCCGACGGTCCCGGGTTGCCCGACCTGCCGCCCGAGTGGGGCCGGGTGGTCGTCCCCGACGACGCCGCCGCCCTCGCGGACGAAGCCGAGCAGGTACGCCGCGAGCTGCGTGGCAGGGCCGCCGGAAACGCCCGCCGATGGCGTCCGTCCGCCTTGCCCGTGCTCGCGCTGCTGCTCGCGGTCGTGGCGACCGTCGCCGGCCTGGCCGCCGCCACCTGGCCCCGCGCCGGCCGCTCACCCGGTCCGACCACCGGCACCGGCGACCCGGCACCGATCCGGCTCACCGGACGACCACTGCCCGCCCTGGACCTGGTCGACGGCAGTCAGTCCCCGGTGCCGCTGCGCGCCCTGGTGCCGACCGTGGTGCTGCTGGTCGACGGGTGCGCCTGCCCGGAGCGGGTCGCCGAGGCAGCGACGGCGGCACCGGCCGGAGTGAGCGTGGTCACCGTCGCCTCCGCCCGCCCCCGGGCCGCACCGGCCGGCACCGACGTCCGCGCGCTGGCCGACCCGGCTGGTGGCCTCCGCGACTTCCTGCACCTGCCGGCCCGCCCGGACACCGTGACCGCCCTGCTCGCCGATCGCACCGGCCGGGTCGTCCTGGTCGTGCCCGAGGTCGACTCCCTCGCCGACTACCAGGCCGAACTCGCCCGCCTGGCGGGCTGACCTCGCGCCGCCGAGCCGGACCGCGAGCGCCCGGCCAGGCCCGACCCCGCCACCGCGACACCCGGCCCTTCCGGCACCGGCCGCCGGTCGGCGGGCACGACCGATCTCAGGACTGAGCGACCAGGCGGGCCACCAGCTGAGCCCGCGCCGCGTCGCCGGGATGGAACGTGACCCGCAGCCGCCCACCGGCGCCAGTGATCCCGATCGTCGACACCGCTCCCGTGCACTCGACCCTGTGTGGGTAGAGCGCCCCCCGGGCACCGTCCACGGCGACATTGACCTCGCCCGAGCCGGTGCACCTGACGAGCAGCGCCAACTGGTCGCCATCGCCGACCCGAGCCGTGCGGACCACGGGCTCGCCCGCCCGCAACGCCGACCGGTCGATC
The DNA here is from genome assembly GCF_044460945.1 of Micromonospora sp. NPDC049903. Classification (NCBI taxonomy): domain Bacteria; kingdom Bacillati; phylum Actinomycetota; class Actinomycetes; order Micromonosporales; family Micromonosporaceae; genus Micromonospora; species Micromonospora sp. NPDC049903. The sequence continues at coordinate 442,920 of NZ_JBITKL010000002.1, forward strand.
CACACCACGTTGCCGCCGCCCGCTCGCCGCCGGCCCGACTCTCCGGTCTCCGGAGCGCTGACGTCGCCGGATCCGGCCCCGGCCAGCATACGTCTCGTGCCGTCGCGGGGTTCGAGCACGAGAGAGGAACCGGCGGCCGGATCCATCCCGATCACCGCGCCGGTGGCCGGATCCAGCCAGAACGACGCCGTCGCCCCGGGCCGGACCGAGGCCGGACCGGAGCTCTGCCGGTTCCCACCGACGAACGGATCCACCGGCCACTCGATCGTCTGCGGGGAGCCGTCCGACGCCGACCGGGCACCGGTGCCGACGCTTGGTGCGGTCGCCTGCCACCATCCGCCACCGGCAACGAGCGCCACCACGCCCACACCGGCGAGCAGGGCGCCTCGGAGCCGATGGACGGGATCATCACGCATGCCGGAAAGAGTAGATGCTCGAACGGCTCAGGACGGGGCGATCAGGCGGGCCTCCAGTTGCAACGGCTCCGCACCTGCGGTGGAGAACGAGATGCGTACCGGCCCGCCGGTGCCGGTGACCTCCGTCATGGCCGCCCCACCGTCGCAGCCGATCGTGATCGGATCGGCCGCCCGCGCTCCGTCGACCGTCACCAACAGATCTCCCGGCCCGACGCACCGGAAGCGGAGGCGGAACGTCTCCCCGTACCCGATCGGGGCCTGTCGGACCACCGACGCTCCCTCGGTCAGTTTCGTCAGCTCGGTCCAGACCACATTGCGGACCTCCGCCCGCCGTAAGCTCCGATGGTCGGCACTGGACGAGGCGTCCACCGTGCCGCCGGGTGGCCCGTACCCGCCGCCGGGAGACGCCGAGACGACGCCGCCGGTTCGTGCGTCGAGTACGACACTGGTCCTGGTGCCGGGTTCCATCCGCCACGTCGTCGCCGACCTCGGGCCGTCGCCGGAAGCGATCGACGCCGGGGCACCCGGCGTCGGCTCCTGCGCCTGCCACCACCAGCCCCCGAGCACCAGCGCGACCGCACCGAGCCCGGCGAGCAGAGCGCCGCGCAGCCGGTGAACCGGATCGACGTTCATCTTTAAAGAGTAGCCGCCCGAACGGTCAGACATGACGTTCCAGCAGGACCGCGTAGAGAGTCAGACCGGGTCCGAAGGCGAGCATCACCACCCGGCGCGGTGACGGCGCGGCCCGCAGCAGACGGTCGAGGATCAGCAGCACCGTCGGGGACGAGCAGTTGCCGTGCTCGTCCAGCGTCGCCCGGGACGCCGCCAAACCGGTCAGCGGCAGCTCCAGTTCGCGCTCCACCACGTTCAGGATGCGAGGGCCGCCCGGGTGCACCGCCCAGCCGTCCACCCCGGACACCGTGGTGCCGTGCCGGGCCAACAGATCCTCCACCAGCCCGCGTACGTGGGTCGACAGCACCTGCGGCACCTTCGGCGAGAGCCCCATCCGGAAGCCGGTGTCGGTCACGTCCCACGTCATGTGATCGGCCGTGGAGGTGTCGGTGACCGAGGTGACCTCGCGTACCGCGTACCCCCGACCACCGGGGACGAGCACGGCGGCGACCGCGGCGTCCGAGAAGAGCGCGTGGGAGACGATCTGCTGGGTGTCCACCCGGGCCGAGGAGGGTTGCAGGTGCAGGCTGGTCAGCTCGGCGCAGAGCAGCAACGCCGGGCGTCCCCGGGAGACCACGAAGTCACTCGCCGCACCCAACCCGGGCAGGGCCGCGTAACAGCCCATGTGGCCGACGAACATCCGCTGCGTCGTCGGGGACATGCCCAGGTCACGAGCGAGCAGGATGTCCAGCCCCGGCGTGGCGTACCCAGTGCAGGAGCAGACCACGAAGAGACCGACGTCCCCGGCGTCCAAGCCGGCCGAGGTCAACGCGCGGCCGACCGCCTCCTTGCCCAGCGGCAACGCCTCCACCTGGTAGCGGCGCATCCGCCGCTCGGTCGGCCAGTCCGAGACGTCCTCGATCAACGGACTCACCGCCGCCTGTCGGCGGGTCACCCCCGAGTTCGCGAAGATCCGTTCGGCGAGCGCGCGGGTGCTGCCGGAATAGTGCCGGGAGAAGAACTTCTCCCAGAGTTCCTGCTGGTCGGCCGAGGGCGGATGAGCCGTACCCACACCCGCGATCACCGGTACGGTCACCGTCCCACCTTCCGCTCGCTCGGGCTCCTCACGCTCACCAACGAGGAGCCGACCCGTCACGGTCCGGGTCGCCGCCGAGCGCGGCGATGCCCAACCAGTCGGCGCAGACGTCGGAGGTGGCCGGGTGCAGCGACCCGCAACGGGCGTCCCGGTAGAGGCGCTCCAACGGGTGACCACGCCGGGTGGCGGAGGTGCCGGCCGCCTCCAGCATGGACGCGGCCACCTCCGCCGCGGTCGTACCGGCCAGCAGCTTGGCCCGCCACACCCAGCGGTTCGTCTCGGCGTCGCCCGGCGCCTCGTCCACCCGACGGGCCGCCTCGGCGACCGCGAGCTGCGCCGCCGCCACCGCCGCGTCGGCCCGCCCCAACCGGGCACGGACCGCCGGCAGGTGCGTCAGACCCCGGGCGTGCAGGTGCTCCGCCGCCGCGTCGATCGACGCCTGCGCCACCCCGACGTAGACGGCGGCGTAGCTGGCCACCAGCCAGTGCGGCATGAGCTGGGCGACCACCAGGGCCAGACCCTCCACCCCGCCGAGCAGCCGATCGGCGGGCACGGTGACGTCCAGGTGCAGGTCGTGCGAGGCGGTCGCGCGCATGCCGAGCGCGTCCCAGGTCGGCTCGACGGTCAGGCCCGCACCGGCCGGGACCAGGAACTGCGAGACCACCGACGGGTCGGCCGCGCTGCGGGCCGCCACCAGGTAACCGTCGGCGTGGCCGGCACCCGAGCAGAAGGTCTTGCTGCCCTTGATCCGCCAGCCGCCGTCGACCGGCTCGTAGACCGTGGTCAGCTGGGACAGCCGGGCACCGGCGCCGCGTTCGCTCATCGCGACCGCGTACCACGCACCCTCGGCCGCCGCCCGCAGCAACCGGTCGCGGGCGGCGAGCGCCTCCTCCGGTACGCCCAACGCCTCGGCCAGTTCCTCGGTGACCGCGCCCAGAGCGCCGGTGACCGAGGCGTGCATGTTGAACACCAGAGCCGTGGCGCCGTTGCCCCGGGCCAGTTCGGTGGCGACGGCCGCGTACCCGGCGAACGTCGAGCCGGTGCCGCCCAACTCGGCGGGGACCATCAGCCCGAACAGCCCGGCCGCACCGAGATCGGCGAAGTCGTCGACCGGGAACGAACCGTCCCGGTCGTGCTCGGCCGCGCGGGCGGCCAGCCGGGGCGTCAGCCGCCGCGCGGCGTCCACCGCTGCCAAGCGCTCGCTCATGTCGGCACTCCGCTACGCTGCGTGCCGCCACGAGACACCCACGCACTGAGCCGATGACTCGCTCGCTGACGCTCGCTCATGGAACCCCCTTCTCGGCTTCCCTTACCCCCGCCCGGACCGGCTACCCGCGGTACACTCCGCGTCCCTGGTAGAGCACGGCCGGCGAACCGGTCGGCACGATCCGGGGCGCCTGACCGGGCGGCGTCGCCGCGCCGCGTACCTGCCGGAACAGCCAGCGCAGCAGGCCCGGCACCGCCGGGCGGACACCCCGGACCCGTAGGTCCACGCCGTGGCGGGCACACTCGGCCACCAGCTCACGATGGTCCACGAACAACCGTGGGTCGTGGATGCCTCGCGGCACGGTCGGCAGCCGCTCGGCGATGCGGACCGCGACCAGCCGACACAGCGCGGTGTCGTTGAGCGTGTCCAGCACCAGCAACCCGCCGGGACGCAGCAGACGGCAGGCCTGCGCCACCACGGCCCGCCAGTCGGGTACGTGCTCCAGCAGCTCACCGGCGGCCACCACGTCGGCGCACCGGTCGGCGAGGGGCACCGCCGTGGCGTCTCCGTTGACCACCGTCACGCCGTGCGCGGCCGCCTGGGCCAGCGCGGACCGGGTCAGGTCCACTCCCACGTGGCGGTAGCCCTTGCCGACCAGGTGCGGGGCGAGCAGACCGGCGCCGCACCCGAGGTCGACCAGGAGCGCGTCGGGTCGCGTCGCCGGTGGCACCATGGCCGCCCGCGCCTCGGCCAGCCAGTGCAGCATCGCGAACGCGCCGTCCGGTCGCCACCATTCGCCGGCCAGGTCGTCGTACTGACGCGGGTCGTTGCGGGGCAGGCTCAAGCCGGCGTCACGCATTCACCGAGCGTGGCACGACTAGCCGGTAACGGCCAGACTTCCGTTATGTCGTCCACGGTGTTAGGGCTGGTCAGAGCGAGCCATCCAGAGCCGACGATGGCCGTCACCACAGTGGCCGGTCTGCTCGCGGCCGGCGTCGGGCACCCGCCTGGCGGAATCGCCGTGGTGGCGCTGACGGTGGCGGCGAGCCAGTTCGCGGTGGGGTGGACCAACGACGCGCTCGACGCCGACCGGGACGCCGCGGTGGGGCGTACCGACAAGCCGGTGGCCGCCGGTGTCGTCAGCCGGCGGGTCGTCGCGGTGGCCGCCGTGCTGGCCGCCGTCACGACCGTGGGGCTGGCCCTGACCACGAACTCGGCCGCTGCGCTCTGCGCCGTCGTCGCGTTGGTCTCGGCCCTGCTGTACGACTGGCCGCTCAAGTGGACCTCGGTCTCGGTGCTGCCGTATGCCATCTCCTTCGGCGCGCTGCCCGCCTTCGTGGTGCTGGCGCTGCCCGGCGCACCGACGCCGCCGGTGTGGCTGATCGCCGCCGCGGCCCTGCTCGGCGCCGGTGCGCACTTCGCCAACGTACTGCCCGATTTCGCCGACGACGCCCGAACCGGGGTGCGCGGCCTGCCGCATCGGGTGGGTCCGGCGGGCAGCCGGGCGGCTGCCGTCGGGCTGCTCGTCGCGGCGACCGTCACGCTGGTGCTGGGCCCACCCGGTCCGCCGTCCGGGCTGGGGCTCGCGGCGGTCGTCGCGGCCGTGATCATCCTGGTTCTCGCCTGGTACGCCGGACGCACCGCCGACCGGCCCGGGGCCCGCTCGGTGGCCGCCTTCCGGGCCGTCATGCTGGTGGCCCTGATCGATGTCGTCCTGCTGGTCACGAGCGGTCGACTGGTCTGACCACGTCCCCCGGCAGGTGGCAGCACCGGGTCGCCGTGCGGGCCACGATCAGCTCCAACTACGCTGGGAATAGGTCTGCGCGGGTATGGCCAGCGGTTCCGGCGACGTCGCCGGGGTGTGATCGTGACGAGGAGGACCGACGTGACGCGCTCGATCAGGGGTTCCCGGCGGGCTGCCGTACTGCTGCCCGGGATCGCGGCGGCAGCCGGCATGCTGCTGCTGTCGGGATGCGGCGCCGGTCAGATCTCCGAGACGGCGAACAAGGTCCCGTCGATCCAGGGCGTCGACCTCCAGGCCGAGGACGGCCGGTACGGCGTACGCAGCGTGCTGGTCGCCTACCCCGGTGTGGAGGGCTACCAGGCCGGCGACGACGCCATCCTGAACGCGCTCTTCTACAACGACTCGCCCGACCCGGTCACCGTGACCGTCACCTCGTCGGACGCCCGCGAGGTGGTACTCACCACGGTCCAGGCCGCGACCAGCCCGTCGCCCACGGCCTCGCCCTCGCCGACCGGCTCCCCGTCGCCGGAGCAGTCCCCGGAGGGCACCCCCTCCCCGGGCGGTTCCCCGTCGCCGGACGAGACGCCCTCCCCGGACGAGACGCCCTCGCCCGACGCGACCGAGTCGCCGGCCGGCGGCCCGGCCCGGATCGAGATCCCGCCGCTGAGCTACGTGCAGCTCAACACCGAGGGCGAGCAGGTGCTCCAGCTCCTCGGGCTGAACTCGGCTCTGCTCGCGGGTCAGAACATCACGGTCAGCTTCGACTTCGGCGACGGCAACACGATCACCAGCCCGGCCCCGGTGGCCGTGCCGCTCAGCCCGGCCCCGCCGCCGTCGCCGATCATCGAGCGGCACACCGAGTTCGAGGGCGAAGGCGGCCACTGACCCGTCCCGCCGGAGTTTCCGACGGCACCGTCGGCGTGGTGCATCCATGCCGGCGGTGCCGTCGTCGTACCGGGGGGCTAGCGTCGCTCGGGTGAGCATCTCCCGATCGACCCCGGCCCGGGGAGCGGGTGGCGGGCGCGGCAGGGCCGCCGCCCGTGAGCCCCGCCCCGCGTACGAGTGCGACGCCTGCGGGCACCAGCCGCCCAAGTGGGTGGGGCGCTGCCCGGAGTGCGGCGAGTGGGGCTCGGTGGTCGAGTGCACCGTCACCGGCCCGACCGTCTCCGGACGCGTGGTCAGCTCCCGGATGCCCGCCGAGCCGGCCCGGCCCATCGCCACCATCAGTGCCGCACCGGCGCGCGCCCGGCCCACCGGCGTCAGCGAGCTGGACCGGGTGCTCGGCGGCGGACTGGTGCCCGGGGCGGTGGTGCTGCTCGCCGGTGAGCCGGGAGTCGGCAAGTCCACCCTGCTGCTCGACGTGGCCCAGCAGTGGGCCGCCGGAGCGGGCAGCCCCTCGCTGGTGGTCAGCGGCGAGGAGTCGGTCAGCCAGGTGCGCCTGCGGGCCGAGCGGATGGGCACCCTGCACGACCAGCTCTACCTGGCCGCCGAGAGCGACCTCGCGGCGGTGCTCGGCCACCTCGACGCGGTCAAGCCCGGCCTGCTGGTGCTCGACTCGGTGCAGACCATCTCCACCACCGGCACCGAGGGCGTGCCGGGCGGGGTGACCCAGGTGCGGGCGGTCACCGCCGCCCTGGTCTCGGTCGCCAAGGAGCGCGGCATCGCCACCGTGCTGGTCGGCCACGTGACCAAGGACGGCCAGGTGGCCGGTCCCCGGGTGTTGGAGCACCTGGTCGACGTGGTGCTGCACTTCGAGGGCGACAAGCACTCCTCGCTGCGGATGGTGCGCGGCGTCAAGAACCGATTCGGCGCGGCCGACGAGGTGGGCTGCTTCGAGATGCACGAGGGCGGCATCAGCAGCCTGGCCGACCCGTCCGGGCTGTTCCTCACCCGCTACAGCGAGCCGGTGCCGGGCACCTGCGTGACGGTGGCGATGGAGGGACGCCGGGCGCTGGTGACCGAGGTGCAGGCGTTGATCGGTGCCACGGTGGCCGGTTCGCCACGGCGTACGGTCTCCGGGCTGGACTCGGCCCGGCTGGCGATGGTGCTCGCGGTGCTCCAGCGTCGCACCGAGCGGCTCACCCTGCACGACCGGGAGGTCTTCGCGGCCACCGTCGGCGGCATCCGGGTGGTGGAGCCGTCGGCGGACCTGGCGGTCGCCCTCGCGGTCGCCTCCGGCGGCCTGAACCTGGCGATCGCGCCGCACCTGGTGGCGATCGGCGAGGTCGGCCTGACCGGCGAGGTACGCCGGGTGGGAGCGGTGCCGCGCCGACTCTCCGAGGCGGCCCGGCTCGGGTTCCGGCTGGCCCTGGTGCCGCCCGGCTGTGGCCCCGCGAGCACCGGCGCCGGGCCGGAGCAGATGCGGGTGGTGGAGGTGTCCGACGTCCGGGCGGCGTTGCAGGCCGCAGCCCGGGCTTCGGCGGAGTGAGCCGCGTCTCCGGCGGACGGGCCGGACGGGACGGGCCGAATCGTGACACATCCCAGTAACCACAGGAGCACCCACCGCAGGGCAGTCCGTAGACTGTGCCCGTGCCGATCGACCGCGAAACCACCAAGCCTGCCGGCGCGACACCCCACGCCCGCACCGGTGCCGTGGGCTCGCCCGCTCGTCCGATCAGCGTCAGCGTGACCGGGGGCGGCAGCGCCGGCGACCCGCTGCGCGCGAATCTGGCGCTGATGGCGCCGGGCACCGCACTCCGCGACGGCCTGGAGCGCATCCTGCGCGGTCGCACCGGCGCACTGATCGTCCTCGGGTACGACAAGGTGGTCGAGGGTCTGTGCACGGGCGGTTTCCCGCTGGACGTCGAGTTCTCCGCCACCCGGGTCCGTGAGCTGTGCAAGATGGACGGCGCGGTGGTGCTCTCCAGCGACGGCACGCGGATCGTCCGGGCCGCCGTGCACCTGATGCCCGACCCGACCATCCCGACCGAGGAGTCCGGCACCCGGCACCGCACCGCCGAGCGGGTGGCCCGGCAGACCGGTTACCCGGTGATCTCGGTCAGTCAGTCGATGCGGATCATCAGCCTCTACGTCAACGGCCAGCGGCACGTGCTGGACGACTCGGCGGCCATCCTGTCCCGGGCCAACCAGGCGTTGGCCACCCTGGAGCGCTACAAGCTCCGGCTGGACGAGGTCTCCGGCACCCTCTCCGCGCTGGAGATCGAGGACCTGGTCACCGTCCGGGACGCGGTGGCCGTGGTGCAGCGGCTGGAGATGGTCCGCCGGATCGCCGACGAGATCGCCGGCTACGTGGTCGAGCTGGGCACCGACGGCCGACTGCTCGCCCTGCAGCTCGACGAGCTGATGGCCGGCGTGGACGCCGACCGCACCCTGGTCATCCGGGACTACCTACCCACCGGCCGTAAGCCCCGCACCCTCGACGAGGCCCTGGTCGAACTGGACCTGCTCAGCGCCACCGAGCTGATCGACCTGGTGTCGGTCGCCAAGGCGATCGGTTACCCGGCCGCGTCCGACGCGCTGGAGGCGGCGGTCAGCCCGCGCGGCTTCCGGCTGCTGGCCAAGGTGCCCCGACTGCCGGTGGCGGTGGTGGACCGGCTGGTGCTGCACTTCGGCAGCCTCCAGCGGCTGCTCGGCGCGACGGTCGAGGACCTGCAGGCCGTCGAGGGCGTCGGCGACGCGCGGGCCCGAGGCGTACGCGAGGGACTCTCCCGGCTCGCCGAGGCGTCCATCCTGGAACGCTACGTCTGAGCCGGGCCGCGATCACCGGACGGCCCGGGTCCCCGCCCGGTGAGCCGAGAGCCGTGAGCCGGTGCCGGTCAGCCGGTCAGCCGAAGCTTGGCCGGCTGGCTCAGTCGGGTACCCACCCGCGCGAAGACCTCGTACGTCCCGGCCTGCACGACCGGGCCGTTCGCCACTCCCTCAGCGCACCGGCTGCTGTCCTTGCCGTTCCAGCCGACCTGGTAGGAACGCTCGAAGCCCGGCGTGAAGGACTGGGTGTCCGACCCGGAGGCCGTACCACACGTGTCCGAGGACCAGACCACCTCGGCGCCGGACTTGATGAAGATCTCCTGCGCGTCCGCGCCGACGTCCCGGCTACACGTCCGCTCCGCCCGGTTGCGGATCTTGAGATGCAGGTCGACGGCGGCACCGCGTACCACCTCGCCCGGCAGAGCCTGGGCGGTCACCACGATCTCGTTGTCGGTGCACGAGCCGTCGTCGGTCGAGGTGTTGTTGACCGGCGGGTCGTTGCTGAGCGACGGCTCGTTCGACGGGCTGGCCGCCGGGTCGCCGGACGGCGTGGACGGACCGGCTCCGGCGTCACCTGACGGGGGCGAGCCGGTCTCCGGGGTCAACACCGACCCGGTCGGCCCCGGCGTACCGGTCGACGCACCGGGATCGGGCTGACCGTTGCCGGTCGCACCGGGGTCGCCGCTCTGCCCGTTACAGGAGTAGAGCACGACAACCAGCAGGAGCAGGACCGCGCCGAGCACGACGGCACGACGCCGCCAATACACCGCGGGAGACAGGGGGCCGACCGTCAGACGCATGATGCCCCCACCGTAGCGGCGCCGCACACGACGGACGGTAGCGACGCGCCGGGGTCGACAGCACCCATCGGAACCCACTCTCCATTCACGACGGTGTGAGGTGCGAGCGAGGCCGATTCGTCACTCACCGTATCCGTTCGGCCTCGATCAGAGATACACCTTGCGTTGGTAGATCGCGTGCGCGCCGGCCACCCGGTCCAGGAACAACAGCCCGGCGCAGTGGTCGATCTCGTGTTGCAGGGCCCGCGCCTCGAAACCGTCGGTGACCAGGCGTACCAGCTCGCCACTGCCCGGCAGCGCCCCCTCGACCACGAGCCGGCTCGCGCGCTTGACGTCACCGGTCAGGTCCGGCACCGACATGCACCCCTCCCGGCCCGCCTTCCACCGGGTCGCCTCGACCACCCGCGCGTTGCAGAGCGCGAACGTGCCGTGCAGCGTGACCGCCTTGGGGTGGCCCGTCACGTCCACCGCGAACACGTGCGCCCCCACCCCCACCTGCGGTGCGGCCAGACCGACGCAGCCGGGCGAGACCCGCATGGTGGCGATCAGGTCGGCCGCCAGCCGGATCGTCTTCTCGTCGGTCGGGTCGACCTCCGCGCCGGCCCGACTGAGCACCGTGTGCGGGGCGGAGACCACCGGCAGGACCGCGCCGGCACCGAGCGACTCGGGCGTCCACGCCCCCAACCCGGCGTACGCCTCGGCGGCCAGGTCCGGCGTACCCGCGTCGCCGCTCACAGCAGATCCGGTTCGGCGGGACGGAGAGTGACGTCGACACCGAGATTCGTGGCGGCCTCGGACAGCCGGGCGGCGAGCGGTTCGGCCGCACCCGGCGGCAACTCGACCTCGGCCACCACCACGTAGAGCGACCCCACCAAACGGGTACTCAGGTCGGTGACGTTGCCGCCGGCCTCGGTCAGCACCCGGGTCATCGCGGCCACGATGCCCATCCGGTCCGCACCGTGCACCGCCACCACGTACGGCTCACCGGCCGGAGCCGTCTCCCCGTCCGGCGTGACCTCGCGTACGGTCGCCAGCAGTTGGCCGTCGGCGGTCAGCGTGGCCAGTGCGGCCTCCACCTCGGCGGCGGCCGGGCCCACACAGATCAGGGTCATCGCGAAGTGTCCGCGCAGCCGGGTCATGGTGCTGTCGGTGAGGTTCGCCCCGAGCCGGGCCAGCACCTCGGCGACGTCGGCCACGATGCCGGGTCGGTCCCGACCGATGACGGTGATCGCGAGCTCGTTCATCCGGGCATTCTCCCCGATCCACGTACGCCGACGGTGGCGGCCCGCCCGGACCGTCCAGTCGGCGGAATCCCGCGCCCGTGGCCGGACGGTCCAGTCGGCGGAATCCGGCACCCGTGGCATGATCGGCGGCGCGATGACAGAACCCACCTTCGCCGGCTTGGTGAGCCGGTGGTACGAGCGCAACGCGCGGGACCTGCCGTGGCGCCATCCCGACGTCAGCCCGTGGGCCATCCTGGTCAGCGAGGTCATGCTCCAGCAGACCCCGGTGGTCCGGGTGCTGCCCGCCTGGCAGGCGTGGCTGGCCCGCTGGCCCACCCCGGCGGCACTGGCGCAGGACACCCCGGCCGAGGCGATCCGGATGTGGGGGCGGCTCGGCTACCCCCGCCGGGCGCTCCGGCTGCGGGAGTGCGCGGTCGCCGTCGTGGATCGGCACGGCGGTCAGGTGCCCGATCAACTGGAGCAGTTGCTCGCCCTGCCCGGGGTCGGCACATACACGGCGCGGGCGGTGGCGGCCTTCGCGTACGGGCAACGACACCCGGTGGTCGACACCAACGTGCGGCGGGTGGTCTGCCGAGCGATCGCCGGAGAGCCGGACGCCGGTCCGGCGACCCGGCCGGCGGACCTGGTCGCCACCGAGGAGCTGCTGCCGGTCGAACCGGCGGCGGCCGCCCTGGCCAGCGCCGCGTTCATGGAGCTGGGCGCGGTGGTCTGCACCGCCCGCTCGCCCCGCTGCGGTGTCTGCCCCGTCGAGACGAGCTGTGCGTGGCGCGCGTCGGGCCAGGTGGCCCCGGACGGCCCGACCCGCCGACCGCAGCGGTACGCCGGCACCGACCGCCAGGTACGCGGCCTGCTGCTCGGGGTGCTGCGCGAGGCGACCGGCCCGGTGCCGCACCAGCGGCTGGACCAGGTCTGGTCGGACGATGTGCAGCGGGCCAGAGCGCTGTCCGGGCTGGTGACCGACGGCCTGGTCGAGCCGGTCGGCGAGACCGCGTTCCGCCTGGTCGGCGACGGCCCACCGGCCCCGGTGCCCACCTGACCTCGGACACCCGGCCGATCCGCTGACGTCGGACTCTCGAACCCCGCCTGACCGCGGACTCTCGAACCCCGCCTGACCGCGGACTCTCGGATGCCGCCTGACCTCGCACGGCGAACCGGACGCCGACCTGATGTCAGGATCGGCCCGATTGTGGGCTGGACAGACGAGTGGGCCGACTCCCCATGTGGGGAGCCGGCCCACTCGGTTCTGCCTGGCGCGGCCGGCCTGCCCGGTCCGCACCGGGAAGCCTGCCCCGATCGATGGTGCTCGGTCAGGCGGAGTAGCCGCGGCTGGCGATCCAGTCCGCCAGCACCTCGGTGTCCATCCAGTACTCGGCCTTTGCCGGATCCGCCGAGTCCGCGATCTTCACCTGGCTGCCGCCGTCGCGATAGCCGGTCACCGAGATGTAGTGGCCGGCCTCGAACGAGTGGCTGCCGCCGCCGGTGTCGAGAGCGGTGCCGAAGACGTTGGCGACCACGCTCCGGCCGTCGTCGACCGTGCGGACGACGTCCTCGCGCAACCGCTCGGTCTCGGCCTCGTCGGCGACCTGGCCGGGGATCTCCACGGTGCGGTAGACGTCCTTACCGGCCTTGTTGTTCAGCGCCTTGGTGATCACGAACGCGGAGTCGGTGCCCCGCTCAGTGGTGCCCATCTCACGGGCCAGGTCGTCCTGGGAGACGTCCTTGTCCAACACGCTGAGGGCGTTCCGCACCGCCGCCGGACCGCAGTAGTAGAAGTTCGGCTGGGCCTGGTAGCGGACCTTGAGCTGCCGCTCACCCTTGCCATGGCCGCGCTCCGTCACCGCGGACAGGGCGTCGGTGTTGTTCGTCGCCGTGCTGTTCGTCGCCGCCATCGCGGCCATCGGCCCACTGATCATCCCGCCGGCACAGACGGCACCGGCGGCGGTCAGGGCGGCCTTACGCATCAACGTCGTCATGATCATGCCTTCCAGCTCGGGGGATCGACACGACACCCGGAAGTGCAGGAGGGTGCGGATACCGCATCGGAAGGAAGAAGCAGGTGGCACCACGATCGGTGGGGTGGCCTGCCATGGGTGCAACGGCTCGGATAGGCCACACATTCCGGGCTTACCGGGCGTACGCGAATCGCCCTGCGGGACAGCGAGGCCGTCGACACCGGCCGCGCGCGAGAGCCGCTGCGGACACCCCCGGTACAACCGCTCGGGCTGCCCGCCCATGCCCGGACGGCGGGGTGACGGGGTCCATCCGCGCGATCGTGGGCGGTGGGATGCGACCTGGTGCGGCCATGTCTCCCGAATGTCCGATTCTGGGCGCTTGACCAGGCTGGCGACAGACGACGGCGGCCCGGTGGCAGATGCCACCGGGCCGCCGCTGGTCGAACCAGCCGGTTACCTACTCGTCCGCGCCTGCCGCAGCGGTGCTGCCGCCGAGGTCGGCCGGGACCGCGTCCGGCACGGTGACCGGCCGGTCGGAGCCCTTGAAGACGAGCTTGGACTTGTCGATGTCGTTCGGGTCGCCCTCGCAGTCGACCACCACGATCTGACCGGGGGTCAGCTCGTTGAACAGGATCCGCTCGGACAGGTTGTCCTCGATGTCGCGCTGGATCGTGCGACGCAGCGGCCGAGCGCCCAGGACCGGGTCGAAGCCCTTCAACGCCAGGTACTTCTTGGCGTTGTCGGTCAACTCGAGACCCATGTCCTTGTTGCGCAGCTGGGTCTCGATCCGGGCGATCATGATGTCCACGATCTGGAGGATCTCGTTCTGACGCAGCTGGTGGAAGACGATGGTGTCGTCGATACGGTTGAGGAACTCGGGCCGGAAGTGCTGCTTGAGTTCGTCGTTGACCTTCTGCTTCATCCGGTCGTAGTTGGACTCGGAGTCCTCCGACTGCTGGAAGCCGAGCGAGACCGCCTTGGCCACGTCCCGGGTGCCCAGGTTGGTGGTCAGGATGATGACCGTGTTCTTGAAGTCCACGATCCGACCCTGACCGTCGGTGAGCCGACCGTCCTCCAGAATCTGGAGCAGCGTGTTGAACACGTCCGGGTGGGCCTTCTCGATCTCGTCGAAGAGGACCACGCTGAACGGCCGACGCCGCACCTTCTCGGTCAGCTGGCCACCCTCGTCGTACCCGACGTAGCCGGGAGGCGCACCCACGAGCCGCGACACGGTGTACCGGTCGTGGAACTCGGACATGTCCAGCTGGATCAGGGCGTCCTCGCTGCCGAACAGGAACTCGGCGAGCGCCTTGGACAGCTCGGTCTTACCGACACCCGACGGACCGGCGAAGATGAACGACCCCGACGGGCGCTTCGGGTCCTTCAGGCCGGCGCGGGTACGCCGGATCGCCTTCGAGACCGCCTTGACCGCGTCCTCCTGGCCGATGACGCGCTTGTGCAGCTCGTCCTCCATGCGCAGCAGGCGTGAGGTCTCCTCCTCGGTCAGCTTGTAGACCGGGATGCCGGTCCAGTTGCCGAGCACCTCGGCGATCTGCTCGTCGTCGACCTCGCTGACGACGTCGAGGTCACCGGCCTTCCACTCCTTCTCCCGCTGCGCCTTCTGGCCCAGCAGCTGCTTCTCCTTGTCGCGAAGCTGCGCGGCGCGCTCGAAGTCCTGCGCGTCGATCGCGGACTCCTTGTCGCGGCGCACCTGGGCGATGCGCTCGTCGAAGTCACGCAGGTCCGGCGGCGCGGTCATCCGGCGGATCCGCATCCGGGCACCGGCCTCGTCGATCAGGTCGATCGCCTTGTCCGGCAGGAACCGGTCGGAGATGTACCGGTCGGCCAGGGTCGCCGCCGCCACCAGCGCCGCATCCGTGATGCTGACGCGGTGGTGGGCCTCGTACCGGTCCCGCAGGCCCTTGAGGATCTCGATGGTGTGGGCCAGCGAGGGCTCACCCACCTGGATCGGCTGGAAACGACGCTCCAACGCGGCGTCCTTCTCCAGGTGCTTGCGGTACTCGTCCAGCGTGGTCGCACCGATGGTCTGCAGCTCACCACGGGCCAGCATCGGCTTGAGGATGCTCGCCGCGTCGATCGCGCCCTCGGCGGCGCCCGCGCCGACCAGGGTGTGGATCTCGTCGATGAACAGGATGATGTCGCCCCGGGTGCGGATCTCCTTGAGCACCTTCTTCAGGCGCTCCTCGAAGTCACCCCGGTAGCGGGAACCCGCCACCAGCGCACCCAGGTCGAGCGTGTAGAGCTGCTTGTCCTTGAGCGTCTCGGGCACCTCGCCCTTGATGATCTTCTGGGACAGGCCCTCCACCACGGCGGTCTTACCGACGCCGGGCTCACCGATCAGGACCGGGTTGTTCTTGGTCCGGCGGGAGAGCACCTGCATCACCCGCTCGATTTCCTTCTCCCGACCGATCACCGGGTCGAGCTTGCCCTCCCGGGCCGCCTGGGTCAGGTTCCGCCCGAACTGGTCGAGCACCAGGCTGGTCGACGGGGCCGCCTCGCCCGGGGCGGTGCCGGCGGCGGCCGGCTCCTTGCCCTGGTAACCGGAGAGCAGCTGGATCACCTGCTGGCGGACCCGGTTCAGGTCGGCGCCCAGCTTCACCAGCACCTGCGCGGCCACGCCCTCGCCCTCGCGGATGAGGCCGAGCAGGATGTGCTCCGTACCGATGTAGTTGTGGCCGAGTTGCAGAGCCTCGCGCAGCGACAGCTCCAGCACCTTCTTGGCCCGCGGCGTGAACGGGATGTGCCCGCTCGGCGCCTGCTGGCCCTGGCCGATGATCTCCTCCACCTGCTGGCGGACGCCCTCCAGGGAGATCCCCAGGCTCTCCAGGGCCTTCGCCGCGACGCCTTCACCCTCATGGATCAGGCCCAACAGGATGTGTTCCGTACCGATGTAGTTGTGGTTGAGCATCCGGGCCTCTTCCTGGGCCAGGACGACAACCCGTCGCGCTCGGTCGGTGAACCGCTCGAACATGCCCTCGTGCTCCTCACGTGCCGTGCGCACTCGATCTTGGTGGTCAAGACTCTCGGCGGGGCCGGATACGCGAGCGCCCGGGACGGGCGTCCGCGCCTCTTTACTCTATCGCCGCGGACCGACTCGGCTGACCTCGTGTGTCTCCGCCGGTGGCCCGGTACGCGTCGTTTTGCACAACCATCCACGCTCAACCGGTGTTCCGGGCATGGTGCCTGTACGCGCAGAGCGAAATTCGAGCACGAGCCGAGGGCCGCCGGGAGCACCCTACGGAGCCCTTCCGGCACCGGACGGGCACCCCGAAGCCGCCGTCCACAGGCTGTGGACAACGCGTCCACCGGCTGTGGACAACGTTCGGCCCGACCGCATCGTCCCACCAGACGACCGCGCCGGCCCGGAGACGCGCTCCGAACCGGCGTGGCGAACGACCCTGGTCTCAGTGACCGGCCTTGGAGTGGTACTCGTCGACGATCTCCTGCGGGATCCGGCCCCGGTCCGAGATCTCCTTGCCGGCCTTGCGTGCCCAGGCCCGGATGGCCTTGTTTTGCTCGCGGTCCGCCGTCGCGCTTCCCCGGCCCCGGGCGGCACGCCCTCCGACGACCACGCCACCGCGTCCCACCTTCGACCCACCGGAGATGTACGGAGCGAATGCCTCACGCAATTTCTCGGCGTTCGAAGTCGACAGGTCGATCTCGTACTGAACGCCGTCGAGCGCGAACTTGACAGTCTCGTCCGCGTCCCCGCCGTCCAGGTCATCGACCAGCCTCTGAATGATCTGCTTGGCCACGTCCCACATTCCTTTCGAGCAGGGTTCGGTGCACCTGCCAGTTACCAGAGCACAATAGCCCGTCAGATGCTTGTTGCGTCAATAGGATCGGGTATCGCGGCGGAAAGTTCCCTGTCGACTACTCGGGGCGAACCAAGGGGAACAAGATGGTTTCCCGAATTCCCAGGCCGGTCAGCGCCATCAGGAGCCGGTCGATTCCCATTCCCATGCCACCCGCCGGCGGCATTCCGTACTCCATCGCCCGGAGAAAGTCCTCGTCGAGCCGCATCGCCTCGTCGTCGCCACGGGCACCCAGTTGCGCCTGCGCGACCAGCCGTTCCCGCTGCACCACCGGGTCGACCAGCTCCGAGTACGCGGTGGCCAGCTCGACCCCGCGCACGTACAGGTCCCACTTCTCGGCCAGCCCGGGCTCCTCGCGGTGCCCCCGGGTCAGCGGACTCGTCTCCTCCGGGTAGTCCCGCACGAAGGTCGGCGCCACCAGACCCGGCACGACCAACTCCTCGAACAGTTCCTCGACCAACTTGCCCGACCCCCACTTGGGGTCCACGGTGAGGCCCACCTTGTCGGCGTACTCGACCAGGCGGGTGTGCTCGGTGCGTACCGTGACCTCCTCACCGAGCGCCTCGGAAAGCACGCCGAACAGGCTCACCGAACGCCACTGGCCACCGAGGTCGAACTTCTGGCCGTCGGCGTGGGTGACCACCGTCGACCCGGCGACCGCCACCGCCGCCTGTTGCACGAGATTGCGGGTCAGTTCGGCCATCGTGTTGTAGTCGCCGTACGCCTGGTACACCTCCAGCATCGCGAACTCGGGCGAGTGCGAAGAGTCGATGCCCTCATTGCGGAAGTTGCGGTTGATCTCGAAGACTCGCTCGACACCGCCGACCACGGCGCGCTTGAGAAACAGTTCCGGCGCGATTCGTAGATAAAGATCGGTGTCGAGTGCATTGCTGTGGGTCACGAAAGGCCGGGCCGTCGCGCCCCCGTGCAGCAACTGCAACATCGGGGTCTCCACCTCGAGGAAACCCGTGTCGTGCAGGGAATCGCGAAGGCTGCGGACCGCCGTCGCCCGGGTGCGTACCATCTGGCGGGCCTGCGGACGCACGATCAGGTCGACGTAGCGCTGCCGGACCCGGGCCTCCTCGCTCAGCGGCTTGTGCGCCACGGGCAGCGGGCGCAGCGCCTTGGCGGTGGTCACCCACTCCTGCGCCAGCACCGACAACTCGCCCCGGCGGCTGCTGATCACCTCACCGGTGACCCCGACGAGGTCACCGAGGTCGACCAGCCGCTTCCAGTCCTCCAGCCGCTCGGGGCCGACCCGGTCCAGCGAGAGCATCGCCTGTAGTTCGGTGCCGTCGCCGTCGCGCAGCGTGGCGAAACAGAGCTTGCCGGTGTTCCGTACGAAGATCACCCGTCCGGTGACCGACACCTGGTCACCGGTGGCGGTGTCCGTCGGCAGGTCGGCGTAGCGCTCCCGCACCTGGGCCAGCGTGCTGGTCCGGTGGAAGCTGACCGGGTACGGCTCGACGCCGTCGGCGAGCATCCGGTCCCGCTTCTCCCGGCGGACCTTCATCTGCTCGGGAAGGTCGTCGGCGGGGTCGACTGGCACGGGGCTCTGCTGGGTCACGGCACGCTTCCTCAGTGGGAGATTTCGGGCGAGGTCAGGCCCGAGCGTACTCAAGCCCTCCGGCGGCCGTCGCCGGATAGCCTGCCGGTCATGACGCACCCCACCGGGGCCCGCTCGTTCGGTCCGGCGGCGGCCGACTACGACCGGTACCGACCCCGCTATCCGCAGGCCGCGCTGCGCTGGGCGCTGGACGGACCGGCCCGGCCTGCCCGGGTGGTCGACCTGGCGGCCGGCACCGGCATCCTCACCCGTGGCCTGCTGGCCCTCGGGCACCAGGTGACAGCCGTCGAGCCCGACCCCGACATGCGCGCCCACCTGGTCGCCACCACCCCGGGAGTACGCGCCCAGGCCGGTGCCGCGGAAGCGATGCCGCTTCCCGACGGGTACGCCGACGCCGTCCTCGCCGGCCAGGCGTACCACTGGTTCGACCGGGAGCCGGCGCACGCCGAGATCGCCCGGGTGCTACGCCCCGGCGGGATCTTCGCCCCGATCTGGAACCTCCGTGACGAGCGCGTCGACTGGGTGGCCGAGCTGAGCCGGATCGCCGAGATCGGGGACACCGTCGACCACCTGCGCCAGACCGTCACCGACTTCGGCGACGCCTTCGCCCCACCCGAGTGGGCCGAGTTCCCCCACACCACCACGCTGACCCGTGACGACCTGCTGGGCCTGGTCCGGACCCGCTCCCACTACCTGACCGCCGCCCCCACCAGACAGGCCGAGGTCGACCACCGGGTCCGCGACCTCCTGAACACCCACCCCGCCCTGGCCGCCCAAGATCCCATAACTCTCCCCTACCGCACCCTCACCGCCCGCACCCACAAACCCTGACCCACCCACCCTTGGCTCCCCACTCAACGCCCGCCCCTGCCCACCCCCACAGTCGGACGCACCGCCCCCACCCAGCCGACCACCTCAGCGGAACGGATGACGCCGGCCCCGCGAGGGTTTCCGGGCCGCCCGACCGGCGCAGGGATCAAGCCTGACCGCCCGGAGCCGGTCGGGCGGCCCGGAAACCCCACCGCAACAACCCCAAAGCCTCAGACGTTCCGCTCATACACCATGCGCAACCCGATCAACGTGATCATCGGCTCGTGGTGCGTGATCGTCCGGCACTCGTTGAGCACCAACGACGCCAGCCCACCGGTGGCGATGACCGCCTTCAGCTCGCCCATCTCGGCGGCCATCCGCTCGACGATCCGGTCCACCTGTCCGGCGAAGCCGAAGTACAGCCCGGCCTGGAGGCACTCGACCGTGTTCTTGCCGATCACCGACCGGGGCCTGGTCGCTTCGACCTTGCGCAGTTGGGCGGCGCGGGCGGCGAGCGCGTCGAAGGAGATCTCGATGCCGGGCGCGAACGCGCCTCCGAGGAACTCGCCCCGACCGCTGATCACGTCGAAGTTGGTGGTGGTGCCGAAGTCGACCACGATCGACGGTCCGCCGTAGAGGGTGTAGGCCGCGAGCGTGTTGACCACCCGGTCGGAGCCGACCTCCTTGGGGTTGTCGATGGCGAGCTGCACGCCGGTGCGGACGCCCGGCTCCACGATGACGCTCGGCAGGTCCGCGTAGTAGCGGGTCAGCATGGTCCGCAGCGAACGCAGGGCGGCCGGGACGGTCGAGCAGGCGGCCACCCCGGTGATCTCGACGGCGTCCCCGGCGAGCAGCCCCCGGAACATCAGGCCCAACTCGTCGGCGGTGGATCGGGCGTCGGTCTTGATCCGCCAGTTGTGCACCAGCTTGTCACCGTCGAAGGTCGCCAGGACGGTGTTGGTGTTCCCGATGTCGATGCAGAGCAGCACGCACGAAGCCTAGACGGGTTCAGTCCGTGCGCAGGTCCAGGGCGATGTCCAGGATCGGCGAGGAGTGGGTGAGCGCGCCGACGGAGAGGAAGTCGACGCCGGTGGCACCCACCTCGGCGGCGTCGGCGAGGGTGAGCCCGCCGGTCGCCTCCAACTCGGCCCGGTCGCCCACGGCCGCCACCACCGCGCGCAGTGTCGCCGGGGGCATGTTGTCCAGCAGCAGGAAGGCCGCACCGGCCTCCACCGCCTCCACCGCCTCGTCGAGGGTGTCCACCTCCACCTGCACCGGTACGTCCGGGAACGCCTCCCGGACCCGGCGGTAGGCGGCGGCGACTCCACCGGCGGCGAACTTGTGGTTGTCCTTGACCATGGCGACGTCGTGCAGACCCATCCGCTTGTTCGTGCCGCCGCCGGCACGGACCGCGTACTTCTCCAGGGTGCGCAGGCCGGGCGTGGTCTTGCGGGTGTCCAGGACCATCGCCTTGCTGCCGGCCAGGGCGTCGGCCCAGGCCCGGGTGTGGGTGGCGACGCCGGACATCCGGCAGAGCAGGTTCAGCGCGGTGCGCTCGGCCGTGAGCAGCACGCGGGTGGGGCCGGTGACCGTGGCGAGCACGTCGCCCCGGGCCACCCGCTCGCCGTCGCGGGCCACCACCGACACCTCGACCGTACGTCCCGTCCCGGTCACCTCGCCGGCCAGCTCGAACACGGCGGCCGCGACCGCCAGCCCGGCGACCACCCCGTCGGCCCGGGCGACCAGGTCGGCGGTGTCGGTCTGGGTGGCCGGGATGGTGGCGACACTGGTGACGTCGAGCAGGTCCGGGCCGAGGTCCTCGACCAGGGCCGTCTCGACGATCCGGCGGACCTGCGCCGGGTCGAGACCGTTCTCGTGCAGCAGCCGTGCCGTGTCCGCCATCAGCTCTCCTCCCACCGGGTCGTCAACCGGCCCTGCGCGCCCACCGCGCCGACCAGGTGTCCCTGCCATCGCTTGTCGGTCGTCCCGTAGTCCTCCCGCCAGTGGCAGCCACGGGTCTCCTGCCGCGCGTACGCGACGGCGACCAGCGCGGCGGCCACCGTGAGCAGGTTCGTCGCCTCCCAGTCGGCGGTACGCGGGGTACCTCGGCCGGTGCCCAGCTCGACCAGTTCGGCGGCGGTCGCGGCGAGCGTCCCGGCAGAGCGGAGCACACCGGCGCCACGAGTCATCGCCGCTTGCAGCCTCGGGGTCGTGGCCGCCGGCGCCACCCAGCCGGTGCCGCCGCGCCACGCACCGGTCTCCGCCGGTCGGGCCTGCTCGGGCAGGCCGGATGCGATGTCGTCGGCGATCCGCCGGGAGAAGACCAGCCCCTCCAGCAGCGAGTTGCTGGCCAGCCGGTTGGCGCCGTGCACTCCGGTGCAGGCGACCTCGCCACAGGCGTACAGGCCGGGGATGGAGGTCCGGCCGCGCAGGTCGGTGCGTACCCCACCGGAGGCGTAGTGGGCGGCCGGCGCGACCGGGATCAGGTCGACCCCCGGGTCGACGCCGATGGCCAGGCACGAGGCGACGATGGTGGGGAAGCGTCGGGCCAGGAAGTCCCCGCCGAGGTGCCGGGCGTCGAGGTGGACGTGGTCCTCGCCGGTGGCCAGCAGGACCCGGTGGATGCCCTTGGCCACCACGTCCCGGGGGGCCAGCTCGGCGAGTTCGTGCTGGCCGAGCATGAACCGCTTGCCGTCGGCGTCCACCAGGTACGCGCCCTCGCCGCGCAGCGCCTCGGAGACCAGTGGCTGCTGGGCGTGCCCGGCACCGGGTACCCGGGCGGCCGGCGGCACGATCAGCGCGGTCGGGTGGAACTGCACGAACTCCACGTCGGTGACGGCCGCGCCGGCCCGCATGGCCAACGCCACGCCGTCACCGGTGGAGACGGCGGGATTGGTGGTCGCCGCGAAGATCTGCCCCATCCCGCCGGTGGCCAGCACCACGGCGCGGCCCAGGATGGCGCCGACACCGTCCTCACTGCCCTCGCCGAGCACGTGCAGGGTGATGCCGCACGCCGGACCGAGCCCGTCCGGGCCGTCGCCGGGGGCGCGGAGCAGGTCCAGCACCAACGCGTGCTCGACCAGCCGGATCCACGGGTCGCGGCGTACCGACTCGTGCAGGGCGCGCTGGACCTCGGCGCCGGTCGCGTCGCCGCCGGCGTGCACGATCCGGTCGGCGCGGTGCCCGCCCTCGCGGGTGAGCATCAGCGAGCCGTCCGGGTGGCGGTCGAACTCGGCACCGATCCGCATCAGCTCGCGCAGTCGGGTCGGCCCCTCCTCGACCAGTACCCGCACGGCCGCCGGGTCGCAGAGGCCGACACCGGCGATCTCGGTGTCCGAGGCGTGCATGGCCGGGGTGTCCGCCGGGTCGAGGACCGCCGCGATGCCGCCCTGGGCCCAGCGGGTCGAACCCTCGTCGATGTTGACCTTGGTCACCACCGTGACGTGCAGACCGGCCTGGCGCAGGTGTAGCGCGGCGGTCAGTCCGGCCACCCCGGAGCCGACCACGATCACGTCGGTGGTCTCCACCCAGCCGGGCGCCGGAGTGGCCAGCAGGCTCGGCAACGTGGGCAGGCCGACGGTCGGTAGCTCCATGCCCCCAGTCAACCCGAGCGCCTCTCGGCTCGGACGTGCGGGGGCCGGACGAGTGGTTCCGGCTACTTCGTCCGGACCGGCAGGCCGGCCGGGCCGACGCCCTTGAGCGATCCGGTCACCTTGCGGTCGCCGAGCCACAGGTAGCAGCGCACACCCCGGTCCCCGGCCCGCCACCGACCGGCCCCGGGTGGCCGGACCACCAGGTCGCTGCGGAAGACCAGGTACGCGTCGTCCGGTACGCCCGCGTAGCGCGCGATCACCGAACGGCAGCCCTCGTAGAACGGCGCCCACTGGGCGCTACGCGTCGGGTACGTCCGCTCGGGCGACTGCCACACGCCGACGAACTCGGCGTCGTGGCGCGTGGCGCAGTCCACCGCGACCAGGGTCTGCACCACCCTGTTCCGGTCGATACGCGCCTGCTGGCAGCCCAGCCGCACCGGCGACGGCGTCCGGAGCGCGTTCCGCAGCGAGCCGGTACGCAGCACCACCGTGGCCGCCGCCTCGGTCGTGGTGACCTCCATCAGGTCGCAGCGGTACCAGCGCGAACCGGCGGCCCAGCCCGGCTCGGACGGCACCGCCAAGGCCAGTCGCAGCCGGCCGGCCCGCCAGTCGTCGCCGACGAAGCCACTGGCCCGCTTGTCGCACTCGGCGAAGGCGGTACGCAGCTCGGCGGAGCCCACCGCGGGCGGCGCGGCACGCTCGGCTGGCAGCGCGCCGACGTGCACCGTCTCGACCCGGTGCGGCTGCGCGCAGTCCACCGGCGCGTACGCGGCCAGCGAGACCGTGGGGGTGAACTCGGGCTCGTGGCAGACCTCGGCGGCCGGGGTGAACGGACCCGGTGGCGGCAGGGCACCCCAGTCGTCGGTCAGGTCATCGTCGAGCCCACCGGACCCGCTGCAGCCCACCAACAGGGCCGCCACGGCGAGGGCCGCGACCAGGCTTCTCGTCGCACGCTGCATGACGCCGCCTCCCCCAGCCAGCGACCGTCTCCCGACGGCGCCCCCAGGGTAACCAAAAATGACCTTCCGGTGACAGACCGGATTCCCCGGCTTGGGTGTAAGGAAGGGACCCTTCCTATACACGAGGCGTTAGTAGGGGACCCTTCCTTACACCGTGAGCGGGTTGGGGACGGGTGCGCCGGCGGTGCCGGGAGCGGCGGTCGCCGGGTCGGCGTCCAGCTCGACGATCCGGTTCTCGGCGTCCACGTGCACCACCCGAGGGTGGTACGCCCGCGCCTCGGCGTCGTCCATCTGCCCGTACGAGATCAGGATCACCAGGTCGCCCGGGTGCACCAGGTGGGCGGCGGCACCGTTGATGCCGATCACGCCGCTGCCCCGCCGCCCCGGGATCACGTACGTCTCCAGCCGGGCGCCGTTGGTGATGTCCACGATCGCCACCTGCTCGCCGGGCAGCAGGTCGGCGGCGTCGAGCAGGTCCTCGTCGACGGTCACCGAACCGACGTAGTGCAGGTCCGCCTGGGTGACGGTGGCCCGGTGGATCTTCGACTTGAGCATGGTGCGGTACATCGGGAACGCCTTTCGCGAGCTGCGGGGTCAGGAGGTCGGGGCGAGCCGGACCGGAGCGTTGTCGATCAACCGGGTCTCGCCCACCCAGGCCGCGACGAGCAGCCGGGCCGGACCTTCGACCGGGCCGGGCGCCAGGTCGGGATCGGTGAGCACCAGGTAGTCCAGCCGGACACCGGCGGCCTCGGCGCCGAAGGCCGCGTGCGCGGCGGTCAGCACCGCACCGGCGTCCCCGCCCGCCTCGGCGGCGTCGGCACCAGCGCGCAGCGCCCGCGACAGGCTCAGCGCCGCCGTCCGCTCCGCCGCGGAGAGATACCGGTTGCGGCTGGACAGCGCCAAGCCATCCGGCTCCCGGACCGTCGGCACGCCGACCACCTCGACCGGCACGTCCAGGTCCCGGCACATCCGCCGCACCAGGGTCACCTGCTGGTAGTCCTTCTCGCCGAAGAAGGTCAGATCCGGCCGGGTGAGCTGGAGCAGCTTCATCACCACGGTGAGCACCCCGTGGAAGAACCCGGGCCGGCTGAGCCCCTCCAGGTCCTCGCCGAGCGGCCCCGGATCGACCCGGACCGCCGGCTGGCCACCGGGGTACATGTCCGTCACCGAGGGCGCGAAGACCAGGTCGGCCCCGGCCCGCCGACACACCTCAAGATCACTTTCCAGCGTACGCGGATAGCGGTCGAAGTCCTCGTTCGGCCCGAACTGCAACGGGTTCACGAAGACCGTCACGATCACGTGGTCGGCGCGGTCCCGGGCGGCCCGGATCAGCGTCTCGTGCCCGGCGTGCAGCGCCCCCATGGTCATCACCACCCCCACCGTCCTGGTGAGAGCGGACCGCGCCCGGGCCAGGTCGCCCCGGCTGTGCACCAGTTCCGTCATCTCGTCCACCCTCCCTGACCTCTGCCGGACCGCCCCGCCGCCCGACGTCACGCCGCCACTCCGGTCTGGTCCCGACCGAGCACGCCGAGCAGCGACTCGGCGTCCACCGGGCGCAGCCGGCCGGCGGCCACCGCCCGGTCGGCGGTACGCCGGGCCAGCGCCAGGTACGCGCCAACCGACTCGGGCGCGGTGACGGCGAGCACGGCCAGGTGACGCTCGACGGTCCCCGCGTCGCCCCGCGACACCGGGCCGGTCAGCGCGTCGTCGCCCAGCCGCAGCGCGTTCTCCAGGGCGGCCCGCAACAGCGGGGCCAGCACCTTCTCGGGCCGACCCACCCCGGCGTCCCGCAGCCGGTCGGCCGCCTCGTTGACCAGGGTCACCAGGTGGTTCGCGCCGTGCGCCAGCGCCGCGTGGTACAGCGGCCGGTCGGCCTCCCCGATCCACTCGGGCACCCCGCCCAGATCCGTCACCAGCCGGGCGGCCAGCGGCCGAAGCTCGGCCGGGGCGGTCACGCCGTACGAGATGCCGGGCAGCCGACCGAGGTCGTCCGGCGTACCGGTGAAGGTCATCGCGGGATGCAACGCCAGCGGACGGGCGCCGACCCGGACCGCCGGTGCCAGTACGGACAGGCCGTGCGCGCCGGAGGTGTGCGCGACCACCTGGCCCGGATGCAACGCGCCGTCGGCGGCCAACGCGGCGACCACCCCGGCGAGCGCGTCGTCCGGTACGGCGATCAGCAGCAGGTCGGCGGCGGACCGGGCGACCGCCTCGGCGGGCCGGCAGGAGGCAGCCGGCAGCAGCAACGCCAGTCGGGCCTGGGAAGCCCCGGAACGCCCGGTGGCGGCGACCACATGGTGCCCGGCGGCGGCGAGCGCGGCACCCAGGGTGGCACCGACCCGGCCGGCGCCGATGACGCCGACGGTGAGCACGGCACGGTTCACGACCTGGGCCGACGGGCCGGTCGCAGGCCGCCGGAGGGCGGCCGGATGGTGGCGCAGCGGTGCGCTCATGTCACGATCCAGTCCTCGAGATGGGGTACCGGTCGGGGCAAGTATGCGTCGCTGACACGGATCTCAAACAAGGATGTGTGAAATCGTTCACCGGCGCCGAGGAGGTAACCCGATGTCGATGCCTTGGCGGGCCGCGATGCAGCAGGCGCTCTACGGGCCTTCGGGCTTCTTCGTCTCCGGCGCCGGGCCGGCGGCGCACTTCCGCACCAGCGTGCACGCCTCCCCGGTCTTCGCCTCGGCGCTGGTCCGGTTGATCCACCACCTCGACGCGGTCCTCGGCTTTCCTGAGCGGTTCGACGTGGTGGACGTGGGGGCTGGTCGGGGTGAGCTGCTTTGTTCCTTGTCTTCTTGGGTTGCGGTGGGGGTTTCCGGGGAGCCCACCCGCTCCGGGCGGTCAGGCTTGATCCCTGCGCGGGTGGGCTCCCCGGAAACCCTGACTTCCACGGCCGCCGTCCGTGCCGCAGGCTGTACCCCGGGGGTTGGGGGTACGGCTGGAGCTGGGGAGGGTGCGGCCGTCACGACGGGGGGCGGGGGTACGGCGGGACGCGGGGAGGGTGCGGTCGTCTCGGCGGGGGACGGGGGTGCGGGGGTTCCGCTGGTGGAGCGGGTGCGGTTCATTGCGGTGGAGGTGGCGCCGCGACCGGATGATCTGCCCGAACAGATCGCCTGGACGGATGAGATCCCCGACGGCGTCACCGGGCTGCTGCTGGCCACCGAATGGCTGGACAACGTGCCGCTGGACCTGGCCGTCCACGGCGAGGACGGCTGGCGCTACCTCCTAGTGGACCCGACGTCGGGCGAGGAGACGACAGGTGACCCGGTCAGCCAAGAAGACGCCGCCTGGCTCACCACCTGGTGGCCCCCACAGACCCAGCCCCACCCAACAGACCCACCGGACGGCTCGCCGGAAATCGCCTCGGACCTCCCACCGGGCGCGGACGCCGCCCCCCTGAGCCCACCAAGCCCGACCGGGTCGGGTTTCCGGGCAGCCCGACCGGCGCAGGCATCAAGCCTGACCGCCCGGAGCCGGTCGGGCTGCCCGGAAACCCCCACCGACGGCACCCCCACGAACCGCGGCCGGTCCGTCGAGCGCGCCGAGATCGGGCGGCCTCGGGACGAGGCGTGGGCCGCTGCGGTGGGCCACGTCGAGCGTGGACTGGCGCTGGCGGTGGACTACGGGCACCTGCGTGCGAGCCGGCCCTTCGAGGGGTCGTTGACCGGGTACCGGGGTGGGCGACAGGTGCCGCCGGTGCCGGACGGGTCGTGTGACGTGACCGCGCACGTCGCCATGGACTCGGTCGCCTCTGCCGGTGAGCGGGTCGCGCGGTGTGCGTACTCCCTGGGGACTCAGCGGGAGGGGCTGCGCGCGCTCGGGGCGGACGGTGGTCGACCGCCGTTGAGCCTGGCCTATCAGGACCCGGCCGGGTACGTGCGGGCGCTGGCCGAGGCGACGGCGGCGGCCGAGTTGACCGATCCGGCCGGGCTCGGCGGGCATCTGTGGCTCTGGCAGCCGGTCGGGCCGGCCGTGGACCGGCTGCCACTGCGGCCCTGACGTTCATGGCACGATGGCGGGCATGACCACGGGCGACCTGCGCGAGCTGACCGTCGGCACCGGTGCCGGGTTGGTGGCGGGCACCGGCGGGGAGCAGCTCGGCACGGACATGGTGCTCAACATCGGGCCGCAGCACCCCTCCACCCACGGTGTGCTGCGACTCAAGCTCGTCCTCGACGGCGAGCGGGTGGTCGCCGCCGAGCCCATCGTGGGCTACATGCACCGGGGCGCGGAGAAGCTGTTCGAGGTACGCGACTACCGGCAGATCATCGTGCTGGCCAACCGGCACGACTGGCTCTCCGCCTTCGCCAACGAGCTGGGCGTGGTGCTCGCGGTGGAACGGCTGCTGGGCATGGAGGTGCCGGAGCGGGCCACCTGGCTGCGGATGGCCCTGGCCGAGCTGAACCGGGTGCTCAACCACCTGATGTTCCTCGGCTCGTACCCGCTGGAGATCGGCGCGATCACGCCGATGTTCTACGCCTTCCGGGAACGGGAGACGCTCCAGGCGGTGATGGAGGAGGTCTCCGGCGGGCGGATCCACTACATGTTCAACCGGGTCGGCGGCCTCAAGGAGGAGGTGCCGTCAGGCTGGACCGGGCGGGCCCGCGCCGCGATCGGCGAGGTACGTCGCCGGATGCCCGACCTGGACAACCTTATCCGGCGCAACGACATCTTCCTGGCCCGGACCGTCGGGGTGGGGGTGCTCTCCGCCGCCGACGCCGCCGCGTTCGGCGCCTCCGGGCCGGTCGCCCGGGCCTCCGGGCTGGACCTGGACCTGCGCCGCGACGAGCCGTACCTCGCCTACGACCAGCTCGACGTGCCGGTGGTCACCCGCACCACCGGCGACTGCCACGCCCGCTTCGAGGTCCTCCTCGACCAGGTGTACGCGTCACTGGACCTGGCCGAGCAGTGCCTGGACCGGGTGGACCGGCTGACCGGCCCGATCAACACCCGGCTGCCGAAGGTGCTCAAGGCGCCCGAGGGCCACACCTACGCCTGGACGGAGAACCCGCTCGGCATCAACGGCTACTACCTGGTGTCGCGGGGTGAGAAGACGCCGTGGCGGCTCAAGCTGCGCACCGCGTCGTACGCGAACGTGCAGGCGCTCGCCACGCTGCTGCCGGGCTGCCTGGTGCCGGACCTGATCGCCATCCTCGGTTCGATGTTCTTCGTGGTCGGCGACATCGACAAGTAGGCCGGTGACCGGTCAGCGCCAGCGACCCCGGTCGGGCTCGTAGCCCTGACGGTCGTAGCCGGGCTCCTCGGCCTGGTGCCGCCGCCCGTACGGCTCCGGTTCCGGCCGTCCACGGACCGGTTCGGGCTGCTGACCACGCTGGCGGGGTGGCCGCCACTCCTGCGGCACCGGGACCCCGCCGGGCGGTAGCGCGGGCTGGCCCTCCGGCTCGCCCCAGCCTTCCCGCCACGCCTCCTCGCGGGCACCGCCACGCCGAGGCTCGTCCTGCCGCACGCTGGCCCAGCGATCCTGCATCCGGTACTCGGTGCCGCTCTGGTCGGCGTGCACCTCGGCACGCCGTTCACCGACCCGCAGTTCCCGGCCCTGATCGTCGTCGCGTACGGCGGCCCAGCGGTCACCGGCGCGCATCTGCGCCCAGTACTCCCCGGTGTCGTCCGGTCGGGCCGTCCGGCTCGCGGCCGGAGCCTCGGGAGCCGCCTCCCACCGCGCGGCGCCGCCGTCCCACCCCCGGTCGTCCCGGCCCGTCTCCCGATCGTCCCGGTATCCGGCGTACTCGTCCCGGTAGCCGGCACGGTCGTCGCGATGGCCGGCGCGGTCATCCCGATGTCCGGCACGGTCGTCGTGCGAGCCGGCCCAGGAACGTTCCTGGTGCGGTTCCGCCCGGGAGGCGTCGTCCTCGCGGGCCCGGCCGGAGCGGGGACGGTCATCGGCCCGGCCCGCACCGGACCAGGACCGCTCCTCCTCGCGGCCGGGCGGGGGCGGCCAGGAGCGGTTCTCGCCACGGTGGCTACGCTCGTCCGCGTCGGACCAGGACCGCTCGTCCCGCTCGGCGGCGTGACCGCCCCGGGACCGCTCCTCCGGCCAGGACGTCCCATAGCCGCCGTACCGGCCGCCGGACTCCCCGACGCCGCCGTCCACCACGGTGTGCCGGGTGGTGACGTGCACGGTCTCGGTGTGCCGGACCACCCCGTGCGGGCGGTGCGCGTGGTCACCCGAGCGGTTCTCCGCCTCCTGGCGGTTCGCCGCACCGTAGACCCCGGCGGTACCGGCCGGGCGTTCGGCGCCGTACCCGGACGGCCGCTCGTCGCCGCCGCGCGACGCCGGGCGTTCGTCGTGGTATCCACCGGTCGCTGCGGCGTCTGGTTCGGCGGTCGCCGCCGCGCCGTACACCCCCGCAGCGGCGGGCTCCGCGACCTGGGCCGCGCCGTACGTGCCGGCGGGTCGCTCGGCGTACCGGGGCGGTGCCTCCGCGGCGGGCGCCGGCACGCGAGCCCGGCCGGGGCCGGGCACCTCGTCGGTACCGGCCAACTGAGCGGCGCTGGCCTCCAGCCGACGCCGCAGCCCGGCCAGTGCCTCCTGGGCTCGCTGCGCCTCGTCGAGCGCCTGGTTGCCACGCTGGGCGGCGGCCACGATCTCGCCCCGTAGTTCACGCCGGAGTTCGTCGAGGTCCGCGCGCAACTCCTCGCTCCGCGCCGACCCGTCCCCCTCGGTCCGTAGCGCGATGGAGAGGCCGATGAGCACCACGGCCATGATGGCCAGCACTGCGGCGAAGCGGAGTGGGCCGTTGCCGTCGGCAACCAGCAGAATCAGCGCCGCGACGGGGGCCAGGGCCACACCGCCCCAGAAGAGCGCTTTGAGCATTTTCTTGTTGCGCGCGTCGACGGGTAGCGGGGCAGGCATGGGTCCCCACCCTACCGAGAGTTGCGGTGGGTGGGAACGGCTCGGCCGAAGACCTTTCGGTCGGCGTTGCGCCGATATCGCCGTACTTGGCGGGGACCAGCGACGACGCGGCGCCCCCGGCCGGATCGACCGAGGGCGCCAGGTGTCGACGGGTCAGCTCTGCGCGTACGCCGCGTCGGTCGAGAAGACCAGGCCGACGCTGATCGTGCCGTTACGCAGACCGGTCTTGGTCAGCGGGCCGCCACCGTCCAGCGACGAGAAGGAACCCACCGTCAGGCCGTACTTCTCCTCCAGGCCGGGCTTGCAGAACGGGCGCTCCTGGCACTCCGGCGGGCCGCCCAGCACGGTGGCCGTACCCGAGCACTTCTCGGCCAGCTCGGAGAGGGTCCGTACGCCGTACTTGTCGGCGAACTCCTGGGTCACCGCGAACGCGTTCTGGCTCTGCGCGGCGGCCGGGGCGCCGAAGGTGAGGCCGGCCTTCTCGCCGAGACCGCGCAGGGCGGTCACGGTGGCCTCCACGTCCGGCGAGGAGACCGGCTGACCGCCGCCCGCCTTGCCGTTGAGGAACTCGGCCATGGTGGCCGCGTACTCCGGGACGACCTGGATCTCACCCTTCTCCAGCGCCGGCTCGTACAGCTCCCGGTTGCCGATCTGCTGGACGGTGACCTGGTATCCGGCCGCGGTGAGCTGGATCTTGTAAAGCTCGGCGATGATCTCGCTCTCGGTGAAGTTGCCGGCGCCCACCGTGATGCGTCCGCCCGGTCCCCGCTCGACCCCGTCGGCCAGCGAGTTGGCCGTGGCGAACTCCTGCGCGGCCACCTGGGCGCTCTTGCGGTCCACGTCGACCGCCTTGTTGAGCTGCACCAGCTTGGGGGTGTCGAGCACGGACGAGACCTTGTCCAGCGCCGCGACGAGCTGCGGGTTGGACACCTCGCTGTTGATCGCCGGAATGATGTTGTCCGCGTTCTGCAGGGACTTGTCGTCGTCGAGCGCGATGAGCTGCTCGCCGGCCACCGGCGCGCAGCCCTCCCCCGAGGCCCCCTGCTGCGGCGCCTCGGTGCCGGAGGAGCCGGCCTCGCCGCACCCGGCCAGCACGCCCGCGGCGGCGATCGCGCCGACGAACGCGATGGACAGTCTTCTACCTGCGCGCATGTGCCCGCCTTCCGTGTCCCGGCGCGACCCCCTCGGGCCGGCCGCGTGTCCGACGGGCGATCGCATCAGCCGCCCGCAGTCCCACCCAACATCGTCGCGGCAGGCACCGACAACCTGGAGAGAACTTCGTCACCGGAACGTCACCATCCGTCCACGACGGGCCGCGCGAGCAGCCGCACGGACCGGTGGGAACCGGGCGGTTCAAGTGCCGGTGACCGCGTCCGCCGCGCGTCGTGCGGCCCGGCGCCGGACGCGACGCAGCGGGCGCGGGGTGACCATCCGCTCGACCCACGCGAAGACGAGTTCGACGCTTACCGCGAGCACGGCCACCAGCAGGCCACCGGCGAGGATCTGGCCACCGCCGACCGCGATGCTCAGCCCGAAGCCGAATCGGATGATCTCCCCGAGGCCACCGCCGTTGACGAAGGTCGCCAGGGCCGCCGTGGCGACCACCTGCACGGCGGCGGTCCGGAACCCGGCGGCCAGGTAGGGCACCGCGAGCGGCAACTCGACGCGCCGCAGCACCTGCCGGCCGGTCATGCCCATCCCCCGGGCCGCCTCGCGGATCTGCGCGTCCACCTGCCGTACCCCGGTGTACGCGTTGGCCAGCAGCGGCGGCACCGCGAACACCGCCAGGGCGACCACCACGGCCGGGCGACCGAAGCCGAGGAAGGTCAACGGCAGGATGGTCAACAGCGCCAGCGTGGGCACCGCCAGGGTGACGTTGGAGACCAGCACCACCAACCCGCCGCCCCGGCCGGTGTGTCCCAGCCACAGGCCGAGCGGCCAGGCCACCAGGCAGCCCAGCAGGACGGCCGCAGCCGACATGCTCACGTGCTCGCCGAGCCGGTCCAGCACCCCGCCCGGGTTGGTCCAGTTCAACGGGTCGTTGAGCCAGAGCACCGCCTGCTCCACGGGATTCATGGCGTCCTCCCACCGACCCGCCGGCCGGCCATCGCGCCCGCGCTCATCCGACCCGCCCGCGCAGCCACGGGGTGAGCAGCCGGCCGACGCCGACCAGGAACAGGTCGAGCACCAGCGCCAGCAGTACGCAGAGCAGCGTCCCGGTCATGATCTGGGCCTTGTAGAAGTTGTTCTGGAAACCCGCGAAGATGATCTGCCCGAGGCCGCCACGCCCGATCACCACACCGACGGTGACCAGCGCGACGGTGGAGACCGTGGCCAGCCGCAGGCCGGTGAGGATGCCGGGCAGGGCGAGCGGCAGTTCCACCCGCAGCAGCCGACCCCAGCGGCCGTAGCCCATGCCCTCGGCCGCCTCGCGCACCTCGTCCGGCACCTGGTTGAGCCCGGCCACGGCGTTCCGGACGATCACCAGCAGCGCGTAGAGCACCACCACGCTGAGCACCGTCGCCACCCCGATGCCCAGGTACGGCGCGATGAACGCGAACAGCGCCAGGGACGGGACCGTGTAGAGCACCCCGGTGAGTGCGAGAATCGGGCCGGTCAACGGCCGGAACCAGTACGCCACGACGGCCAGCGGGATGGCGATCAGCGCCGCGATCAGCACCGCCCGTAGGGTCAGCGTGGTGTGGTCCCGCAGGGCGGCCAGCACCGTGTCAGAGTTGTCCCGCACGTACTGCCAGGAGAACCACGGGTTACCCGGGTCGGCCCGGTAGCTCAGGCGGAAGGACATACGTGGACGTTACCCCGGTCGTCGACGACGGTCAGCGCGCGGCGTCGATCACTCTCGACGGTATCGGCAAGCGGTATCCGGACGGTACCGAGGCCGTCCGCGACCTCAGCCTGCACATCGACGCAGGCGAGCTGGTCGTGCTGATCGGGCCCTCCGGTTGCGGCAAGTCGACCGTGTTGCGGATGATCAACCGCCTGATCGAGCCGACCGCCGGCCGGATCGTGCTCGGCGACTCCGACGTGACCCGGGTCGACCCGGTGAAGCTGCGGCGGCAGATCGGGTACGTCATCCAGAACGTCGGCCTGTTCCCGCACCAGACGGTGGCCGCCAACGTGGCCACCGTGCCCCGCCTGCTCGGCTGGCCCCGGGACCGGGCCCGGCGGCGCGTCGACGAACTGCTGGAGCTGGTCGGCCTCGATCCGGCACAGTTCGGCCGGCGCTACCCGCACGAACTCTCCGGCGGTCAGCGGCAGCGGGTCGGTGTGGCCCGGGCGCTGGCGGCCGACCCGGTCGTGCTGCTGATGGACGAGCCGTTCTCCGCCGTGGACCCGATCGTGCGGACCCGGTTGCAGGAGGAGTTCCTGCGGCTCCAGGCCGAGGTCCGCAAGACCATCGTCCTGGTCACCCACGACCTGGACGAGGCGGTACGCCTCGGCGACCGCATCGCGGTGCTCTCCGAGGGCGGCCACCTGGAGCAGTACGACACCCCGGCGGCCCTGCTCGGCAGCCCCGCCACCCCGTTCGTCCGCGAGTTCGTCGGCGCTGACCGGGGCATCCGGCGGCTGGCGGTCACCCCGCTGACCCGCGAGGTGCTCGAACCGCTGCCCGCCGACGGCACGGCGGAACTGCCCTCGGTGCCGCTGGGCCGTTCGGCGTACGACGCGTTGGCGGTGCTGCTCACCTCGGCGCAGGGTCGGGCCGTCGTCACCGAGGAGGGTCGCCCGGTCGGGGTGCTCAGCCGGGAACGCGTGCTCACACTGGCCGAACCGACCGGCTGAGCTGCGCCGCACCTCGGTCCGCACCGAGCCGGGCCCGCCGGTGCGGCAGGCCCGGTCCCGGTCGACGGACGAGGTCAGCGGCGTCCCCGGTAGCCACCGAGGGTGGCGATGCCGATGATCCAGCCGGTGAACAGGCCGTACTCGGCACCGTCACCGGCGGCCTGGAGAGCGCCGAGCAGCGACGGGTTGGTGCGGATCAGCGCGGTGAGCAGGGCCGCGAAGGCCGCCGCGAAGACGTACGCCGCCCAGCCGGCGAAGAACTGGCTGAGCGTGCCCCGGGCCCGGGCCAACTGCGAGCCCGGCAGGAGGTACAGGAAGACGAAGGTCATCACGACCACGAGAATCGCCTTGAGATCAGCGGCGAAGATCTCCTGGATCGAGTCGGAGGAGTCGAACCGCCAGGCCGGCCAGGCGAGGAGTCTCAGGAACCAGCCGCCGGCGCTGTCCGGGTCGGTGTTGTCCCGTGCCCAGTCGGCGTACCAGGGGCTGCCGAAGACCAGGACCAGAATGAGCGCGGCGAGCGTGCCGGCGCCCGGTGCGGACTTGTATCGATTGGTGAGAGCCATGGCCCCGCTAGTTCCCAGCACATCGACATGGGCAAACGCGAGGCGTGCTTTATGGTGGTACGCCCTGTTCCGCGGCGGGCTCCGACCCGGTCGGTCAGTGCTTCATCAGGTAGTCGATGAAGGCGGCACGCAGCAGCGGAGCGGACTCCTCGTAGCCGTGGCCGGTCATCTCCCGCCACAACGCGACGGCCTCGTCGATCGTCGGCCCCACCGAGTTCGGCGCGCCGTCCAGGGCGGCGGCCTCGTCCGCATTCGGCAGACGCCGCAGCACCGACCAGAAGAACTTGACGTCCCGGTTCTCCCGGGCGAGCGCGAACGCCTGCTCGCGCAGCTCCTCCGTGGAGAGGGCGTCCAGCTCCTCGAACGACCGGCCGCCGGAGATCGATGATGTGTCGGTCATGAACCGAGCCTAACCGTCGAGATCACATTCGGCGCGTCGACGGCACGCGGGAACCGCCGCCCGTCAGCGATCCTCGGCGTCCCACGGGCGCGGGCCGGTCTCCCACCGGCGGGGCCCCCACGGGTCGGTGGTGCTCATCGGCGGCTCTGCCGGAGGCATCGGCGGCCAGTCACCGACCGGCTCCGGCCGTGGCAACGTCCACCCGCCGCCGTTGGTGGCGTCCGGCGGCGGGGGCGGCGGCGCGGCCCGGAACATCGGTGCCGGACGCCCGTACGCCTCGACCAGCCGGGTGACCACCAGACCGGTGGCCAGCACCACCCCACCGACCGCCCACCGGCTGACCGTCCAGCCACGGGTCTGCGCGTACGCGAGGAACAGGCCGATCGCGCCGGCCGTCAGCAGCGTGCCGAACACCCCGCCGCGCAGCCCGAAGGCGCTGGTGCCGGCGAGCACGGCCGCGCCCACCGCCAGCACCGTCCAGTCCAGCCCGGTCGCCGGGGTCACCGCGCCCTCGGCGGAGGCGACGAGTGCACCGGCGAGCATCGCCAGGACGGTGGAGACGACGTACCCCAGGGTGGTGACGACCGCCGCGGCCGTCCCCCGCCGCCGGGCCGGATCGGCGACCGGACGGAACCGGCCGACCAGCCGACGGATCGGTCCCAGCGCCCCGAACAACGCGCCGAAGACGGCGATCGCGGCGAAGCCGACGAAGAGCTGGCCGGCGACGCCGCGCGGGTCGAAGTCCCCCTGCACCAGCACCGGCGCGGAGCGCTGCTCGATGTAGACGATCACGCCGGCCGCACCCGCCAGGCTGGCCGCCCAGCCGGGCACGTGCAGCACCACGACGAGCAGCCCCAGCAGCAGTCCACCGAGGGCGGCCACGCCACCTGCCAGCCCGACGGCCTCGACCAGGCCCCGGTCCGACTGTTCGGCGAAGTGCAGCCCGGCCGCGACCGCCACCGGCCCGATCGCCAGGTTCACCGCAGCCGTCCGCAGGCTCAGCCCGGCGGCCAGCGCCAGCAGGCCGAGAGCGACCACCTCGACGATGAGTACGCGCAGCCCACTGCCCCGCAGGACCGCCGGGTCCTCCCGCCAGACCAGGTAGACCAGCGCGGCGAAGCCGAACAGCAGGAGCGTCTCCCAGACGATGTGCACACCGAAGCGGTCCGGGCCGGTCTCGCACTGCGGGTCGTCGGGACCGGGCTCCGCCACCGCGACGGGGGCGGCGGAGGTCGGTTCCGGGAGTTGACTCCGGCCCGAGTCGTCGTACGCCATGATCGTTGCCTCCCAGCAGCCGCCGGGAACCCATCGACGCACCGGCGGTGACCGTCACTTCTGGTCGCAGGCACCGTACCCGCGCGGCGGAGCCGGGCGTAACCCCGCGTTCAGCGTCGAGGCGGGCGGCTCTCCCAGTCGTCCGGCTCCTGCTCGTCCTCCGGCTGCTCCGGGACCCGGCAGGAGCGCTCCAACCAGAGCGCGGCCGCCACCAGCGCGACCGAGGCCACGAGTCCGGCGATCGCCGCCGGCCGATCCGCGCCGGCCGCCCGGGTGCTCTGCACCAACAACCAACCGACCAACCCGGCGTACGCCCCGGCGAAGATGGCACCGACCAGCGCGGACGCCTTGGCCAGCACGACGAAACGGGCGACCATCAACGGGTTGACCGGGTCGCGGCCGGGCCGACGGTCGATGCGACCACGGGTGTTGACCGCCGCGTACGCCTCCAGCACGGCTAGCCCGGCCAGGGTCACCACCGGCAGCCAGGGCAGTGGCGGCAGCCCGCTGTAGTAGAAGCTGCTGATCAGCAGCCAGGTCACGGCGGCGGCGGCCAGGGCAGCGACCACCAGGGTCGAGATGCGCGTGGGACCCATCCGCGACTCGTCGTCGGGGGGCGTGGACCGCGTCATGCCGGTCCTCCGTCACGCCGCGTGCCGGTCAGGGCCACCGCGGCGCCGCGCCACACGGCCGACCCGCCGTGCTCGCCCGTGTCGACTCCGCTGCGCTCGCTCATGGCGTCGACTCTAACGTCAGATCCGGCCGTGGGCTCAGTTCCGCGACCTCGGCGGCGAGCGGCCCGGCGGTGAGCAGATCGGTCAGCCAGCCGTGTCCGGGCAACCGGCCGTAGGGCTGGATGTCGATCCACGGCCGTAGCACGAAAGCGCGCAGGTGCGCCCGGGGATGCGGCAGGATCAGCTCGGGATCGTCGCTGAGCACCGGTTCACCGTCGTCGCCCCAGACCGCGATCACGTCGACGTCGAGCGTGCGCGGACCGAACCGCCGCTGTGGGTCGCGGACCCGCCCGGCGGCCTGCTCGGCGGCCCGGGCCCGCGCCAACCAGTCGTACGGGCCGGCGGCCGGGTCGCCGACCAGCACCACCGCGTTCAGGTACGCCGGCTGCGCGATGTCGCCCCAGGGCGGCGTCTCGTACACCCCGGAGACCATCAGCACGCTCTCGCCGAGCGTGGCCACGGCGGTACCCAGGTGGTCGAGGCGGTCACCCAGGTTGCTGCCCAGGGAGAGCACCGCCCGCGTCATCGGGTACGCGTCCGGCGCATCGTCACGGCCACGTCGCCGAAGGCGTGCGGCACCGGCGCCTCGGGTTTGTGCACGGTCACCGTCGCGGCGGACACCCGCGGATCGGTCAGGCAGACCGCGATCAGGCGGTCGGCCAGCGTCTCGATCAGGTTGACCGGCTCGCCGGTGATCACCGCGACCAGCCCGTCGGCCAGTTCGCCGTAGTGCACCGTGTCGGCCACGTCGTCGGAGCGCGCGGCGGGGCCGAGGTCCAGCTCCAGGACGACGTCGACGACGAACTCCTGTCCCCGGGCCCGCTCGAAGTCGTACACGCCGTGCCGGCCGTGGGCCCGCAGGCCGGTCAGCTCGATCCGGTCGGTCATCGCCACACCTCCCGGTCGGCCGCGCCGACAGGCGGTCGGCTCTGCGGCACGCCGTCGAGCCGGGGAGCGCCGGTGGCCTGCCAGACCGCGAGCGCGTCCACGGTGGCGCGCACGTCGTGCACGCGTACCCCCCAGGCACCGGCGGCGACCGCGAGCAGGCTGGTGGCGACGGTGGCCGACGCCCGTCCGTCGGTGGGTCGCAGGGTGCCGTCCGGGCCGGCCAGCAGCAGACCGAGGTAGGACTTGCGGCTCGCGGCGAACAGCAGCGGGTAGCCGAGGTCGAGCAGTTCCGGCAGCCGGGCGCTGAGCTGCCAGTTGTGCGCCGCCGTCTTGGCGAAGCCCAGACCCGGGTCGACGATCAGTCGGTTCTCGGACACCCCGGCGGCGAGCGCCGCCGCCACCCGCTCGCCGAGTTCGGCGCGGACGTCGGTGACCACGTCGCGGTAGCTGGCCAACTCGCTCATCCGCCGGGAGTGGCCACGCCAGTGCATCAGCACCCAGGGGCAGTCGGCGTCCCGGACGACGCGGGCCATGTCCGGATCGGCCAGGCCCCCGGAGACGTCGTTGACCACGACCGCCCCGGCCGCCAGCGCGGCCTCGGCGACCCGGGCCCGGGTGGTGTCGATGCTGACCGGCACGCCCGCCGCCGTCAGCTCCCGGACCACCGGCAGCACCCGGGCGCTCTCGGTCTCGGCGTCCACCCGGTCGGCGCCGGGCCGCGTCGACTCTCCACCGACATCCACCAACGCCGCTCCCTCGGCGCGCAGCCGGACGCCGTGTGCGACGGCCGCGGCGACGTCGGCGTAGCGTCCGCCGTCGGAGAACGAGTCGGGCGTGACATTCAGAACGCCCATCACCACCGGGGCCGGGGCCCGTACCAGATCGGTCACGACTAGACGGTACCGGTCCGTCCCACCGCCCTGAGCAGGCCCGCGATCCGGGCGCTGACATGGTGATTAGAACGTGTGTACTATCGGTCGTCCGGGCAGCTTCGGGCAGACTCTTCGCGGCTTGTCGCAAAGGGGGGCGGCCCGTACGCTGTGGAATTGCCCAGCATCGAGATGGCGAGGCGTGGAGGGGAGGGCCGAAGCGGGGTAATTCGCCCAAAAATCGCCACTTTCCGTGGCGAGTGACACACACAGGGTCTCGGTCGCTGTACCGACCGAGCACCAATCCCGCAAGGCTTGCCTACTGCACCACCGCGGCACCGCCGGCCGCGACTTGGGGAGGTTCCAGTGATCGCCATCGAGCTGATGGAAGCGGCGTCGAGCAACGCCGCCCACCTGCTCTCCACTGTGGCGTCGTCGATCCCGCTCGCCGCCGACGAGCCGACCGGGATCAACACCGAAGGCGTCGTCACCTTCTTCGCCAGCAAGATCGCGCCGATCCTGCTCGCCGTCCTGGGTGTCATCTTCATCGGGCGGGCCAGCCG
This sequence comes from Micromonospora sp. NPDC049903, assembly GCF_044460945.1. Classification (NCBI taxonomy): domain Bacteria; kingdom Bacillati; phylum Actinomycetota; class Actinomycetes; order Micromonosporales; family Micromonosporaceae; genus Micromonospora; species Micromonospora sp. NPDC049903. The sequence continues at coordinate 482,443 of NZ_JBITKL010000002.1, forward strand.
GGGCGAGATCTCCAAGGTGTTGACAAGCTCCGCCATCGCGATCGTCGGGTTGGCCTTCATCGCCGGAGCCGCCACCCTCTTCTTCATCGGCGACTTCCTGATCAACCTGATCTTCGAATAGGCGCGGGCTCGACATGCGGCTGCGCACCGACGACGACATCTACCGGGCCCGCCTGGTCTATCTCGGGCCGCCCGGCTACACCCTTCCGGTTCACCTGCCGTACGCCCAGTACGGGCTGTTCATGCTGCTCGTTCCCCTCTACATGTTCATCCACTGGTTGTTCACGTTGCAGGTCGAGCTCTTCCCCGCCTGGGAGATCGCCCTCGCCATCGTGACCACCTCGTTCGTCTTCCGGTACGTCGACCCGGACCGGCCGGCGCGCATGGTGATCCGTACCGCGCTGACCGACTGGCGACGCACCCGGGAGCCGGCCGCCGAACAGCGCGATCCGCGCCTGGTCGGCAGCAGGATCAGGATCCGGGAGGAACTCGCATGACCGGCTGCACGCCGTACCGGCCGTCCCACAGGTTGCCGGGCCGCCCCGGTGCCGCCGAGGCGACACCCGGCTCCCCCACGGCCACCACGGACGCGGGCAGGGCGGTCGCATGAGCCCCTCCTCCACGCCGGGATCCCCGGCCGGGCGTCCGGCCGCACCGCACGGTAACCGTGCGCGATCATTCGACTACCCGCAGGCCGGTGAGCTCGACGACGTCGAGCTGGATCCGGCGCTCGCCACCACCCCCGGCCACGGTGGCGTCGGTGTCTTCCAGGCCCCTCGCCCGCCGCAGCGCCTGTCGGTGTCGGCCGAACCCGCACCACCGCCCCCGGCCCCCCGCGACGGGGCCGACATCGACTCGCCCTTCCTGGACCTGTTCGGCGGCACCTACGCCCGACCGGGTTCCGCCCAGCGTGCCCTGCCCGGGCGGACCGTGCCGCAGCAGGCGCTGCCCCCGCCACCGCCGGTCGTCCCTCCGGCGCCGGTGACCCAGCGGCCGGCAACACCACACCTGCCCGCACAGGCCACCGGCCCGGCCCCCACCGTCGCCCGACCGGCCGCCGAGCCTCCCGTGGTCGCCGCGCCCGCCGCACCGCCGCCGCCCGCCCGGACGCCGGCACCGACTCCCGACCGGCTGCCGAACGCCCGCCCGCCCGTCGACGACCAGCCGACCCGGGCCGAACGGTCCGCGCGCCCCGGCGTCGACGAGCGCCCGGCCCGCGACGACCGTCCGCAGCGCGAGCCACGGCCGACCCGTGACGAACGCCCGCCAGCCGACGAGGCCCGACCGGCCGAGACCGCCCCGCCGTCGCGGCGGACGCCCGCACCCGCCGCCCGGACGACCGCCGCGCCCCGGCAACGCTCGGTGGAGCGGCGCGACCGTCCGGTGAAGCCGACCCGCGTCCGCCCACCGAAGATCAAGTTCGGTGACCGGGATCCGTCGGTCGAACTGGCCATCACCGAGATCGCCGGTCACCTGACCTTCACCCCCAACACCGTCACCGCCTGGTACTGGCTGCCGGAGGTGCGCTGGGCGTTCCGGCCCGACGCGGAGCGGGAGGCGCTGCTCTCGGCCATCTCCGAGCAGTACGCCGGCCTGGCCGGATTCCGGTTGCACCTACGGCGCACCACCCGGCCCTTCCCGGCCGACGAGTGGGCCCGCACGATCGACGCCCACACCGCCGCCCCACTGCCGGACGTCCCCGACACCCCCAGCTGGGCCGACCACCTGGTCGCGGCGCAACGGCACCTGCTCTCGGTCAACCACGCCGAGGGGCAGACCTACCTCGGCGTCACCTTCGCGCGACGCTCGCTCGGCGACTCGCTCACCGAACGGGTGCTGCGCACCTTCGGCCGAGGCGTGGCCGAAGGCGAACGCCGCAAGCTCGGACGCACCGTCGAACAGTTCGACGAGGTCCTGGGCGCGTTCGGCATGCGGGGCCGCCGGGTCACCTCGCAGGAGCTGGAATGGCTGCTGTACCGCTCGGTGGCGCTCTGCATGGCACCGCCCGGCGCGCTCTCGCCCATCACCGACGGGCGCTGGGAACGCGGCGACCTGCTGGCCCTCACCGAGCAGGTCGAGCGTTACCGCACCCCGTACGGTTCGACGGTCAAGCTGGTCAACCGGATGACCGGCGAGGAACGGCACGTGGCGGTGCTCGCCGTCGGCCGGATGGAGCCGCTGGAGATCCCCGAGCGGCACGAGCCCTGGCTGCACTTCCACGAGCGGCTGCCGTGGCCGATGGAGCTCTCCACCCGGGTCGACATCCTCGGTTCCGGCGACTCCTTCCGAAACCTGGAGCACCGGCTCCGGATGATCCGGTCACAGCAGCTCGACTACGCCGAGCACGGCATCGACGCACCGCCCGAGCTGGAACGCCTGGCCAAGCGTGCCCTGGTGATCGGCGACGAGATGACCACCGGACTGCCGGTCGACTCCGCCCGGGCGCACGGCTGGCACCGCATCGCGGTGGGTGGACGTACCCGTGAGGAGTGCCTGGAGCGGGCCCGGCGGCTGATCCAGCTCTACTCGCGCGAGCTGCGCGTCTCCCTCCAGCATCCGAAGAGCCAGGACTGGCTGGCCCGCGAGTTCATCCCCGGGGAGCCGATCGCCAACACCGGATACGTCCGGCGGATGCCGGTCCCCCTGCTGGCGGCGGCGCTGCCCCAGGCCGCGTCGACGGTCGGCGACCGCCGGGGCGACCTGATCGGGCGGACCGCGGGCACCTGCCGCCGACCGGTCTTCCTCGACCTGCACTTCCCGATGGAGGTCCGCGAACGCTCCGGGTTGGCGGTCTTCGTGGCCGAGCCGGGCGGTGGCAAGTCGACCCTGCTCGGCGCCCTGGGCTACCTCGCCGCGCGACGCGGTGTGCAGGTGACGCTGCTCGACCCGTCCGGCCCGCTGGCCCGGCTCTGCGCGATGCCGGAGCTGCGCCCGTACTCTCGGGTGCTCAACCTGACCGGTTCCGAGCACGGCACCCTCGCACCGTACTCGCTGATCCCGACGCCGCTGCGTAGCGAGTTCAGCAGCGGCGCAGCCGGTGACCGCGAGTTCGAGATCGCGGTCTCCAACGCCCGCGCCGAGCGGCGGATGCTGGTGCAGGACATCTGCATGATGCTGGTGCCGCCGCAGGTGGCCCGCGAGGCGTCCACCGCCACCCTGTTCCGGCACGCCGTACGCCAGGTGCCCGCCGAGGAGACGTCCACGCTGGACGACGTGGTCACCTGCCTCGGGCAGCTCGACGACGACGCCGGCCGGGAACTGGCCAACCTGCTACTGGACACCGCCGAGATGCCGCTGGCCATGCTCTTCTTCGGCCGGCCGCCGGAGGGGCTGCTCGGGCCGGACGCGGCGCTCACCGTGATCACCATGGCCGGCCTGCGGCTGCCCGACCTCAAGATCGAACGCGAGTACTGGTCGGCCGAGGAGGCGTTGGCGCTGCCGATGCTGCACACCGCGCACCGACTGGCGGTACGCCGCTGCTACGGCGGCTCGATGTCGTCCCGCAAACTCGTGGGCCTGGACGAGGCGCACTTCATGGAGGGGTGGCGCTCCGGTCGATCGTTCCTGGTTCGGCTCGCCCGTGACTCCCGGAAGTGGAACCTCGCCGCGCTGGTCGCCTCCCAGAACCCACGGGACATCCTCGGCCTCGACGTGCAGAACCTCGTCTCCACCGTCTTCGTCGGCCGGATCGCCGAGGACGCCGAGATCGCCTCCGAGGCGCTGCGGCTGCTGCGCGTGCCGGTGGACGACGGGTACGAGGCCACCCTCGCCTCGCTCTCCACCGCCGACGCGACCTCCGCCCACCGACTCGGCTTCCGTGAGTTCGTCATGCGCGACGTGGACGGCCGAGTGCAGAAGGTCCGAGTCGACGTCTCCTACGTGGACGGACTGCTGAGTCACCTCGACACCACCCCCGCCGCCATCGCCGCCGCCGCAGGGGTGCTGCCGACCGTCCTGCCTGACATGGAGGCGTGACATGGCGAGGGCCCGGGCAAGGATCACGGCGTTCCTCCTGGCACTCGGCGTCCTCGCCGGAGCCACGATCAGTTGGCCCGGGCTCACCGCCACACCCGCGTACGCCGCCCCGGTCGCGTACCAGGCTTCCGCAGACCTGTGCACCGTGCAGGAGTGGCAGGTCGACTTCCGGGCCTGCGTGGCAAAGCTCCAGCAGGTCGCGGAGTCGGAGGCCACCTGCCTGAACCCCCCGACACCGACCGCACCGGACTCCGGCATGGCCGGCTGGTTCGCCTCCCGCCCCGAGGCCTCCAAGCTGCCTGGTCCGAAGGGGTACTACACCGACTACGGCTACGCCGGCTACAGCTACAGCACCTACAAGGTCGAGTCCGGCTGCGCCACCACACTGCTGCACCCGGACTACAAGTTCACCAACACCATCGCCAACGGCGAGTTCATGATTGCCACCTCGATCGTCGGCGCCTCGAACGCTCTGCGCGAGCGGGCCTGGGAGCCCGGGACCATGTGGGGCTGGGCCGATCCCCTCGTAGAGCAGGCGACCAAGGCGATCTACCAGAAGGTGTTCAGCGTCTTCGGCATCGTCACGCTCTGCGTCGTCGGGCTGTATCTGCTCTGGCGATCCCGCCAGTCCGACATGAGCAATGCCATGACCACTGCGGGGTGGGCGCTGGTGGTGATGATCGCGGTAACTGCGTTGGCTGCCTGGCCGGTCAAGTCCGCCAACCTCGCCGATGGTGCCCTCGTCTCCACACTCGGTGTCGTACACGACGCTGTGGGTCCCGCCTCCAAGGATGTGCCGCCCGACCGCTGTGCGATGCCCAACCCGGACGCCTGCACGGACAAGCGTCCGCCTGCGGTGCGGGCGAGTGACACGGCTGCCGAGGCGATGCTCTACCGCAACTGGTTACGTGGGGTGCTTGGCTCGGCCGACAGCGAGACCGCCCGCAAGTACGGTGCCGCCCTCTACGACGCCAAGTCGCTGTCTTGGGAAGAGGCGGAGAAGATCCGCGCCAATCCGCAGACTCGTGACGCGACCATCAATGCCAAGAAGCAGCAGTGGATGACCGTCGCGGCGCAGATCGAGCGAGAGGATCCGGAGGCGTTCGAGTACCTGCAGGGCGTCCGGGACATGGACCGGGTCGGCGCGGGTTTCATCGCCGTACTGGCCGCCCTGCTCTTCGCGATGTTCGACCTGACCGCGTCGCTGCTCGTCCTGCTCGGCTTCCTGATCTTCCGGTGGGCGGTGATCGCCGCGCCGATCCTGGGCACGATCGGTCTGCTCCGTCCGGCCAGCGCCGGGCTGCGTCGTCTCGGCAACGCGGTGGTGGCGGCTCTCTTCAACATCGCGATCTTCGGCACCGGTGCCGCCATCTACCTCTTCGCCGTCGACCTCATCATGAGCACCGCCACGCTGCCGGGCTGGCTGCAGGTGGTCCTGGTCTGGCTGTGCGGAGTGGTCGGTTGGCTGCTGCTGCGCCCGTACCGCCGGATCACCCAGTTGGGCGGGAAGGACAGCAGCGAGGCGGTCAGTTCCGCCGGGTCCTGGCACCGGAGGTTCTTCCGGGACATGCGGACCGCCGCCCGGCTCGACGTGGCCGAGCCGGGCGGGACCACCGAGCCGGGCATGGGGCGGCGCCGAGCCCTGGCGCCAGAGCAGCCGAAGGTGCGCCCCGAGGCCCGGCCGGACCCGGTCCCCGTCGGCGGCCCGGGCACTCCACAGCGTCCGGACGCTCCGCAGCGCCCGGACGGCCGAGAACCCAAGGGCACACCTTCCCTAGCCGAGGAGCAACGCCCCGAGGGCCGGCCCTCCGCGCCCCGACCGCGCCGCCGCCAGCCCGCTTCCTGGACGGCGCCGGACGTTCCCGAGGAGAACCCGTCGTTCGCCATCTACCGGCCGGGCTCGGCTGAGCGGGCACCCGAGAAGGTGACGCCGCGGGTTCGCTCCGAGGCCCGGTGAGCATCGTGCGGCGCGCGATCGAGTTCGTCTTCACCCGGTTGTTGCGGTCCCGGCTGGGCGTCGCGCTCGGCATCGCGGTCCTGGTGATCGGCGTGGTCGGGGCGGCCCGGGTGGTGTCCGGCCCGGACGACTCCTCCGCCGGACTGAGCAACCGCCCGCCGGCGCCGATCACCACGGTGCACCCGACCACCGGCGATGACGGCGCGATCTCGACGACCACGACGCCGTCACCGGTCACCCGCCCCGGCGAGCCCACACCGGAGCGGATCGCGGAACGCTTCACGACTGCCTGGCTCGGACAGCCCGGCCAGTCCGCGGAGCAGTGGCATCAGGAGCTACGCCCGTTCGCCACCCCGGCTCTCCTCGACAAGCTCGCCGGCGCGGACCCCGCAGGCGTGCCCGCCGGGGAACTGACCGAGGAGGTGACCGTGCGTCCTCGGGGCGAGACATTCGTGGAGGCGCTGGTCACGCTCGACACCGGGCGGCTCCGGCTCGAACTGGTGGCGCCGGACGGGCGATGGTTGGTCGACGCCGTGGACTGGGAGCGGGCATGAGCGAGCGTCAGCGAGTGAATCATCGTCACGGTGCAGTGGTGCCTCTCGGCGGTACGAAGCGAAGCGGAGTGCCGTCATGAGCGAGCGTCAGCGAGCGAATCATCGTGATTGTGCAGTGGTGCCTCATGGCGGCACGAAGCGAAGCGGAGTGCCGTCATGAGCAACGAAAGTAGTCCGCGTCGGCCGCCGGTGCGGGTGGGCGCACTCGCTGCGGCGCTCACCGCCGCGCTCGCGTTGCTGTGCTGCACGGGCGGTGCCGGTGCCTTCTTCCTCACCGAGTTGGGCGGCGAGTCCGCCGAGCAGATCGACCCGGTCAGCATGGAGTGCACCGGGGACTTCGAGGTCGACGTCACCGGCAAGATGCCCCGGTTCTCCGACTACGGGGAGCGGCAGATGCGCAACGCCGCAGTGATCATCAAGGTCGGCCAGGAGATGGAGGTGCCGGCCCGGGGCTGGGTGGTCGCCGTGGCGACCGCGATGCAGGAGTCACGGCTGCTCAATCTGGCCAACCGCACCGTAGCCGAGTCGCACGACATCCCCAACGAGGGCGTCGGCGCCGACCACGACTCGGTCGGTCTGTTCCAGCAGCGCGCCTCGTGGGGGTCGGTCCGGCAGCGGATGAACCCGGCGTACGCGTCCCGCAAGTTCTACGAGAAGCTCGTGGACGTATCCGACTGGGAGAAGCTGCCGCTGACCGTGGCCGCTCAGCGGGTCCAGATCAGCACCTTTCCCGACGCGTACGCCAAGCACGAGGAACTTGCCTCGCGCATCGTCGACGCGCTCGCCGGTGGTGCCGCCCGAACAGCACTGATCGCCGGTCAGCAGGTGTGCGACGCGGCCGCGTCGGGCGACATCGCCGCCTCCGGCTGGACCGCGCCCATCCCCGGCGGCGTGGGCTCCGGTTTCCGGACGGCCAGCCGCCCCGGGCACAACGGGGTGGACATCGCCGCGCCGAAGGGCACCCTGATCAGAGTCGCGGCCACCGGCCGGGTCATCGTCTCGCGGTGCGACCCGGACCGGCGCGGACGACTGAGCTGCAACGTGGACGGTTGGCCGAATAAGGGCGGCTGCGGCTGGTTCGTGGACGTGCTGCACGCCCAGGGTGTCATCACCCGATACTGTCACCTGGTCAGTCGTCCCCGCGTCCAGGTGGGGGACACCGTGCAGGCCGGCGAGGTGATCGGTGAGGTGGGCAGCAGCGGCAACTCCTCCGGACCGCACCTGCACTTCGAGGTGCACGTCGACGGCGATCGCAGCAGCCGGGGTGCCGTTGACCCGGTGCCCTTCATGCGCGCCAAGGGCGCACCGCTGAAGGGCGCGGGGTGAGACACCCGTCGTCATGACCGGACCCCTTCCCGACCCCTTCGCCGACCAGCCGGACTGGGCGCCACGACCACCCCGCCCGATCGAGATCGTGCCCGCCACCGGCCGCGTCGATCTGCGCGGGCAACGCGTCCTGGTCGGGCTGCCCGGCCTCGGATGGCGCACCGACTTGCGGGCCGACGAGCGGGTGGTGCAGAACAGTCGCACCTACGTGCCGATCATCCCGGAGCACGAGTGGTATCGCGCCGAGTCCGACCAGGTGGAGGTCTTCGCACCACTGGTACCGGTCGAGCGGGTCTGGGTCGAGACGGTGGGCTCGCGTACCGCCCCCGCCGAGGACAACGGCCTGCGGCTCGTCTCGCTGGACGCTCCCGCGCACCGGTCCCCCACCCCGGTCTTCGAGGCCGACGCGGTCACCGGCCGACGCGTCGTACACATGGTCGACGCCGTCGAGCACCGCGATCTGCGCGCGGTCACCGAGACCTACTCCGGTGCCGAAGGCGACATCTGCATACGCGTCGCGCCCGAGTTGGAGTGGTACCGCTGGGCCTGGCGTGGCCAGTCCCCGACCACACTGGAGGTACCCGTACACCTGCTATGGGTCGAGTAGTCAGGAAACCCTCTCAGCGGAACACACCCGCCAACTGTCGGCCAACTGCGTGGTAAATCTCCACGACTGGCGGTCCGTTTGTCTCATGCCATCCAACTGAGCGGCAAAGGTCAGGTCGACTCGCACGTCAGCCTCGTTGCCGTCCTGATTCCACCGAAGGCTTCCCCAACTGACCGACATGCTGGTTCCGAATTGTTCTTCGCGAGCCCTAATCTCGTCCCGTAACACTTCGATTTGGCTCAGGTCTGCGTTGTTGTCGCAAGCAAACAGGTCTGCCCGCACATCGTTGCGATCCGCTAAGTACGCGCGAAGGTAGTTGTCCACCACTACGTCAGGGGCGCTGCGGTCGGGAGTGGTGGCGCGGTCGTACATGACGAAGCCGGTGATCCCACCCGCCAGGCAGAGCGCCGCCACCGCCCCGGTGATCACCATCAGTACCTTCCGCAGTCGCCGCCGAGGCTGGGGTGGTGCCGGCGCGGTCGAGGGCGGCGCCAGATCCTCCTCCGGCGGGGTCCGTTGCGCCGGTACCCGGGAGACCTGGGAACCGGCGGGGGGCGGCACTGATTCCACCCCCTGAGGCTATCGGCTGGACGCTGTGGACCCAATGCCCCAGATTCAGCAGATCGTGACGGACCACTGGCGACCGGTGAGATCCACGACAACACCGGCGCTGTGGCGCCGCGCATCCCCGAGGAGGGGCCGCGACTGGGATACCGTCGTCTCTGCCCGGGACCTGGTGCCGACCTCGGGCGGAGGAGGTGGACGCGGTGGGCGGTCCGAAGGCACGGACGCTCCGTGCCGCCGCGCTGCACCGCCGAGCTGCCGCGACGGTCACCGCGGCGGCAGCCGTCCTCGACGAGACCCGTCCCGCTCCGGCCGACCAGCGTCGCCAGTACGCACTCGCCGAACGGCTGCGCGGCGCCGCGCTGATCCTCGCGCCCGGCTGGGCCGGTACCGAGCTGGACGCGATCGCGCCGACCTGTCCCGCCGGGGAGGGTCCACCGCCCTTCGTCCGGGTGGGCACCGCCGCGCCGCTGGACGACGCCCGCTTCCCCGCGCTGGTCCCGCTGGTCGGCACCGGGCATCTGGCCGTCGACGTCGACGCGCACGATCCTCGGGTGGCCGGGCTGCTGCGGGCCGTACTGCTGCGACTGGTGGCGGCGACACCGGCGGGGGCGCTGCTGGTGCGGGCGGTGGACGCGACGGGTGGGGTGCTCGGGCCGTTCGGGGCACTCGGCGACGCCGGGGTGCTCCCGCCGCCGGCCACGGACGTCGACGGGCTGCGGGCGGTGTTGACCGAGGCGGAACGGTGGGTGACGCCGGGGGCCTCGGGTACCCGCCGGCACGACCGGTCGATGTTGCTGGTGGTCGCCGCCCTGCCGGACTGCACCGGGGCGACCGACCTGGCGCGGATCGAGGCGCTCGCCGAGCAGGGCCCCACCGCCGGGCTGCATCTGGTGGTCGCCGGGTGGCCGACGGGCGGACGGGATCCGCTGCCCCGGGCCACCGCGCTCTCCGTCCGGACCGCGTACGCGCTGTTGGGCGACCCGCCCGGGGCCCCGTTCGCGAGCGCGGGCACCGGCTCGCCGGGTGGGTTGAACTCGCCGGTGTTCGTCGAGCCGGATCCACCGGCCGAGCTGGTCGACACCGTTTGCCGCCGACTCGCCGCCCAGATCGAGGCCGGTACCCGGCTGTCGCTGTCGGGCCTGCTGCCGCCGGAGAGCGACGATTTGTGGCAGGCGGACGCGACCGACGGGCTGAGCACCACGGTCGGCGACGCGGGTGGGCGTCCGGTGCCCCTCGGCTTCACCGAGTTGACGCCGCACTGGCTGGTCAGCGGCCGGTCCCGGGTCTGTCGCGCCACGTTCCTGACCACGGCGCTGCTCGGTCTCGCCGCCCGGTACGGCCCGGAGGAGCTGGAGCTGTACCTGGTCGACCTCGGTGCGGGCGAGTCCTTCGCGGAGTTCCTGCAGACCGAGCGGGACCGGTCCTGGGTGCCGCAGGTACGGGCCGCGGCGATGGCCGCCGACCGCGAGTACGTGCTGGACCTGCTGGAGCAGTTGACGGCGGAGGTGCAACGGCGGTCCGACGCGGCGACCCGCGCGGGTGGGCAACGTTTCGCCGAGCTACGGCGACACCGACGGCTGCCCCGGGTGGTCTGCGTGGTGGAGAACCTGCCGCTGCTCTTCGCCGAGCGGGACCGGTTGGCCGCCGACGTGGTGGCCCGGCTGGACGCGCTGACCAGGACGGGCCGGGCGTACGGGGTGCACCTGGTGCTGGCCGGTGAGGGCGATCTGGGGTTGGGCGTACGCGACGGTGGGCAGCGGGACTCGCTGCTCGGCCAGTTCCCGGTGCGGGTGGCGCTGCCAGGCGGCGGGCCGGTGCTGGAGCCGACCAACGATTCGGCGGCCGGGCTGCCGGTGGGCAGCGCGGTGGTGAACACCGCCGGGGGCCTCGGTGGTCCGCGTGGCGCGATCCGGGGACACGAGCGGATGGTCCGGTTCCCCGATCCGCAGGACGAGCCGGACGTCGTGGAGGGCCTGCGGCACCGTCTCTGGCAGGCGCGTCCGGAGGGCAGCGTCCCGCCGGTGGTCTTCGCCGGGTACGCGTACCCCTCGTTGCGCAACGATCCGCGCCACCGCTCGGCCGAGTCCGGGCAGACGTTGGCGCCGGCGGCGCTGCTCGGGCGGGCGGTGGACGTGGCACGGAGCACCGTGATGGTGCCGCTCGGCCCGGCCGCCGGGCGCAACCTGGCCGTACTCGGGCCGCGACCGGAGGCGACCCGGCTGCTGGCCACGGCCGCCCGAAGCACTGCGGCGCACCACCCGCCGGGAACGGCACGCTTCGTGATCGCCGTACCGGATCCCGAGTCGCGGTCGTCAGCCGACGACCTGGCACAGGAGTTGGCGCACCGGCATCCGGTGGAGACGGTGGACCTGGCCGGGCTGCTCGCGGTCGTCGACGCCGGGCAGCCCGCCTACCTGGTGGTGTTCGGGCTGGACGTGGCGCCGCCGGAGCAGCTGCCACCGGATCGGCTGCGGATGCTGCTGCGGGAGGGCCCACCGGCGGGGCAGCATCTGCTCGGTTGGTGGCGCACGGTGCCGTCGTTCGCGGCGCTGCTGGGTCCGGAGGAGACGGTCGACAAGCTGACCGCGGTGGCGGTCGCGGGTGTGCCGGGGGCGCAGCTCACGCCGGTGTTCGGGCGGCCGGTGGAGTGGCGGCCCCGGCCCGGGCGGGTGGTCCTCTGGGACGGCCCGGCCGAGCGTGGGCTGGTGCTGGTGCCGTACGACGTGCCGGATGACGTGGACGGGGAGGCGGCGTGACGGGAAGCGGATCGTCGACCACGACCGCCGGGCCGGTCCGACAGCGGACCGGTGGGACGTCGCCGTCCGGTTCCACCGATCCGGTGGCGGCGGCGTGGACCGACTATCTGGCCGCGACCCGTCAGCTCGACGGGGTACGCCGGGACGCGGCGACCGCCGCGAGCGAGCAGGCGCGGACGGTCCAGGCCGCCCGCGAGGAGTTGACGGCGGTGCGTACCCGGTTGGCGACGCAGGAGGCCCGGCTGCGGGAGTTGGGCGTACCGCCGATGTCGCTGGTGCCCGCGCCGCCGGAGCTGACCGAGGCGACCCGCGCGATGACCGGTGGGTCGGGGACGGTGCTGGCCGCGTTGCGGGAGGCGAACCGCTGGGCGCACGGTGCGGACGACGTCCTGGCGGCCCGGGGGCTGCCCGGGGCGGCCCACTGGTCGGCCCGACCGCGCAACCTGCTGCTGTACGGGCCGTTGGGGCTGCTGGTGCCGCTGCTCCAGATCGTGGCGTACCTGGTCGCCGACAGCGACGCGGTGGCGGTGCTGGCGCTGCTGGTCGGCCTGCCGGCACCGGCGGTGGCGTTCGGCGCGGGCTGGCTCGCGGTGGCGCGGCTCTTCCCGCCTCGACCGGGTGAGCGGGTGGACCGGACACCTCGGTTCGGCGCGCTGGTCTGCCTGGTCCCGGCGGTGCTGGTCACGGCCGGGATCGTCCTGGCGATGCTGGCTGCCTGAGCGACCCGGGCCGGGCTCCGGCGGCACCGGTGCCCGGCCGGTCCCCGTGCCGGGGAGGCCCCGAGCCGCTCAGCGCGGGATGATCAGGGCCATCGCCTCGGCGCGGGACTTGGCGTCCCGTTGCAGGGTGCCGCGGACCGCCGAGGTGATCGTCTTGGCGCCCGACTTCTGGATGCCGCGCATGGCCATGCACATGTGCTCGCACTCCAGCACGACCACCACACCCCGTGGTGCCAACCGCTCCATCAGCAGGTCGGCGATCTGGGAGGTGAGCCGCTCCTGCACCTGCGGACGCCGCGCGAAGACCTCGACCAGCCGGGCCAGTTTGGACAGGCCGGTGATCCGGCCGTCGGGCCCGGGGATGTAGCCGATGTGCGCGTTGCCCCGGAACGGCAGCAGGTGGTGCTCGCAGAGGCTCATCACGTCGATGTCCCGGACCAGGACGAGTTCCTCGTGATTGGCCTCGAAGGTGGTGGTGAGCACCGTGGCCGGGTCGACCCGCAGGCCGGCGAAGAGCTCGGCGTACGCCCGGGCCACCCGGGCCGGGGTCTGCTGGAGGCCGTCGCGGTCCGGGTTCTCGCCGACCGCGATCAGGATCTCGCGGACCGCCTTCTCGATCCGGCCGAGGTCCATGGTGTCCTCGACCGGGCGGCCGGTGAGCCGGCCGTTGACCAGCCGGGCGGCGATGTAGTCGAGATCGTCGATGTCGGGCTCGGTTGCCGAGGCGGCCGATCCCCGTGACTGGGGACCGGCCGCCGTGTCGTCGGTGCTCAGTGCGGGCCGTCCGAGTTGTTCGAGCTGACGCCACCGACCGTGGTGGCCTGGGCGCCATCGGCCTCGGCCTGCACCTTGAGCGCGTCCTTCTCGGCCGGGGTGAGCACGGGCGGCTCGGTGGAGGGCTGCCGCTTGCCGAAACCGTTGTACGGCGCCATCGGCGGACGCTTCACCACCCGGGCGCAGATCCGGGCCATGTCGGCAGTGGAGAGGGTCTCCTTCTCCATCAGCTCGAGCACGATGTTGTCCAGGACGTCCCGGTACTCGACCAGGATCTCCCAGGCCTCGTCGTGGGCCAGTTCGATCAGCGCCCGCATCTCGCCGTCGATCTCGGCGGCGACGGCGTCGGAGTAGTCCCGCTCGTGGCCCATGTTGCGGCCGAGGAACGGCTCGTCGCCGCTGGTGCCGTACTTGATCGCACCGAGCTTGGAGCTCATGCCGTACTGCGTGATCATCGCGCGGGCCAGTGCGGTGGCCTTCTCGATGTCGTTGCCGGCACCGGTGGTGGGCTCGTGGAAGACGAGTTCCTCGGCGGCCCGGCCGCCCAGCGCGTACGCCAGGGTGTCGATCATCTCGGCACGGGTCTGGGTGTACTTGTCCTCGGTGGGCAGCACCAGGGTGTGCCCCAGCGAGCGACCGCGCGACAGGATCGTCACCTTGTGCACCGGCGCGGCGTGCGGCAGTGCCCAGGCGACCAGCGCGTGACCACCCTCGTGGTACGCGGTGATCTTCTTCTCCTGGTCGCCCATCACCCGGGTCCGGCGCTGCGGACCGGCGATCACCCGGTCGATCGACTCCTCCAGCGACTCGTTGCTGATCGCCCGCTGGTCCTTGCGGGCGGTCAGCAGGGCCGCCTCGTTGATCACGTTGGCCAGGTCGGCGCCGCTGAAGCCCGGCGTCCGCTTGGCCACCGAGTCGAGGTCGACGTCGGGCGTGAACGGCTTGCCCTTGGCGTGCACCCGCAGGATGGCCTTGCGGCCCTCCATGTCGGGGGCGTCGACCGGGATCTGCCGGTCGAACCGGCCCGGGCGCAGCAGCGCGGGGTCGAGGATGTCCGGCCGGTTGGTGGCGGCGATCAGGATGACGCCGCCCTTGACGTCGAAGCCGTCCATCTCGACGAGGAGTTGGTTGAGGGTCTGCTCACGCTCGTCGTGACCACCGCCCATGCCGGCGCCACGGTGGCGACCGACGGCGTCGATCTCGTCGACGAAGACGATCGCGGGAGCGTTGGCCTTGGCCTGCTCGAACAGGTCGCGGACCCGGCTGGCGCCGACACCGACGAACATCTCGACGAAGTCGGAACCGGAGATCGAGTAGAACGGCACCCCCGCCTCACCGGCGACCGCCCGGGCGAGCAGCGTCTTACCGGTTCCGGGCGGCCCGAAGAGGAGTACGCCCTTCGGGATCTTCGCGCCGAGCGCCTGGTACTTCGCCGGGTTCTGCAGGAAGTCCTTGATCTCGTGCAGCTCCTCGACGGCCTCCTCGGAGCCCGCGACGTCCGCGAAGGTCGTCTTCGGGGTGTCCTTGGTGATCATCTTCGCCTTGGACTTGCCGAAGTTGAGCACCCGGGAGCCGCCGCCCTGCATCTGCGACATGAAGAACAGCAGCAGCAGCACGAGCAGCACGATGGGGAGCAGGTTGACCAGCAGGCTGACCCAGATGCTGTCCGACGACACCTCGGTGTCGGCCGGCCCGGTGACCCGGTTGTTCGCCTTGGCGTCGAGGACCTGGTTCCAGACCTCGTTGCCGACCTCGTACGGGAACTGGGCCTCGATCAGCTTGGTCTTCGTCTCGCCGAACTCGGCCTCTTCGGCCAGGTTCAGCTGGATCGTCTGTTCCTTGTCCTGGAAGACGACCTTCTCGATGCCGCCCTTGTTGAGCTGGTCGAGCGCGACTGAGGTGTCCACGCGGTGGTAGCTGGGCCCACCGGTGAACAACTGACTGAGCACGACGGCGCCGAGGATGACCAGGATGACCCAGAACACCGGTCGGCGGAAGAAACGCGTACGTTCCATGCTGTTGTCGAGCGCCGAGACGCCCGCATCCTCCTGATCGACGTCCTGACCGACTGTGGGTGTCGCCGCCTAGGCGGCTGCCGGAGCCGCCGTGCGGGCCGGCCTCGACCCCGGGGCACGAATTGTCGCGCCACGGTCATTCGACGGTACACCGTACGAGACGGATCTGAGCTGGCGAGCCCAGCACTTACGCGTACGGCGAACCGGATGTCGACCGGCGTGACGGAGAGCGGATCCCACCGTCACCGGAGTCCACGGTAGCCCGACCAGCTGAAAGTCGGCTGAACGTCGGCCGGACCGGCGGCACCGGACTCGGCCGCCGCGCCGATCGGGCCGGGGTCAGGACCGGGCGTACACCTCCGGCTTGAGTACACCGACGTACGGCAGCTCGCGGTAGCGCTCGCCGAAGTCCAGGCCGTACCCGACGACGAACTCGGTCGGGATGTCGAAGCCGACGTACTTCACCGGCACCGTCACCTTGACCGCGTCGGGCTTGCGGAACAGCGCGACCACCTCGACGCTCGCCGCGGACCGGGACTCCAGGTAGCGCAGCAGCCAGGAGAGGGTCAGCCCGGAGTCGACGATGTCCTCCACGACGACGACGTGCCGGCCGGCGATGTCCCGGTCGAGGTCCTTGAGGATCCGGACCACGCCGGAGGAGGTGGTGCCCTGGCCGTAGGAGGAGATGGCCATGAAGTCCAGCTCGGCGGGGGGTCCCTGGCGGCCCAGCGCCCGGGCGAAGTCGGCCATGAACATGACCGCGCCCTTGAGTACGCAGACGAGCAGCAGCCCGTCGGTGACGTGGGCGTAGTCCGCGGAGACCTGCTTGGCCAGTTCCGCAGTCTTCTCGCGGATCTGCGCCTCCGAAATGATCACGTGGTCGATGTCGGCGTCGTACCAGGAGCCGTCAGCCATGGCCCTAGCCTGCCGTACGCCCCGGGTTCGTCGTCGGCGGGGCCGCCTCTTTCGGGCGACCCCGGCCCGGATTTTTGGGGACGAAGAGCACTAATCAGTTCAGGACGGGTGGGACCGCCAGCGGTGGCCGCCGTCGGACGGCTTCCAGTCGGCCGAGTCGCGGCTGTCCGCGGTCAACCCGGCGGCCGAGAGCAGGGCGAGGAGCAGGAAGAACACGAGGAAGAACAGGAGTCCCATGGCGACGCTCGCTTTCATCTGATTTCTGGTGATCTCGCCGCCGGTGCACCGGGCTGACACCAGTCTCCGCGCCTCGCCACCCGCCGGACAGTGGCAGGAATGCCATCCACCCTCGATTTCCCGCCACCTCTCGGGTTACCCTCGTCACATGCTCCGCTCGGTCGCAGTACTCGCCCTGGACGGCGTCGCCCCGTTCGAAGTCGGCGTGCTCGCCGAGGTCTTCGGCACCGACCGCACCGCCGACGGCCTGCCCGGCTACCGGTTCGACCTGTGCAGCCCGCAGGGCGCCCCGGTGCGTACCATCGCCGGTTTCGGCCTGGTGCCCACCGCCGACCTGGGCCCGATCGACCAGGCCGACCTGGTGGCCGTGCCGGCGCACCACGGCACCGGAGCGCCCGCCGAGGTGCGCGAGGCGCTGCGGCGGGCCGCCGACCGGGGGGCACACCTGTTCAGCGTCTGCACCGGGGCGTACCTGCTGGGCGAGGCCGGGCTGCTCGACGGCCGGGAATGCACCACGCACTGGCGGCACGTCGACGAGTTGCAGCGCCGCCATCCGAGTGCCCAGGTCCGCTGCAACTCGCTCTACGTGCAGGACGGCCGGCTGCTCACCAGCGCCGGCACCGCCGCCGGCATCGACGCCTGCCTGCACCTGGTACGCCAGGAGCACGGCTCGGCCATCGCCACCCGGCTGGCCCGACGGATGGTGGTGCCGCCGCACCGCGACGGCGGCCAGTCGCAGTACGTCGAGGCGCCGATTCCGAAGGCACCGGAGGCCCCCACCCTGGAGCCGGTGCTGGAGTGGCTGATGGAGCGGCTCGACCAGCAGCTCACCGTCGACGATGTGGCCGCCCGCGCGGGCATGGCGCCCCGGACGTTCGCCCGCCGGTTCCGGGCGGAGACCGGCACCACCCCGCACGACTGGCTGACCGGCCAGCGGGTGCTGCTGGCCCGGCGGCTGCTGGAGGACACCGCACTGTCGGTGGAGGTGGTCGCCGAGCGGGCCGGCTTCGGGGACGCCGCCGCGCTGCGGCACCACTTCACCCGCCGCGTCGGCGCCACCCCGCACGCGTACCGCACCACGTTCCGCGACCGAGTTCCGGCGGGCTGACCCCGCTACGCCTAGAAGCCGCCGGCCGCACCGTCGACCCGGGACTCCGAGCCGACGACGTAGCCGCCGTCGGGACGCCGCCAGATCGCCTGGCCGTACCCGAAGACGGCCGGCTCGTCCGCGACGGTGACCCGGTGACCCCGGGCGCGCAGGTCGGCGACGAGTTCGGCACCCCCCGACCCGGCTGCCAGGTGCTCCTCCACCAGCACCGCCCGGCCGGCGTGCCAGTACCAACGCGGGGCGTCCAGCGCCGCCTGCGGGTCGAGACCGGCGTCCACGGTCGACGAGATCAGTTGCACGTGTCCCTGGGGCTGCATGTGTCCGCCCATCACCCCGAACGGCCCGACCGGCGCGCCCTCGCGGGTCAGGAACCCGGGGATGATGGTGTGGTACGGCCGCTTCGCCGGGCCCACCACGTTCGGGTGGTCGGCGTCGAGGCGGAAGCCGAGACCCCGGTTCTGCAGGGCGAAGCCGTGGCCGGGCAGCACCACGTGCGAGCCGAAGGCCAGGTAGGTGGACTGGATCAGGCTCACCATCATCCCGTCGGCGTCCGCCGCGCAGAGGTACACCGTGCCGCCGCGTTCCGGGACCCCGGCGACCGGATCGGCGGCGTCCTCGGTGATCGAGGACCGGCGCGAGGCCAGGTGTTCGGGGGTGAGCAGCGCCTGGACCGGCAGCCGCATCCGGTCGGCGTCGGTGACGTGGGTGTGCGCGTCGGCGAAGCCGAGCTTGACCGCCTCGATCTGCCGGTGCCGCCACGACGCGTCGGCCGGATCGAGCCCGTCGAGGATGCCCAGGGCGATCAGGGCGGCCACACCCTGCCCGTTCGGCGGCAGTTCCCACACCTCGTGGTCCCGGTAGCCGACCGGCACCGGGTCGACCCAGGTGGAGGCGTGCGCCGCCAGGTCGTCACCGGTGAGCAGCCCGCCGGTCCGGGCCGCGTGGTCGGCCAGGGCCGCCGCGATCCGGCCCCGGTAGAACTCCTCGGCCCCACTCTGCGCGATCAGTCGCAGGGTCCGCGCGGCGTCCGGGTTGCGCCAGCGTTCGCCGGAGCGGGGTGCCCGTCCCTCCGGGGCGAAGACCCGGGCGAACTCGGCGTACTCCCCGCCGGTGCGGCCGGCGTGTCCGGCGGCCGCTCGGGCCCAGGTCTCGGCGGTACCGGTGGAGACCGGGTGGCCGTGCTCGGCGTACCCGATGGCGTCGGTGAACAGGTCGGCGAAGGGCAGCGAACCGAACCGGTCGTGCAGGTCGCGCCAGCCCGCCGGTACGCCCGGCACGGTCACCGGCAGCCAGCCACGGGCCGGCATCGCCGGTCCCCGGGCCTGCGCCCCGCCCAGCGCGTCGGCGGGTTCGGCACCCCGGCCGTCGGTGGCGGCCAGGACCAGGTCCCGGGTCAGCGCGGCCGGTGACCGGCCGGAGGCGTTCAGCCCGTGCAGCCGGTGGCCGTCCCAGACGATGGCGAACAGGTCACCGCCGATGTCGTTCGACGGCGGCTGCACCACGGTCAGCGTGGTCGCGGTGGCCAGGGCGGCGTCGACCGCGTTGCCGCCCCGGCGCAGCACGGCCAGCCCGGCCGCCGTGGCCAGCGGATGACTGGTGGCGACCGCGCCGT
The DNA here is from genome assembly GCF_044460945.1 of Micromonospora sp. NPDC049903. Classification (NCBI taxonomy): domain Bacteria; kingdom Bacillati; phylum Actinomycetota; class Actinomycetes; order Micromonosporales; family Micromonosporaceae; genus Micromonospora; species Micromonospora sp. NPDC049903. The sequence goes on from NZ_JBITKL010000002.1 coordinate 501,565, forward strand.
GCGGGGCGAACAGCGGCCTGCGGGGGTACGTCACGTGTCGACCTCGTCGTCGTCCGTCGGGGGTGTGGCGGGCCGGTCCGCCGGCAGCAGGCGGTCGCGGTGTCGGCGAATCCGCAACCCACCCGGCAGGTACGCCGCGCCCTGGCCCCGCCAGCCGGTGACCAGCGTGTCCAGCGCGACGACGTGCCGGTGCGACAGGGCGGCCGGCGCGGCACCCAGTTCGTGCGCCCAGGCACGCAGCACCCGACCCCGCAGCGCGGGAGCGAGGTCGGCCAGCGCCTTGACGGCCAGTCCACCGTCGGGATGCCGGGCGGCGGTCAGCGCCTCGACGGCCAGCCCGTCCAGCACCGCGTTGTCCGCCGCGACCAGCCGGGCGGTACGGGCCAGGTTGTCCACCACCGCCGGGCCGAGCGCCTCGACCAGCGCGGGCAGCACGTCGGCCCGTACCCGCGACCGGGCGTACGCCGGATCGGTGTTGTGCGGGTCCTCCCACGGGGTCAGGCCCAGCGCCGTGCACGCCGCCCGGGTCTGCTCCCGAGCGGTCTCCAACAGCGGCCGGAGCAGCGGCACCCCAGCCAGTTCCCGGTACGCCGGCATCCCGGCCAGCCCACGGGGGCCGGCGCCTCGGGCCAGCGCGAGCAGGACCGTCTCCGCCTGGTCGTCCCGGGTGTGCCCGGTGAGCACCGCCGCCGCCCCGTACCGACCGGCGACCTCGGCCAACGCCTGGTAGCGGGCCTGGCGGGCGGCGGCCTCCGGGCCACCGGGTCGGCCGGCGACCTCCACCCGGACCACCTCCACCGGTGCCAGCCCGCTCTGCCGCGCCCAGTCCGCGACCGCCTCGGCCCGCTCGGCGGATCCGGGCTGCAACCCGTGGTCGACGGTGACCAGCCCGGCGGCCCGTCCCGACCGGGGTGCCACGAACGCGGCGGCGGCGGCCAGGGCGAGCGAGTCGGCTCCGCCGGAGCAGGCCACCAGCACCGGTCCGGACGCCGTCAGCTCGGCCAGCGCGCGACGGACCGCGACCCGGATCGCGGCGACCGGCGGGGCGAGTGGGGTCATGCTCAGTCGGCGGGGGGCTTCGGCCCGACGGGACCGTGCACCCGGGCCACCCAGGCGTCCGGTTCGCTCAGCTCGGAGAGGCGGGGCAGCGTCAGCGGGGACTGGAAGATCCGGTTGAAGCCTTCCATCCCGACCCGGTCCACCACCGCGTGGACGAACTTGCGGCCCTCCGCGTACTGCCGGAGCTTGACGTCGATGCCGATCAGGCGGCGGACCGCCTTCTCCACCGGGTTGCCGGCCTCCCGACGCCGGTCGAATCCGGCTCGGATCCGCTCGACACTCGGGATCACCTGCGGCCCGACGCCGTCCATCACGAACTCGGCGTGCCCTTCCAGCAGCGTCATCAGCGCGGTCAGCCGGTCCAGCACGGCGCGCTGCCCCGGGGTCTGCACGATGTCCAGCACGCTGGCCCGGCTCTCCGGGTTGCGGACCACGTCGGCGAGGGTGCCCACGCCCCGGCGCAGCCGTTCGACCAGGTGCTCGCCCCCCTGCGAGGCGTCCACGAACGCCTGCACCTCACCCAGGAAGTACGCCCGCATCCACGGCACCGCGGTGAACTGCGTCCGGTGGGTCACCTCGTGCAGGCACACCCAGAGCCGGAAGTCCCGTGGCTCGGCGCCCAGCTTCCGCTCCACCTCGACGATGTTTGGCGCGACGAGCAGAAGCTGACCCGGGTCGGCGGAGAAGACCTCGTACTGACCGAGCACCCGGCCGGACAGGTACGCCAGCACCGTTCCCGCCTGGACTCCGGTGACCCGCGACCCGATCGCCTCGGTGAACGCGCCCGGCTGCTTGTCCTCGGCGAGCCGGCCGACCAGCGGGGTGATCACCTCGCGCAGGCCGGCGATGTTGGTCGCCGCCCAGTCGCGCCGGTCGACCACCCGCACCGGCGGATGGGCCACCTGCGACGTCAACCCGGTGTAGTCGGCGACGTGCCCGGCCGCCTCGTCGGTCAACCGACGCAGCTCGGTGACCACCTCGGTGGCCTCGGCGTACGACACCCGGGGGCCCGACTTACCCAGCGCCCCCGCAGTAGCGGCGGCCAGATCCCAGTCCACGAACTGCGCCATGCCACCCACCGTACCCGCGCCACGACACCCGTCCCCGGATCGCGCCGGGTGCACCGGCCTTCCCGGTCAGGGGCAGCCGCAGGTGGCGAGCGCCGCGGCGATCCGGTCCAGGGCCACCCGGGCGGGTTCCATGCCCTCCGGCGGCACCTGGTCGGTGAGCACCGCGAAGGTGAGTAGCCGTCCCTCGGCGGTGGTCACCACACCGGCGATGGCGTGCACCCGGGTCAGCGTGCCCGTCTTGGCGCGGACCACCCCTACACCGGCGTCCGTGCCGGGCGCCGAACCGTAGCGGTCGCGCAGCGTGCCGGACCAGCCACCGACCGGCAGTCCACCGAAGATGCCGCCCAGTTCGGGCCGGTCCGGACCGGCCGCGAGGGCGAGCAGTTCGGTCAGCAGCGCGGGGCTGATCAGGTTCTTCCGGGACAGGCCACTGCCGTCGGCGAGCGTCAGCCCGTCCACCGGCAGGCCCAGTTCGGGCACCAGCTCGGCCATCGCCGTGGCGGCGCCGGCAAACGACGCGGGCTGGCCGCGGGCCAACGCGACCTGGCGGGCCAACGCCTCGGCGACGATGTTGTCGCTCTCGCTGATCATGACATCGACCAGACGGATCAACGGTGGCGAGTGCACCACGCCCAACTCGGCGCCGGGTTCGGTGCCGCCGGTCGCGTCGACCGGGGCCACCGGGGCGGTGCCCTTGCGTACCGCACCGGCCGGTACGCCGAGCAGCTTGGCGAAGGCGCGCCCGGCGGTCAGGTCCGGCTCGGGCACCCGCTCGGCCCAGCCCCGCCCCGCCTTGGGGTCCTTGCGGGCACCGTCGAGCATCAGCGCGGTGATCGCGCCGCCGTAGCCGCCGGTGGGGATGTCGTCGTCCCAGCCCGGCCCGAACACCGGCCCGGGATAGAGCGACGAGTCGACCACGACGCTGGTCGGCGGGGTGCCACCCAGGGCCGTACGCACCTGCTCGGCGAGGTTTTCCAGGCTCGCGGCACCGGTGTAGAAGCCCTTGGCACCGGCGGACAGGGACGGGTCCCCGCCACCGACGATGACCACCTCACCAGGCTGGGCGCCCGCCACCACCCGGGTCGGGAGCCGATGACCGGGGCCGTGGGCGGTCAGCACGGTGACCGCCGTCAGCAACTTCGTCACCGAGGCCGGCACGGTGGCCTCGGCGCCGCCCCGGTCGAAGAGCAACTGCCCGGTCAGGGCGTCGGCCACGGCGAGGTTGACCCGGTCGCCAAGCGCGGCGTCACCGATCAGCGGGTCGAGCAACACACGCATCCCGTCGGCACTGGGCACGGGCGCGCCGACGTCGGCCGCAGCCAGCACCGCGACCGGATCGGGCTCCGGCGACTCCGCGACCGTCGACGTGTCGGGGTCGTCGCCCAGCCACTGACCGACCGGGCCGGGGCGTACCACGGCCACCCCCACCCCGACCAGCACGAGCGCCAGCACGGCGGCGAGCACCAGCGGCAGTCGGCGGCGCGGGGCGGACGGCGGCGCGGGCGGCGTCCCCTGGCCGGCCGGGGCGGCGGTGTCCCCGGGTGGGGCCGGCGGCACCGCGCCGGAGTCCGCCTGCGGGCCGGACGGCGTGTCGGCCGTCCCGGACGCCGCTGCGGCCGGGACCGCCGCGGAACCGGCCGGGACGCTCACCCGACCGACCGAACCGGACCCGGTGCCGGGCGGCACGGACGCGGTACCGGGCGGCACCGAGGCAGACGCGGTGCCGGACGGCACCGGCGGTACGGACGCGGTGCCGGAGGCGGGTGGGGTGGCACCGGGTGCCGGGCTCGTCGGAGCGGGGTCCGCGGGTGTCGGCGACGGTGTCCGGAGCAGGTGCGCGCCAGGCACCACTACCCGCCCGGTCGCCGGTGTGACCGGCGGTGTCGCGGTACCACCTTCGGCGGCACCCTCCGGACGGTAGTGTGAATCTTCCCTCCCCACGACCCCCTCCTCCCCCACCGGAAACCGGCCTGGGTGACACTACTTCGGTCCGAAGACTATGCGGCGGCCGGACTCGGTGGGCGAGCATTCGCCTGTCCGGGCTGGTCGCCGGTTCCGTCAAGCCAGCGTCGGCGAACGAGGGAGCGTGCGAATGGATTTCGACGTCACGGTTGAGATCCCCAAGGGTCACCGCAACAAGTACGAGGTGGACCACGTGACCGGCCGGATCCGGCTGGACCGCACGCTCTTCACCTCCACCCAGTACCCGGCCGACTACGGCTTCATCGAGGGCACCCTCGGCGCGGACGGCGACCCCCTGGACGCCCTCGTGCTGGTGCCCGAGCCCACCTTCCCCGGCTGCCTGATCCGGTGCCGCACCATCGGCATGTTCCGGATGACGGACGAGAAGGGCGGCGACGACAAGGTCCTCTGCGTGCCGTACGAGGACCCCCGGCAGGAGCACCTGCGCGACATCCACCACCTCGGCGAGTTCGACCGGCTGGAGATCCAGCACTTCTTCGAGGTCTACAAGGACCTGGAGCCGGGCAAGTCGGTCGAGGGCGCGACCTGGGTGGGGCGCACCGAGGCCGAGACCGAGATCCTGGCCTCCTACCGGCGGGCCAAGGACGCCGAGGAGCGCGGCGAGACCACGCACTGACCCGACCTCGCGACGGGCCCGCCGGATTGCTCAGCCGAGCAGTCCCCGGGCCCGTTCGTAGAGTCCGAGCACCGCACAGGCGACCGGCACCACGGAGATCACCAGAGCGGTGTCGGTGAGGTCGGCGATCCGCCCGGCATAGGGCGAGACCGGCCGGTGGGCGTAGCCGGTGCCGGCCGCCGCGACCGTGAGACCGACCAGCAGGCCGCCGACCGGCAGGAGCAGCGGTCCGGTCGCGGTGTCGACGGCGAGCACCGTGCCGAGGGCCGCGTACCCGGCCAGCCCGGCGAGCAGCGGCGGCACCCGGTGCCGTGCCGCCGCGAAGAGCCGGGCGCGCAGCAGGAACACCATCGAGGTCACCCCGACCAGCAGCCAGCCGGCGACGCCACCGCTGACGGCGAGCACCAGGCCGGCCACGCCGGCCAGCACCGCGTGCCCGATCAGCATTCCGGTCAGCATCTCCTCGGTGCGGGCCACCGCCGCATACACCCGGCCGCGATCGGGCAGGTCACGAGCCTGGTCCAGGTCGTGGGCGGCGCCGCTCGGCAGAGTGGTCGGCGGCAGCGGCACCCGGCCCAGCCGGATCGCCAGCAGCGGGACCGCGCCGATCGCGAAGGCGAGCACGCAGAGCAGGACGGCTGTCGCGCCGGCCGGGCCGAGCAGCACCCCACCGAGGGCGGTCGGGACGCCGACCGCACCCACCACCACCCCGGCCACGAAGACCCGCTGTCGGGTGGCCACGCCGAGCAGCCCGAGCACCGACACCAGCAGCAGTGTCACCGCTGCGGCCAGCGCCTCCTCCGCACCGACCCAGCGCAGCGGACCGAGCGGGCCGACCGGGTCGCCCGAGCTGACCGCCAGGGCACCGGCCACGGCGGCGTACGGCAGCGCGTACCCGCCGAGGACGGCACCGGCCGTGCTGTCGCCCCGGGCCCGGGAGAACACCGTGCCGGCGAGCACCAGCAGGACCGTGACCAGGGTCGTCACCGGCCAGGCGGCCTGAACGTCGGGACCGGAGGCGATCAGGGCGACCAGGCCGACGCCGAGCGGCACTCCGGCACCGGCCAGCGCGGCGACCCGGGTGGCCTCCGGTGACCAGGCGGCACCGCGTTGTCGTGCGCCGTCGGCGATGGCCTCCACCACGTCGTCGTACTCGGGCTCGGGCCACTCGGCGCGGCCCGGCACCAGATGCAGCACCTCGCCGTCGCGGACTCCCTGGGCGAGCAGCGCCTGTCCGGTGGCGAGTGTGCTGCCGTCGGCCCGGCGCAGCAGCCAGCCGCCGTGCCGTTCGCCGTCGTCGGCGAGCCCGACACCGGCGTGCCGGAGCACCTCGGGCAGCAGCTCGACGAGCGGCACCTGCTCGGGCAGGGCCACGTCGACCCGGCGGAGGGGGGAGCTGACGGTGACCCGGGCCAGCCCGATCGTCATCGGCTGATCTCCATATCGAGCGGGGTGACGGCCTGCGCGGACGGAAGGAGATTACCTACCATGAGCCAGGCTCGGGTCACCGTGCGTCGTCGGGAGGTCGAGTGTCCACTGTCGTCGTCCGGCGGCCGGCCCGACGTCCGGCACCGGAGATCCCCGTCGGCGAGGTGCCGGTGCAGGCCCCGCCGGAGATCCCGGCCGGCGCCGGTGGACGCTGGCACCAGATGCTGATGGTGCTGCCGATGCTCGGCGGCACGGTCGCGATGGCGATGATGTTCGGGCGGGGCGGCGGCGCGTACGCGTACGTGGTCGGCGCGATGTTCGGCCTCTCCACGCTGGCGATGCTGGTGACCTCCTGGGGCAGCGCCTCGGGCAGCCCGCGGAAGTCCGAGATGATGGCCGCCCGCCGCGAGTACCTGCGGCACCTGGCGACGTTGCGACGGCAGGTCCGGCAGACCGCGGCCCGGCAGCGCAGCGGCCTCTGCTACCGGCACCCGGATCCGCAGGGCCTCTGGTCGACGGTCGAGAGCCACCGGGTCTGGGAACGTCGCCCCACCGATCCGGACTTCGCCGTGGTGCGGGTCGCCGTCGGGCCGCAGACGCTGGCCACTCCGCTGGTCCCACCGGTCACCCGGCGGCTGGAGGAGTTGGAGCCGATGACCGCCGGGGCGCTGCGTCGTTTCCTCGACGCGTACTCGGTGGTGCCGGACCTGCCGGTGGCGGTGTCGCTGCGCAGCTTCGCCCGGGTGTTCGTCCGGGCCGCGCCGGCCGGTCCCACCGGGTCACCGGCCGCGCAGTCGTTGGTCCGGGCGATGCTCACCCAGCTCGCGGTCTTCCACTCTCCGGACGAGCTGCTGATCGCGGTCTGCGCCGGGCCGGAACGGCGGGCTGCCTGGGAGTGGGTCAAGTGGCTGCCGCACGCCGGTCACCCGTCCCGGGGTGACGCCCTCGGCCCGGTCCGGCTGGTCGCCAGCGCGGCGGTGGACCTGGAGAAGCTGCTCGACGAGGTGCTGGCCAGCCGGTCCCGGTTCAGCCCGGCCGGTCCGGCCACCGACGGTCCGCACCTGGTGGTGGTGCTCGACGGCGGCGACCTGACCGGCGCCACCGAGCTTGCCGGTGACGGCGGCATCGACGCGGTCACCCTGATCGACCTGAGTTCCCCGCCGCCGCGCCTGCTGGACCGTTTCGCCCTGCTGCTGGAACTGCGCGGGGGCCGACTGCACTCGCACTCGGCGGACGGACCGGCCGAGGTGGGCACGGCCGACGCGCTGCGGGTCGCCGAGGCGGAGGCGGTGGCCCGCCGGCTGGCGCCGTTGCGCCCGGCCGCCGCCCGTGGTCCGGACGCCGCGACCGGTGCCGAGCCGGGCCTGCCGGAGCTGCTCGGCATCGGCGACCCTGAGGGCTTCACCACCGAACAGGGCTGGGCACCCCGGTCGGCCCGCGACCGGCTGCGGGTGCCGATCGGCGTCGGTGCGGACGGCGCCGCCGTCGAGCTGGACCTGAAGGAGTCGGCGCAGGACGGCATGGGTCCGCACGGGCTGCTGATCGGGGCCACCGGCTCGGGCAAGTCCGAGCTGCTGCGGACCCTGGTGGTGGGGCTGGCCGCCACGCACTCCTCCGAGCAGCTCAACTTCGTGCTGGTCGACTTCAAGGGCGGGGCCACCTTCGCCTCGTTCGACCGGCTGCCGCACACCGCCGCCGTCATCACCAACCTGGCCGACGCGTTGCCGCTGGTGGACCGCATGGTCGACGCGATCAACGGCGAGTTGGTACGCCGGCAGGAGCTGCTGCGTCGCGCCGGCAACTTCGCCGGCCTGCGTGACTACGAGCGAGCCCGGGCGGCCGGCAGCGCGCTGGCCCCGCTGCCGTCGCTGCTGCTGGTCTGCGACGAGTTCTCCGAGCTGCTGTCGGCCAAGCCCGACTTCGTCGACCTGTTCGTGCAGATCGGCCGGTTGGGGCGGTCGCTCGGGGTGCACCTGCTGCTGGCCAGCCAGCGGTTGGAGGAGGGCCGGCTGCGGGGGCTGGACACCCACCTGTCGTACCGGATCGGCCTGCGGACCTTCTCGTCGCTGGAGTCGCGGACGGTGCTCGGCGTGCCGGACGCGTACGAGCTGCCCCGTTCGCCGGGTCACGGCTACCTGCGCTCCGGCACCGAGCCGCTGGTGCGTTTCAAGACCGCGTACGTCTCCGGGGCGGTCCGTCGACGTACTGCGGCGGTCGGCGCGGCCGGATCCGAGCGCCCACGTCTGCTCACCTTCACCACCCACTTCACACCCGAACCGGAGCCGCCCGTCGCTGCGGTCATCGAGGAGGACGAGGAGCCGGGCCGGGAGACTCTGCTGGACCTGCTGATCGGACGCCTCGCCGGCCAGGGGCCGCCGGCACACCGGGTGTGGCTACCGCCGCTGGACGGCGCACCGGGGCTGGACGAGGTGGTCGGGCCGGTGGCCGTGCACCCGTCCCGGGGGCTGAGCTCCGGCAATCCGGAGCTGCACGGGGCGTTGCAGGTGCCGGTGGCGGTGGTCGACAAGCCGTACGAGCAGCGGCGCGACCTGCTCTGGCTGGCGTTGGACGGCGCCGCCGGGCACGTGGCGGTGGTCGGCGGTACGCAGAGCGGCAAGTCCACCGCGCTGCGGACGCTGATCTGCGCGCTGGCGCTCACCCACACTCCCGCCGAGGTGCAGGTCTACGGTCTGGACTTCGGCGGCGGCGGGTTGGCCGCGCTGCGCGACCTGCCGCACGTCGGCGGGATCACCGGTCGTGCCGACCCGACCGGTGTGCGCCGCACCGTGGGCGAGATGGCCACCCTGCTGACGGACCGGGAACGCGCCTTCGCCGAACTCGGTGTCGAGTCGATGGCGGCCTGGCGGCGTCGGCGTGTCGAGCAGACCGCCGACGCCGCGCCCGGCTCCGACCGGTTCGGCGACGTCTTCCTGGTCGTCGACGGCTGGACGACGCTGCGCGGCGAGTACGACGACCTGGAGCCGCTGATCACCGACCTCGCCACCCGGGGACTCTCCTACGGCGTGCACGTGGTGGCAACGGCGGTGCGGTGGTTGGACTTCCGACCGGCCATCCGGGACCTCTTCGGCTCGCGGCTGGAGCTGCGCCTCGGTGACCCGTCGGACTCGGTGGTCGCCCGGCGGGCGGCGGCGGACGTGCCGGAGCGTACGCCGGGTCGCGGCATCACCACCGGGAGCCTGCATTTTCTCACCGCTCTGCCGCAGCTCGCCGACGCGGACACCGCCGCTCTGGTGCGACGGGCGGCGGAGGGCTGGTCCGGTCCGCTGGCGCCCCGGGTACGGCTGCTCCCGGCGGTGCTGCCCTATGCCGAGGTCGACCTGACCACCACCGCCGGGCTGCGGATCCCGGTCGGGATCGCCGAGGCGGACCTGCGTCCGGTGGTGCTCGACTTCGCCACCGAGCCGCACTTCGTGGTCTACGGCGACGCCGAGTGCGGCAAGTCGTCGTTCCTCCGCGCGCTGGCCCAGACGATCGTCACCCGGTTCACGCCGGAGCAGGCGCGGGTGATCCTGGTGGACTACCGGCGCAGCCTGCTCGGCGCGATCGGGACCGAACACCTGATCGGGTACGGCACCGCCGCCGCGCACACCGCCGACCTGGTGGAGTCCGCAGCCGGCTACCTCCAGGACCGTACGCCCGGTCCGGAGGTCGGTCCGGCGCAGTTGCGCGACCGGTCGTGGTGGACCGGCCCGGAGTTGTTCGTCCTGGTGGACGACTACGACCTGGTGGCGAGCGGGCCGGCGAACCCGCTGCGGGCGTTGGAGGAGCACCTGCCGCACGCTCGCGACGTCGGGTTGCACCTGGTGCTGGTCCGCCGCTGCGGCGGTGCCGCCCGCGCCCAGTACGAGCCGGTCGTGCAGCGACTACGCGAACTGTCCACCTCGGGCCTGGTGATGTCGGGCAGCCCCGAGGAGGGTGCGTTGGTCGGTGCGGTCCGGCCCGGTCCGCTGCCGCCCGGACGTGGTCGACTGTCCACTCGGCGGGAGGGCGTCCGCCTGGTTCAGCTGGCGTACCTGCCGCCACAGTGACGTCGAGTCCACGGAACGTCCCTGGAAGCCGGAGTGAACCGGTAATCTCCGATCGTCATGTGTCCCTGCGACGAATGGCTGAGGATGTGACCAGGGTGCGGCAGAGCGGCCCGCCGGGGCCGCGACGGTTCGCGCATCGCGTGCTGCTGGCGGCGGCGGTCACGGCGCTGTCGGTCGCGGTCGCGGTCGTGCCGGCCGCCGCCGTGCCGGTCGCCCCGACCTCGTTCGGCGTGCCGGTGGCCTTCGCCCCGGACACCGCCGAGCGCGCCGACCAGGTCCGTGACGAGCAGTGGCAACTCGACAAGCTCGGCGCGCAGATCGCCTGGCGTACCTCGACCGGGCGCGGCGTGATCGTCGCGGTGATCGACTCCGGCGTGGACGGTTCCCACCCGGACCTGGCCGGCCAGGTGCTTCCCGGTCTCGACCTGGTCTCCCCGGACGGTGCCGCCGAACCCGATCCGGTCGGGCACGGCACCACGGTCGCCGGCCTGATCGCCGGACGCAACGACGACCGCCGGGGCGTGGTGGGGCTGGCCCCCGACTCCCGCATCCTGCCGGTACGCGTGCTCGACGAGGAGAACCGGTACGACGACGCGTTGATCGTCGCCAAGGGTGTCCGGTGGGCGGTCGACAACGGCGCCAAAGTGATCAACCTGTCGCTCGGCGGTAACGGCGACAGCCCCGCCCTGGCCGCCGCCATCGACTACGCCTTCGCCAAGGACGTGGTGGTGGTCGCCTGCACCGGCAATCTCGCCACGTCACCGGAGGCGAAGGTGTGGTACCCGGCCCGGGAGCCGGGCGTCATCGCGGTCTCCGGGTTGGAGCGCAACAGCGACAACCTGTGGAGCGGCGCGATCACCGGTCGCGCCACCGTCCTCACCGCCCCGGCCAGCGGCCTGGTCGGCGCCCGACCGCCGCAGGGGTACTGGCGGGTGCAGGGCACCAGCTTCGCGGCGCCGCTGGTCGCCGCCACCGCCGCCCTGGTCCGGTCCCGCTACCCGCAGATGTCCGCCGGGGACGTGGTGAACCGGCTGCTGGTCACCGCCAAGGACATCGGGCCCACCGGGCGCGACGACCGGTTCGGCTACGGGCTGGTCGACCCGATCGCGGCGCTGACCGCGGACGTCCCGCTGGTCGGTGACAACCCGCTGGACGACAACGACTCGCCCGGGGTGACCGGCTTCGGCCCGGCACCCGGCTCGGTGCCGGTCGGCGACCACGACGCCGAGCAGCTCGGCCTGACCGGATCGCAGCAGGAGACCCGGTGGCGGGCGCGCGCCGCCGGGGCGGCGGAGGACACCGGCCCGGTACGCCTCTGGGTCGGCTCGGCGGTCCTCGTCGCCCTGGTCACCGGCGCGGCGCTGATGGTGCGCCGGCTGCGGCGACGCTGAGCGGGTCCGCCGGGCAATCCGGCGATCCCGGGTCTTCGATCCTGCTCGGCGGGGTACAACCGTCGGCGTGAGTGCCTCAGGCTGGCGTACGACGGCGTGCCCGCCGGTCCGCGACCCGTTCGGTCCCGCGGACGGCCCGTCGGGCCTGCGTCCCGGTCACACCGCCTCCGGCCTGTCGATGCTCGTGCCGTTCGTGCTGCTTGCCACGCTGGTGGTGGGCGACTGGCCGCCGCTGCGCCGGCTGGACGCGGCGATCACCGCCGACCTGCACGACTTCGCCCACGACCACCCGGCCTGGGTGTCGGTGATGGGCCTCTGGACGGACGTGTTCGCGCCGATGCCGCTGCGTGCCGGCGCGTTGTGTCTGGTGGTCTGGCTGGCCTACCGGGGTGCGCGGCGGCTGGCCGTCTGGGTCACCACCACCATGGTGCTCGGCGGCCTGCTCGGGCCGCTGCTCAAGCTCGTGGTGGGTCGTCCGCGACCGGATCTGCCCGAGCCGGTGGCGCTGGCCCCCGGCCTGTCCTTCCCGTCGGGACACGCGCTGAACGCGGCGCTGGCCGCCGGTGTGCTGCTCGTGGTGTTCCTGCCCCGGACCAGGGCGCGGTCGGCGGCCCGGGCGGCGGTCTGGTCCGCCGCGCTGGCCATCGCCCTGGTCACCGGGTTCAGTCGGATCGCGCTCGGCGTGCACTGGACCAGCGACGTGGTCGCCGGATGGCTGCTCGGCACGGCGGTGGTCACCGCGACCACCGTGGCCTTCACTCTCCTGGCCCGGCGCTCGCCGCCCGACGACTGACCGTCAGGTGCACTCGCCGGTGCCCACGCCCCGGGTACGCTCCGCACCGGCCAGCGCCACCGGCCGGGCCTCGGCGGCGGTCACCGCGAAGCCGGTGTTCGGGTCGTACGCAGCCGCCGCGAAGATCACCCCGAGCACCAGGCCGTTCGAGGAGACCAGCGGCCCGCCGGAGTTGCCGCTGCGCACCAGGGCCCGGATCGTGTAGATCTCCCGGGTCACCTCCCCGGACGAGTAGATGTCCGGCCCCTTGATCCGGTCGACGTCGCGGATCCGCGCCGACTGGGCGTTGTACGGTCCGTCCAACGGGAAGCCGAGCACGATGGCGTCCGCGCCGGAGGTGGTGTTGCCGGCGGCGAACCGCATGGACGGGCCGGGCAGGTTCGGCACGTACAGCACGGCCAGGTCTCGGTCCGGGTCGTAGACGACCACGACGCCGTCGTACCGCTCGCCGCGCAGTTCCACCGCGACCGAGTCGGTGCCGGCGACCACGTGCGCGTTGGTCATCACCCGGTCGTCGGCGTACACGAAGCCGGAGCCCTCGATGCGGCGCGAACAGCTCTTGGCCGAGCCGAGCACCTTGACCACCGACTGTTGGCCGTTGGCCACCACGGGCGATCCGGCCAGCGCCGGGTCGGGCGGCTCGACCTGCCGGGCCTGGGTACGGCGCAGGCCGTCGAAGACGTCCGGGAAGCCGTTGGTGTCGACGGTGTCGCGCAGCGCGGTGGAGAGCTGTTGGGCCTGGTCCGGCATCACCTGGTCGACCACGTTGAGCAGCGCGCTGCTGCGTACCGAGTTGGCGAGCCAGGGCACCGAGGAGGAGCCGAGCGGCACCGCCACCAGCCAGGCGACCAGGAGCACCGCGAAGAGCGAGACGAATGCGCCGCCGATGTCGTCGAGCCGCCGACCCGTGTCGCTGGCGATCGTGCGGCGCAGATGGGAGCCGAGCCATCCGGCGAGCGCCTGACCGATCACCGCCAGGCCGAAGATGGCGACGAGCGAGATCAGCACCCGGGTGCCGCTGTCCACGAACTGCTGGGCGAACATCGGCCCGATCTGGAGCCCGATCAGCGCACCGAGGAAGAACCCGGAGAACGAGAGCACCCCGATGACGAACCCCTGTCGGTATCCGCTGATCGCGAACACGAGCATGAGTAACAGCAGAACGAGATCAACGGCCGACACGGGTCAAGCGTACGGGCCGCAGGCTCGTGGGATGACGATCGCTTGCGGAAGGTGACTACGCGGTCAGCGGACCGCGCTCTCGTCCACCTCGTCGGTGCCGGCCGAGGGGGCGGGTGACGCGCCGGACGGGGGCAGGTCGATCACCCGTCCGTGCGGCCACGGCCGGCTCCAGCCACCCATCTCCAGCAACGCGGCGAGCACCCCGGCGGTGAAGCCCCAGACCAGCATGCCGCGGACCGAGAAGGCGGGGCCGACCCAGCCGCTGGAGTGGCGTACCCGGACCCGGTTGTCGGGGTCGACCAGTTCGGTGACCGGAAGTCGGGCCACGTGTGCCACCTCGGCCGGTTCCCGGGGGTGCACCCGGTGCGGCGCGTGCCACCAGGCGAGCACCGGCGTCACCACGAACTCGCTGACCGGGATCCACAGTCTCGGCAACTCGGCCAGCACGGTGACGCTGGCCGGGTCGAGGCCGACCTCCTCGTTGGCCTCGCGTAGCGCGGTCGCGGCGGCGTCGGCGTCGCCCGGGTCGGCGGCACCGCCCGGGAAGGCCGGCTGGCCCGCGTGGTTACGCAGCGTCGCGGCCCGCTGGAGCACCAGCACGTCCGGGCCGGTCTCGGCGTCCTCACCGAGCAGCACCAGCACGGCGCTCTCCCGGCCGCCCTGCTCCGGGGTGCGGACCTGGGTGAAGTCCTCTATGCGTGCGGTACCGAGCCGGACCAGCAGCGGGTCCAGCCAGTCCGGCACCGGCCGCCGCGTGCCGGACGCCGCCCGGCCCCCGGTCACACCGGCTGGCATCTCGCTCACGCCGGTACCGCGATGTCGAGGTGCTGCTGGACGAGTTCGGCGAGGCGGGCGTCGTCGAGGGCGCCCGAGGTGTCGATGTGCCGCACACCGCCGTCGGCCCCCACGAACACCGTCATCGGGAACGCGTTGCGTTCCAGGGCCCGTTGGAACGCCTTGCCCTGGTCGAACAGCATCGGGAACCGTACGCCGAAGTCCTCGCCGATGGACTGCGCGGCGCGGCGGCTGTCCTGGGTGTTCACCCCGACCACCCGCAGTTGCCCCTCGGTCTGCTCGCTGAGCCGCTGGAAGGCGGGCAGTTCCTCGCGGCAGGGCGGGCACCAGGAGGCCCAGATGTTGATCACGGCCGGCCCGGGGATGTCGCGCACGGCGACCGGGGTGCCACCGGTGAAGCAGGTGAGGGTCAGCTCGGGCAGCCGGTCGCCCCGCGGAGTGCCGTTCCCGGCAGCGCCGGGCTCGGCGACGAGGGAGGTGCACTCCTCGAACGGGGACGGCCGGCTGGTGCCCGTGTCCGGCCCGGCAGCGGAGGGCTGGTCATTCTCGGGCGTGCACGCCACGGTGCCGAGCAGCAGCAGCGGCAGGGACATCAGGGCCAGTCGGCGGATCATGGCGCCTCCGCCCGGACCGCCTGCACCGGCACCAGGTCGGGGTCGACTCCGGCGGCAACGGCCAGGTCACGGGCCCGGGGGCCCTTGAGCAGCTTCGCGGCGGCGGCGGCCTCGGTCGGGCCGGTGCCGTACGACGGGCAGAGCTTTGCCAGCGTGCACGCGCCGCAGGCGGGCTTGCGGGCGTGGCAGACCCGTCGGCCGTGGAAGATGATCCGGTGCGACAGCATCGTCCAGTCGCGCTTCGGATACATCGCCCCGATCGCGTGCTCGATCTTGACCGGGTCGGTCTCGGCGGTCAGTCGCCACCGCTGGACCAGCCGCTGGAAGTGCGTGTCGACGGTGATGCCGGGCACGTCGAAGGCGTTGCCGAGGATGACGTTGGCGGTCTTGCGGCCGATCCCGGGCAGGGCCACCAGGTCGGCCAGCCGGCCCGGCACCCGGCCGTCGTGCCGCTCGACGAGGGCCTGGCCGAGGTGGATCAGCGAGCTGGTCTTGTTGCGATAGAAGCCGGTCGGCCGGATCAGCTCCTCCATCTCGTCCCGGTTCGCCCCCGCGTAGTCGGCGGCGCTCGGGTAACGGGCGAAGAGCTTCGGCGTGACCTCGTTGACCTTCTTGTCCGTGCACTGAGCCGACAGGATGGTGGCGACGGCCAACTCCAGCGCGTTGCCGTGGTTCAGCTCACAGTGGGCGTCGGGATGCGTCTCGGTCAGCACGCGGCCGATCCGCCGCGCCCGACGCGTACGACCGAGGTCGGTCTCGGGGGCGCTTCTGGTCACGACGGCCAGCCTACGTCGCCGCGCCGACGCTCCGATCGGCCCACACGGCCGAGCCGGCGATCAGCCCTCGTCCGGCGGGCTGATCTTGCCTGACTTGGTGAACTGCGCACCGGTCTCCGGGAAGTCGAGCTTGGTGAGGTCGCGGAGCAGGCCGAGGCCCCGGTCGTCCGGGTCCATGGTCGGCTTGCCGATCCCGTTCATGTACGTCGAGACGAACGACCCCTCGGACCAGGTGCCGTCCGGCTCCAGGGTCACCTTGAGCACGCCGCCCCAGCCGAGGCGGCCGTTGTTGCTCAGCATGCCGCCGCCACCGGCGAAGTTGCCCAGGCTGTACGCGATCAGCCGACCTTTGTAGAACTCCATGCCCCGCAGCACGTGCGGGCCGTGGCCGACGATCAGGTCGGCGCCGGAGTCGATCATCGCGCGGGAGAACTTGATCGGGTCGCCCCGGTTCTCGCCGAGGAACATCTCGGTGCCCGGACGGGTCCGGGTCATCTCCGAGCCCTCGCCCCCCATGTGCACCTGCACCACCACGATGTCGGCCATGGTGGCGGCCTTCTCGATCACCTTCTTCGCGGCCGGGATGTCGACCAGGCTGTTCGACCAGCGGTACGACGAGAAGCCGGCCACCGCGACCTTGACGCCGTCGACCTCGACCACGGTGATCTGGTCGGGCGCCCCGGTGTGCGCCAGGTCGTGCTCCTCCAGCGCCTTCTGGGTGTTCTCGTATCCCTTGGGCCCGAAGTCGTAGCCGTGGTTGTTGGCCTGGTTGAGCAGGTCGAACCCGGCGTCGGCGAGGTGCGCGGCGTACTCCGGCGGCGCGCGGAACTGGAAGCAGCGGGTCGAATTCGCCCCGCACTTGCCGGTGCCGGTGTCCACCGTCAACGGCTCTTCCAGGTTGCCCATCGCCACGTCGGCGGCGATCGCCTTCTTGACCGAGTCGAAGAAGCCCTTGCCGCCGTTGGGCGGCAGCCGGTTGGGCGCGTTGCCCATCACGATGTCACCGGTGGCGGAGAGGGAGATGGTCTTGACCTCGGGCGGGGTCGACTCGACCGGCCCGGCGGTCCCACCACCGCCCGCGCCGGGCTGCCAGACCGGCTCCTGACCGAGATCGGCGCAACCGGCGAGCAGCAACACGGCGAGCAGCGCACCGAACGCGGCCGGGAAACGGCGACGCGAACGTGACGCGAGAGCGGCGTGGGGGCGCGGACGCGACGCCGTGGAGGCACGGCGGCGTGGACGCGACGCGAGGGGGGCGCGGCGGCGTGGACGCGACGCGAGGGGGGCGCGGCGGCGTGGACGCGACGCGAGGGGGGCGCGAGCATACATCGGGGGCGACCCTACCGGGCGGGAAACACCGCGACGACGGCCGATCGGGTGGAGGATTCAGCCTCGGAGCCGATCCGACCATGGGACGACGGTGTCGGTGCCGACCGCCGCGACCGCCGCGTGCACCGCGCGGGCCAGCGGGGCGCCCCAGGCCGAGCGCGGGCCGCCGTAGGCGCTGACCGGCCCGTCCGGCGGGCAGAGCACCGTGACCGCGTCCGTCGGGGTGCCGGTGCCGGGCAGGCCGAGGTCCGAGATCGCCTGCGCCTTCGCCTCCGTCGCGGTGGCCACCGCGTTGACCAGGGCCGCGTCGCCGAGCCGAGCCGGCACATACACCACGATGTTGACCGTGCCGACCCGCTGGGCCGGGGCCGCCACGTCGGGTGCCGCCGCGGGCACCGGGGTACCCAGGCCGACGGTGGCCCAGACCTGCACGCCGGTGTCGGTCCGGGCGACCACCTCGGTCACGTCGACGCCGGTCAGCAGACCCACCCCGGGTCCGTCGAGGCCGAGCCGCCGGGCCATGCCGGCCAGGTGGTCGGCGGGGTCGTCCCGGTCGTACGACATCGGCACGGTCGCGTTCAGCACCCATCGCCGTACGCCGAGCCCGCCACCGAGCGGGCCGGTGCCGACTGCCCGCAACGGCCGCACGGCGCGCCACACGAGTAGCGGAATGTCCCTTCCGTCCTCGTGGCGGGTGGTCACCTGGGGCTCGCTCAGCACGCCGTGACCCTACGGCCGACGGCCTCGCCGGTCGTCGGCGGCCCGCGCGGGCGAGCGATGGTACCGGGCGACCGACACGGGAAGGTTACGCCCAACGATCAAGATTCCAGGGGTGCACCTCTGATTCCTGCTCACGTGCGCCTAGACTGGGCGGCGCGCGAGGGATCAGCGGACGGCGACCCGGCCGACAGACGGCACGCGCAACCGGAGGTGCGCGATGGACGAGGTACTGGCCCGCAGCGGGATCTTCCAGGGAGTCGACCCGGAGGCTGCCGAGGCGCTCGCCAAGGAGATGGAGACGATCGAGGTCCGCAAGGGCGAGGTCGTGTTCAACGAGGGCGAGCCCGGCGACAGTCTCTACATCCTGCTGTCCGGCAAGATCAAGGTCGGACGACGGGCCGCGGACGGCCGGCAGAACCTGATCGCGGTGATGGGCCCGTCGGACATGGTGGGCGAGCTGTCGCTGTTCGACCCGGGTCCGCGTACGGCCACCGCCACCGCGGTGACCGACAGCCGCCTGGCCCGGCTGCGCAAGCAGGCGCTGCGTCCGTGGCTGAACAACCGGCCGGAGATCGCCGAGCAGCTGCTGCGCGTGCTCGCTCGCCGACTGCGCCGGACCAACGACGCCCTGGCCGACCTGATCTTCACCGACGTCCCCGGCCGGGTCGCCAAGAACCTGCTCCAGATGGCCGGCCGCTTCGGCACCCGGGACGGCGGCGTGTTGCGCGTGACGCACGACCTGACCCAGGAGGAGATCGCCCAGCTCGTCGGCGCCTCCCGCGAGACGGTCAACAAGGCGCTGGCCGACTTCGCCTCGCGGGGCTGGCTCCGGCTGGACGGCAAGAGCATCATCATCCTCGACCCGGAGCGCCTGGCCCGCCGCGCGCGGGTCTGACCACCCTCTTTCCTCCACCGCCCGGTCGCCCACTCGCGGCCGGGCGGTGTCGTGTCCAGGCGGGGTCGCGGCCGGGCGGTTTTCGTGTCCGGATTCGCCGCCGTCGCCGGTGACCGTGACGGGCGGCGCACTGCCCGGCCGCAAAAAAGTCAGTCTTGACTGTTTGTTTTTCGGGCGGCAGGCTGTGTCCGTGCCTCCCGCATCGACCCGCGTCCCTCAGCAGCAGCGCAGCCGCGCCACCCAGGCCCGGCTGCTGGAGGCGACCGTCGAGTGCCTGGTCGAGCACGGCTGGTCCGGCACCACGACCACGGTGGTGGCGGCCCGGGCCGGCGTCTCCCGAGGCGCCCAGCTGCACCACTACCCGACCCGGACCGCCCTGGTCACCGCCGCCGTGACACACCTGACCGAACGCCGGGCGGCGGAGTTGCGGGCCGAGGCGGAGGCGCTGCCGGCCGGCCCCCGTCGGCTGGACCGGGTGGTCGACCTGCTCGCCGCCGCCTTCACCGGGCCGCTCTTCGTGGCCGCCCTCGAACTCTGGGTGGCCGCCCGCACCGACGCCGAACTGCGGGCCGCGTTGCTGCCCCTGGAGACCCGGGTCGGGCGGGAGATGCACCGACTGACCGTCGAGCTGCTCGGCGTGGACGAGCGACGGCCGGGCGTACGCGAGGCGGTGCAGGCCACCCTCGACCTGCTCCGAGGACTCGGCGTGGCCAACCTGCTCAGTGACGACTCGGCCCGCCGGGCCGCCCTGCTGCACGCCTGGAAACGCCAGTTCACCACCCTGCTCACCCCCGCCGACGCCCAGCCGGAAGGCGAGCGGGACTGATCCCCCACCGGAGGCACCGTGGTCGACCTGGCCGTCCTGCTCACCGACCTGGCCGCCGAGTCCGCGCAGCTCGACGCGCTCGTCGCGCCCCTGCCCGAGGCGGAGTGGGAGCGGCCCACCCCGGCGGCGGGCTGGACGGTCGCCCACCAGATCGCCCACCTGGCCTGGACCGACCATGTGTCCCACCTGGCCGCGACCGACCCGGACGCGTTCCACGCCTCGATCGCCGCCGCCCCGGACCCGGCCCGTCTGGTCGACGCGGGCGCGGAGGCGTTCCTCGCCCCGCCGGAGGTGCTGCTGAGCCGCTGGCGGGTCGGCCGCAGCACGCTCGCAGCGTCACTCGCCGCCGCTCCGACCGGACAGCGACTGCCCTGGTACGGCACCCGCATGTCGCCCGCCTCGATGGCCACCGCGCGGATCATGGAGACCTGGGCGCACGGCGAGGACGTGGCCGACGCGCTGGGCGTGTCCCGGCCGGCCACCGCCCGGCTGCGGCACATCGCACACCTAGGCTCCCGTACCGTCGGGCACAGCTTCGCCGCGCACGGCCGGGCGGTGCCGACGGTGCCGGTCCGGGTCGAGCTGCGGGCACCGGCCGGGGACACCTGGGCCTTCGGTCCGCCCGACGCGACCGACCGGGTCACCGGCCCGGCGCACGACTTCTGTCTGCTGGTGACCCGGCGGCGACACCGCGCCGACACCGCCCTGGTCGCCGACGGGCCGGTGGCCGCCGCGTGGCTCGACGTGGCACAGGCGTTCGCCGGACCACCCGGTCCCGCCCCCGCGCCCCGGTCACCGGGCGACGACCGGGCCGGAGCCGCCGCGTGAGCGCGTCCGGCCGACCGGCCGGCACCGATGTGCTGCGGGTCGGCAACGCGTCCGGCTTCTACGGCGACCGGTTCTCCGCCTGGCAGGAGATGCTCGACGGCGGCGAACTGGACGTGCTGACCGGCGACTACCTGGCCGAGTTGACCATGCTGATCCTCGGCCGGGACCGGATGCGCGACCCCGACCTGGGGTACGCGAGGACGTTCCTGCGACAGCTCGAAGGCTGCCTCGGCACCGCCTTGGACCGTCGGGTCGCGCTGGTCACCAACGCCGGCGGACTCCACCCGGCCGGGCTGGCCGCCGCGATCCGCACCCTCGCCGACCGGCTCGGGCTGCCCGTGCGGGTCGGGTACGTCGAAGGCGACGCCCTGGCCCGCCCGGACGCGCTCACCGCGAACGCGTACCTCGGGGCGTTCGGTATCGCCGCCTGCCTCGACGCCGGGGCGGACGTGGTGGTGACCGGCCGGGTCACCGACGCTTCCCTGGTGGTCGGCCCGGCCGTGGCCCACTTCGGCTGGACGCACGACGATCTGGACGCGCTGGCCGGCGCCACCGTGGCCGGGCACCTGATCGAGTGCGGGGCACAGGTCACCGGCGGCAACTACAGCTTCTTCACCGAGCTGCCCGACGGCGGCCATCGGCCCGGCTTCCCCGTCGCCGAGCTGCGTCGCGACGGCTCGTCGGTGCTGACCAAGCACCCCGGCACCGGCGGCGCGGTCACCGTCGAGACGGTCACCGCGCAACTGCTCTATGAGGTCGGTGCGCCCGCGTACCTCGGGCCGGACGTGGTGACCCGGTTGGACACGGTCGCGCTGAGCCCGGACGGGCCGGACCGGGTACGCGTCTGCGGTGTCCGGGGCACGCCACCGCCGGAGACGCTCAAGGTGGGCGTCAACAACCTCGGCGGTTTCCGCAACTCGATGACGTTCGTGCTCTGCGGGCTGGACATCGAGGCGAAGGCGGCCCTGGTCCGGGCACAACTGGAGGCGGCGGTCGGCACCGACGGGCTGGAGTTCCAGTTGGCCCGTACCGACCACCCGGATGCGACCGACACCGAGGTGGCGAGCGCGCTGGTGCACGTACACCTGCGCGACGGCGACCGGACGCGGGCCGGGCGGACCTTCTCGGCGGCGGCGGTGGAGTTGGCGCTGGCCTCGTACCCCGGTTGCACGCTGACCACGCTGCCCGGCGACGCCACCCCGTACGGCGTCTTCACCACCGACACCGTTCCGCAGGACGCGGTCACCCACGTCGCCGTACTGCCCGACGGCACCCGCCGCCCCATCCCCCCACCCCCGGTGCGGTGTAAGGAGGGGTCCCTTCCTATACACCAGGCGATAGCAGGGGACCCCTCCTTGCATCCGGCGGCGGTGCGGCGGGGGCCGCTCGGGGAGCTGGTCGGGGCGCGCTCGGGCGACAAGGGCGGCGACGCGAACCTCGGCGTGTGGGCGCGTACCGATGCGACCTGGGCGTGGCTGCGCGGTTGGCTGACCGTGGCCAGGTTGGCCGAGCTGCTGCCGGAGACGGCCCCGCTGACCGTGCGACGGTACGAGCTGCCGAACCTGCGCGCGGTCAACTTCGTGATCGAGGGACTGCTCGGGCCCGGGGTCGCCGGATCGACCCGGTTCGACCCACAGGCCAAGGCGCTCGGCGAGCTGCTCCGCGCCCGGGTGGTCGACCTGCCGGCGGAGCTGCCCACCGGGCCGGCATCGGCCGACGCGGAGCTGCCCGCCGGACCGGCGGCGGCCGGGGGGCCGCAGGCGTGACCATCGTGGACACGCCGGAGCGGCGTCAGTTGCGCGAGCTGACCCGGGCCTTCGTGACCCGGGAGGTGCTGCCGCACCTGGCCGACTGGGAGAAGGCCGGTGAGGTGCCCCGCGCGCTGCACGTCACCGCCGCGCGGACCGGGCTGCTCGGCGTCGGTTTCCCCGAGTCGGTCGGCGGCAGCGGCGGCGACCTGCTCGACTCGATCGTCGTCACCGAGGAGATGATCCGCTCCGGCGGATCGTCGGGGCTGGTCGCGGCGCTGTTCACGCACGGCATCGCGCTGCCGCACATGGTCACCGCGGCCGGCGGCCGGCTCGGCGGCACGCTCCCGGGCGCGGCCGGCCCGCCGGTGCAGCGCCCGCCGGCCGATGACGACCTGGTCGACCGGTACGTCCGGCCGACGCTCGCCGGTACGACGATCGGTGCGCTCGCCGTCACCGAGCCGGAGACCGGCTCCGACGTCGCCGGGATCCGCACCCATGCCCGCCGCGACGGCGAGTACTACGTGGTCAACGGTGCGAAGACGTACATCACCAGTGGCGTCCGGGCTGACTTCGTGACCACGGCGGTGCGGACCGGCCCACCGGGCGGCGGCGAGTTGAGCCTGCTGGTGATCGAGAAGGGCATGCCCGGGTTCACCGTCGGGCGACGGCTGGAGAAGCTCGGCTGGCACTGCTCGGACACCGCCGAACTCTCCTTCGTCGACGTACGCGTCCCGGTGGCGAACCGGATCGGCGAGGAGGGCACCGCCTTTCTCGCGATCATGCAGCACTTCGCCGCCGAGCGGCTCTCCCTGGCCACCCAGGCGTACGCGATCGCGCAGCGCTGCGTCGAGCTGTCCGTGCGCTGGTGCCGGGACCGGTCCACGTTCGGTCGTCCGTTGGTCGGGCGGCAGGTGGTCCGGCACCGGCTGGCCGAGATGCACACCCGCGCCGAGGCCGCCCGGGCGTACGTGCACCAGGTGGCCGCCCGGGTCGTCGCCGGGGAGCCGGTGGTGACCGAGGTGGCGATGGCCAAGAACGTGGCCGTGGCGGCCGGTGACTGGGTGGTCGACCAGGCCCTGCAACTGCACGGCGGCTTCGGCTACCTGCGCGACGCCGAGGTGGAGCGGCACTACCGGGACGCCCGGATCCTCGGCATCGGCGGCGGCACCACCGAGATCATGAACGAGATCGTCGCGAAGGGCATCGGCCTATGACCACGTTGCAGAGCACGGTCGACCTCACCTCGCCGACCCACCGGGCAAACCGGGAGGCGTTGCGGGACCGGATCGCCGAGCTGGACGCCGCGCTCGACCAGGCACGGGCCGGCGGTGGCGAGAAGTACGTGACCCGGCACCACGCGCGCGGCAAGCTGCTCCCGCGCGAGCGCATCGAGCTGCTGCTGGACCGGGACAGCCCGTTCCTGGAACTGTCCCCGGTGGCCGCGTACGGCACGGACTTTCCGGTCGGGGCCAGCGTGGTGACCGGAATCGGGGTGGTCGAGGGCGTCGAGTGCCTGATCGTGGCGAACGACCCGACGGTACGCGGCGGTGCGGTGAACCCGTGGTCGCTGGCGAAGACCCGGCGGGCCGGGGAGATCGCGCTGGCCAACCGGCTGCCGATGGTGAACCTGGTCGAGTCGGCCGGCGCGGACCTGCCCACCCAGGCGGAGATCTTCATTCCGGGCGGCCGGGTGTTCCGTGACCTGACCCGGCTCTCGGCCGAGAAGATCCCCACGGTCAGCGTGGTCTTCGGCAACGCCACCGCCGGTGGCGCGTACGTGCCCGGGATGTCGGACTTCACCATCATGATCCGGGAGCGCTCGCAGGTCTACCTGGCCGGGCCGCCGCTGGTGAAGATGGCCACCGGCGAGGACGCCGACGACGAGTCGCTGGGTGGTGCGGCGATGCACGCCACCCGCAGCGGCCTGGCCGACTTCCTCGCCGCCGACGAGCGGGACGGCATCCGGCTGGCCCGACAGTGCGTCCGCCGGTTGAACTGGCGCAAACAGGGGCCGGGTCCGCGTACGCCGCACCCGCGCCCGCCCCGGCACGACCCGGAGGAGTTGCTCGGCATCGTCAGCGCCGATCTCAAGGTGCCGTTCGATCCGCGCGAGGTGCTCGCCCGACTGCTCGACGGCAGCGAGTTCGACGAGTTCAAGCCGGCGTACGGCACCGCTCTGGTCACCGGGTGGGGTGAACTGCACGGGTACCCGGTCGGCGTACTGGCGAACGCCCGGGGGGTGCTGTTCAGCGAGGAGGCGCAGAAGGCGACGCAGTTCATCCAGCTCGCCAACGCCGCCGACACCCCGCTGATCTTCCTGCAGAACACCACCGGCTACATGGTCGGCACCGAGTACGAGCAGCGCGGCATCATCAAGCACGGCGCTCTGATGATCAACGCGGTGTCGAACTCGACGGTGCCGCACCTGACGGTCAACCTGGGCGCCTCGTACGGGGCCGGGAACTACGGCATGTGCGGCCGGGCGTACGAGCCGAGGTTCCTGTTCACCTGGCCGAACGCGCGCTCCGCGGTGATGGGTCCGGCCCAGTTGGCCGGCGTGCTGTCCATCGTGGCCCGGCAGGCCGCCGCCGCCCGGGGCCACGAGTTCGACGAGGACTCCGACGCCGCCATGCGGATGATGGTCGAGCAGCAGATCGAGTCCCAGTCCGGCGCGCTGTTCCTCTCCGGACGGCTCTACGACGACGGGGTGATCGATCCCCGGGACACCCGTACCGTCCTCGGGCTCTGTCTGTCGGCAGTGCACAACGCACCGGTACGCGGTGCCGCCGGCTTCGGCGTCTTCCGGATGTGAACCCCCGTGAGCGCGAGGAACGCAGCGCAGCGGAGTCCCGCAGTCGCGAACCAAAGACAGGCCCCGTTAGCGCGAGAAAGGCTCTGCTGCCATGATCACCAGGCTTCTGGTCGCCAACCGGGGCGAGATCGCCCGCCGGATCATCGCCACCTGTCGGGTGCTCGGCGTCGAGACGGTCGCGGTGCACTCCGACGCGGACGCTGACGCGCCCTTCGTCGCCGAGGCCGACCAGGCGGTACGCCTGCCGGGGAACACGCCCGCCGAGACGTACCTGCGGATCGACCTGATCCTGGCGGCTGCGCGCCGGTGCGGCGCGGACGCCGTGCACCCGGGCTACGGCTTCCTCGCCGAGAACGCCGACGTCGCGGCGGCGGTGACCGACGCCGGGCTGACCTGGATCGGCCCTTCGGCGAAGGCGATCGCGGCGATGGGCGACAAGCTCGCCGCCAAGACGCTGCTCGCCGAGGCGGGCGTGCCGATGCTGCCCTCCTGGACCGATCCGGGCCAGGTCACCGACTTCCCGGTGCTGGTGAAGGCGTCCGCCGGTGGTGGCGGGCGCGGCATGCGCATCGTCCGGGACGCCGACGGTCTCGCCGAGGCGGTGGCGAGCGCGGGCCGCGAGGCGGCGTCGGCGTTCGGCGACGGCACCGTCTTCATCGAGCGGTACGTCGAGCGGGGCCGCCACGTCGAGGTGCAGATCGTCGGCGACCGGCACGGCAGCGTGCTGGCGCTCGGCGAACGGGACTGTTCGATCCAGCGCCGGCATCAGAAGATCGTCGAGGAGGCTCCGGCGGTGCTCACCCCGGAGCTGCGGGAACGGCTGCACGCGGCGGCGGTGGCCGCCGGCCGGGCCGTCGACTACGTCGGCGCGGGCACGGTGGAGTTCCTGCTCGCGCCGGACGGCGACTTCCACTTCCTGGAGATGAACACCCGTCTCCAGGTGGAACATCCGGTGACCGAGGCGGTCACCGGACTGGACCTGGTCCGGCTGCAACTGCTGGTCGCCGAGGGCGAGCCGCTGCCGCTGACGGTGACGCCGCCGGTCGAGGGCCACGCGATCGAGGTGCGGCTCTGCGCCGAGGACCCGGCCCAGGATTTCCTGCCCGCCACCGGCACCCTGCACCGGTTCGCGGTCCCCGGGGTGGTCGGTCAGTTCGCGCCGACCCGGGGCCTGCGGCTCGACTCCGGGGTGCGGGACGGCTCGGCGGTGCAGGTGCACTACGACTCGATGCTGGCCAAGCTGGTCGCCTGGGCGCCCACCCGTGCCGAGGCCGCCCGTACGCTGGCCGCCGCGCTGGCCCGCGCCGAGCTGCACGGCGTGACCACCAACCGGGACCTGCTGGTCCGGGTGCTGCGCAGCCGGGAGTTCGGCGCGCTGGAGGTCGACACCGGGTTCCTGGAACGCCATCCCCAGGTCTTCGCCCCGCTGCTGCCGCCCGGCGAGGTGCCGCTGGCCGCGCTCGCCGCCGCGCTGGCCTCGGCGGCGGCCCGGCGTGCTGCCGCGCCGGTGCTGGCCGGACTGCCCTCCGGGTGGCGCAACGTGCCCGCCTTCCCGCAGGTCGCCCAGTTCACCGGCCCGGACGGGGAGGTCGAGGTGCGTTACCGGCTGGACCGCGCCGGCGGTCTCGCCGAGTGGTCGACAACGCCGGCGACCGGGACGCAGAAGACCGGGACGCCGGAGGACAGGTCACCGGCGGTCACCCTGGTCGAGGCGGGCCCGGAGCGGGTGGTGCTCGACGTCGACGGGGTGCGTCGGGCGTACCGGGTGCACCTGGTCGGTGCGTCGATCTTCGTGGACGGCCCGGACGGGGCGGCGAGCCTGACGGCGCTGCCGCGCTTCCCGGTGCCCGGTGCGGAGCTGGCCGCCGGGTCGCTGCTCGCCCCGCTGCCCGGGGCGGTGGCCCGGGTGTACGTGGAGGTCGGCCGGCGGGTGGCCGCCGGTGACCTGCTGCTGACCCTGGAAGCGATGAAGTTGGAACACCCCGTGCTCGCCCCGACCGACGGCGTGGTCACCGAGCTGCCGGTAGCGGTCGGCGGCCAGGTCGACACGGGCGCGGTGCTGGCCGTGGTCACCCCCATCGAGGAGGCATCGTCATGAACGTCGACCTGAGCCCGGAGCAGGAACAGCTCCGCGACGCGGTCCGGTCGCTGGGCCGGCGGTACGGCCACCGCTACTTCGTGGAGAAGGCCAAGGCCGGCGAGCACACCGACGAGCTGTGGCACGAGGCCGGCCGGCTCGGCTACCTCGGCGTCAACATCCCCACCGAGTACGGCGGCGGGGGCGGCGGCATCACCGACCTGGCCATCGTCTGCGAGGAGTTGGCCGCTGCCGGTTGCCCGTTGCTGCTGCTGGTGGTCTCCCCCGCCATCGCGGCCACCGTCATCGCCCGGCACGGCACCGAGGACCAGCGCAAACGCCACCTGCCCGGCCTGGCCGACGGCTCCCAGAAGATCGTCTTCGCGATCACCGAGCCGGAGGCCGGGTCGAACTTCCACCGCCTCGGCACCATCGCCCGCCGCGACGGCGACGAGTGGGTCCTCTCCGGTCGCAAGTGCTACATCTCGGGTGTTGACGAGGCCGGGCACGTCCTCGTGGTGGCCCGAGCCGGGGACGAGAACGCCACGGACGGCGCGGGGCAGCGGTTGAAGCCGGCCCTGTTCATCGTGCCGACCGACGCGCCCGGGTTGACCTGGTCCAAGCTGGACATGGAGATCCTCTCGCCGGAGAACCAGTTCCTGCTCTATCTGGACGAGGTCCGGCTGCCCGCCGACGCGCTGGTCGGCGAGTCGCTCGACGCCGGACTGCCGGCGTTGTTCTCCGGGCTCAACCCGGAACGCATCACCGTCGCCGCGATGGGCGCCGGCACCGGCCGGTACGCCATCGAGCGCGCCTCGGAGTACACCGCCACCCGCAAGGTCTGGGGTGGACGCACCATCGGTACGCACCAGGGCGTGTCCCATCCCCTGGCACACGCGGCCGTCCAGGTGGAGCTGGCCCGGTTGATGATCCAGAAGGCGGCGGCGCTCTACGACGCGGGCCGCGACCTGGAGGCCGGGATCTCCGCCAACATGGCCAAGTACGCCTCCGGCGAGGCCGCCGCGCTCGCGGTCGACACCGCCGTGCAGGCGCTCGGCGGTGCCGGCATGACCACCGAGTACGGCGTGGCCACGCTGCTCGGGGCGGTACGGGCCGGTCGCATCGCCCCGGTCAGTCGCGAGATGATCCTGAACTTCGTCGCCCAACACGTGCTCGGTCAGGACAAGTCCTACTGAGCCGGGAGTTCACCGGCAGGCGGCGTCCACCCGGTGCACCGGGCGTACCCGCCGGCCCAGTCCCTCCAGCAGCGAGTCCTCAACGTGGAAGTCGTGGATCCACAGCCGGTAGCGGGGCAGCTCCTCCTCGGAGGGGCAGAGCACCTGTTCGCGAACGAAGTCGACGGGTACGTACCGGACGCCGCCCCGCTCCTGGAGGATCACCGTGTGCACGTCGTCGGTGGTCACCACGTGCCCCCGGATCTCCTCGGTGGCCTCGGCGGTGGCTCCGACGGTGGTCACGGTGAGCGGCAGCACCGGTGTGCTGATCACGGGCAGCGCCGCCCAGACCAGCACCACCAGCACGGCGGCCTGACTCAGTGGGGCGAAGGCCCGCAGCACCACCCGGGGCAGCGGCCCGGCGACGAAGAGCGCCAGCAGCGGCGGCACCACCAGCAGCGCGATCGGCAGCGGTTCGGCCTGCCGCCACGCGTCGCGCAACATGGGGGCGAGCAGCCACAGGTAGCCCGCGTACCCCGCCGTGATCATGAGCGCGCGAACCGCCGCACGCTCGTGCAGCCGGACCGGCGTGAGCCCGAACGCCGCCGCCAGCGTCGGCAACAACAGCGGAAGGTACAGCAGCGGCCAGGTGACCAGGGCCATCAGGAAGCTCGCCGCGATGAACCAGCTCGGCGTGACGTCCATCCAACGGGCGAAGAGCGAGCGGCGGGCGGTGGCCTCCCGGCTGGCCGCGAGCACCCCGCCGAGCGCGAACACCGCGACCAGCGCAGTACAGAGCAGGCGGGCCGCCGTGGTGAGGAAGCCGGCCAGCATGTTGACCGGTCCCACGTTGGCCACCAGCAGCAGCGTGGTCTGCAACTCGCCGCCGGCCTCGACGCCGAGCCGGAGCACCGAGAAGATCGCCGGTACGCCGACCACCGCCGTCCAGAACGACTGGCTGGCCCGGGCCCGGCGCTCGGTCCGGTCCGCGTCCCCGCGCCCGGCAGGCCCGGCAGGCTTGGCGGGGCCGTCCGGCGGGGCCGGGTCGGCGGGTCCTGCGCGGTCGTCCACGGGCCGTCCGGAGGGCGCCACCTGGTACGGCACCGGCCGGTCGGCGTCCGGGGCGTTGCCGGTGGTCGCCGCCGGTGTGCTCATCGCCCCGGCACCTTGTCGTCGAAGTCGACCAGTCGGGGCACGTCGAGCGGTTGTGGTTGCCGCTTCTCCGTCCGCAGCCACGGACCCAGCGTCCGGTTGTACGCGACCTGCCACGGGCTGATCTCCCCGTTGCGTCCCTGCCGGTAGCTCTTGTCGAGGAAGTACGCCACCAGGTCACGCAACGCGGGGTCGCCGATGGGCACGCCGATGCCGAGCAGTTCGCTGGTGCCGAAGGGCATGTCCACGATCTCGAACTCGGTCGGATACCGGGCGACGAAGCCGGCGAGGATCGTCTCGTCCGAGCTGACTGCGTCGTACCGGCCATCCCGGATGCCCTCGACGCAGTCGCCGACGTCCTTCACCACCACCGCGCGCACCTGGTGCTGTTCCAGCTCCGCCTCGGTGGTGGAGCCACCGCTGGTGCAGATCTGGAACTTCGGGTTCCGCAGGTCCTCGATGGTCCGGATGGTGTCCCGGTGTCGGCTCGGGACCAGCACCTCCTGGGTGGTCACCAGGTACGGCCCGGCGAAGCTGACCTCCTTCTTGCGCTCCTCGGTGATGGAGAAGCTGGACACCACCAGGTCGACCATGCCGCCCTGGAGGGCGGGGATGCGGTCCTCGGTGGAGACCGACACGAACTCGATCCGCTGGTCGCCCTCGAAGCCGAGCGAGGCGGCGACGTAGCGGGCGATCTCGACGTCGAAGCCGACGTGCCCACCGTCGCGTACGTCGCCCATCAGCGGCTCGTTGGTCGCCACTCCGATCCGCAGCACGTTCTGTTCCCAGATGTGGGACTCGCGGAGCTTTTCCTGCACCGAGGGCAGTTCCGGCTCCTGCTGGCTGTCACAGCCGGCCGCCGCGCCCAGGAACAGCGTCAGGGCGACCGCGAGGGTGGTGGCCACCGAGCGGAACCGGGTGGTGGAGAACCGACTGACCATGGATCACCTCGCTACCTTCCGAAGTTGTCATGACACCGAAAGTAGCGAGCGCCTGCCAGTCGACACCGCCGTGAAACGCACCGGGGTGGGGGGGGGGGGCGCCGGCGCCCCCCCCCCCCCCCGCGGGGGGGGGGGGGGCGCCGCCCCCCCCCCCCCCCCGCCTCGCGCTGTCCGGCGCGCAATCCCAGTCGGACAGGTTGACTGGTTTTCGTCAATATGATAACTGACCGGCTCATTCGGATGGCGGCTCTCCTCCGCACCGCCGACAGTTGACTCTCGGTGATTTTCCGGCGACGTCTAGCGTAGAACAGATCCACGTTGGATAATATCCGGGCGTCAGTCGCCCAGCATTGCCAATTCGGGCTGTGCCGCCGGTGGAGGGACAATTCCGTGAAGCGTGACCAGTCACCTGTGCTACCTGGCGACGGTGCCACGGACTACGCACGTTATATGCGTACGGAGGCGTTGCTCGGGTTGCAGCGGTCCCCGGCGGAGATGATCCACCGCGACGAACTGCTGTTCCAGGTGGTGCACCAGTCCACCGAGCTGTGGCTGAAGCTGGCGGCGGCGGAGTTGGTCGAGTCGGTGGCTCGGGTGGATGCCGGTGAGTTGGTGGCGGCCGAGGCGTTGCTCGGTCGGGCCATCCTCGGTGTCCGGCTGGTCACCGACCAGATGGAGATGCTCCGGTACCTCTCACCAGCGGATTTCCAGGCCATGCAGCCTGCGCTGGGTAACGGCTCCGGTGCCGAGTCGCCGGGATGGCGGCAGGTCCAGACGCTCAGCCGCCGGCTCGGCCGGGCCTTCCACGACCATCTCGACGGTCGGGGCCTCGCCCCGTCGTCGCTGCCTGACCTGGACCCGACGGACCCGACGCACCGGTTGGCCGAGGCGATGGTGGAGTGGGACGAACGGGTGTCCTCCTGGCGGGTGCGGCACTACCAGGTGGCGCTGCGGATCGGTGGCCACCCTCCGGCCGGCACTCCGGGCAGCCCGGCGAACATGCTCGCCAAGCTTGTCGGGCACCGATTCTTCCCGGAATTGTGGCAGGTGCGCCTGCACACCCCCGACGCGGAATCCGCCGCTCTGCACTGACGTTTCCTCGGCCCTCGGCCGACCCGATTGCGATCCTCTTCGGAATGTCGAGGTGCGGTTTCGTGCGCGAATTGACGGGCTGGTCGGCGGGCGCAGCCGATCCCGATGAATTTCCCTACGACCAGGTGGTCGACGCATTTCACCGGGTCGGCAAACATTTCGTCGACAAGGAACTGCTCGCCCGGCTGGACGAGGCGCGCGCGAGGGTGACCGGGCACGACGAGCCGGCGCGGCTGCTGCGCGACTTCCTCGACGTCGCGCTGGACAAGTGGGACGGCCGCTACGACTACCGCAGCTACCTCGCGCTGCGCCTGCTCCGGCTGCCCGACGGGACCGACGATCCGCCGCCCGACACCGGGGCCGCCGCCCGGCGGGCCCGGGACCGGCTGGTCGTCCGGCTGGTCGCCGACGCGGTCTCCTTCGAACTGTCGGCCGCCGCCAAGGTCACCGGACTGCTGCCGGAGCAGCGCCCGGGGCGGGCGGTGGTGGCCAAGCGTTGCCGGCTCGGCGTCCGCGCCGCCCTGCCGGCCCTGGGTCGCCTCGGCCTGCGCACGACGATCGACGACGACACACCCGCCACCGCCGCCACCACGCTGTCCGCCGTCGTCGCCGGCCTGGACACCACCGGCGACCCGTCGCTGCGGCTGAGCATGCTGCCGGTCCACGTCACCCACGACGAATACCTGTTCATCCGGGTGCTCCAGGCCTACGAGTGCGTCTTCGCCGGGGTCGCCGACGAACTCCGGGGCGTGGTCGCCGCTCTGCGCACCGGGCCGCCCGCCCCGGCGGTCGACCGACTCGGGTACGCCCGCGACCTGCTCGGCACCGCCGGCACGTTGTTCTCGCTGCTGGCCACCATGCAGCCCGCCGCGTTCCAGACGTTCCGGCAGTACACCGAGGGCGCCAGCGCCATCCAGTCCCGGTCGTACAAGCTCGTGGAGTCGCTCTGCCGTACACCCGCACCGGACCGGCTCGACTCGGTGGCCTACCGGTCCGTGCCGGAGATCCGCGCCCGGGTGGTGGACGGCCAGCCGACCATCGACGAGGCGTACCGTCGCGCGGTCCACGAGGGACGGCTGGACGAACCGTCGCGCCGCCTGCTGGAGGTCTGCATGGGCAGGTTCGCCGAGGCCCTGGCGCAGTGGCGGCGGACCCACTACGGGGTGGCGGTGCGGATGCTGGGCCGCCGTCCCGGCACCGGCTACACCGAGGGCACCCCCTACCTGGCGGCGGTACGCGACCTGCCGGTCTTCGACGCCGTCGGCCCGTACCCGTCCCGTCCGACCGGAGGTCGTCCCGCGTGAACCCCGCCGACATCCCGCCCGGGCCCGAGACGCCGGGCTGCCTCGACCCGGCCGTGCACGCGGCGCTGCGCGCCGAGTTCCCGCTGCTGGGCACCTGCGTCTACCTGAACAACAACTCCACCGGCGCGGTGCCCGCCGGCGCCGAGCGGGTGCTGCACGACTACTGGGACACGCTGCGCACCTGGCGCGACGACGCCTGGCAGGACTGGCACGTCGGCCTCGACCGGTACGCCGACTCGGTGGCCGCCCTGCTCGGCGCGCCACCGGGCAGCGTGGTCACCGACGCCAACCTGAGTACGCTGCTGGCCCGACTGGCCTCCTGCTTCGACTACCGGCCGCCCCGCGACCGGGTGATCGTCACCGACCTGGAGTTCCCGACGGTCCCGTTCGTCTTCCGGGCGTTCGGTCGCTACGGCGCGCGACTCGACGTGGTCGGCACCGGCGGACCGGACCTCGACCAGGACGCCCTGGAGGCCCGCCTGGACGAGCGGACGCTGCTGGTGTGCGTCACGCACGCCGCCTTCACCTCCGGTGCCACCGTGGACCTGCCCCGGCTGGTGGCCGCGGCCCACCGGGTCGGCGCGCTGGTGGTGGTGGACGCCTTCCAGACCGTCGGGGTGGTGCCGCTGGACGTCACCGCGCTGGGCGTCGACGCCGTCCTCGGCGGCGCGAGCAAGTGGCTCTGCGGCGTCGGCACCGCCTTCCTCTACGTCCGGCCCGACCTGGTGCCGCACCTGGAACCGGCGGCGACCGGCTGGCAGGCCGGCGACCGCGCGCTGACCTTCCGGCCCTCCACCGGCTGGGCCCCCGGTGCGCGCCGGTTCGCCGGTGGCACGCCGTACCCGCTGACCTCGCTGGTCTCCCAGGTCGGGCTGGACCTGCTGGCCGGCGTCGGCGTACCGGCGATCCGCCGGCACTCGCTCGCCCTCACCCAGCGGGTCCTGGACCGCGCCGCCCAGGCCGGCATCGCGGTGGTCAGCCCGACCGCCGCGCACCGGCGCGGGGGCGTGGTGTTCCTGGACGTGCCCGATGGCGAGGCGGTCAAGCGACGGCTGGCCGCGCAGCAGCTGATCTGTAGCTGGCGCGGCCACCTGCGGGTCGGCCCGCACGCCTACAACACCCTCGACGAGATCGACGCGTTCATGGACGCGTTGGGCAAGGAGTTGGGTCGATGACCGTCACGCTCTCCCCGCGCGCGTTGATGAGCCTGCTCGCCAACGGGCCCAAGGCGATGGACGTGCTGGAGACGGCGCTCACGCTCGGGCTGCTCGACGAGCTGGAGCCCGGCCCGGTCCGGCTCGACGCCCTGGCCGACGGCCTGAAGGTACGCCCGCTGCGGCTGTACAAGTTCCTCGACTGCCTGGAGAGTCTCGGCTTCCTCGTCCGGGAGGAGTCGGGCGACGACATCGGCGCCACCCGCTACCGGTCGGTGCCCGGACTGCGCGCGGCGGTCGAGGCGGTGGTCGGCCCGGACGCGCTCGAACGGGACCGGGACCGCTACCCGTGGCGGCTGCTGCACGGACGGCTCGCCGACAGCCTGCGGGGCGAGGTGAGCATGGGCGACGACGACTTCGCCTGGCCGCCGAAGACCGACGAACAGACCGCCGACTTCGAACGCAGCATGGCCGTCGGGTTGGGACCGGTCGTCGAGGCGGTCCGGCAGCACGCCGACCGGCTCTGGTCGGGCCGACGTCGGCTGCTGGACGTGGGCGGTGGCGACGGCACCCTGGCCGCGCACGTCCTGGACACCGCGCCGGAGCTGCACGCCGACGTCTACAACCTGCCCGCGGTGGCACCGCTGGTGGACCGCACCCGCGTCGCCCGGGGCCACCCGGACCGGCTCGGTTTCGTCGGTGGTGACTTCCTCACCGAGGAGCTGCCCTCCGGCTACGACGCGATCTCCTTCGTCCGGGTGCTGCACGACTGGCCCAACGAGGTGGCCCGGCACCTCGTGACCCAGGCGCACGCGGCCCTGGAACCGGGTGGCCTGCTGCTGATCTGCGAGGAGTTCCGCACCCCCGACCGGCTGGCCATGCAGTTCTTCTGGAGCTACTTCCTGATCGGCGTCGACACCTGCGTGAGCCGGCTGCGTGAGGCCGAGTACTACACGGCGTTGCTCGCCGAAAGCGGCTTCACCGAGGTGACCGTCCTGCCCGGCACCTGGGAGTTGGTGACCGCCCGGAAACCGACCGTGCCGGGCTGACCGTCATCCGTCGGCGTCGCGGTGGGCGATGCATTCCCTCTCGTACGACAATCGGCTTCGCACACCATTTGACGACCGATTCGCGGAATCGTCCCCCGCTGCCGGGTGGGCCCGCCGAGGGCGGCCGTGATTGTGCTCACGACCGGCACCCCGCAAGCGTGGGGGAGTGCCTTTGATCTCCCTATGCTGGCCAGACGATCGCCCGTTCCCGTCCGCCCCGCGCGGCGAGGCGGGCAGGTGGCGGGTGCCTTGCGCGAGGCGGGGGAGGAAGTGGCGAGCGATGACCAGCTCCACACGGATCTGGGACGGGCTGTCGATTCCCGCCCCCGGCACCTACCGGCTCGATCCGGCGCACAAGCGGATCGGGTTCCTCGCCCGACACATGATGGTCAGCCCGGTGCGGGGCGAGTTCCGGGACGCCACCGCGCAGATTGTCGTCGCCGAGGATCCGCTTGGATCGACGATCGAGGCGACCATTCAAGCGGGCAGTATCGATACGGCGAGTACGGATCGGGACACGCATCTGCGTAGCGCCGATTTCCTCGATGTGGAGACGTTTCCCACCCTCGAGTACCGCAGTACCGGAATTGCGCGACTGGAGAAGACCGATCCGATCTTCTACTGGGCGAAGCTCAGGAACCACCGCCTCGGTCGACGGCCGGCCCCGGAGGAGTCGGCCCGGCCGGCGAGCCCGGCGACCGCTCGGTTCGTGCTCGCCGGTGAGTTGACCGTCAAGGGGATCACCCGCCCCGTCGACCTCCAGGTCGAGTTCGGCGGTGCCCGGCGTGACCCGTACGGGCAGGACATCTTCGGGTTCAGCGCGACGGCCGAGATCGACCGCGAGGACTACGGCCTGGTCTGGAACGTGATCCTGGAGAGCGGTGGGGTGCTGGTCGGCAAGAGCGTCCGCATCGAGATCGCCGGTGAGGCGATCCGGCAGGCGTAGCCTTCACGCCGCGTTCACCGCAGATTGACGGCGGATACGCATCCATTGATCGCGATGTCTGCGACAATCCGTCTGTCCCTGCCATCCCGTCAGGTGGGACCCCCGCCCACCGTGGCAGGTGACAGTCAGGAGTCGCCCAGTGACTCGCATCCGTACCGTCGCCCTCGGCGCGGTGGCCGCCGTCGCCCTGTCCCTCGTCGTGGCCCCGTCGCCGGCCGGCGCCACCCCGCCCAACATCCCGTCACACAGCACGGCGGTGAGCCGGCTCGGCGCGCTCACCGTGGCCGCCGAGTCGCACCAGTCCAGCTACAGCCGGGACCTCTTCCCGCACTGGATCACCATCACCGGCACCTGCAACACCCGGGAGCAGGTCCTCAAGCGGGACGGCAGCAACGTGGTCGTCGACGCCAACTGTTATCCGACCTCCGGGTCCTGGTACAGCCCGTACGACGGGTTGACCCGGACGAACCCGGCCGACATCTCCATCGACCACGTCGTGCCGCTGGCCGAGGCGTGGCGGTCCGGGGCCTGGTCCTGGACCACCGCCCGGCGGCAGACCTACGCCAACGACCTGGGCGGTCCGGAGTTGTGGGCGGTCACCGGCAGCGTCAACTCGTCCAAGGGCGACCGGGACCCGGCGGCGTGGAAGCCGCCGCGAGCGGCCTTCCACTGCACCTATGCGCGCGCCTGGATCCAGGTGAAGTGGTACTACGGCCTCTCCGTCGACAGCGCCGAGAAGTCCGCGCTGGCCGGCATGCTCAACACCTGCTGACCCGGATGTAAGGAAGGGACCCCTACTAACGCCTCGTGTATAGGAAGGGTCCCTTCCTTGCATCCGGACGGTCGCTTCGCGGTCAGAAAACTGAATCCCGTTACCATTAGTGCTGATCCACGGAGGGGGACGGGGTGCAGGGCGTACTCACCGGTTTCGCCGTCATCGCCACCGTCATCGCGATCGGCTACCTGGTGGGGCGCATCGGACTGTTGGGGCCGGAGGGGCCTGCCGTACTCTCCCGGGTCTCGTTCTTCGTCGCGACGCCCGCGCTGCTCTTCGAGACCGTCTCCCGTGCCGACGTGTCCACCGTCTTCTCGTCGGCCCTGCTCGTCACGCTGATCAGCACCACCGTCGTCGCGGCGGTATTCGTGGCCGTGGCGATGCTGTGGTGGCGACGACCGGCGCCCGAGGCGACGATCGGCGCCCTCGCCGCCTCGTACGTCAACGCGGGCAACATCGGCATCCCGATCGCGGTCTACGTGCTCGGTGACGCCGCGCTCGTCGCGCCGGTGCTGATGTTCCAGGTGGTCGTGATGGCGCCCCTGGCGTTCGCGGTGCTGCAGTCGTCGGCGGCGCGGGATTCGTCGGCGGTGCGGGAGCGTCGGTCGGTGGTCCGGGCGGCGGTGCGGCCTCTGCTGAACCCGATCACCGTCGCCTGCGGCCTGGGGGTGGCCGTGAGCGTCGCCGGCTGGTCGCCGCCGGAACCGGTGATGCGGCCGGTGGAACTGGTCGCCGCGATGGCGGTGCCCGCCGCACTGCTGGCCTACGGTCTGTCCCTGCGTGGGGCAGCGCCGCCCGGCTCCGGCGACACCGCGTGGGACGTCCGGCTCGCCGTGGTGCTCAAGACGCTGGTCCACCCGGCGGTCGCCTACCTGGTGGCCCGCTACGGCCTCGGGCTGTCCGCGCCACTGGTGCTGGCCTGCACGGTCACCGCGGCCCTGCCCACGGCCCAGAACGTCTTCGTCTACGCCGTCCGCTACGGCCGGGGCGTCGTGCTGGCCCGCGACGCGATCCTCCTGTCGACCGCGACCGCCGTCCCGGTGCTGATCGCGGTGGCGCTGCTCGCCGGCTGACCCGCGGCCCCGAAAGCATTTTGCATCCTTTTCGACGCGCCGCCCTGGGGGCGTGTCGGTCGGAAGCGCGCTCGGATACGCCTCACCGGCCCTGTCATGAGGGCGGACCGGGAGACCTTGCCGAAATGGTTTTCGGGGCGCACGCTGTCGGCGGACAGTGATATCTGTCGATCAACTGTCGGGTCGACACACACCGCGTCGACCTCGCGCCGGTGCCGTTTGCGCCGGTGCCGGCACACCACCCGCCCCCGTCCCGCCCCCGTCGACTGGAGACCTCGATGCGACGACGACCCGTTGTCCGCACCCTGGCCGCCGGCTGCGCCGCCGCGCTGGCCGCGACCCTGGCCCTCACGGCACCCGCCACGGCCGCCAACCCCGTCATCACCACCATCTACACCGCCGATCCCGCACCGCTCGTGGTCGGCAACACGATGTACGTCTACGCCGGGCGCGACGAGGCACCGGTGGGCACCAACAACTTCGTCATGCGCGAGTGGCACGTGCTCTCCACCACCGACGCGGCGAACTGGACCCACCACGGCGCCCGGGCCGGCATCGGCACCTTCGGCTGGGCCGGCGCCGACGCCTGGGCCAGCGAGGTGGAGCACCGCAACGGCCGGTACTACTGGTACACCTCGGTCAACGGCAACGGCCCCGGCTGGATGAACATCGGCGTGGCGGTGGCCGACAGCCCGCTCGGCCCGTTCACCGACGCCAAGGGCGGGCCGCTGATCAGCGACAGCACCCCGAACTCCGCGCCGCTGAACATCGACCCCACCGTCTTCGTCGACGACGACGGCCAGGCGTACCTGTACTGGGGCGGCTACTGGGGAGCCCGGGCGGTCCGGCTGGCCGGCAACATGATCGACACGGTGGGCTCGGTGGTCACCCCGCAGGGACTGACCCACTTCTGGGAGGCCCCGTTCATGTTCAAGCGCAACGGCCTCTACTACATGCTCTACGCGGCGAACGACACCCAGGGCTGCGTCACCTCGTCGAGCTACGCCTGCCAGCGCTACGCCACCGCCACCAACCCGATGGGCCCCTGGACCCACCGGGGCGTCGTGCTCGGCCAGGTCTCCTCGACCACCAACCACGCGGGCGTGGCCCAGCTCAACGGCCAGTGGTACATGGTGTACCACAACGCCAACGCACCCGGCGGCGGCAACTTCCGGCGCTCCGTCGCGGTGGACCGGATGTACTTCAACGCCGACGGCACGATCCAGCCGGTGGTGCAGACCACCACCGGGCCGCCGCCCAACCCCGGCGGCGGTGTCGCGCCACCGGTCGGCACCAACCTGGCACCCAGCGCCACCGTCTCCACCTCGCACGTCTCCGCCTGGGAGAGCCTGGCCGCGATCAACAACGGCGGGGTACCGGCCAGCTCCGCCGACCGGAGCAACCTGGCCTACGGCAACTGGCCGCAGCAGGGCACCCAGTGGATCGAGTACCGCTGGCCGACCGCGCAGACCATCAACCGCACGGCCACCTACTGGTTCGACGACGGCCAGGGCATCGACCTGCCCGCCTCGTGCCGGGTGCAGTACTGGAACGGCAGCGCCTACGTCGACGCGCCGAACCAGTCGACCTGCCCGGTGGCCGGTGACACCTACAACGTCACCACGTTCGGCCCGGTCAGCACCACCCGGCTGCGGCTGAACATCACCTCCCGAACCGGCTCCTCCACCGGAGTCCTGGAGTGGATGGCGTTCCAGTCATGACCGGGACCCCGCGCGCGTACCTCGCCGCTCTCGTCACCGCCGTCCTGGTCGCCGGCACGCTGGTGCTTCCCGGCACACCCGCCTCGGCCGCCCAGACCATCGGCTATCCCACCTTCTCTGGGCCGGCGGTGCCGGTCCCGCCGGTCGGCTACACCACCGGCAACACCATGCGGGCCATCTACGACGCCGAGAGCGCCGGCACCGACTTCTGGATCGACCGGCTGCTGGCCCGCCCGGGCAACGACCCGGCCGGCCCTTGGCTGATGACCCGGGGACGCGGCCTGTTCATGTACACCCACAACCCGTCGGTGATCGGCTTCGGTGGCAACACGGCCTACTGGGACAACATCAGCAGCCAGGGCGCCTACACCGTCACGGTCGGCTCGGGCACCCTCACCGAGCAGGTGGCGCAGCGCTGGCAGGCGCCCAGTCACTGGCGCAGCGTGCACACCGGCGGCTCGCTGCGCGTCGACGTCACCAAGTTCATCACCCGGCAGAACGTGGCGGTGACCAACCTGACCGTCACCAACACCGGCTCGACCAGCAGCACCGTGCCACTGCGGGTCACCTCCCCGTACGCCACCACGGGCAGCGGCAGCGAGCTGACCGGCAGCCGGCAGGTGAAGAACAACCTCACCACCATCCGGCCCCGGCTCTCCGCCGACGGGTTCACCGTCAGCAGCGGCGGCCTGAGCCGGTC
Organism: Micromonospora sp. NPDC049903; assembly: GCF_044460945.1. Lineage (NCBI taxonomy): Bacteria > Bacillati > Actinomycetota > Actinomycetes > Micromonosporales > Micromonosporaceae > Micromonospora > Micromonospora sp. NPDC049903. The sequence continues at coordinate 541,641 of NZ_JBITKL010000002.1, forward strand.
GGTGACCCTGGCCGCCGGGCAGAGCGTCACCACCAAGGTGCAACTGGGCGTGGTCACCGACGAGATCCCCGAGTCGCTGACCGAGTACACCGGTTACCGCACCGCCACCCCGGCCGCCGCGTTCGCCACCCACGTACGCGAGTACCACCGCTGGTGGGCGGAGAACGTGCCGTACATCGACGTGCCCGACCCGGCGATCAAGAAGAACATCTACTACCGCTGGTGGCTGATGCGCTTCAACCACCTGGACGTCGACATCCCGGGCCAGGACTTCCAGTTCCCCACCTCGATCGAGGGGGTGACCGGCTACAACAACGCCATCGTGCTGACCCAGCCGATGCACGTCGACGACCTGAAGTACCTGCGCGACCCGATCCACTCGTACGGGCCGTGGCTGTCGGTCGGGCAGTCCTCGGCCAACGGCCGATACGTGGACAACCCCGGTGACCCGGAGAACTGGTCGAACAGCTACACGCAGTACCTGTCCGAGGCGGGCTGGCGGGCGTACCAACTGCACGGCGGGCAGCCGGCGATGCTGCACAACTTCGCCCGCTACGCCGAGATGGACGTGAAGGGCCAGCTCGCCACCTACGACACCAACAACAACGGGGTGATCGAGTACGACTGGGGTGCGATGACCGGCAACGACGCCGACGCGGTGTCGTTCCACTGGCGCTCCGGCAACCTGGACCGGGCCGAGGGTGCGTACGTCTACAGCAACGCCCTGGCCGCCGCTCAGGCGTACGAGGCGCTCGGCAACACCGCCAAGGCCACCGAGATGCAGACGCTGGCCGACCGGGTCCGCGACGGCATCGTGAACGTGCTCTGGAACCCGAGCCGGCGACTGCTGGAGCACCGGCACGTCGCCACCAACACCCACGTGCCGTGGAAGGAGATCAACAACTACTACCCGTACGCCGTCGGGCTGATGCCGAACACCGCCACCTACCGGGAGGCGCTGCGCCTGTTCGACGACCCGGCCGAGTACCCGATCTTCCCCTTCTATACCGCCAACCAGCGGGACAAGGCTGCTGCGGCGGCGGCCGGGAACCCCGGCAGCAACAACTTCTCCACCATCAACTCCACCGTGCAGTTCCGGCTCTACTCCTCGGTGCTGCGCAACTACCCCAACCAGTGGATGACCGCCGAGCACTACAAGAAGCTGCTCTACTGGAACGTCTGGGCGCAGTACGTCAACGGCAACACCCAGTGGCCGGACGCCAACGAGTTCTGGTCCAACTGGAACGGCTCGTCGATCACCTACCGCTCCTGGATCCACCACAACATCCTGGGCAGCAGCAACTGGACGGTCGTCGAGGACGTGGCCGGGCTGCGCCCGCGCAACGACACCACCATCGAGCTGCACCCGATCCCGATCGGCTGGTCCCACTTCGCGGTCAACAACCTGCGCTACCGCAACGCCGACCTGAGCGTGGTGTGGGACGATCCGGCCGACGGGATCACCCGCTACCCGGGTGTCCCGCAGGGCTACTCGATCTATCTCAACGGCACGCGGGTGGCCACCGTGGACCGACTGACCCGGGTGCTCTACGACCCGACCACCGGGGCGGTCACCCTGCCGGCGGGTGGCACCACCACCTTCAGCACCGCGTTCGCTGGCCTGCAACTGCCGCAGAACGTCAGCCACGGCAGCGCCCGGATGGTGGACATGTTCGCCAAGGCCGGAGTCGACCTGACCGCCACCACGCCGAACCTGGCGCAGGGCGCGACCACGTCGGCGTCGTACACCGCCTCGGGCACCTCCACCGGCGCGGCGGTCGACGGGTTCCCGACCAACGCGCCGATCTGGGGCAGCTCCGGGTCGTCGAACGCCACCGACTGGTACGAGGTCACCTTCGGCCAGACCCGGACGGTCGACGACGCCTGGCTGTACTTCCGGGACGACCGGGCCGGCAACCGATACCGCGCACCGGCGTCCTACCAGGTCCAGTACTGGAACGGCAGCACCTGGGTCACCGTCGCGAACCAGGTGAGGACCCCGGCGGCGGCACGGGCCAACCACAACCGGGTCCGGTTCACCCCGGTCAGCACCCAGCGGATCCGGGTACAGCTCACCCACGCCTCCGGATTCCGCACCGGGCTGACCGAGCTGAAGCTGTACGCCCGGGGCGCTGGCCCGCCGCCGTCGGGCAACCTGGCCGGGTCGGCGACGCCGTCGGCGTCGTACACCTCGTCCTGGGAATCGGTGGCCGCGCTCAACGACGGCATCGACCCGCCGTCGTCGAACGACACGGTCAACCCGCGCTGGGGCACCTGGCCGAACCAGGGACAGCAGTGGGCGGAGCTGACCTGGCCCGCCGCGCAGACCCTGAGCGCGGCGGAGGTGTACTTCTTCGACGACAACGGGGGAGTGCGGTTGCCGGCGTCGTGGCGGTTGCAGTACTGGACCGGCACCGCGTACGCCGACGTGCCGGGAGTCGCCGCGTACCCGATCGCGCTCCACCAGTACAACCGGGTCACGTTCCCGGCGGTGAGCACGGCCCGGTTGCGGGTGGTGTTGGAGAGCGGCGCGGGCTCGGTCGGACTGTTGGAGATCAAGGCGACCGGATGAACGGTCGGTGACCGACGCGGCGGGCGGGTGCGACACTCGCCCGCCGCAGGGCGGGGCCACTCACTCCACGGAATGGAGGCGTGCCTGTGCCGATCACCGCACCGCTGTTGTGACGGGCGTCACCCGCACTGCTGTCACGTCACCGCACGCTCGCCACGTCGCCTCGGTGAACCCTCGGCCTGGGAGGCGAGCATGAAGGTTGTCGTGGTGGGCGCCGGATACGCCGGCACGCTCGCAGCGAATCGGCTGGCGAAGAAAGCACCCGAGGCACATGTCACCGTGGTCAACCCCCGGTCCGACTTCGTCGAGCGGGTACGGCTGCACCAGCAGCTTGCCGGCACCGGACGGGCCGCGACACCGCTGTCGGACATGTTGCGCGAGGGCATCCACTCGCGGCTGGCCATGGTGCGCAAGATCGGCGACGGCAGCGTGACCCTCGACCCGGGCAAGACCTTGGACTTCGACTACCTCGTCCTGGCCGTGGGCAGCACCACCCGCCCGCTGGCGGGCACGGTCCCGATCGGCACATGGGAGGGCGCGGAGCAGGCCCGTGCCGCACTGGCGAAACTGCCTGCGGGCAGCACGGTCACCGTCGTCGGTGCCGGTCTGACCGGCATCGAGACCGCTTCCGAGGTGGCCTGCGCCCGCTCCGACCTGCGGGTGCGGCTGGTCGGGCAGAGCCTGGCGCCGACCTTCTCGCCCGGGGCGCAGCGGCGGATCCACGCCGGTCTGGAGCGTCTGCACGTGTCGGTGCTGCGTGACACCGTGGAGGCTGTTCTCCCGGCTGCGGGTGAGGGGAGTGCGGGCACGGTGCGGCTGCGGTCCGGCGAGGAGTTCGGCTCGGACCTCACACTGTGGGCCGTGCTCGGTGCCGTTCCCGACCTCGCCGCCCGCAGCGGTCTACGCGTCGACGACGACGGGCGTGCCGTGGTCGACGCGTACCTCCGCAGCGTGAGCGACCCGCGTGTCTTTGTCGTCGGCGACTGCGCCTCGATCGCCGGCTCACGTCCGGCCTGCCAGACGGCCGGACCGCAGGGCGCACACGCGGCGGACACCCTGGTCCGACTGACGAAGGGCCGCGATCCCAAGCCCTACTCGCAGGGGTACACCGGAACAGCCCTGAGTATCGGGCGACGGGACGCGGTGATCCAGTTGACCCACCAGGACGACAGCCCCACCCGCTTCTACCTCACGAGCCGTCTCGCCGTGGTGGGCAAGGAGCTCGGGGCACGTACGGCGAAACACTGCGCCCGTACCGCTACCATCACGTGGCGGTCTGGTCCGGAGTGACCGACCGACCGACCCGGATCGCCAGCCGGTCGAGGTAGCGCACCTGGAGCACGACCAGCGCGATCAGGAACAGCAGCAGCATCGGCAGCGGGAGCAGCGCGCCGAGGGCCAGTTCGTCGGCGGGGATCCGGCCGGTGGTGCCCTGCGCCAGCGCCTCGACCGGTGCGGTCCGGGTGCTCGGGGTCTGTGCCACGATCCACGGCCACAGCAGTTGCCCGGAGCTGACCAGCCAGGTCACCAGACCGGCCAGCAGCACCATCGGTACGGCCGGGGCGAGCATGGTGCGGCCGAACCCGCCACCCGCCCGCCAGCGGGGCTCCAACCCACGGAACAGCAGCGTGAACAGGAACAGCGCGGGGATGCTGACCCAGCCGGGCGGGATCACCCCCAGGAAGGTGTTGACCTGGTCGAAGTCACGGGTACGCAGGTAGGACTCGACGGCGAGCGGCCCGGTGCCGACGAAGAGCCACGGCGCGAACGGCAGCAGGAGCAGTTCGCTGAACCGGCCCAGCGGGCGCAGCCCGCCGATGGCGAAGCCGCCGGCCACCGCGACGGTGATCGTGACCAGCGTCGCGACCAGCGTCGGCAGCCAGGTCCAGATGAGCATGTCGGACAGAGCGGCGCCCGGCACCGGTCCGAAGTCGTTGGTGAACCGGAGGCTGCGCCGCAGCCAGGGCCACGCCACCCACAGCATCAGGCCGACGGCGACCACACCCACCACGGCCAGCCCGATCCGGGCCGGCCCGCTGCCGCCGCCCGTCGGCCCGCTGCTTCCGCCCGTCGGGGCGTCCGGCGGGGTGGACGCCGGCCAGGTCGGTGCGGTGGTCGCTGCTGGCGTGGAGGGGGTGCGGCTGTCGGCGGCGTCGGCGAGCTCGATCCGGGCGCGGGTGACCAGCAGCAGCGTGGTCGCGGCCAGGCCCAGCACGGCCAGGACGGCGAGCAGCAGCACCGCCTCGGCAGAGCCACGGCCGAGGTCCATCCGGGCCAGGGACTGCACCACGATGGTCGTCAGCGGGAACGACGCGCGGTTGCTGGCGGCCAGCAGCGGTGCCACGAAGCTCTGCAACGTGGCCGCGACGATCCCGAGCACCAGCAGACCGGCCACGGTCGCCGCCGCGGGCAGCGCGTCGGCCGGGCGGCGACGGCCGCGCAGCGTGGCGAGGAAGGCGGTGGTGGCGACGGCGACGACCAGCCCGGCGCTGCCGACGGCGGTCAGTTCCACGAGCGTCGCGTACGGGCTTTCCACGGCCGCTCGGGGCTCGACGCGGTCGAGACGCCAGCCGAGCAGCAGCGCCACCGGGGCGTACCCGGCGACCGGCACGGCCAGCAGGGCACGGGCCGCGAGCCGGGGCCCGCGACCGGCCCGGTCGGCGAGCAGGGCCAGCAGCGGGGCGACCAGCAGGGCCAGCACGAGCGGCACGAGCGTCAACAGCAGCGCCATCCGGTACTCGCCGACGACGCCCTGCTCGAAGCGCTGTCGATAGTGCTCGGCGCCGACGTCGGTCGCTGGACCGAGCAGGTTGTCCCGGGTCGTCGACCGCGCGATCGCCAGCCCGGTGGGTAGCAGATAGGACCAGAGCAGGGCGAGGAAGGCGGGAAGCAGCAGCACGAGCCCGATGCCGACGCGGGCACCGGTGCCCAGTCGGTCGGAGGGCTTCGTCACGGAGAGTACCGGGCTGGTCATGGTGCTCCTCGCTTCGTCGGATCCCGGGCCGGGCCCGACGATAGGCGCAACGATCAAGCCGGGCCACCGGAGCGAAGATCTTTCGTCCGCACGGCCCACCAGCGATGCCGATGCGGCGGGGGAGCATGAGCAGGCCGGGCGCCGTCGGGTCGACGACGCCCGGCCAGTGGCTCAGCAGAGGCCGTTGCAACCGTCCGGGTTCGGCGGCGGGGCACCGATCCAGGGCTGGGAGAGGCCGGGTACGTGCTCCGGCTGCGCCCCGCTGATCCGGGGCTCGGAGAAGACCGTGTTGTACGCGTTGGCGGTGTCGTCGACGTAGATGATCCCGCTCAGCTTGTTCTCCGGGATGGTGCCGTTGGCGTACGGCGGCGTCCAGTTCCGGACCGGCGTGATGTTCGCACCGAGGAAGCGGGTGATGCCGTCGGCGCCGGTCAGCACCGAGATCACGTCGCCGGAGTAGTCGGGGTTGACGTACCCGTGGTCGCCCTCCTGGTCACCGTGGCCGCTGCCGTCGTCGCCCCCGTCGTCGCCGTGCTCGCCGCCGGTGTCGTCGTCGGAGTCGTAGTGGGTGTTGATGCCGTCGCCGCAGTTGCCGCTGTTGTCGCAGGTGGTGACGGTCTGGTTGCCGGAGCTGTGGGTCGAGCTGTTGAAGGTGACGCTCTCCACATGGACGGTGCCGGTCTTCTTCCCGTTCTGGTCATAGAGGTGCACGGTCGTCTCGGAGTGGGTGTCCGACTGGCCGTTCTTCGTGTGGCTCTTGGTGGTGGTCTCGCTGATCAGGCGGCCGTGCGGGTCGAAGACCATGACGGTCTGCTCGGTGTAGAGGTCGCCCGTCTCGCCGCGCTCCTCGTACTGGGTGAAGATGGTGTTGCCCTTGGAGTCGTCGGCGTTGACGTGCTGGCGCACCGACCCGCCCGGCACCAGGTCGACGTCGTCGCGCGACCCGTCGGCGTAGTGCAGCCGGTAGTCGGGGTCGCCGAACCACGGCTTCTCGGTCTTCACGACCCCGCCGTACGCGGCCGGGCTGTGCGTCGTCTCGCCCGGCTCGAACTCGACGAACATCGACTCGAACGGCGTGATCAGCGGATTGCCCTGCTCGCCGACGGCCTGCGACCGGGTGCCCCGGCCGATCGCCACGCCGTCGCGCTGCACCGAGAGCTTGAGCGCGTCGAACTGCTTGAGGTCGACGCCCAGCCGGGTGTAGGCGTCCTGCCGCACCGGAAGCGCGAAGACCCCCAGGCTGGGCAGGTTGGTGGTGGTCTCCCGGAGCTTGATCAGCTCCGCCGGGAACGCGATGAAGCTGCCCCGCCCGTACCCGAAGGACGGCAGCTTGTTCACCGAGGCCAGTTCCGCGGCGACCTCCAGGCTGGGCCGGCTCGCCGGGTCCCATGGGTCGGTGCCCGCCGCCACCTCGTCGGCGTCGCTGAAGCCGTCCTTGTCGCTGTCCACCACCCGCCAGGACAGGTAGCAGCCGGTCGGGTCGCAGATCCGGGCGTACGACAGCTTCTTGCGCGGCGGCTTGTCGGCGGAGGCGGCGGTGCTGCCGGCGGTCAACGCCAGCGGTATGGCGAGCAGCGGGGCGACGACCATCGCCACTCGCCTGCGGTTACGAAGGATCATGAGCGGTACCGTCGCACCCGCCGGGGCGCTCTCCAGTCGCTGAGTCGGCAATCAGTCGCCGGGTCGCGGCACCCTGGGGGGATCCCCAGCTAGGGTGTGGCTGCTGCGCTGGTACGACGAAGGTGACGGACGTGGACATCGACCGGTGCGGCCATCGGCCGGAGGACGCCGACCGACTGCTGGCCGCCGCCGATCGGGCCGCCGACCCCGTGACCGCCGCCCGGCTGGTGGCGGAGGCGTTCGTCGCGGTGTCCCGGACCGCCGACCCGACCGTCCTGCCGCCGATCGTCGCGCGGCTGGCGCGGCTGCGCACCCACCCACCCCGTCCCGAGATCGAGTTCCTGCACCACGCCGTCGGCTGCGCGGTGGGCGCCCGGACCGGGCGGCGGGTCGCCGTCCGGGAGACCGACGAGGCGTTGCGCCTGTTCACCACCGCCGGCCCGCACGACGATCCGCTCCTTCTGGAGTGCGCGATGATCGCCACGTTGAGCGCGCTGCGACCCGACCAGGTACGCCCGAGGTTCGCCGCCCTCGTCGAGCGCTGGGTGTCCGGCGAGGCGGCGACCGACCCCGCGCGGCGGGCCCGGTTCACCACCATGCTCGGGATGGGCGACGCGTGGTCCGGGGACCTGCTGCGCGGCCGGGCGACGCTGCGTCGCGCCCAGGCGTACGCGGTCGAGGCCGGACGGCTCGACCTCCAGGCCGAGATCGTGTCGTGGCTGGCCAAGTGCGAGGCGCTCTGCGGTGACCTGGCGCAGGCGCGGCGCTGTCTGGACGAGGCGCGGGTGCTGGCGGCCCGCTCGGGGTCGGCCTGGGTCGGGTTCCACATCGCCGAGTGCGCCGCCGCGCTGCACCTGGCCTCGGGCGACGTCGAGGCGTGGGTCGGTGTCGTGGGGCGGCTGGTCGCCTCGGCGGTCGGCAGCAGCTCCGGGCTCGTCTTCGAGCACCGGTGGGAACTCGCCACCCACCACGCGCTGGGCGGCGACGCCGAGGCCGCGCACGCCGTCCTCGCCGCCATCGCGGACCCGCCGCTGGACTGGCCGGGTGCGCCGGCCCTACCGGCCTGGCGGGCCTGGATCGCCGACCCGGCGGACCCGGCGGCGATGGGCTGGCTGGAACAGGCGCTCGCCGGGCTCAACCGGCCGGTGGAGCGGCTCTCCCGGGCCCGGCTGGCCTGGCTGCTCGGCGCCCAGCACGCGCGCCTCGGCCGGCGGGTCGACGCGATCCGGCTGCTCGAACTGGCCAGCAGCGAGTACGCGGCGACCGGTGCGGCGGGCCTGCTCGCCCGCGTCGCCGTGGACCTGGACGCGGTCACCACCGGTCCGGTCGGTATGCCGTGGCCGCCGACGGCGGGGCCGTCGACCGGGCGCGGCCGACCGGCCGGTGCCGAGGCGGAGGTCCGGCTGACCGCGATGGAGACCAGAGTGGCCGGTGCCGTCGCCGACGGACTGAGCAACCAGGAGGCGGCCCGGCGGCTGTCAGTGTCGGCCAAGACGGTCGAGTTCCACCTCGGCAACATTTATCGCAAGCTCGGCGTCCGTAACCGCACCGAACTCGCCCGGCACCTGTCGCGCTGAGCCGTGGCCGGGCCGCCGAGCTGAAAGGAAGGGTCCCCGGCTAACGCCTCGTGCATAGCAGGGGACCCCTTCTAACACCCGCGCGCCCCGGCCTGTGGGCCGCGCCGGCACCGCCCCGGGTCCCTGCCCGCCGGTGCCGGCGCGGCCCGGTCAGTCGAGTGCCGCCACCAGCTCGGCGACCTCGGCGGCGCAGCCGTAGGAGAGCGTCACCCCGGCGCCGCCGTGGCCGTAGCAGTGCACCACCGGGCCGTGCGCGGTCCGTTCGGTCTCCAGCCGGACGCTCGGTCGGGCGGGACGCAGCCCCACCCGGTGCGCGAGGACGCGGGCCGCGCCGAGCGCGGGAACGAGCGCCGTGCAGCGGGCCACGATCGCCTCCGCCGTCTCCGGGCGGGCGTGCCGTTCCTCGTCGCCCTCCTCGGCGGTGCCGCCGAGCAGCACGGTGTCCGTCCGGGGCACGACGTACCGCAGGTGTCCGGGGTCGGTCTGGTCGAGCAGCCACTCGTCCAGGCCGACCTGGGTGACCACGACGACCTGTCCGCGTACCGGGGTGAGGGAGGTGTCGCCGGTCAACTCGCGTGCGTCCAGGCCGGTGCAGTTCACCACGGTGTGCACGCCGTCGGTGAAGGCGTCGGCGAGGGCGGGAACCCGTCCGGGTCGGATCTCGACGCCCGCGCGCACCGACCGGTCCCGTAGCCAGGGCAGGTGCCGTGCCATGTCCACCACCGGCACGGTCAGCTCGTACCCGTCGACGTAGCCGGGCGGCAGCCGGTCGCCGCGTACCCGGTCCAGTGTGGGCACCGCGGCCCGCCACCACGGCTCGGCGGTGGGCCGGCGGAACAACTCCCGGCCCCGGCGCAGCCGGACGCCGGTCGCCGGGTCGTCGGCCAGCTTGCAGAGCACCCGGTAGGTGGTGGCCGACCAGCCGGTCACCCGGGCCCGGGGGTGGGCCCGGTAGGGGTACCAGAGTGCGGCGGCGACCGACGAGGTGGTCTGCTCACCCGTCCCGGCGGCGACCACGTCGACCCGGTGTCCGTCCTGCGCCAAGCGTAGGGCGCAGGTCAGGCCCACCACGCCCGCACCGACGACCCTGACCCTCATGCCTGGAGATCACACCACACCCTCGGCGGTCGTGGGAATCCTCAAGGTTTCCTCAACCGCGCAGCTCAAGATCTATCGACCTCCGTCGTCGCGACTAGTTTGACGGCAACCGATGGACGTGCGTGACACGCCACAAGCAGGAGGAGGGGAGATGCGACGCACACGACTGCGCCTCGCGCTCTTCGCGCTGCCCGCCCTGGTGGGCGGAGTACTCATGGCGGCGGCATCACCCGTGCCGGTGGGCGCGGTGCCCGCCGGCACGGGTGGTCCGGCCGACACCCATCTCGACGAACCCGACCACGTCGGCCACGTCCGCGTCCACATGACCGGCGCCGACATGCTGGACCGGGTGGCCGCCGCCGGGTTCGACATCGAGCACGGTCTGACCCGGGTGCCGGACGGCATCGAGGGCGAGGTGGCGGCGACCGCCGAGGAGCGCGCCGCGCTGGAGGCGATGGGTGTCCGGATCCTCGCCGACGACGAGGGCTTCGAGTGGAGCGACGAGGCCGACGGGGGCCTGCCGGGCGTCGCGGCCCGCACCCTGACGGCGGCCGGGCCCGACGGCACGGTCCGGATCGCCCGCGCCGACTGGTTCACCACCAAGGGCCAGGGTTTCCTGTACGTCGAGGCGCGCACCACGGAGGGCAACCAGACCACGCCGATCGTCGGGATGCAGGTGGAGAACGACTCGGGCAAGGGCACCGAGTTCGGCTTCGCCCGGACGATGAGCCGGTTCGTCGACTCCGGGCAGTACATGTTCCACCGGAACCTGTTCAAACTCGACACCCGCCCGGACCAGATCCGGGTGACCAGTTCGACCGGCGGTGTGGTCACCGGCCCGGTCTCGGACTGGTTGGAGGACGGCGCTCCGCCGCTGACGTCGAACCCCGGCTACCGGTCGGACTTCGTCGACGGCTACCGGCACCCGCAGCAGCTCTTCGCCCGGGCCAAGGAGATCGCCCGCGAGTACCCGCAGATCGCCGAGATCGTCTACCTGCCGCACCGCACCAACGGCTACCAGCGCAAGGCGCAGGCCACGATCGGCGGGACCGGACAGTCGGCGGTGGTGGTCAGCACGGCGGCGTGGGGGCACGAGGGCGGCAACGACGTCACCGTCGAGTTCGCGCACCAATCGGGGGAGAACCTTCCGCTCACCGTCGAGGTGACCGGCACGGCGGTCCGCGTCCTGCTGGGCACCGACGCCACCGGCGCGGCGGCGAGCACGGCCACCGAGGTGGCGCAGGCGTTGCGTACCCGGTCGCAGGGGCTGATCGACCGGGCGCACCCGTACCGCAGCAACGCCGGAACCGGCGTCGTGGCACCGACCACCGGCCCGGTGGCACTGACCGACTTCCTCGACCAGAAGCGGGTCGGCGCGCCGGAGGGTGAGGTGCCGCGCGGTCCGGCCACCATCCCGGTGCTGCGGATCGGCAAGCACCGCGACGGCCGCAACCCGGGCGTGCTGATCCAGGCGCAGGACCACGCCCGTGAGTGGGTGCCGCCGACGACCACGCTGGAGACGGCCGAACGTCTGGTGCACAACTACCGCACCGACAAGGAGACCAAGAAGATCGTCGACAACACCGACGTCTTCCTGATCCTCTCCAACAACCCGGACGGCGCGAACTACAGCTTCTACAACTTCGCCTCGCAGCGCCGCAACATGACCAACCACTGCGCGGACGACAACGCCGACCCGGCCCGCCGCAACGCCTGGGGCGTGGACCTGAACCGCAACTACCGGGTCGGTTCGGGCCACGACGGGTACGCGGGCGGCTCGACCAGTTGCGTCAGCGACACGTTCCAGGGACCGGAGAAGCTGTCCGAGCCCGAGTCGAAGAACGTCATCTGGCTGGTCGAGACGTACTCGAACATCAAGTTCATGATGTCCGTGCACTCCAACGGCGGCCAGTTGTTCTGGCAGCCCGGCGCGTACATCGCGAACGGGCGGATCACCACGCCCCGGCCGCCGCTGGGTGACGAGGCGTTCTACTGGCAGTCGGCGGCGCGGATCCTGTCGCAGGTGAAGGCGCACCGGGAGACCGTGGTGACGCCGCAGAACGTGGGCGGTTCCTCGGACGTCCTCTACTCCTCGGCGGGCAACGTCCGGGAGGACCTCTACCACACGTACGGCATCTACTCGTTCGGCTGGGAGGTCGGCGGCTCGATCTACAACCCTGCCACCGGCAACTGGCAGGGCGGCTCGTTCCAGCCGCCGTGGGTGGGCAACCCCGAGCTGGTCAGCGGGCACGCCGAGACGATGGAGTACGCCAACGGCATCATGGAGATGTTCCGGATCGCGGCGGACTGGGGCAAGGACAAGAAGAAGCCGACGTCCACGCTCGTGCCCGGCGGCGGCCGGTACGCGGGCCCGGTCGACGTCCGGTTCGAGACCAGCGAACCGGCCACCATCTACTACACGACCGACGGCAGCCGCCCCACCCTGGACTCGCCGCGCTACCAGGCGACCGAGTTCCGGGAGCCGGGTCAGGTGTTCCGCGTGACCGAGACGACCACGTTCCACTGGTTCTCGGTCGACACGGCGGGCAACGTCGAGAAGGGCTACGACCCGACGAAGAACGACAAGCGCAACAACTTCCGCAAGGCGACGGTCACCATCACCCGGTAGGCCGCGTCCGGTGACGACGCCTCGTCGGTGCGGGTCGCCCCGCGCCGACGAGGCGTCGTCGTGCGCGCGTCGACGCGGACCGTCGCCGCCGCGCGTCGGGAACACCGCGCCGGGTACGCCCACGGGCGACCCGGACCGCGCCTGCGGGCGGCAGACGGTGCGGGCCGCCGGACCCAGCATGGGAGACGACATCAGCGCGCCCGGTCCGGGCGCCGTCGCGCCAGGAGGTGCCCGTCGTGACCCGTACCCGACTGACCTGGATCGTGCTCGTCGCGCTCGTGTGGGCGGCGATGATGTCCTTCGGCGGCGTCGCCGCCGAGACGGTCATGCTCTATCCGAACATCTTCGACGACGCCCCGGCATCGCTGCTGCGCGCCCGCGAATTCCTGGTGGTCAGCGGTCCGAGCGACTACTTCCCGCCGCTGGGCGCCTCGGTGATCCTCGGCAGTCTCGCCGCCACGGCGCTCACCTGGCGCGAGCGGCGGCTGCGCTGGTGGGTGGCGTCCGCGACGGCGGTCTTCGTGGTCTGCGAGTTCCTCTTCTCGGCGGTCTTCTTCTGGCCGCGCAACGAGATCATGTTCGTGGACCCGGTGGGCACCCACTCGCCGGAGTACCTGCGTCAGGTCGCCGCCGAGTTCGTCGCCGGGCACTGGGTACGCCTCGTCGGCGGCGCGGTCACGGCGGCGCTGGCCTTCACCGCGCTGCTGCGTTTCGCCCGCGACACCGGCCGCGCGAGTAGTGACCACGGGGCGGTCCGGGCCGTCTCCTGACGTCCTGCGGGTAGGGATCGGCAGGTCAGCACCATGGCGGGCTCGACGGCACGTGCTAGGAAGTAGGCGTGAATCGTGATCGTCTTTCCGCCGTGCCGCCGGTCCCGGTGACGACGCATGGCTGAGCGCAGACTCCGGACCGGCCTCGCGTTCGTGCTCGGTCTGACCGTGTTGTCCGGGTGCGCCGTCAACAAGGGCAGCGCCCTGGCCGCCGACTTCGAGGCCGACTGGGCCGGTACGCCCGACGTGGCGACCATCCACGCCACCGAGGAGAACACCCTGCCCTTCTTCGGCACGTCGACCGGCACCCTGACCGTGCAGGAGGGCACCTCGGCCGACCGGGTCAGCGAGCTGGCGGGCGAACTGCGGCAGTACGTCGCCGGCCGCGACGACGTCACGGGCAAGATCAACGCCGCCGACATCACCTTCACCGTCGTCCCGGACAGCGCCCGCACCGACGAGGTGGTGTCGTTGTGGCGGTCGATGAGCACCGACCCCCAGGTGACGTCGGCCCACATCTCGCGCCCGTCCCGGGCCGACGTCAACCGGTGGCGGATCGTCGGCTCCGCGCCCAACGTGGTCGGCGCGATGGAACTCTTCGACGACCTGACCACCGGCGGCGGCCGACACGGCACGCTGACCGGCGTCACGACGGTGCTCATCGCCACCGACCGCACCGTCGAGCCGGCCGTCTCCGTGGAGACCGGTGCGGACGGGGCGGTCCCGGTGGAGGCGATCGCCGCGTTCCGGGCGGTCGTCGGCAGGTATCCGGTGGTCCGGGCAACCCTGCGGGTCGACCGGGTCAGCATCGTCCTGACGCGGCCCGAGGACAGGTCGGCCGCCGAGGAGGTGGCCCGGGCCCTGGCACCGAACCTCGGCACCGTCGAGGTAACCAGCCAGAACCGCTGAACCACGGCAGGCTGGCCCGAGGCGGTGACGGTTCACATCGGAGAGGTCACTGGTTCGATCCCATTGTTTTGCCGGGGCGTGCGCACTCCCTCGGGTCGTGAGGCTTCCGTAGGGCTTTGAGGATCATGTCAAGAATGCGGTTGTCAAGCATCAGCCGGGACAGCACAGTCGCAGCTGACAGTGCCTTGCCGAATTCGTTTCTTCAAGATCAAGGAGTCGGGTAAACGCGGCCCGGCCGCCGCACTCGGCCAGCTGGCGACTTCCGTCGGGATCGGCCAGCGCGACGGGCCACACGGAAGCAGGGTTCCTGAATCGGATATTGCATAACCTTAGTCTTCACATACGCAGCGGCCCGCCAGCACCGTGGGCGTGCAAATTCAGAGCATCAGGTCGCTTCTCCCTGGCTGGACTGCTTGATCGGTTCGGTGTGGCGCGCATCGGGACCCATCTCGTCGGGGTGGACGAGGCCATCCTCAATGGCTCGGGCCAACAGTGCCTTCTTGGTAGCAGCGGGGCGGCCGATGCGGGTGTACTTGATCCGGGCGCGGTCGATGTACTGCTTGACGGTGTGTTCGCTGACTTGCATGCGGCGTGCCACCGATGCCTTCGACATTGACTGGAACCAGAGCAGCAGGGCCTCGCGCTCTTTGGGGGATAGATCCGGCCGGTCGGGACTCTGGTCAGCGACGATCGCCCCAGCTAGGACGGGTGGCACGTAGGGCCGATCGTTGGCCGCTGTAAGTAGGGCTTGGACAAAGTGCTCGCGCGACTCATTCTTGCCAAGAAAGGCGATTGCGCCCGCGTCCAGCAGAGACAGGGCAGTAGCAGGGCTCGTGTCTTCCGAGTAGATCACCACTCGCGTACCTGCCCTACAGAGCTCGGCGACCTTGTCAATCACCAATCGGCCTCCCGACTGCAAGTCGAGTAGGATCACGTCGACCGATGACTGTCCATCGGCCAGCAAAGTCTCTAGGTCTGTGCTGGTCGAGAGCAGCGTCAGCCGAGGTTCGGCGGCAAGCCAGGAGCGGGCACCTTCAATCATCATCGGATGGTGATCAACGATGGCTACTCCGATGCGGGACCGTTGCGGTAGTTCCTCATCACGGGTCGGCGCTGGTGACTGTTCTGTCGGTCCTGTTGCCTCCTGCGGAGGAGCGGTCGGTCTTCTCCGCTGCGACGGCACCAGGGTATGCATAGTCGACTTGCTGCGATGATTTGCAATACGCCTGACTGGTTCGGGCGTTTCACGGCCGAGCTTGCGATCGAGAACGACGCGCAGCTGAGCGGCTGCCACATGCTCTGCGGTTATGTCACGCTGCTCGGTCATAGCGATGGCCGCCCTCACTGTTGCCCGAGAGGTCGCTTAAGAGTTCGTCGAGTACGCGACCTTGAAATACATCGATTAGCAGACACTCATCGCGCTTCGCCAAATCGGACTGTGCGAGCTTGGTCAGCAGCTTGAGCCCCGTGACCCGCTTCACCGGAGCATCATCCAATGCGAGTTCTGCTGCCCAGGTGAAGCGCCGCCACCATTCCTCCCGACGCCCTGCTAACTCCCGCTGTTCAGTCGCCCGATCAGACCCATGTACGGAGAGTCTGATTCCGATCAAGGCACCGACCGCCGTCATCAAGCCGACCACGACCGACATGCCGGCCTGCAACCAGGTATTCACCATCTCGTCCTGAGCTTTTGGGGGTTGGAGATAGGATGCTACTGCCATAGGTGGTGGACTGACAGACCGCTAGTGGCCTATTGCCTGCCGTTACGATCGCGTGGGTGGTCGGCGGTCGTCGTGGCCACTGCGATCGCTGCCGCGCTGGCTTCGCCGACTTGCCATCGGAAAACCGTGCTCCAGGCGCGCGGAGCCGCCGAGGGGGCGAGCCGCCACCGACCAAACGGCCGGAGGCGAAAGCCGCGCCAGTCGCGCCTTCCCCCAAGGTCGACGCATCGCCACACCAGTTGACTTTAGGCAAAGCCAAAAGATCACAAGACGCTACACGGCAGATGTCCTGACCAGCGAGACGACGGAGGTGCGCCGAAGCGCTCCGCCGCCTTCAATACTCAGAGCGCCTCGGTCTACCAGTGGCTTCAGCGCTCTGATCACATGCTCCGGTCGGTACACCGTTTCTAAAAGAGCGAATTGGCGCAGATCTTCGACACGGACTGACCCGCTGGTCCGTAGCCGTTGAGTGAGTAATCGAGTGAGTGGTCCGAGTTGTGGCTCATCGATGTCGAACAGCGTCTCGGCCTGCTCGTCGCGAGGATCGCGGAAGCCGACGCCTTGGGCGCGGTCCACCTCCCAGAGGCTGTCCTTCATCTTTTGCACGCCGAGGCGATGGCCGGTGCCGAAGATCAGGTAGAGTGGTTGTCCCTTTCGGGGGATCAGTTCGAAGTCCAGAAGGTAGGGAAAACCTGCTGCGCGGAGTGCTTGCCGGTAGCAGGTGAGGATGTGCCGGCTCTTCGCTTCTGGTGCCAGGTTTGCCACGGTTCGCCAGGTGGGGTCGCCGCCGAATACCGCGTCGCCGGCTTCGCCGAGGTCGCTGACGAAGCGGACGAAGTGCTGTGGAAATAGGGTGACGATGACCTCGCTGGAGATGTTGCCGGCCAGGCGCCGCAGGAGGCGGTACGGCACCGGAGCGTTACCCCAGGAGTCGAGGTTCGCGAAGATCGGCTGTCCCCATGCGCGCATCTCGTCGAGGGTGGCCTCCAGATGCGTGGCGCAGGTGCCCTTAACGATCTTTACGGGCATGGCAGCGTCGGTGCGCGGCCGTTCAGGGAACGCCTTCGTGAGGGTAGTCCCTAGCATGTCGACGCAGCGCTCGTCGTCGTCGATGAAGGCAAAGCGGGCGACGCCCTTGGTCTTGGGCACCTTGGTGACGAGCGCTTTCATCGCGATGACCGGAGAGCCAGGCTCACCGCCCTTGTAGATCCCGGGACCGGAGAAACCCTCGGAGTAGGTGACCGACGGGTAGGCGTTCGAGCCGGCAAGGAGGATCGGGAACCATCGTTCCAGGTAACGCTGGTAGATGTCGTGTTTAGCGCCTGTGTGTGGAGCGCATTCCCATGGCACTTCACCCTTGACCGGCATCGCACCCCCCGCCTACCGAGTGTTAGCAGTCAGTTTCGCATCGTCGATCCCCTGAGGGAACCCTTCAACTTGGCTGAGCTCAATGGACGGGCGGCTCCCGGCCGTCACTTTGTAGGCACGGCGGCATGGACGAGGCGAGCAGGCATCTCGGAGTGCTCCCGCCCATCCAGTTCGCGGCCACCAGCCTTTGGACTGCGACCTCCCCACTGCTTGAAGAAGAACGCTGTTCCCGCAGCGCTGCACCGGTCCCGAAGATCTCGGACCCACTGCGGGTCGACGGGGCGATGGTTCGGCCCGGACTCGCCGCCGGCGATAAGCCAGTCGACCCCGGCTAGGTTCAAGTCTGTGAGCGGTCCGAGTAGCGGCTCCGCCGAGACGAACCGGACGGCAGCCGGAACCTGCCGCAGGTCGTCAACACGCGCCAACTCCGTTGCATCCTCCACACTCACCCCAATCCATACATTTGGGGTCCACTCCAACTGCGGCGCCACCTTCGCCAACCTGGCCGCTCGCTTGGTCAGCAGCTGGTAGGTGTGCTGCGGCGTCTCCCGCATCACCTCAAACACCCGCTGCACGAACGGCAACGGCACCCGAGCATGAAAGAGGTCAGACATCGAGTTCACGAATACGACCCGGGGGTCACGCCAATGTCGGGGGATGTCCAGCGCGGATTCGTGAACAGCAACCCCGAAGCCAGGCCCGGAGGTTCGCGGGTCGCCGTCGGTCTGATACTTGGCCGAGCCCATGGCTTTCAGCCGCTTTGACAGCGCGAGCGCGTAACAGTTGTCGCAGCCCCGGGAGATTCGATCACACCCCGTGGTGGGATTCCACGTCGCCTCTGTCCACTCGATGGAACTGTGGTCCGCCACCACATCACCTCCCCGCCAGACCATCCTGTCGAACGTTCGTACGATGCGGAAGGGGATCTTTGAACATCATTTCTGAGTCGGCCGCCCTCGGTTTCGCGTCACCCCGTACAACGGCCTTTGGCGTCCAGGGACGCTGGCAGTGGCAGATGAGCTCAGTGCGAGACGGGACATCCCGGCCGGACATCTTATGACGAATCAGGATGGTGAGCTGAGCGATTCGTCGGTTCGACCTCGCACCGGCAGGCGCAGATGACCTCATCGTGGGTCATCCAGAATCACCAGACATCGATCCAGGCTAGATGGGGCAGCGGTAGGAGTCCTGGCAGGAGACTGTCCGATACCACCCGACCAGCTCTGCGACGTGCCGGGACGTTGAGCCGAAACGGCAGTTCAACGGCATCGAGCGGGACCGGCTGGAGCGGCAGATGCTGGCCGTTACCGAGGCTCGTCGGACGGAGCGCCCTGAACTTACAAGGGAGAGGTCGCAGCAGCCCTCGGCCCAGAGGTGTGCCGAAGGTCGGAAGCGCTCGCCGGGCGGTCGCGGTGCCAACCGTCGTGGTGGGGCGCGTCTGGGCGATGGACGGGGGTACCGTCGACTGTGGTGGTCCGCCGGTGTAGTGACTGGTGGGCCGCTGCCCAGACCGCTACCTGGGAGACGATGATGAGCGATTCCGCGACCTTCGGTGCGCGCCTTCGGATGTATCGCGAGCGTGCGGGGAAGACTCGGCCCGTTCTCGGCGGTCTGGTCGGGCGTAGCGCGGAGTGGGTCAAGGCTCTGGAGAATGGGCGGCTGCTGCCGCCACGCCTGCCCATGTTGCTGCGGCTGGCCGAGGTGCTCGACATTTCCGATCTTGCGGATCTGACCGGTGATCAGTCGTTGCCGGTGGCGTCGGTGACCAGGGCGGGGCATTCCGAGGTCGGCAAGGTGGCGGCGGTAATGCAGCGGGCGTCGGTGCCGGTGGGCGCGGTGACGCCGGTTGTCGTGATGCGTGATCTGGTGGATCAGGCGTGGGCCTTGTGGCATCGGTCGACGACCGAGCGTTCGGCGGTGGCGGCGGTGCTTCCCGGGTTGCTGACGGATGCGCAGCGGAGTGCCCGGATGCTCGATGGCGGGGACCGTCGGCTGGCGTTCGTGGAGTTGGCGCGGGTGTATCACCTGGTGCAGTTGTACCTGGCGCACCAGCCGTTGCCGGAGTTGGTGTGGCTGGCTGCCGACCGGGCGATGTCGGCTGCCCAGGACGCTGACGACCCGGCGGCGATGGCGGTGGCGGCCTGGTACTACGCGCACGTCTATCGGGGTGCGAACCAGATGGATGCCGCCGAGCAGGTGCTGGTCGAGGCGGCAGGTCTGGTCGATCCGGCGGCGGGTGGTGAGCAGTTGGCGCGGTGGGGGCAGGTGCAGCTCGGCATCGCGCTGGGACACAGCAAGGCTGGCCGGGCCGGTCGGGCGTGGCGGGCGTGGGATGCCGCCGACTCGGCCACGAGCCGGCTCGGCGGTGGGTACGTCCATCCGTGGCTGATGTTCGGATCGGCGGCGTGTGCGGCGTACGCGGTCACCATCGAGACGGACCTGTGTCGCACGGGGGAGGCGGTGCGGAGGGCCGACGCCACCGACTACCGAGCGTTGCCTTCGCAGACTCGCCGGGCTGCCGCGCTGATTGATGCCGCTCGGGCGCACATGTTGGACCGTGGGGAGGTCGCGGCGGTCCACCTGCTCGGCCGGGCGCTGCGGGAGAGCGTCGACACGGTGCGCCACAACCCGTACGCCCGCACTGTCGCCCTGGAACTGTCGAACCGGCCGGGCACGGTCGGCGAGGACGCCCGAGAGTTGGCCCTCGCCATCGGCATGATCGGGTAACCCTCCCTCAGGTACAAACTCTCCCTCCCGCAGCCGATGACCGCTCGTAGCGTTCCCGTCACTGGCGGCGGCGAGCCTGTGCCTGCCTGAGACCCGATAGGGTCGGACGGAGTCTCGTCGCCGCTTCCTGTTTCGCGATCGAGGGGGCGAGTCTGTGGCGACCTGGTCTGAACTGCGCGCGTTGATGCGGTGGGTGTTTCGGCGGCCTCAGCCGCCGCCACCGCCCGGGACCGGGCAGCGCTATCAGGACGTCGAGCAGGCGGCGGCGCAGCAGCGTCTCCTCGACCACGCGAGGCAACTGCGGCGCTGCCAGGGCGATCACGAATCAGCCAGCACACGCCGACCGGACAGCATCCGGTGACCCGACGCGTGGACACATCGTCCGGCCAGCCAACCGTGAGCACCCGGCGCGTGTCGTATGACGAGTACATCTCGGCCACCGCGTTGACCCTCGCCCGGCGGCATCGGCCGGTGTGGTCCTGGCAGCACTGGCGGCGGATCTGCAACTGTGGTGCCGACCTGCCGTGCCGAGCCCGACACCGGATACCGATCAACCGAGGACACTGGCCGCAGGCGGAGGACCAGCGGTGACCAGCCACGGTCCGGTCATGCCGATCTGGAGCTGCGGGGGCTGTGACCTGCCATGGCCGTGTCCGACGCGGCGGCGTGAACTGCGCGCGGAGTACGCGGATGCGCCGGTGTCGCTGGCCCTCTACCTCGGGGCCTACCTCGTCCAGGCCGCCGAGGACATGCCCTGGGCACCCGCCGGCACCCTGCACCGCCGCTTCATCGGCTGGACCAGACAGCTGCCGGAAGCACAGCAGCGAACTACAGGTCGCGGACGCTGACGGACCCCGCCGGACGGACGCCCAGAACTTGCAAGCGAAGGGTCATCGACGTGCGACATGTCGGGGTACCGTCCGACGAGGTGGTGGCCGTTGAGGTCGCCTGGCCTCTTGAGCTTGGAGCGGCACTATGGCCTCGTCCGTCGACCCGCGCTTCGGTTTAGTCCTGCGTGAGTTTCGGGAGCGGCGCGGTCTGTCGCTTCGTTCCCTCGGGCAACTCGCCCATCGGAGTAAGAGCCATCTGCACGAGTTGGAGGCGGGGCTCAAGGCTCCGACGGTCGACACGGCTCGTCACCTGGACCGCGTTCTCGACGCGGGGGGTGTGCTTGCTCGCTTGGTGGAGGCACCGATCGACCATGCGGCTGAGGCTGGCGAGTTGCGGGCGAGAGTCGCCGCCAGTGATGTCAGCGGAGACGTGCTCGATCGGATCGAGCAGGGCGTCGACGATCTTGCCAGTTCCTATCCGACGATGGCCCCGGCGGATCTTCTGCCGTTGGTGCGGCGGCATGTCGCCTATGTCGGGCGGTTGTTGGACGGGCGGGTCACGCTTGCTCAGCAGCGACGGCTGTTGGTTGCCGGTGGCTGGTTGGCGGTGCTGCGGGCGACCGTACACATCGACCTCCGGCAGCGGGCCGCTGCGGCTGCCCACTTGCGAGCCGCCCGTGATCTCGCCGAACACGCTGAGCATGGCGAGATCCAGGCATGGTGTCTCGAAACCCGAGCCTGGGACGTGCTGACTCAAGGTGACTACCGGACGGCACTTGATCTTTCCCGGCAGGCACAGCGGATCGCTCCGAAGGGGAGTTCTGCCCGCATCCAGGCGACTGCTCAGGAGGCTCGTGCGTGGGCTCGGATCGGGGATGTCGGTGCGACCCGGCGAGCGTTGGACCGGGTGGAGCGGCTGACGGCGAATCTGCCTGTTCCTGAGCGAGCCGAGCACCACTATCGCTACGACCCGGCCAAGGCCGCCGCGTACACGGCCACGACTTTGGCGTGGGCGGGTGACCCCGGTGCCGAGCAGATAGCGCGGGCGGTGCTGGCCGTTCTGGATCCGTCCGGCGATGGGGGAGCGCGACCTCGCCGGTCCGCGTCGGCCCGTCTCGACCTTGGTCTTGCCCTGGTCGCTGCCGGTCAGCCGGATGAGGCGGCGGCTCTGGGTGCACAGGCGGTGGCGTCCGGACGGGTGGTGCCGTCGAACTGGTGGCGGGCCGCGGAGTTGCTGGCGAAGGTGGAGCAGTCGGGGGCGCCAGAGGCGGCGACGTTGCGTGAGGCGTGCATCGAGTACGCACCTGGGCGGCGGCCATCAGCGGACAGCACACGTAGTTAGCGGACGCTCACCCTCTGGCTCGGTGAGCGTGCCTGGCGTGACGCTGGACCTCACTGAAACCGGGCGCGGACGAGGCACATCAGCAGGTGCCCTCCATGCCCTGAGGACGGAGGGCCGGCCACATGACGGTGAATGTTCGACTCCTGCGGAGCGTTGTCAGCCGGTACTTCCCGTTGTCGCCGTCGGCGGCTCCCGGCATCGGAGAACGCATCCAGGCGATGGAGCAGGAGGCCGCCCGACGACGGTTGTTGGATCTCGCGCGAGGCATACCACCGCACCCGGCGTCGGGCGGGAATGCCTTGTGGTCGAACCGGCGCATCTCGTACGACGAGTATCTGGCGGCCACGGCTCTGACCCTCGCCCGCCGGCATCGGCCGGTCTGGTGTTGGCGGCGATGGCGGCGGGTCTGCCGGTGCGGAGTCGACTTGCCCTGCCAGGCCCAGCACCGAATCCCGATCGAGCGCGGCCACTGGCCCGGGAACGGTGAGCGGTGACCAGCGGCGCAGAGCTTGCGATCCAGGCGGATCACCTTCGAGGACGCGACGGCTGGTTTCTGGGCGGTGTGCGGTGACCAGTCACGGTCCGGTGATGCCGATCTGGAGCTGCGGCGGCTGTGACCTGCCGTGGCCGTGTCCGACGCGGCGGCGGGAACTGCGCGCGGAGTACGCGGACGCGCCGGTGTCTCTGGCCCTCTACCTCGGGGCCTACCTCGTCCAGGCCGCCGAGGACATGCCCTGGGCACCCGCCGGCACCCTGCACCGCCGCTTCGTCGGGTGGACCAGACAGCCGCCAGACGTACAACAGCGAAGTACAGCGACCGTGCCAACCGAAACCCAACACCGCCAGACCGGATGACCTCGTACGACACCCGATTCGACCGGCCTGCCGTGATTGCACACCGAACGGCGGCGGATCGTGATGGCGGATTCATGTCGTAACATCGTCCTGTTTCTTTCCTGGGCGGTGCGGAGGACCGCATGGACGATGTGACCCTCCGGGCGCTGCGACTCGTCGAGGAGGCCCAGACCGGCGCCGCCGCCCCGGCGTTGGCGACCGCCGAGACGACGCTGCGCGAGGCCACCGGGGAGATCGCCGACGGACCGGCGGCGCTGCACTTCGCCCGGGTCGTGGCGTTGACCCGGCTCGGTGAGCTGCGGGCCGCCGTGGCCGCCGCCGACCTGATGCTGGCCGCTGCGGACCGCGAGGGCAGCGCCGGATGGCGGTCGTGCGCGCTGTCGCTGCGTGCCACCCGGCGGCTGCGCGTCGGTGACAAGGACATCTCCGAGTACGACGTGGAGACGGTGCTGCGGGACCTGGTCAGTGCCGAGACCGCCCTGCTCGTCGACGAACCCGACCCGGTGATCATGGGTAACGCGCACACCGGGATCGCCATCGGCTACGCCCAACTGCGGCTCTACGAGTTGGCCGCGCCGCAGTTCGAGGCGGCCTACGAGACGACGCGACACCCGGACTACCCGGACAACGGCAACCGGGCCATGTGGCTGTGCAACCTCGCCGAACTCAACCTGCTGTGGGCGCTGGAGTTGTACCAGGTGGGCCAGGTCGCGGTGGCGGAGCGGCACACCACCACCGCCGAGGCGCACGCGACCCGCGCGGCCACCGAGGCGTCCGGCCCCCAGGCGCGGGTGTGGCGGCTGCTGGCGCTGCTCTATGCCGCCTGCGCCCGCGCCGACCGCCAGGACCCGGCCGGCGCGGCGGCCGACATTCCCCGGTACGCGGCCCTGCTGGAGGACTCCGGTCTGCGACAACACCAGGAACTGCTGCTGTGTCGACCGTTTCACGCCGTCGCGTTGCGCCGCTCGGGGCGACCGGGTGAGGCGCTACGGGTCATCGAGCAGGCGGTCTCCGCCCTGCCGGTCGAGACCGACTGGCTGATCTCGGCGGCCCTGCACCGGACGCATGCGGTGCTGCTGACCATCAACGGGTCGTCGGACGCCGTACCGGGGCTCACCTACGGTGACGCGCTCGCCGAACTGCTCTGGCGGCAACGGCACCGTTGGCTGCACACGGCGATGACCATGCAGTCGTACGACCTGTTGCGCTGGCAGCACGAACAGGCCGAACGGGCGGCGCAGACCGACCCGCTCACCGGTGTCGCCAACCGTCGGGGACTCGACGTCTTCCTGCGGACCCTGGCCGCCTCCGGCACCCCCGCCGACCGGCCGGTGGCGGTGCTGGCGGTGGACATCGACCGGTTCAAGCACATCAACGACTCGCTGGGCCACGCGGCCGGTGACGAGGTGCTGCGGGCCGTCGCGCAGGTGCTCACCGCCAGCGTCCGCAAGGGCGACTTCGTGGCCCGGCTCGGCGGTGACGAGTTCGTCGCGATCCTGCCCGACGCCGACACCGCCGACGGCACGAAGGTCGCCCGGCGGGCGGTGGACGCGGTGGCCGGGATGGCGGTGTGGCGCGCCCGGGTTAGCGTCGGTGTGGCCAGCGGACCGGCGTACTCCGTCGGCGACGCCCTCACCCAGGCCGACCGTGCCATGTACGCGGCGAAACGCGCGGGCGGCAACCAGGCGACCTTCCGCCCGGCGGTCGTCGAGCAGTGATCCGCGAACCCTTGGTCGACGGCGGCGACTACCGTGTGTGCGACACTCGGCGACAGAGGAGGACCACGTGAAGCCCTGGCACCTCACCGCTGTGGTGATCACCGTGGCGCTGCTCGGATTCGTCGTCTGGGGCGTCATCGCGTTCCTTCAGGGTCGACGCGGCGGTCCGTCGGACCGGTGACGCCGGGCCGGTCGCCGTCTGGGGACCGGGCGGCCGGTGTGCTGACGCCGGGCCGCCGGTGCGGCGCGTCGGTCGCTGCGGCTACCCTGCGGCGGTGGCTGTCGACGCGGAACGGTTGGCGGCGTCGTTGGCGGTCCGGCTCGACGCGGTCACCTTCACCGACCTGACCGTCGACCAGGTCACCGCCCGGCTGATCGACGAGGTCGTGCACTGGGCGGGGGAGCGGGGCTGGCGGGTCTATCGGCGCGCGCCCAGCGTGGTGCCGTTGCCGCCGCCGATGTCGGACCGGCAGTCGGTCCTGGACGTGGCGTGTGCCCGCCCGGACGGGCCGCCGGTCGTCGTCGAGGTCGACCACGGCACCCGACGGCGTACCTGGGACAAGCTGCTCGCCGAGGCCGACGCCGGGCGCGTACCGCTGTGGGTGCGGTGGGGTGCCGGCCGGTTCACCGCGCCGCCGCCGCCGATCCTGATGGTGACCTGCGAGGTGTCCGGGCGGACGGACCCGACCGGCGGGCGTCTGCACAGCCGGCTGCCGCGTACCGACATGCGTCCACCGGCGCACTCCGCCACGCCGGTCGGGGAGGCGTCCCCCGTCGAGCTGCCGCTCCCGCCGCCCGGCTCCTGAGGGCTATCCGGCCTGCTCCGCTGCGGGTCGGCCGCTGCGGTACGCCTCGCACGCGAGAGTGACCAACTCGGTGAGGTGGGCCGGCGGGTCGTCCTTCCACCAGGCCAACCAGACCGGGATCGGCGGGGTGTCGCGGACGGCCCGGTACGCCACCCCGGGGCGGGGATTCTGGTTGGCGGTGGCCTCCGAGGTGATACCGACCGCCTGACCGGCCGCGATCAGGGTGAGCCACTCGTCGACGCTGTGCGTGGTGCGGATGGTGCCGGGTGCCGCACCCGGTGGGAACAGGGCGGGGGTGGTGGTGCCGGTGCGGCTGTCGATGGCGAACGGGTACCGGATCAGGTCGGTGACGCGTACCGACCGTCGTCGGGCCAGCGGGTTGTCGGTGGCCATGGCGGCGTAGCGGGACTCCGTCCCGAGCAGGGCGCTGTCGAAGCGGGGGTCGGTGAGCTGCCGCCGGACCACGGCGACGTCGGCGGTGCCCTCGCTGAGCCCGGCGGTCGGGGTGTTGCAGTGCACGAACATCAACGGCACCTGCGGGTGGGCGGCGGCCCAGGCGCGTTGCAGCCGTCGGGTGTGCTTGCCCAACGCCGCCCAGGCGTAACCGAAGCGCAGCTCGGCGCGGGACTCCTCGACGATCCGGTGCAGGTGGGCGACGTCGTCGAGGACCCGGCGCGCGGCGGCGAGGACGCGGGTGCCGGTGCCGGTGAGCGAGACGTGCCGGGTGGTCCGTTGGAGCAGCCGGGCGCCGAGCGTGGCCTCCAGCGCGCCGATCGACCGGGAGACGGCCGCCTGGGAGACCCCCAGGACCCCCGCCGCGTCGGTGAACGTCCCGGCGTCGACGACCGCGACCAGTGTACGGAGCTGACGTAACTGCACATCCATACGCTCAGCGTATAGGTGACGCGGTCGATGCATTTCCGGTATGAGTCGGGGCGTTCGACACTGCCCTCATGACGGTACGGACAGTGGAGCGCGACGACGTCACCCCGAGCGACGGTCGGCCGGCCGATGTCGGCCGAGGGCCGCTGGTGCGGGGGATCGCCACGATGACCGCCAGCGCGGCGAGCAACCAGGTCGGGGCGGCCCTGGGGGCGCACGCCTTCGGTGCCATCGGGCCCGCCGGGGTGGTGGCCGTGCGGCAACTCGTCGCGGCGGCGGTGCTGCTGCCGACCGTACGCCCCGACCTGCGTCGCTTCACCTGGGCGCAGTGGTGGCCGACCCTGCTGCTCGGGGTGGTCTTCGCCGCGATGAACCTCAGCCTCTACAGCGCGGTCGACCGGATCGGTCTCGGCCTGGCCGTCACCCTGGAGTTCCTCGGCCCGCTCGCCGTCGCGCTGGCCGGCTCCCGGACCCGCCGCGACCTGCTCTGCGCCCTCGGCGCCTGCCTCGGCGTCTACGTGCTGGTCCTGCCGGGCCCGACCAGCGACCTCGTCGGGGTGGCGCTGGGTCTGCTCGCGGCGGCGTGCTGGGCGTCGTACATCCTGCTCAACCGGCTGGTCGGGGCCCGGCTGCCGGGGTTGCAGGCCCCGGCGGCGGCGAGCCTGGTCTCCGCCCTGCTCGCCCTGCCGGTCGCGATCACCCTGCTCGCCCAGGGACGACTGGTCGGCACCGCGCTGCTGTTCGCCGTGGCCGCCGGTGTCCTCGCCTCGGTGGTGCCGTACGCCGCCGACCTCGTGGCGCTGCGCACCGTGCCGGCCCGGTTCTTCGGCGTCTTCATGAGCATCCACCCGGTGCTGGCGGCGCTCGCCGGTCTGCTGCTGCTCGGCCAGGTGCTCCAACCGCACGAGTGGCTCGGCATCGCCATGGTCGTCACGGCCAACGCGGTGGCCGTCCGGTCCGCCACCACCGGCTGACACCACGAGCCGGTGTCGCTTCCGCCGATCGGCGTTGCCCGCACGGTGTTCCTGGAATGGTCGACGGTGCGGGCAGCGGGCACGAGGCGGAGGCACGGTGGGCAGGTCGGGGCAGGACCCGGAGCAGGCAGCGGGGTCGGCGACCTTCAGCCCCTCCGCCGAACTGCCGCCGCTCTCCCCGGCCGACCTCGACGTGCTGCGGCGACTCGGCGCGCGGTGGCGGGTCGACGACACCGTACGGGCGCTGCCGGTGGACCCGCAGGCGGACGAGGTGCGGACCGCCGAGGGCGCGGGCCGACACCGGGTGCTGTTCGTGCCGGACGAGGCGGGTCGGCTGACCGCCACCCCCACCGCCGAACGGCAGGACACCGTGGAGGGGCGAGCACTCGGCCGCCTGCGTCGACTGCTGCTCGGGCCGCCGCTGACCAGCGGGGCGATCCTGCGCGAGCGGATGCCGAAGTTCCTCGCGCTGCCGGTGCTCGCCTCCGACCTGCTCTCCTCGGTCGCGTACGGGCCGGAGGCGATGCTGACCGTGCTGGTCCTCGCCGGCAGCGGCGCCCTGGGGCTGTCGTTGCCGATCGCGGCGGGACTGGTCGTGCTGATGCTCGCGGTCGGCACGTCGTACCGGCAGACCGTGTACGCGTACCCGCACGGCGCCGGGTCGTACCTGGTGGCCAGCGACACCCTCGGGCCGCGCGCGGGCCTGGGCGCGGCGGCCGGTCTCGTCCTCGACTACGTGCTCACGGTCGCGGTGTCGGTGTCCGCCGGTGCCGCCGCGATCACCTCGGCGCTGCCCGCCCTCGCGCCGTACAGCGTGCCGTTCGCGCTGGTCGTCATCGGCCTGCTGCTGACCGGCAACCTGCGCGGCATCCGGGTCGCCGGCAACGTGTTCGCCGCGCCGACGTACTTCTTCCTGGTCGCCGTGCTCGGGCTGATCGCCGTCGGTCTCGTACGCGCCGCCGCCGACGGGTTCACCGTCGTCGCCCCGCCGCCGACGCCGGCCGTGGAGGGGCTCGGGCTGCTCCTGGTGCTGCGGGCCTTCGCGTCCGGCGCGACGTCGATGACCGGCATCGAGGCGGTCTCCAACGCGGTGCCGGTCTTCCGCCCGACCGAGTGGCGCAACGCTCGTACCGTGCTCACCTGGATGGTCGGCATCCTGATCGCGATCTTCGTCGGTCTGGTGGTGCTGTTCCACCTCAACGGCCTGACGCCCCGTGCCGACCAGACGCTGCTGTCCCAACTGGCCCGGCACACCTTCCCCACCGGCCCCTGGTACGCGCTCGTCCAGGCCGCCACCGCCCTCGTGCTGCTCCTGGCCGCGAACACCGCCTTCAACGACCTGCCGCGACTGCTGTACTTCATGGCCCGCGACGGCTACGTCCCGCGCCGTTTCCTGCACCTGGGGGACCGGCTGGCGTTGAGCAACGGGCTGATCGCGCTCGCGGTGGCCGCCGCGGTGCTGCTCGTCGCGTTCGGCGGTCGGACCCACTCGCTGATCCCGCTCTACGCGGTCGGTGTCTTCCTCGCCTTCACGCTCTCCCAGACCGGGATGGTCCGCCACTGGCAGCGGCACCGTGAGCCGGGCTGGCGGCGGCGCGCCACCCTGAACGGCGTCGGCGCGACGCTGTCGGCGCTGGTGCTGGTGACCGCCGCGGTCACGAAGTTCACCGAGGGCGCCTGGGTGGTGGTGCTGGCCGTACCGCTGCTGGTCCTTCTGTTCCGCCGGGTCCGCCGCCACTACGACCACGTCCAGCAGGCCCTCGGCCTGCACTCGGTGGCGCAGACCGACGGCGCGGGCCCGGCCGGGGACGTACCACCGCCGATCGTCCCGCAGCAGGTCCGGCACCTGTTCCTGGTCCCGGTGGCCCGGCTCAACCAGGCGGCCCTGCGTACCCTCGCCTACGTCGGCTCGCTCGGCCAACCGGCGCTCGCCCTGCACGTCAGCCCGGAGCGGGTCGAGGCGGACCGGTTCCGCGCGGAGTGGGCCACCTGGGGCGACCACGTCCCGCTGGAGACGATCCTCTCGCCGCACCGCGTGATCATCCCGCCGCTGGCCGGGTACGTCAGCGCGCTGCGGCGCAGCCGTCCGGACCTGACCCTCACCGTGGTGGTGCCCGACGTGATCGTGGAGCACCCCTGGCAGCGGCTGCTGCACTACCGCACCGAGCAGCGCCTGCGCCGGGCCCTGCGCCGGCACCCCGGCATCGTGGTGACCAGCATGCCCACCCACCTGACCCGCTGAGCCATCGACGGTCAGCGGCCCACGTAGGCCGCCAGGTGCTCGCCGGTGAGGGTGGAGCGGGCGGCGACCAGGTCGGCCGGGGTGCCCTCGAAGACGATCCGGCCGCCGTCGTGGCCCGCGCCCGGACCGAGGTCGATGATCCAGTCGGCGTGCGCCATCACCGCCTGGTGGTGCTCCACCACGATGACCGACCGGCCGGCGTCCACGAGCCGGTCGAGCAGGCCGAGCAGGTGCGTGACGTCGGCGAGATGCAGGCCGGTGGTCGGCTCGTCGAGGACCCAGACGCCGCCCTTGTCGCCCATGTGGGTGGCGAGCTTGAGCCGCTGCCGCTCGCCGCCGGAGAGCGTGGTGAGCGGCTGCCCGAGGCTGAGGTAGCCGAGGCCGACGTCCGTCAGCCGTCCGAGGATGGTGTGCGCGGCCGGGGTACGCGCCGCACCGGCGCCGAAGAACTCCCGGGCCTCGCTCACCGGCATCGCGAGCACCTCGCTGATGTCCCGATCGCCGAGCCGGTACTCCAGCACCGAGGCGTCGAACCGGCGGCCCTCGCACTCCTCGCAGGTGGTGGCCACCCCGGCCATGATCCCCAGGTCGGTGTAGAGCACCCCGGCGCCGTTGCAGGCCGGGCAGGCGCCCTCGGAGTTCGGGCTGAACAGGGCGGGCTTCACGCCGTTGGCCTTGGCGAACGCTTTGCGGATCGGGTCGAGCAGGCCGGTGTAGGTGGCCGGGTTGCTGCGGCGCGAACCCCGGATCGGCGTCTGGTCCACCGACACCACGTCCGCCCCGGGCGGGATCGAGCCGTGCACCAGCGAACTCTTGCCGGAACCGGCCACCCCGGTCACCGCCACCAGCACGCCGAGCGGGATGTCGACGTCGACGCCCCGCAGGTTGTGCGAGCGCGCACCCCGGATCTCCAGCGTGCCGGTGGGCTTGCGGACCGACTCCTTCAGGGCGACCCGGTCGTCCAGGTGTCGACCGGTGACGGTGCCGCTGGCCCGCAACCCCTCGACGGTGCCCTCGAAACAGACCGTGCCACCGTTCGAGCCCGCGCCGGGACCGAGGTCGACCACGTGGTCGGCGATCGCGATGGTGTCCGGCTCGTGCTCCACCACGAGCACCGTGTTGCCCTTGTCCCGCAGCCGCAGCAGCAGGTCGTTCATCCGAGCGATGTCGTGCGGGTGCAGACCGGTGGTGGGCTCGTCGAAGACGTACGTGGCGTCGGTCAGCGAGGAACCCAGGTGACGGATCATCTTGGTGCGCTGCGCCTCGCCGCCGGAGAGCGTGCCCGCCGGCCGGTCGAGCGAGAGGTAGCCCAGCCCGATCTCCACGAACGAGTCCAGGGTGTGTCCCAGGGCGGCCAGCAGCGGGGCCACCGAGGGCTCGGCCAGGCCACGGACCCACTGCGCCAGGTCGCTGATCTGCATCGCGCAGGCGTCGGCGATGGAGACATTCTTGATCTTCGAGGAGCGGGCCGCCTCGCTGAGCCGGGTGCCACCACAGTCCGGGCAGGTGGTGAACGTGACCGCCCGGTCCACGAAGGCCCGGATGTGCGGCTGGAGCGACTCCCGGTCCTTGGCCAGGAACGAGCGCTGCACCTTGGGGATCAGCCCCTCGTAGGTGAGGTTGACCCCCTCGACCTTCACCTTGGTCGGCTCCCGATAGAGGAAGTCCTGCATCTCCTTCTTGGTGAACTTCCGGATCGGCTTGTGCGGGTCGAGGAAACCGGACTCGGCGTACGTCCGCACCGTCCACCAGCTGTCCGACTTCCAGCCGGGGATGGTGAACGCCCCCTCGGCGATCGACTTGGAGTCGTCGTAGAGCTGGCTCAGGTCGATGTCGGAAACTGAGCCGCGCCCCTCGCAGCGCGGACACATCCCACCGGTACGGGTGAAGGTCTGCCGCGTCGTCTTACCGGCCCCACGGTCGACGGTGATCGTGCCGCTGGCCTTGACCGAGGCGACGTTGAAGGAGAACGCGTTGGGCGAGCCGATGTGCGGTTTCCCGAGCCGGCTGAACAGGATGCGCAGCATGGCGTTGGCGTCGGTGGCGGTGCCGACCGTGGACCGGGGATCGGCCCCCATCCGCTGCTGGTCGATGATGATCGCGGTGGTCAGCCCGTCGAGCACGTCCACCTCGGGCCGGGCCAGCGTCGGCATGAAGCCCTGCACGAAGGTGCTGTACGTCTCGTTGATCAGCCGCTGTGACTCGGCCGCGATGGTGTCGAACACCAGCGAGCTCTTGCCCGACCCGGAGACCCCGGTGAACACCGTGAGCCGGCGCTTGGGGATCTCGATGCTGACGTCCGCCAGGTTGTTCTCCCGTGCGCCGTGCACCCGGATCAGGTCGTGGCTGTCGGCGACGTGCGCCGCGCCCGCCTGCGAGCGGCTCTTCGGGACCGTGCTCATCGTGTCTCCCTCTGTCTCAGCGACCGGCGGCTGTCTCACCGCACCGGCGGCCGTGGCGCGTCCCGTTCCCGGCCGTCGGGCGTCGGCTCCCGGCCGGACGGCGGCTCAGGCGATCTGCTGGATGCGGATCAGGTTGCCGGCGGGGTCGCGGACGGCGCAGTCGCGGATGCCGTACGGCTGGTCGATCGGCTCCTGCACGACGTCGGTGTCACCGGCCTGCAACTGCGCGAACGTGGCGTCGACGTCCCTGGTCGCCAGCACGATGCCGGCGTACGTGCCCTTGGCCATCATCTCGGCGACGGTGCGCCGCTCGTCGTCGGTGACGCCCGGGTCGGCGTGCGGCGGGTGCAGGACGATAGAGGTGCCGGGCTGGTCGGGTGGACCGACCGTGATCCAGCGCATCCCGCCGTACCCGACGTCGTTGCGGACCTCGAAGCCGAGCGTGTCCCGATAGAAGCGCAACGCGGCGTCCGGGTCGGTCTGCGGGAGGAAGCTCGCGTGAATGGTGATGTCCATGCCGGTCACGTTAGTTGCGGCTGTCTGACCTGTGCTTCTCGATTCCTGATCGGTCTGGTGACCTGCTTCGACAGGCACGCCGGGATGCCCGCCGTCGCCTGGGCCGCCTCGCGCCGGTAGACACTCGGCGGCACACCGACCAACTCGGTGAAGCGGGTGCTGAAGGTGCCCAGCGAGGCGCAGCCGACCGCGAAACAGACATCGGTGACGCTGAGGTCGCCGCGTCGCAGCAACGCCATGGCGCGCTCGATGCGCCGGGTCATCAGATAGCCGTACGGCGACTCGCCGTAGGCGAGGCGGAACTGACGACTGAGGTGCCCGGCCGACATGTTCACCCCACGGGCGAGCGCCTCGACGTCGAGCGGCTGGGCGTACTCGCGGTCGATCCGGTCCCGGACGCGGCGCAGCCGCGCGAGATCGCGCAGGTGGGCCGCTTCGGCGGCGCTGCTGGTCACCCGCCGAATGGTGCCACGTCCCACCGACGATGCCCAGCACCGACGGTGCCGCGAGCGCCCGCGCTCACGGTGTCGGGCCGCCGGTATGGTCGGGCGGGTGTCGCGGCCTCGCGGTGTCGCGCCGGAGCGGAGGGGGACGACGGTGACGAGTCCGGGTGCGGTACCGCCGGTGCGCCAGTTGCGGCTGGTGGTCGAGGCCGACGACTACGAGGCGGCCGTCCGGTTCTACCGTGACGTGCTGGGCCTGCCCGAGCAGGCGGCGTACTCCGGCGGCGACGGTGCCGAGGTGGTGATCCTGGACGCCGGCCGGGCCACGTTGGAGATCGCCAACCCGGCGCAGAAGCGGATGATCGACGACGTCGAGGTGGGCCGGCAGGTCGCGCCGCGCATCCGGGTCGCGTTCGAGGTCGACGACGCCCGGGCCACCACACAACGGCTGGTCGACGGTGGCGCCGCCGAGGTGGCCCCGCCGACCACCACGCCCTGGCAGTCGGTCAACGCCCGTCTCGACGCGCCGGCCGACCTGCACATCACCGTCTTCCAGGAGCTGCGCACCCTCGACGAGCGCGCCGCGCTCGACGGGTTCGGCACCGACGGCTCGGGCACCGACGGGGACCCGGCACCGGTCGCGGACGGCCCGCCACCGACCCGCTGACTCCGCACCGGCCCACCAACCGCGCCACCGGTCCGCTGGTTCGCCGGCCACGCCACCGGCCCGTGGTGCCGGTGGCGTGGCCGCCGCTCAGAGACTGCGGTTCGTCCAGCTCCAGTAGCTGCCGTTCCACCATCGGCTCCACAGGTTGCCGGCGGTGTCCCTCAGGAAGATCGCCGGTCGGGTGGAGTTCTGCGGCGCGAGCACCGCCGTACCGGTCAGGGAGGGCCGGAACGGCGGACTCTGGTCACTCCAGTACCAGTTGAGCCCGTCCCAGTAGTTGATCCACAGGCCGCCCCCGTTGGTGGCGAAGAAGGAGAACGGCGAGGTGCCGTTCACCGAGAGGGCACCGAGCGTGCCCGGGACCAGTTGCTCCGGCGGTGAGCCCAGGTTGTGCCACTCCCACTGGGTGCCGGTCCACCAGCGCAGCCACGCGTTGTCGTCGCTGCCGGTAGCGAGCAGGTACGGCCGGGCGTCCGGTGCGACCTGCACCGCGCTGCGGGCGCCGAAGGGCGTACCCGCGTCGGTGAGCCAGACGCCCGGCGGCTGGCCCAGGTCGACCCAGGGCGCGGCCGTGTCGTCGAAACGGGTGGTCCAGAGCCGGCCGGCGTTGCTGACGGTGTAGACCTGCGGCGTGCCGTTCTCCAGCAGCACACCGACCGGTCCGGTGGCCGCGATGCCGTCGGGCGGCGAGTCGATGTTCGTCCAGTTCCACACCGCCCCGTTCCACCAGTTGACCCACACCGTCTCGTCGCCGTCGCTGCGGACGAAGAGGTACGGGCTGGTGTCGTCCACCGCGACGGCGGCGAAGCTCGGCCAGCTCACGAAGTTGGCCCCCGGGGGGCTGCCCTGGTTGCGCCACTGCCAACTCGTCGCCGACCGCCACAGGCTCCAGACGTTCTGGTCGGTGCCGAGAAGGAAGGCGTACGGGCGGCTGAAGCCGTCGACGATGGTCACGCCGATCGGCATCCGCAGGCCGACCCCCGGTGGTGTGCCCATGTTCGACCAGTTCCACTGCTCTGACTGGTCCTGCCAGTTGATCCAGAGGTTGCCGTCGGTCCCGATGACGAACACGTACGGATACCTGTCGCCCACCGCGACCGCGCCGACGATCTGCCGGGTGACCGGCGCAGTGCTCGCGGCGGCCCGGGCGAGCGGATCCGTACCGCCGACGGCCGGTGCCGCCGTCACCGGTGTGGCCAGCGACGCGACCCCCAGCGCGATCGCGGTCGCGACGGCCAGGAACCGGCGCGTGATGGTGCTGACTCGCATGCTGTCCTCTCGTGGCAGGAGCATTTCCCGCAGGGAGTATGAGCCCTGCTCGCCTTCCCGCAGCCGGGAAGTCGACCGGATCGCTTTGCCGACAACGGTTGGCGGTTCCGTCCACCCCGATCTCCCGCCACCGCAACGGAATCGGCGACGGCATAGGGTGGGCCGATGCTGCGGATCGGCCTTCCCGGGGTGCTCGCCCTCGCGCACTGCACCGACGTCGGCGGTGACCTGGTCGTCGTCGGCCCGGACGGGGGCGACGAGTTCGTCGTGGTCTGGGTGACCGGGACCGGTGCACGGGTGGTCGACCTGGACGTCGTGCTGTCCGAGGCGCAGCGGTACGCCAACCCGACCGTGGTGGCCCACCCGGACGGTGGGGTCGTGGTGCTGGCCGGTGTCGACCGTGCGGTCTTCGTCGCCGGGCCGGACGCCGCACCGGTGCCGCTGCGGGTGACCGGCCTCGACCGGCTCGCCACCGTCCGCCCGCTGCCCCTGATGCACGGCGGATCGGCCGTCTCCGACAGCCCGGTCTGGCACCTGGTGCTCTCGCACGGCAACCTGATGGGCGATCTGCGGTACGCGGCCCCGCTGCGGGTCGACCTCGCGGAGCGCGCGGTGCACTGGGAGGCCGAGCCGTGGCAGCTCGCCCCGGACGACTTCCCGGTCGACCTGGCGGGCATCCCGGAGCACGACCCGCACGTGTCGCTGAGCGCGACGCTGCTGCGGGCGGGCGTGCGCTACGTCTGCTCGGAAGGCTCCCGGATCCGGAACAACATCGGCTCCGGGGCGGACTTCTTCGGCTGCGTGACGCTGGCCGCCGACGGCACGGTGGCCGAGTGGATCCACCAGGCATCCGGGTGGCGGCAGATCAGCGGCAAATGGGCGATCCGGGGCCGGTTCACCGGCTGCGGCGACTACGCCCTGCTGGCACCGGTCTTCCGTCGGCTCTGGAACGGGCGTACCCGGGTGCTGCGGCTGGCCGACGGCGAGCTGCTGACGCCACGGCTGCCGCGCGGCCTGACCAACGCCGAGATCCTCGACCACCACCCCGAGCGGGGCTGGTGGCTGCGCCTGGACGACGAGGTCGTGGCGGTGCCGGACATCGTCGGTTGACGGGTCGATC
This sequence comes from Micromonospora sp. NPDC049903, assembly GCF_044460945.1. NCBI lineage: Bacteria > Bacillati > Actinomycetota > Actinomycetes > Micromonosporales > Micromonosporaceae > Micromonospora > Micromonospora sp. NPDC049903. The sequence continues at coordinate 577,672 of NZ_JBITKL010000002.1, forward strand.
CCGGGTCGGCGTGACAGGCACGCCGGCCGCGACGGGTGGCGTGACCGTCGCCGCGTACACTGGTCGGCACCTGGCCGCGCTTCGCGGCCCTCGCGCGAGGCGGTGATGGACATGGTGCTGGTCACCGTCCGCCGCTCGCGCCTGCGACGACGATAGTCGTCCGCTTCTCCGCGCGTTCCTCCCGTCGTGCCCGCCTTCGTGCGTGCGCGCGACGTGTCTCGTGACGATCCTGCTCGATCCCCACCGGGAGTCCCCGTGACCGTGCCTTCGCTGGCCTCGTCGTTGTCCGCCGCCGTCACCACCGCCGCCGCCGCGCTGCCGGGGTTCGCCCCGCTGGTGCGCCGATCCGAGCGGGCCGACTTCCAGGTCGACGGCGCGTTGGCGGCGGCGCGGACGCTACGGCGCAACCCTCGGGACGTGGCGGCGGAGATCGTGGCGGGCCTGCCGGTCGGTGCTCTGGTGGCCACCGCCGAGGTCGCCGGGCCGGGATTCGTCAACCTCGGCCTGACCGACGCGGCGTTGCTGTCCCAGGTCGCGGGCCGGCTCGCCGATCCCCGGCTCGGCGTCGGCACCCCCGAGGTGGGCGTCACCACCGTGGTCGACTACTCGCAGCCGAACATCGCCAAGGAGATGCACGTCGGTCATCTGCGCTCCACGATCATCGGCGACGCGCTGGTGCGGATCCTGGAGCACCTGGGCGGGACGGTGGTGCGACGCAACCACGTCGGCGACTGGGGTACCCAGTTCGGGATGCTGATCCAGTACCGGTCCGAGCATCCCGCGCCAGACGCGGAGGAGGCCACCATGCGGGGGCTGGCTCTGCTCTACCGCCGGGCCCGGGCGGCGTTCGACGCCGACCCGGCGTTCGCCGAGCGGTCCCGGCGGCGGGTGGTGGCCCTGCAGGGCGGCGACCCGGAGACGACGCACGCGTGGCGGCAGATCGTGGCCGAGTCGACCCGGTACTTCACCGAGGTCTACGACCTGCTCGGCGTACGGCTGACCGCCGCCGACGCGGTGGGGGAGAGCGCGTACAACGCCGCCTTGCCCGGGGTGGCCGCCGACCTCGCCGCCCAGCGGACGGCGGTGACCAGCGACGGCGCGCTCTGCGTCTTCTTCGACGACGTACGCGGACCGGACGGCGAGCCGACGCCGTTGATCGTGCGCAAGCGCGACGGTGGGTTCGGGTACGCCGCCACCGACCTCGCCGCGCTGCGGCAGCGGGTCAGCGAGCTGCACGCCGACCGGCTGTTGTACGTGGTCGACGCCCGGCAGGCCCTGCACTTCCGGATGGTGTTCGACACCGCGCGGCGGGCCGGCTGGCTGCCACCGGACGTGCCCGCCGCCCACGTCGCGTTCGGCACCGTCCTCGGCCCCGACGGGCGGCCCTTCAAGACCCGGGCCGGAGACACCGTCCGCCTGGTCGACCTGCTCACCGAGGCGGTGGACCGGGCCCGCGAGGTGGTCGCCGCCAAGAACCCCGACCTCTCCGACGCGGCACGCGACGAACGGGCCCGGCAGGTCGGCATCGGCGCGGTCAAGTACGCGGATCTGGCCACCAGCCGGACCCGCGACTACACCTACGACCCGGACCGGATGCTGGCGCTGACCGGCAACACCGGGGTCTACCTCCAGTACGCGCACGCCCGGGTGCGGTCCATCCTGGCCCGCGCTGAGGGCGCCGACGAGACCGTCGACACAGGCGTCGCGCTGGACCCGGCGGAACGCGCGCTGATCCTCGACCTGGACGCCTTCGCCGACGTCCTCGACGAGGTGGTCGCCGGGTACGAGCCGCACCGGCTCTGCGGGCACCTGCACCGGCTGGCGCAGAGCTTCACCACGTTCTACGAGCGGTGTCCGGTGCTGCGGGCCGAGCCGCCGTACCGGGGCAACCGGTTGGCGCTGTGCCGCCTCACCGGCGACACCCTGCGTACCGGCCTGGGTCTGCTCGGCATCGACGCCCCCGAGCGGCTCTAGCGTCTCGTGCGGAGCAAGCGTCGTCGGGGTAGGGCTTCGGTGTAAGGAGGGGTCCCCTGCTAACGCCTGGTGTATAGCAGGGGACCCCTCCTAACACCCAGCGCTCAGCGCGGCGCGGACAGCCAGGGAGTGAGGGTGTCCGGTGCCGCGACGGCCTGCCGGACCCGGTCCTGTTCCGCCGGGGTCAGACGGAGGGACCGCAGCCGCTCGCCCCACTCGGGTACCCGCTCCGGCTCGTCCAGCGCGTCCGACAGCTCGATCAGGCAGGCCAGCGCCACCGCCTGCGCCACCGGTGGCGCGGCCTCGCCGTGCCGGCGCAGTCCCGAGTCGAGCGCCCGGAACGCCGCCCGGTCGTCGCGCTTGAATTCGCGCAGGATCCGCGCGTTGTCCAGCACCCGGGCCAGTCCGGTCAGCTCCTTCGCACCGCCGTAGTCGAGGTCCGCCGGCTCGTCGCGTCGGATGAAGACGACGGTGTTGCCGGACGGGTCGACGACGCTGAACCGCGACGCGCCGGGCCGGTAGCGGGTGATCCGGGGCAGCCCTCGGGAGAGCACCTTGCCGTAGGTGCGACGCATCGCCTCGGTGAACGTCGCGTGGTAGGGCGCGACGGAGTCGACCAGCACCAGACAACTGCCGGTGTTCTCGGCCGCCGGGTCGAGGCCGCGCGGTGCCGGGCCGTAGTGCAGCTCGAAGCCGCTCCACCGGAAGGCCAGATAGACGTACGGCTTGCGCTGCTCGTAGGTCACGGTGAAGCCGAGTGCTCGCCAGAAGGCGAGCATCTCCTCCGCCGAGGTGCAGGGCAGCAGGGGCACGGTGGTCTCGTTCGGGCGGACGCGGTCGTCGGGTTGCTCCTGCGGGCTCGGGTGCGACATGCCGGCAGTGTGCCAAGAGTGGCCGGGCCGGGTCGGCACACCCGCTCGCGCGGCGGGCCGACGCGATCTGATCTCGGGGCGGTCCGGCGGGTGCGTATCGGGTGCTGTGGTGCACGCTCACACCGCCGTGTCGGGGGCGGCGCACGACCGAATCGACACCCGTCTTGACAGTCGGCGAAGGGGCGTCGAGACTTCGAAACAAGCCCGAAACAGTGATTCTCGCCGATCGGTTTCGAGGGGCTTGTTAACGCTCACAATCGTTTCGATCCGGTGTGCCCGAGGAGAGTCGTCGATGCCGAGAGTCCTGGCCCGGGTGAGCGCCCTGCTCACCACCTTCCTGCTGATGGTGTCCGCCGCGCCTGCGCCGCGTGCCGACGCCGCCGCACTCGACCCGTTCACCGGATACCTGATGGCGCACTTCATCGGGGAGTCGGCGAACGGCGAACAGCTCTACCTCGCCCACAGCCGCGACGGGCTGACCTGGCGTGACCTGAACAACGGCGCACCCGTCCTGCTCTCCACGATCGGCACGAGGGGCGTGCGGGACCCCGCCCTGGTCCGCTCGCCGGCCGGTGACCGCTACTGGATCGTCGCCACCGACCTGCGCATCGCCAGCGGCACCTCGTGGAGCGACGCGGCCAACCGGGGCAGCACCAACCTGGTCGTGTGGGAGTCACGCGACCTGGTGAACTGGTCGGCCCCGTGGCTGATCAACGTCGCCGGGGCTATCCCCGGTGCCGGCAACGCCTGGGCCCCCGAGGCGATCTACAACGCGGCCACCGGCGACTACGTCGTCTACTGGGCCACCAACTCCGCGCGCAACGGCGTCACCAAACACCGCATCTGGTACGTGCGGACCACCGACTTCCGCAGCTTCACCGCACCCCAGCTCTACATCGAGCGCCCCGGAACCCAGGGGCTGATCGACACGCAGATCGTCGAGGTGCCGAACAGCGTCGGCGGCTACCGCTACTACCGGGCCTCCGCCGACGGGCACATCACCATCGAGGCCAGCAACTCGATCCTCGGCTCGTGGACCACCCTGGGCAACCTGTCGCACCTCGGCATCTCCAACGGCACCGGCGGTGGCAACGTGGTGGAGGGGCCGATGTGGGCCCAGTTCAACGGCCGCAACGAGTGGGCGCTCTGGCTGGACCAGTACGCCACCGGGCGCGGCTACATGCCGATCACCTCGACGAACCTGGGCAGCGTCAGCAACTTCCGGACCCGCACCGACTACGCCATGGGCGGCACCCGCAAACGGCACGGCTCGATCCTCAACCTGACCGCGGCCGAGGAGAGCCGGGTGCTCGCCCGCTGGGGCACCAGCACGCCGGTCAACCGGATCCAGGCGTACACCCACCAGGACCGGTACGTGCGGCACGTCAACTACGACGTCCGCATCGACCCGAACGTCAACCCGGCCCAGGACGCCCAGTTCCGGGTGGTGCCCGGTCTGGCGAACGCCTCCGGGAACGTCTCCTTCGAATCCGTCAACCACCCCGGGTACTACCTGCGGCACTACGGTTTCGACTTCGTGCTGGCGGCCAACGACGGCAGCTCGGTGTTCGCCGCCGACGCCACCTTCCGGCAGGTCGCTGGGCTGGGCAACGCGTCCTGGAGTTCGTTCCAGTCCTACAACTACCCGGACCGCTACATCCGGCACTACGACTACCAGTTGCGGCTCGACCCGGTCGGCGACACCCAGGCGCGCAACGACGCCACCTTCCGGCTCACCTCCTGACCGGTACGCCCGGCAGACCTGCCGGCTCCGGCGCCACCCCCCGGCGCCGGAGCCGGCGGCTCACGTCTTCGGCGGCTGGTGCCGGTCCCAGACACGTACCAGCTCCAACCGGCTGCTGATGCCGAGCTTGTGATAGATCGACCGGACGTGGGTGTCCACCGTGTGGAAGGAGACGAACAGGCTCCCCGCCGCCTGTTGTTTGGTGGCGCCCGCCGCCAGCATCGCCGCCACCCGGGCCTCCGCCGGGGTGAGGGCGTCCACGCCGCTGCGCCGCCGCTCGTCTGCCCGCCCGACCCGCACCCGGCGGCTGGTGGCCAGCTCGTCCGCGCGCCGTTCGGCCGTCCGCTGGTCTCCGACGGCCCCGATCCGTCCGTACAGTCCGGCGGCCTCGCGGGCCGCCTCCCACGCCTGCGCCCGCCGGACCCGAGCGCCGTGTGCCAGGTCGAGCAGCGCGTCGGCCAACGCCGGCCGGGCCGCGGTTGTCCGCAGCCCGTCGACGGCCGCGAGCAGCGCCCCGGCGTCTCGGGCCACCAGTCCCCGGGACTGGTCGGCGAGCGCACGCCAGAGCGGCACGGGCGTCTGCGTGGCCACCTCGGCGACCAGTTCGGCGACCCGCCGGGCTGTGTCCGGGTCACCACCGGCCAGGGCGGAACGGACGAGCCGGGGGCCGAACTGCGGCACCGGCAACAGGGGGTGGACCGAGCGGCGCAGGTCCTCGACGATGCCGGTGAGCAACCGGGGCCTCGCGGTCGACGCCGGGTCGGTTGCGGCGACCCCGATGACCGTCGTCCACATCACCCGGTCCGGCCACTCCCGGTCGTCGTCGAGGCAGTCGTGCAGCAACGCCCGCGCCGCGCCCGGTTCGCCCCGGCGGTAGTACACCTCGGCGAGCACCGCGACCAGCAGCGCGCGTACCTCCTGGCTTACCTGCGGGGCGCGGGGATCGAGGGTGGTGGCGGCCAGCGCCGCGGCCTCGGGAAGCTCGCCGATCGCGACCATCCGCAGGCAGTCCAGGGCGGTGACCGGTCCGTGGCCGAGCAGGCCGGCGTTCAGCGTGTCGGCGCGGGCGTGACCGATCGCGGCCCGGGCCTCCGCATACTGACCGAGTGCGAGCTGGCTGACGATCCGCTCGACGCGGATCTGGGCCGCCTCCCGCCGCAGGGCCGGCGCGTCCGGATCGAGAGTGGCCAGCAGGTCGCGGGCGCCCCGCAGGTCACCCCGGGCCGAGCGGGCGGCGGCGCGGCCGAGCGTGAGGTGGGCGGCCGAGGCGCTGTTGCCGCCGGTGGCGTGGGCGCTGCCCGCCACCCGCAACAGGGCGGCGGTGTCGGGATGACCCAGCCGGGCCGCGAGCGCGCCGACCATCGCCAGCAGGGTGACGCGGCTGGTGGCGTCCAGCCCTTCGTGCGCCAGCGCGCCGCGCAGGCAGGCCAGGGCCACCGACGGTCGCTGTCCGGCGTACAGCTCCGCGAGCCGGCCGAGCAGTCGACTCCGGTACGCCCCACCGTCCCGGTCGGCGGCGATCTCCGCCGACAGCACCCGCAACGCCTGTGGGCCGCGCCCGGCCAGCACCAGACTGTCCGCCAAGGCGAGCAGCCAGCGGCGCCGTTGTGGCACGTCGGCGGCGATGGCCCGACGTTCGGCGGCGAGCAACAGGTCGGCCAGGGCACCCGGCTCGGGGGACGGCGACGCCACGAACGCATCGACGACATCCGGCTCGATCCGGCCGGTGAGCACCAGCGCGGCGGTCGCGTGGCGGACTGCGGCGGTCGGCGCGGCGGTCGCCAGCATGATCGCCGCGCGGGTGTGCAGCAGGCCCCGCGTGGTGCCGGAGAGGGCACCGAGCACCTGTGCCGCTGAGGTGGCGGGCCCGAAGTCGACGCCGCCGGGCGTCTCAGCCAGCAACCCCCGGGCGTACGCGTCGTCCAGCGCTGCACCGAGTACGAGATCGTGGGCGGAGGTCATGGCCCGGACGAGCCAGACCGGGCAGGGCCGCTCGCTGACCGCGACGACACGCAACAGGGTCTCTTCGAGAGGTATGGCGGACACCGCCTGTGGCGTTGCGTCGTACCCGGGTGAATCGGACAACGGCGTTCCCCCCCGGTTCTCACACCCGGCGTCCCGGCATTCGTCCTGCGATCCGAGCGTAGCCACGGCGGCCCGGGCCGGCGGCCGGATCCGGGGCGACGTCGTCGTTTGCGTCGCACGTCCCGGACGTCCGGAATCACCTGCCGAGGATTGGCGCGATCACGTGATGTGCCGGACCGGCACGGTGTCGAGCATCGGAAGCATGGCGACGACCCTTCTGCGACCACCATCGGAGACCCGGCGCCCCGCCCTCATCGCCCTGCTCGGGCCGGGCTTCGTGGCGGCCATCGCGTACGTCGACCCGGGCAACGTGGCCACCAACCTGACCGCCGGGGCCACCACCGGGTATCTGCTCGTCTGGGTGGTGGTCGCGGCCAGCCTCATCGCCATCCTGGTCCAGTTCCAGGCGGCCAAACTCGGCGTGGCCACCGGCCGGAGCCTGCCGCAACTGAGCCGGGAACGGCTGCCCCGCTGGCTCAACCGGCTGCTCTGGGTGCAGGCCGAACTGGTCATCCTCGCCACCGATCTGGCCGAGTTCGTCGGGGCGGCGATCGGCATGTGGTTGCTATTCGAGATGCCGATGCCGTTGGCCGCGCTCTGCACGGCGGTGGCCGCAATGCTGATGCTGGAGCTGCGCCGACGTGGTCGCAACCGGCCGTTCGAGCTGCTCAGTGCCGGGGCCCTGCTACTGATCGGCGTCGGGGTCGGCTACAACCTGGTGACCACCGGGCACCAGTCGCCAGCCGGGGCGCTCGGCGGTCTCGTGCCACGCGTCGACGGCTCCGCCTCGCTCCTACTGGCCATGGGCATCGTCGGCGCGACCGTCATGCCGCACGCCATCTACCTGCACTCCGCCATCGCCCGGCGGGCCGGCTCCGTCCCGGAGTCGGCCTGGCGCTCGCCGGCCCTCGTCCGGCGGGCGCTGCGGCTGGACTGCGGCATCGCGCTCGGCGCGGCCACCATCGTCAACGTCTCGATGATCGCGCTCGGCGTGGGCCTGGCCGCCGCCACCGCGGGTGGCTGGACCGGTGACCTGCTCCAGGCCCACGCCGAGTTGGGCACCCGCATCGGTGGTCTCGCCGCGCTGATGTTCGCCCTCACACTGCTCGCCTCCGGCCTGTCGTCCAGCGGCGTCGGGACGCTCGCCGGCGATGTGGTGATGGCCGGGTTCCTGCGCCGGCAGCTCCCGGTCCGGCTACGCCGGCTGATCACCATGGCGCCGGCGATCGTGGCGCTGTTCGTCGGGGTGCCGTTGACCATGCTGCTGGTGCTCAGCCAGGTGCTGATCTGCCTCGGTGTGCCGATTGCCCTGTTCCTGCTCGTTCACTTCTGCCGCGACGGCCGGGTGATGGGTCCACTGGTCAACTCCCGGGCCACCACCGTGGTCGCCACCGTCGCCGGTGGCGCGGTGGCCGCCGTCGCCTGCTCCCTGCCCCTGCTCCTCCTGCTCTGACCGGGCTGCCGTGCCGACCGGCGACAGCCGAGAAAGAGAGGTCGTATGACGCCCACCGAACTCCGAGGCGTACCCGCCCGGCCGCCGGGCCTGATCCGTCTGCGGCTGACGCTGGCCGCGCTGGCGCTGTTCGCCGTCGCCGGAGGCGTCGTCGAGATCCCCGGCTGGGGGCGACTGCTGCTGGTCGCGACCGCCGTGGCGATACCCGGCGCGGTGGCGGTGCAGCACGGCCGGGCAACGGTCCGTCCGCTGCTCGGGCTGCCCGCCGCCAAGGTGTACCCCGTTCCGACCACCGTGAGGAGTCGACATGCCCAACACCGATCCTGAGCCGCGTCGCGGCGACCAGGGAGGCCCGCCCATCGCCGGTCGCAACGTCGAGATGGAGCGGCAGAACCCTGATCTGCTCGTGCCGCCCACTACGGACAGCCGCCTGGTGCCGAACCTCAAGTTCTCCTTCTCCCAGGCGCACACCCGCATCGAGAAGGGCGGGTGGACCCGGGAGGTCACCAACCGGGACCTGCCGATCGCCACCCAGATGGCCGGCGTCCAGTTCGGACTGGAACCCGGGGCGTACCGGGAGATCCACTGGCATCAGGAGTCCGAGTGGGCGTACATGCTCAGCGGCAGTTGCCGGATCAGCGCGGTGGACCACGAGGGGCGCAACTTCACCGAGGACGTCCAGGCCGGTGATCTGTGGTTCTTTCCGCAGGGCATCCCGCACCACATTCAGGCGCTGCAGGACGGTGCGCAGTTCCTGCTGGTCTTCAACGACGGCACGTTCTCGGAGAACAACACGTTCCTGCTCAGCGACTTCTTCGCGCACGTGCCGAAGTCGGTGCTGATGAAGAACTTCGGCTGGACGGCACAGCAGGTGGCCGACCTCGCCCAGCAGGAGAAGTACATCTTCGCCGGCGACGTGCCGCCACCACTGTCAAAGGACCGCATCGTCAGCCCGACCGGTGACGTGCCGCGCAGCTTCAAACACCGGATGACCGCACAGGCCCCGCAGCACTTCCGGGGTGGCACCGTACGCGTCACCGACTCCACCAACTTCGCGGCCTCCACCACCACGTCCGCCGCGCTGGTGGAGGTGGAGCCGGGCGGCATGCGCGAGTTGCACTGGCACCCGACGACGGACGAGTGGCAGTACTACATCTCCGGCACGGGACGAATGGGGGTGTTCGCCGGATCGGCCGCCGCCCGGACCTTCGACTTCCAGGCCGGCGACGTCGGCTACGTGCCGTTCGCCTACGGTCACTACGTGGAGAACACCGGCACCGAGCCGCTGGTCTTTCTGGAGATGTTCCGCCATCCCCGCTTCGAGGACATCTCAGTGATGCAGTGGATGGCCAACACCCCACACGAGGTGATCGCGGACACCATCGACGTGTCGCGGTCGCTGATCGACGCGCTGCCCCAGGAGAAGCAGGTGGTGATCTGACCGGGTGAAGCGGCGACGGGTGGGCCGGTCCGATGCGGGCCGGCCCACCCCGTCGCCCCTCGGGTCGGGTCGGCCTTGACTGGCCGGGTCGTCGACCACTCGCTGGTGGTGGTGTCACGAAAGGCCGGCGGGCTCGTACGATTGCCCCGGGATCGTGGACAGGACAGCGGGGAGGGGTCATGGGCAAGGGCATCTACGTGCAGGAACTGCCGGGCATCGGCAAGCGGTACGACGTCGACCTGGGCAGCAACACCCAGCGCATCTCGATCGTGGTACGCCGCGACGGCAACCGCGACCTGTACGTCTTCGCCGCCGGCGCGGACGACCCGGTGGCCGTGATCGAGATGTCCGAGGAGCAGGCCCGCAAGGTGGGCGCGCTGCTGTCCGGCACGTACTTCTCCGAGTAACCGGCGCGCCGCCCGCTCCGCTCCGTCTAGCCCGCTCCAGGAGTCCTCACCGTGCACGCTGACCTCGTGGGCTTCGGTGCCCTTGTGCTCATCGCCGGGTTGCTGGCCCGCTTCGGCCGCCGGATCAACCTGCCGACCGTGCCGTTCTTCATGCTCGCCGGCATCCTGTTCGGGCCGGGCACCCCAGGCCCCGTGCTGGTCGCCCATCCCGAGGACCTCAGCCTGCTGGCCTCGCTGGGGCTGGTGCTCCTGCTGTTCCACCTGGGCGTGGAGTTCCCGGTCGAGCAGGTGCTCGGTAGCGGCAAACGGCTGTTCGTCGCCGCCGCCGCGTACATCGCCCTGAACGTCGGCGCGGGGCTCCTCTTCGGGCTCGCCCTCGGTTGGGGCGGCTACGAGGCGTTCGTGATCGCCGGGGCGCTCGGCATCTCCTCGTCGGCCATCGTCACCAAACTGCTCATCGAGTTACGCCGGCTCGCCAACGCCGAGACACCGGTGATCCTCGGCATCATCGTGATCGAGGATCTCTTCCTCGCGCTCTACCTGGCGCTGCTGTCGCCGCTGCTCTCCGGAGCCGGGTCGGCCGGCGAGCTCACGCTGCGCATCGGGCTGAGCTTCGCGTACCTGGTCCTCCTCTTCGCCGTCGCCCGGTTCGGCGCCCGCCTGGTCGGCAAGCTGATCGACAGCCACGAGGACGAGTTGCTGGCCGTCCTGATGGTCGGGCTGGTGGTGCTGGTCGCCGGCATCTCGGCCGAGATCGGCGTCTCCGACGCCATCGGCGCGCTGATGATCGGCCTGGTGGTGGCCCGTACCCCGATCCGGGAACGGGCCGAACGCCTGGTGCTGCCGCTGCGGGACGTCTTCGCGGCGGTCTTCTTCGTGGTCTTCGGCCTGAGCATCGACGTCGGCGACTTCGGCTCGGTGGCCCTGCCGGTGCTGGCGGCCGTCGCGTTGACCATCGTCACCAACGTGCTGGCCGGTCTGATCGCCGGGCGGCTGTTCGGGCTCAACCAGCGGGGCGCGGCCAACGTCGGCCTGACGGTGCTGGGGCGCGGCGAGTTCTCGCTGATCCTGGCCACCCTCGCCCTCGGCGCCGGCCTGGACGAGCGCCTCGGCCCGTTCATCGCCCTGTACGTGCTGGTGCTGGCGGTGGCGAGTCCGCTGCTCGCGGCGAACTCGCGCTACCTCGCCCGGATCATCCCGGACCGGCTGCTGCACGCCAGTTGGCGGTACGTGCGGGAGGAGACGATGAGCACCGCCTGCACCCACCTGGACCGCATCCAGATCACCGAGAGCGACGCCGAGGCGTGCCCGCAGTGCCTGGAGACCGGTGACGACTGGGTGCAGCTGCGGATGTGCCTCACCTGCGGTGCGGTCGGCTGTTGCAGCGACTCGGTCAACAACCACACCGAGGAGCACTACCGGCAGACCGGCCATCCGTTGATCCGGTCCCTGGAGGAGGGGGAGGACTGGCGGTACTGCTACATCGACGGCGCGCTGGTCCGGGCACCGATGGGTGCCGACCGCTGAGGCGGACGCTCAGCGTCCCGCCGGTCGGGGCGTACCGACCCGGGTGACGCCGGAGCCGTGCTCGACCAGCGGTGCGACAAGTGCGGCGAGGACTCCGCCGAGCAGCGGGAAGACGATGAACACCCAGAGCTGGCGGAGGGCGGTCCCACCTTCGAAGATCGCCGGTCCGAAGGCCCGCGCGGGGTTCACCGCCGCCCCGGTCAGCGCGACGCCGACCAGGTTCGCCACGGCGAGGGCCATCCCGATGGCCAGGCCGGCGAAGCCGGACAGGTCGGTGCTGCGCTTGCCGACCACCAGCACGACCAGGACGAAGAGGAACGTCAGGACGGTCTCCAGGAGCATCGCGCCACCGGCGTTGATGTGGGTGCCGTAGCCGTTGGTGCCCAGCACACCCGTCTGGTCGGTCACGCCGCCCCAGCGGACCAGCACCCAGAGCAGGAACGAGCCCAGCGCGGCACCGGCGAACTGGGCGATCCAGTACGCCACCGCCCCGATCGGCGAGATCTTGCCGGAGAGCAGGACGCCGAGGGTCACCGCCGGGTTCACGTGGCTGCCGGAGAGCTGACCGATGGTGTAGACCAGCGCCAGCATGACGAACCCGAACGACAGCGCGACCACCACCACGCCACCTTCGACGCGGGCCGCGACGGCGCTGCCCACTCCGAGGAACACCAGCAGGAATGTGCCGATGAACTCGGCCACGTACCGCCTGAGGTCGACCATGGCGTCAGTCTCACCCACCCGGTCACCCGACACACCCGTTTCCCCTGATCACCACTCCCACCCGGCGTGCTCCTCATCGATCATGGAGTGGTGGTGGCCGCGAATGCCCTGTACCGGCGCAAACCGCTGACCACAAGTCCATGATCGACGGGGCAGGCGCCGGGCCCGGGTAGGCGCGGGTCAGCCTCGGGGGGCGCGGGACCGGTCCGGGCGGTTCAGTCGGCGGTAGAGCGGTGCCAGTCGGCGGTGCAGTTCCCGGTAGTCGGCGAAGATCTCGTCGTAGGTGGCCCGGTGCGCCGGGTCCGGGGTGAAGATCCGGTCGGTCCGCATCAGGCCGGGGATGTCGGGGAAGGCGAGCATCCCGGTGCCGACCGCGCCGATCCAGCCCGCGCCCCGGGCGTTGACCGCCAGCGGCTGGGCGTCGCGCCGGATCTCCACGTCGAGCACGTCGGCGAAGATCTGGCACCAGGAGTCCGACAACGCGCCGCCGCCGGTGATCGCCATCGAGGTGACCCGGGAGCCGAGGAACCGGTCCACCGCGCCGGCCAGCCAGCGGGTGTTGAAGGCGACCCCCTCGAAGACCGCCCGCAGCAGGTCGGAGCGGTTGGTGTCGAGCGAGATGTTGAGGAAGGCGGCGCGCAGGTTCGGGTCGTCGACGGGGGCGCGTTCGCCGTACAGCCAGGGGGTGTAGAGCACGCCGTTGGCACCCGCCGGCACGGTCGGGATGATCGCGTCGAACGCGTCGAAGATGGTGCCCTCGTCCCGACTGACGTGCCCGGCGGCGAGCAGCAGGTCGTCGTACTCGACGATCTTGTCGCGGAGCCAGGTCAGGTTGGCCCCGGCGGTGGCCTGGAGGGCGGTCATCAGGTAGCGGTCGCCGATGGCGCACGGCACCGACGCGATGCCCGCCGCCACGTCGGTCTTCTTGCCCGGCACGTGCGCCGCGATCCAGGACGAGGTGCCGAGATACAGGTGAGGTTCGTGGTCGCCGGTGGTGCCCGCGCCGATCGCCGCCGCGGTGTTGTCGATCGCGCCGGCCACCACCTCGACCGACTCCGGCAACCCGAGGTGCGTGGCGGCGGCCGGGGTCAGCGTGCCGATGACGTCGGTGCAGGCCACGATCGGCGGCAGCTTGTCGGCGTCGATGCCACAGTCGGCGACCAGGGCGGGGGAGTAGCGGATGTCGCCGGGCCGCCGGTTGTCGGTCACCCACGAGGTGAGGATCGAGTCGACGGTGGCCACCGTCCGCCCGGTCAGCTTCAGGTTGATCCAGTCCAGCACGTTGAGGAAGGACGCGGTCCGCGCGTACACCTGCGGCATCTCGTCGCGGACCAGCAGCATGTGCGCGGCCGGGTCCTTGCCGGTGGGCGAGGGCATCCCGCCGGTGAGCCGCAGCCACCGCGCGATGCGGCGCACCGACATCCCCTGGTACGCCGGGAAGCCGCCGAACTGTCGACGCAGGTGGGGTGCGCCGCGCATGTCGAGCCAACTGATGCACGGCGTCAGCGGGTCCCCGGCGGCGTCCACCGCGATGGTGCCCTCGCCCTGCGTGGAGGCGCAGACCGCGTGGACCGCCCGCATCTGCTCCGGATGCGCCCGACCCAGCTCGGCGGCGACCTCCCCGAGCGCCGTCCACCAGGCCACCGGGTCCTGCTCGGCACCGCCGCCGGGCAGCACGTGCAGCGGCACGGGCCGCTCGGCCCACCCGGTCACGGTGCCGTCGGCGGCGACCAGGGCCGCCTTCATCCCGGACGTGCCGAGGTCGATCGCCAGGATCTGCGGCGCGCTGGCGGCCACCCGCCTCAGACCCCCTCGACCTGCGCGAAGACCCGGTCGAACCGGGCCAGCGCGTCGTCGATCACCTCGTCGGTGTCGGCCATCGAGGTGTACATCCGGGAGCCGGCCAGCGTGACGATGCCGTGCGCGGTGTACGCGGCGCCCATCTGCTCCATGAGCCGCTTGCGGGCCTTGTTCTCGCGCAGCAGCTTCACCGGGTTGCGCATGTCCAGCAGCATCACGCCGCTGCACTCCAGGTGCACGATCGAGCCCTGGTTGTACGCGACGTACGGCAGGCCGTACGTGTCGATCAGCCGTTGCAGGCCCCGGGTGAGCCGGTCCCCGGCGCGGCCGGCGATCACCGGAGCGTTGGTGCGGGCCATCTCCTCGATGGCGAAGTACCCGGCCGCGCAGGACAGCGGGTTGGCCGACAGCGTCCCGCCGACCTGGATGTGCGCGCCGCTCTTGCCGTCCAGCCCGGAGCCGAAGACCGCCATCACGTCGGAGCGTCCGCCGACCCCACCGGCCATCGGGTACCCGCCGGAGACCGCCTTGCCCAGCACGGTCAGGTCCGGGGTCACGCCGAAGTAGCCGGCCGCGCCACCCAACCCGAGGCGGAAGCCGGTGACCACCTCGTCGAAGACCAGCAGCGCGCCGAACTCGTCGCACAGCTCGCGAACCCCGGCGTTGAAGTCGCGGGGCGCCGGCCGGGTGCCGGACTCCGGGCCGACCGGTTCCACCACCACCGCCGCCGTGCCGCCGCGCAGCCGGTTCTCCACCAGCTTGCGCTTGAGCTGCCCGAGGTCGTGCGGGAACGCCTCCCGGGTCCGGCTGGTGGCGCCGAACGGGATGCCCTTGGCGTTCATCCGGTACGTGCCGGGCACCCGCAGCCCGTACACCATCGTGTCGGACCAGCCGTGGTACGCGCCGCCGACCTTGATCACCATCTTCTTGCCGGTGAACGCGCGGGCACCCCGGACCGCCGCCATCACCGCCTCCGTACCGGACCCGAGGGAGCGGTACATCTCCACGTGCGGCATGTAACGGTGGATGATCTCGGCGAGCTTGAGTTCGTACTCGTGGAACAGTCCGGTGACCGGCCCGGAGGCGCGGACCACCTCGGCCACCCGCTCGTTGACTGGGCCGTAGTTGCTGCCCAGGATCGTCGGCCCGCCGGCCTGGAGGAAGTCGATGTAGGTGTTGCCGTCCCGGTCGACCAGGTACGCCCCGTCGGCCTTCTCGATCGCGAGCGGGAACGGGTAGTTGAAGGCCAGGTTGTGCTGCACCCCGCCGGGGATGCGCAGCTTGGCCCGGTCGGTGATCTCCTTGCTGGCCCGGCACTTCGTCTCGAAGTAGTTCAGCACGTCCAGCATCGCGTCGTGGCGCAGCCCGCGCAGCGGCTGGGCGGTCAGCGCCTTGAGTCGGCGCATCACGTCGTCGACGTCCGGATACTCGCTGATGGCGTACCCGAGTCGGGCGGACTCCGCCCCCGGCGCCTCGACCTCGGCGGCGGCCCGGGCGTCAGTCGCCCCGGCCTCGGCGTCGGTCCGGGTGGCGGCTGCGGTCTGGGCGGTGGCGGTCGCGTCGGCGCTGGGCAGGTCCTCGTCGGCGGGTACCCGCAGTGGCTCGACCGCCTCGGTGATCTGCGCGGCGATCCGCTTCTCGTCGGCGCGCAGCTTGCCGAAGGCGATCTCGCGGATCGCGGTCGGGATGGTGTAGACCTTGCCCGTCTCGCTGGTCAACGCCAGCAGGTACGCGATGGAGACCTTCTCCAACAGCGCCATGTTGAACACCGCCCGGTCCGGGTCGGTGCCCACGGCCACCACCCCGTGGTTGGCGATGATGAAGGCGTTGTCCCCGCTGGCCACCTTCTTCTGCACGTTGCGGGCCAGGAAGCCGGTGCCGGACGGGGCGTAGTCGATGATCGCCACCTCCCGCCCGAGGAAGCGCACCTGCTCGTCGGTGAGCGCCGGGATCGGCTTGCGCAGGAAGGCCAGCGCCGACGCGTACGGCTGGTGGGTGTGCACGATCGCGTTGACGTCCGGGCGCTCCCGATAGATGTTGGCGTGCATCCCGCACTCGATGGACGGCTTGAGGTCGGCCCCGGAGCCGTCCGGCACGTGCTTGCCGTCGAAGTCGACCAGACAGATGTCCTCGACCCGCATCCGGTCGTAGTCGTAGTTGCTCGGGGTCACCGCGTACAGCCGGTGGCCGGGCACCCGGACCGAGACGTTGCCCTCGGTGGCCTTCAGATATCCCCGGGCGAGCATCGTCCGGCACATGTCGACCACGTGCTGTCGGGAGAGTCGGTGCTGCACGGTGCGCTCCTCGGTCGGATCGGCGGCGTGCCCCATCCTCGCCCGGGGGAGCGGATCGAAACACCGTCCCGTCGGCAGCGAGAATCGGCGGCTCTTTTATCCCGGCGTGACAAAATCGGCCGGTGAACGCCCCCGTCTCCGCCACCCCCTGGCGGCGTCTCCCCGCCGACCTGGCCGCGTCCATGCGTCCGCACCTGCCCTCGACGGTCGCCGCCGTGGCGGGCGCGGTCACCGAGGCCACACCCGCCTTCGCCGGCATCGCCGACGACAAGTTCGTCCGCGACGTGCACACCGCCGTGCAGGTGGCCCTCGACCGGTTCCTCGACCTGGTCGGCACCGACGAGCCCGCGTTGCCGCCCCGGATCCGGGAGGTCTTCGTCGCCCTCGGCGCCGCCGAGGCCCGCGAGGACCGGGGGCCGGAGGCCCTGCTCGCGGCCCTGCGGATGGCCGCCCGGCTGCTGCTGCGGACCGCCTCGCAGTCGCTGGCCCGACTCCGCCCGGTCGACACCGAGGAGCTGATCGACCTCTCCGACGCGGTCAGCGCGTACGTCGCCGAACTGGCCGCGGCGAGCACCGACGGGTACGCCCTCCAGGTGCGCGAGCAGGCCGGTGAGGGTGACCGCCGCCGGCAGCTCGCCGAACTGCTGCTGCGCGGCGACGGGATGCCGAGTGCGGTGGCCGCAGCCGCCGCCCGGATCGGCTGGCCCGAGCTGGACAGCGTGGTGCCGGTGCTCCTGCCGCCCGACCAGGCCCGCGACGCCCGGTTCCGTTACGGCGTCGACGGCCTGGTCATCGAGCGCGGCCGGGACGCGGTGCTGCTGCTGCGGGCCGGTCCCCGGGCGGCCCGCGCCCCGCTGGCCGAGGCGCTGGCCGGTCGGCGGGCCGTGGTCGGCCCCGAGCTGGACTGGCCCCAGGTGCCGGCCGCCGTACGCCTCGCCGAACTGGCCGCTGGCCTGGTCGGCCCCGACCCCGGCCCGGTCTTCGCCGACGACCACCTGATCCCGTTGACCCTGCGCGGCGAACCGGGGGCCCTGGCGGTGCTCACCGCCCGCCGGCTGGCGCCACTGGCCCACCTGCGCCCGGCCCAGCGGGACAACCTGCTGGTCACGCTGCACTCGTGGCTGCGGCACTGGGGCTCGCGGGCCGAGGTCGCTGCCGTTCTGTTCGTCCACCCGCAGACGGTCAGCTACCGGCTCAAGCGTCTGCGCGACCTGTACGGCACTGACCTGGACGACCCGGCGACCCGCTTCGAGCTGCTGGTGGTGCTCACCAGCCACCTCAACGCCCCACCGCCCCGCGTCGGCCGACCGGACTGACCGGCGTGGTCACTCCCGCCGCTGACGGCTCGTCGGCTGCGGAATTGACGTGCGCGACCATGCCGTGAAGTTGTTAGGCTGGCTGGGCGCGGGTCAGCCGCGCGTACGCGGAACGAGGAGCGCGACATGCTGTCGGGGGACGACGACATCTCAGGGTGAGTGTGCCCGCCGCCGACCGGCCACTGCCGGGGCGGCCCGTCACGTCACCGCCCTGTCTGTCCGACCGGGGCGCCGGTCGCGTCCCGGCTTTCCTCCCGAGGTCTGTCTGCCATGTCCGACGTCTGCGTCGTCTGCACCAACCTGTCCTTCTCCTGGCCCGACGACACCCCCGTGTTCCGGGACCTGTCCTTCACCGTGCCGCCCGGCCGCACCGGCCTGGTCGCCCCGAACGGCGCCGGCAAGTCGACCCTGCTGCGCCTGATCGCGGGGGAACTGGCCCCCACCGGCGGCGGGGTGACGGTCGAGGGGGTGCTCGGCTACCTGCCGCAGGACCTCCCGCTCGCCGGTGAGCTGACCGTCGCGCAGGTGCTGGGCGTCGCCCCGACCATCGCGGCGCTGCGGGCTATCGAGGCCGGCGACGCCGGCGAGGAGAACTTCACCGTCGTCGGCGACGACTGGGACGTCGAGGACCGCAGCCGCGTCGAACTCGACCGGCTCGGTCTGGACGAGGTGGCGCTCGACCGGCCGCTGCACACGCTCAGCGGCGGGCAGGTCGTCTCCCTCGGCCTGGCCGCCCAACTGCTGCGCCGCCCCGACGTGCTGCTGCTCGACGAACCCACCAACAACCTCGACGTCGACGCCCGGCACCGGCTGTACTCGGTGCTGGAGAACTGGCCCGGCTGCCTGCTGCTGGTCAGTCACGACCGGATGCTGCTGGACCGGATGGACCGCATCGCCGAACTCGACGGCGGGCAGGTCCGGTTGTTCGGCGGGAACTTCACCGCCTACCAGGAGGCCGCCCGGGCGGCCCGGGAACTGGCCGAGCGCACCGTGCGCAGCGCCGAGTTGGAGGTCAAGCGGGAGAAGCGGGAGATGCAGCAGGCCCGGGAACGGGCCGACCGACGGGCCGGCAACGCCGCGCGCAACCTCGGCAACGCCGGCCTGGCCCGGATCGTCGCCGGTGGACTCAAGCGCAGCGCACAGGAGTCGGCCGGACGGGCCCAGCAGGCACACGCCAGCCGGGTCAGCGACGCGCAGGTACGCCTCGACGAGGCCAGCCGGGCGCTGCGCGACGACCAGGCGCTCACGCTGGACCTGCCGGAGACCGACGTACCCGCCGGTCGCACGCTCGTCGAGGGACAGCGGATGCAGGTGCGCCACGACGGCCGTCCACTCTTCCCCGGCGACGGCCTGGAGCTGACCATCCGGGGGCCGGAACGGATCGCGCTCACCGGCCCCAACGGCGTCGGCAAGTCCACCCTGCTGCGGCTGCTCACCGGCCAGACCGCGTCCGAGGGCGGGCAGGTGCGTCGGGCCGACGGCCGGATGGCGTACCTGTCGCAGCGGCTGGACCTGCTCGACCTGGACCGTACGGTGGCGGAGAACCTAGCCGCGTACGCCCCGGAGCGACCGCAGTCGGATCGGATGAACCTGCTGGCCCGCTTCCTGTTCCGGGGCGCCCGGGCCCAACTGCCGGTCGGTGTGCTCTCCGGCGGCGAGCGGCTGCGGGCCACCCTCGCCTGTGTCCTCTACGCCCAACCCGCCCCGCACCTGCTGCTGCTCGACGAACCCACCAACAACCTGGACCTGGTCAGCGTGGGCCAGTTGGAGAACGCGCTGAACGCCTACCGGGGCGCGTTCGTGGTGGTCAGCCACGACGAGCGCTTCCTGCACGACATCGGCGTACGGCGGTGGCTGCGCCTCGACGGCGACGGTCTGCGCGAGGTGCCGGCTCCGGACGCCGACTGAGTGAAGGTGGGTGGATTTGTTGTCGTCCCAGCGGCTAGCCAAGGATCATCACGTTCCTTACCTGCCCAAGCGCTGGTGATAGAAGCGACAGTTGACCTTGACAGGCCATCACGTGGGATCGGAGCACCCCCACGTGCGTGAGGAGGACCCGGGATCGATCTCGGTTGCCGCCGCCGTCGAGCGGAGAACCCCCACGTGCGTGAGGAGGACCCGTGCTCGTCCACCGCGTACAGCACGATCAGCGGAGCACCGCCACGTGCGTGGGGAGGACCAGGAGCAGCGCAACAGCGCCCTCGCCACGATCGGAGCACCCCCACGTGCGTGGGAAGGACCTCGACCAGCTCACCGACGTGGTGAACGCCGCCGGAGCACCCCCACGTGCGTGGGGAGGACGCGCTTTCGTGTGTCCAGGGTCAGGCGTCGGGCGGAGCACCCCCACGTGCGTGGGGAGGACGCCCATGACGTGCAGCACGGTGTGGCCCTGGTCGGAGCACCCCCACGTGCGTGGGGAGGACGGCGCGGCGGGGCGGTGGTGCCATCTCGGCTCCGGAGCACCCCCACGTGCGTGGGGAGGACGCGTGGTTGGCCTGGCCCTCGGTCTCCTTGAGCGGAGCACCCCCACGTGCGTGGGGAGGACAGGTTGATCGCCGGCCAATCGCGCTTGCCGATCGGAGTACCCCCACGTGCGTGGGGAGGACGGCGGCGGCCCGGTGGCCCCGGAGGAGGGCGACGGAGCACCCCCACGTGCGTGGGGAGGACGGTGACCGTCTGGGTGGGGGCGCCCGAGCTGGCGGAGCACCCCCACGTGCGTGGGGAGGACCGGCCGCAGACCGGTACGCCCACCCGGGCAGGCGGAGCACCCCCACGTGCGTGGGGAGGACACCGGCGTGCCGAACTGTGGCTTCTTCGGATTCGGAGCACCCCCACGTGCGTGGGGAGACCAGGAACAGCGGAACTCGGCCCTGGCGACCATCGGAGCACCCCCACGTGCGTGGGGAGGACGCCACGGTCGACGGCGCTGAGCAGCCGACCGACGGAGCACCCCCACGTGCGTGGGGAGGACGACGTGCCGCAACCGGGGGCTCTGATGCGTACCGGAGCACCCCCACGTGCGTGGGGAGGACGCGATCTCCACCTGCTGCTGGGCGCTCGCCACCGGAGCACCCCCACGTGCGTGGGGAGGACGTCTCCAGCGCGGCCACGTACGCCGGGAAAATCGGAGCACCCCCACGTGCGTGGGGAGGACTGGCTGATCCGGTTGCCGTCGTCGGCGGTGCACGGAGCACCCCCACGTGCGTGGGGAGGACGCACGGACAGGCGAGACGCAGCACAGGTTCATCGGAGCACCCCCACGTGCGTGGGGAGGACATCGCCCGGTAGCCGGCGGTCAGCAGTCGGTGCGGAGCACCCCCACGTGCGTGGGGAGGACAAGTTGACGTCGCGGTCGAGGACGACCATCGACGGAGCACCCCCACGTGCGTGGGGAGGACCCCCCCAGCAAGGCGACGCGAGCACAGGACGCCGGAGCACCCCCACGTGCGTGGGGAGGACCTTCGCGACCTGCGGTTTTACCAGCCCTCTGGCCAGATGTGTTCCGACGTTGGGGGCTCGGGGTCCTTCGGTTCGAGAGGGCTCATTGCCACCAGAGTGAGGCCGTCAAAGTCGACGGGGCGGCGTCTGCGTTCTCCTGCGGTTCGCAGGGTGAAGCCTTGCTCGGTGTTGTCGGGTTGGATGAGGACGGCGGCACCGTCACCGACGACGGCGCTGGCGGCGTTCCACAGTTCGTCGCGGACTTTGGCGGAGAGGGTGCCGACGAACAGGCCGGGTTTGACTTCGATCATCCAGCGGCTGAGTGCGCCTCGGAGGTGGTCGGGCACGGCGGTGGTAGCGAGGACGACCATGGCGGCCATGGTCAGTCCCAGGGTTCGGAGCCGTAGTTGACTCCGGAGGGCAGGGCTCCCATGTCCGGGTCCCACAGCGAGGTGATTTCGGCTACGGGTTGCCGCTGCTTGGGTGTGCTGTCGGGGTCGAGTAGGTGCTGGATGTCGGTGACGATCGTCGGCATCAGCTTCAGTAGGCGGAACTCCTCGCGCAGTTTGCGCCGTACCTCGCGTTCAGGTTCGGTGGAGGTGCTCATGGAGAAAGCGAGGGGCACAGTGATCTTCGCTTTGTAGAGGTCCGCGACGTCGTAGACGAAGGCGTGTTGGGTGCTGGCGTGGACGAAGCCGAGGGCCGGTGAGCAGCCCAGGGCGAGGATCACGGCGTGGACCACTCCGTAGAGGCAGGCGCTGCCGGCTGACAGCGCGAGGTTGACGGGGTCTTGGGTGTCCCAGGCGTCGGGGTCGTAGTTGCGGCGGAACTTGCCGGTTCGGTACTTCTGCGCGAGCAGTCGGTAGAGCGTTTTCATCCGCTGGCCCTCCATGCCCCGAAGTTGGGCCAGGGTGGTGTCTTCGGGGACGGGCTCGCCGAAGCGGCGTTCGTACATGCGGACGGCCACTTGCAGACGCTGGTTGTCGTCGGCCCAGCAGTGGACCTGCTTCTCCAGCCAGTTGGTGGTCAGGGAGGTGGGGGTGATGCCGGCGTAGCAGCGGACGGCTCCGGAGCCGACGCAGACGACGCTGGTGCCGTGTCGGGCCAGGGTGGACAGGGCACGGTGGGTGATCGAGGTGCCGGGTCCGAGGAGGAGGCAGCTGATGGCGGCGGTGGGCAGGTAGACGCGTTCGGTGCCTTTCGGGGTGTCGACCTGGGCGAGGACGCCGGTGTCGTCCTGGACGATGCGGACGATGTCGGCGTACAGGAAGCTCAGCGAGTCCGCGACGCGGGGCAGCATGGCCAGGGTCGGTGCGGCGAGACGTCGTCGGGCGTTCGTGCTCATCGTGTGGGAGCGAGGCTGAGTAGCCCGCAGCCGAACGACCGGCCGCGGCCGATCCCTGCCAGCAGTGCGGCGCGGGCCTGCTCCGCGTCGGCGATCACTGCCTGGCCTTCGAAGAGGGTGATCGCGTGGCGTACCGGGGTGGCCCGGCCTCGGGCGGCCGGTTGGGGCTGGGCGCGTAGGTGACGCAGGTCGAGGCCGCTGGCGTCGGCTTTGCGTTGCCACCACTGTTCGGCGTGCTGGCCGGACAGGGCGACGATCTTGCCGGCGTTGTCGCCGTTCCACGCGCGTTTGGAGGCGTTGGCGGCGATCCGGTAGTGCACCGTCATTCCGGTGGTCAGGGCTTTGATCAGTGGAGTGATGTCGCGGGTGGCGACGGTGCCGTAGCCCTCGGGCAGCCGGGACGGGTCCGGTGGTAGGGCGGTCTGGATCAGCAGGACGGGGCCGAGGGTGGTGTGATCGAGTCGGAAGAGCACACCGGCGCGATGCCGTGGTTGTTCGCCCAGGTCGTCGGGGACCAGTGACATCACTCTGCGGTGCACTGCGGTGATGTCGCGCAGGTCCCGTCGTGCCACCGGGTGGCGGAGATCGGGTGCGATCCGGGTCAGCCAGGCGGTCACGTTCGGACTCCTCGCAGGTGCTCGTCTAGCGTGTCCAGGTACTTGATCCCGGTGCCGGCGCACAGGGCGGCGGGCAGGGCGCGGGTGGTGACGTGGACCTGGCGGGTGAGGTAGCGGCGTGAGCGTGACTGCCGGTCTCCGGTCACCGGCTCGGAGACCAGGTCCATGGGTATGTCGTTGAGGGTCAGCCGGCTGCCGGCGCCGTCACCGTCGGGTTCCTCGGTCACGAAGTCGACCGGGACGCAGTCCGCGTCGCCGACGGGTCTGCGGCGGTTGAGCGGTAGGTGTTCGAGGTGGGCGACCGGGTCGCGGGTCGGACCGGACAGCAGGAACGGTTGTTCCGCCGGGCAGGACCGGCGTCCGAGGTACGGGGCCCACACCGGCATGGTCAGGGCCTCGTGCACGTGCTCCACGATCGTGTCCGGGCCGGTGACCGCCACAATAAACACCGCGTCGACCAGGTAGAACCGACGCGACACGATAGTCCCCGCGCCGGGCTGTCTCCGTTTGCCCTCGGCGGTCGGTACCGTCCGGTCCGGAGGCAGGCCGCCACCGACGGTGTGGAAGTCGTCCATCATCGTGCCGGGCCGGTCGACGCGAACGGTGAAGCGCAGCGTCGTGAGGTCGCCCAGCGGCTCGCCGCGGTGCAGGCCCTTCGCTGCGGCGAGCATTCCGATCATCGCCGACCGGGTGGGGACGGTGGCGGTGTCCCGAACGCTGAAGGTGCTGTGGTCCCCCCAGGACTGCATCGGCCCGGCCAGCCGCAGCAGCAGACCGCTCATCGCGCTCTCGTGTGGTCGATGGCGGCGGCGATCAGCGCGTCGAAGCTGGGGCGGGCCTCACCGAGCTGCTCCAAGCCCTTGTCGTCGATGGTGGCGTGCCCGTGGTAGATCCTCCCCTGGTCGCCGAGGAGGCGGTGGATCCGGCCGGCGTACTCGGCGAGCTGGCGGCGTGACGGTTCGGCGTATCCGCTGTCGAGCAGCGCTCGGACGGGGGTCTCGAAGGCGCTGGCCAGGGAGACCGGCCGGTCGGAGCGGACCGAGATGTAGGCCAGGTCGGGGACCGTGAACGGGGCGGTGGAGTTCTTCTTTGCCTGCGGCATGGCGGTGATGAACGTCGCCAGGAACGCTGCGGTGAGCTCGACCGCCGTGGCGGCGTCATCGAGGTTCTTGGTGAGGTCGTCGAGGTTGACGCTGGCGTACCGGTAGAACGTTCCGGCGCTGAACTCGGCGCTGTTCATGTGGCCGCTGCCGGTCTGGTCGGCGTCCGCCTTGAGGTCGTCGACGGCGGTGAAGAAGTCGACCTGCGGGTCCGTGCCGTGGGTGGTGAAGGCGTGGGCGACCTGGACTGCGCCATCGACGTTGGTGCCGGGTAGCTCGGCGAGCATCCGCCCGAACAGGTTGATCACGTCGTTGCGGCGGCTCATCGCAGCCCGTACGCCGTCGGCCGGCAGCGGCGCCTCGCCCTTCTTCACCTTGACCGCACCCGACTGCAGGCCGGTGATCCGTTCGCGCTGCTGCACGCAGAGGTCGGCCAACTCGTCGAAGGCCCGCTGGGGCAGGTAGAACAGCACCTGCGCCTCGCCGGTCTCCTTGTCCACCTTGAAGCCATCGGCCTTGACCGCGATCGAGGCGAGCGTGACCATGACCTGCGCGGCTGCGTAGCCCGCCAGCTCCGGCTCCCAGCCCCGCTCGACGAGACGGTCCTGGACGGCGCGCGGCAACCGCCGGGTGCGCTTGGCCGCATCGCCGGAGTACGTCTCCAGGTCCTGCCGCACGGCACGCTTCCAGCACTGGCTGGAGACCCGCGTACGGTCCGCGTCGCCATAGCGCACCGACTTCGGGGAGCCCAGGTCGTCGCGGTTGAGGTTGGCGTACGGCACGGTCTGCAGCAGGTGGATCTCGACGTAGCGGGCGGTCATGCTGACTCCTCCGGGTTCAGGTTCCGCCGTTCGGCCTGGCGGTCGGCTTCGTGCAGGGTGCGGTAGTACGACTGGAGCCACTGTTTGGCGACCCAGTCCCGCCGGTACCGCCACTGGCAGAGGTCGTCGAGGAGCTGCCCCCAGTTCACCTCGACCTCGACCAGGCCGAGGTGCCGGACGATCCCGGGAAGCTGCTGGTACACGGCCGGGTAGCTCTGCCGGACCAACAGGTGCAGCCGTTTCTCGGCGGTGGCCCTGTTCATCGGACGGCGCCCCCGGCCCGGCCGGGACACCGCCCACGCCAGCGACGTCCCCAGGTTGGGGCGGGCGGGCCTGTCGGCCTCGGTGGTGACCTCGGCCGTCTCCTCCGCGTCGTCGAGGTCGGGAGCTTCGTCGGCGAGGTCTGTTGCCGGTCGGTCGCGGATGCTCGACGCGATCATCGCCGCGACCGCGTAGTAGGCGTACTCGCGATCCGCGGTCACCGTCGCCGGAAGCAGCGGCGCGACCACCACGTGCATGGTGTGCGCCTGCTCGGGAGAGCGGCGCAGGCCACGACGCAGGGCCGAACGCCGACCACGATCACGCAGGCACTGCTCGGCGACCCGCCGCGCGAACCTGTCGGAGGGCTTTTCTTCGATGTCCGCGGACGTCACGGGGCAGATCCCTTCTTCGGTGGTGTTGACAGCAGCCGATGCGCGGTCTCGACCGCCCGCACCAACCGCGGTGCACCGGCCTCACGGTCCGCGGCGTAATCGATGGCCTGATGTCCCAGACGGGCGAAGGCACGAGGGCCCTCGGTGAATCGACCGTCCCGCACGTACTCCCAGAAGACCGTCTCGGCCCGCGCCCAGTAGTACGCCTCGCCAGCACGAGCCCACGGGCCTTCCCGGTCCTTGACGTTCGTCAGCTCCCGCCACGCCTGCCGCAGCACCACACCGAGCCGCCGCCCGATCGCCTCGGCCGCGCGGGTCAACGCGGCCACACTGCTGGCGGCCTCCGGATCGCGTTCACGCATCCAGCCGAGGATCGGTGGAGTCACCGCGGTGAACCACTGCCGGTCCTTGGCCTGCCCGTCCTGGTCGAACCCGTACGCCCGAACCCGCCCGTCCAGACCGAGATCAGCGGCAGCCGTCATGATCTCGGGACGGTGGGTCTTGACCTCGGAGTTGTTACTCAACAAGGCGTCGACGTCCCGCCACAACGCCCGGGACCCGTCGGCCGGAAGCTGGTACCAGCCACCGTCCATGTTCTGCTTGCGCACCACGTACGGGTCGGCCTGCTCCCCGACCGGCAGCCGCCACGCCCACGTGACGTAGGCGTCCACCACCGCCTCACCGGCGGCGTCCGCCACCAGCAGTACCGCATGCCGCGCCCCGCCGGCCAGCACGCCACCCGGGTACGGCACACCGAGTGGATCGGGCAGCTCGTTACGCTCCCACGGAAACCGATCCGACCCACCGTCCAGCGCCGCGCCCCCTGGCGGCACACCCACCACCAGAGACTCGAACAGACTCTCCCCGAGCGGGTGGTACGACATGGTGCCGCGCAGCGGACCGGCGGTGCTGTTGGCGAACTTCTGCCCGGCCACCTCACGACTGCTACATCGGCCCGACGCGCCGTAGTACAGCTGCGCGATCAGATACCACGCCGCCTCCCCTGGGGGCAGAGCTGCAGCATGGGCGTCCGTGTGGTGACCGAACCACACCTGCGTGTTGCCCGCCGGACGGTCGAACACCAGCTTGTTGACCCCCGACGACTTGGCACACTCTGCGGCCAGCCGGGGATCCTGCATCCACGGCCGATCCCGATCAAAGAGGTCGAAGCGCCCGCGGCACTCATCGAAGTAGGCATGGACGCGCTCGACGTCGAACTCACCCTTGTCGAGCACTTGTTCCTGTCGCAGTCGCCAATCCTTGCCCCGCAACGCGTCCAGCCCCGTCACCCGTGCGGTGATCCCATACAAGATCCGCCACAAACCCGACGCAGCCGGCGGCACCGGAAGAACGAGATCATCGAGCACCGCCGCACGAACAAACAGCTCACGGAGCCCAAGCAACTCCGACGGGCCCCCTGCCGTCACCGGAATCCATGGTCGATCAATCAGATCGAAAGATGTCGTCATTGGACGTGATCACTCCCCTGAGACGAGCCGGGCCGAGGCTGCCGAACTCACGGCTCGACGCAAAGCCTCTTGTCGGATGACTGACTGACCGCAGGGCATTGTCTCGATCACGTTCCGCGAACGACCAGGCCAAGTTCCCCATCAAGCTCAGCCATACGCTGGTCCCAAACGGCCGGCTGCGGGCCCGTAGGCCCGAGAGGAAACCACAGAGGCCGCAGACTCTTGAGCCAACCGTTGTCACTCCAGCTCGCCGGAAAGACAGCAGCGGGTTCGTAGCCCTTCAGCAGACTCGCCCTCACCGGGATCGTCTCCTGAAGGATCACCCGCACCTCCTCGTTCCTGAACCGGCCGCCCGTTGCGGTGCCACGCTCAGGAAGTGGGACGCGTTGGTCCGGGTCGAGCCACTGCGTGCCGTCGGCACCGAGGTAACAACACAGCACCCGCTCCGACTCAGCCCCCAGGCGCGTGGACGCCACCCACTCCGGCGTGTCGTTACGGCTCAGCATCACCAGATCGGTCACCTCAGCGGGCTCGGGGATGACACCAAGCTCGGCCAGCCCCCGCACCGCCCCACCGTCGGCGCGATACTCGTCGTACTCCGCGCCGAGAACCGGATCGTCACGGATCGGTCCAGGTACGTACACCGCCTCGACATGCTCCTGCACGGAGTGCGGCACGGCGATCGTGTCGATGTTCGCCAGGCGACCGTGCGTGGCCCGCAGCAGATACCGGGCGTACACGTCTCCCCAAGCGGCCGGCCTGACGTGCTCATCACCGCCAGAGCCACGCGGGTCGAGGACAACGACCCGCGGATGTTCAGCCCAGGCCGGCCTTGCTCGCGGATGCCGATGACATCGACCGGCCCGCTGCAGCAATTGCGCCATCGGGGCGAGATCCGTCACCAGGAGATCGAAGTCCAGGTCGAGCGACTGCTCGATCACCTGAGTCGCGATCACGATCGTCGAGACGGACCGGTCGCCGTTCCTCCCCAGCCGCGCGGTGATCCGCCCCGTGATTTCCTCCCTGCGGCGTGCCGGGAACCGCGAATGCAGCAGGATCACCGACACGTCGGCGGGTGCCCAGCCGCGAACGACGCGATAGGTCTGCTGCGCGTCGCCGACCGTGTTACAGACCACCGCTGCACTGCCTCCGCACTCCACCACCGGCGCCAGCACCTGCCGCACGACAACCCGCCGATCAATAGGATCGACATCCTTCCCCGTGAGATGACGAACCGGACGCACATCGAGTGCGAACTCCATAGTCCGGCCCGCCACCACCCGTTCCCGGGCTGAGGGCGAGATCGTGATGGCGCTGCCCTTCGCCGCAGCAGGCACGAACGTCCAACCCGGATACGGCACGGACACCGTGGCTGGCACCGTGCCGGCACCCTCCTCGTACGCCCGCACGAGTGCCGCCGCCTGCGATGACGGCAACGTCGCCGACAGAAGCACGACGGGACACCCATACGTTCCTAGCCAGGTCATCAAACGCCGCAACAGAGTGGTCATATAGTCGTCGTAGGCGTGCGCCTCATCAACGATGAACACCTTGCCCGACAGGCCGAGCAGACGCAGCGCGTTGTGCTTGGTGGTCAGCGCGGCCAGAAGCGCCTGGTCGACCGTGCCCACCGCCATGGGCGCCAACAAACCGCGCTTGCGGCCCCGCAGCCACTCCGGCGCCACCACAGCGCAGCCGGGATCGTCGGACACGACACCACCCGGATCATCGAGGTCGACAGCGGCACGCGCCTCGTACTCGGCGTTCAGCCAGGACATGCTGTGCAACAGCGTCACCGGCGCCGGCCCGTCGGCAAGCTTGGCCGCGAACGTTCGCACCCGGCGATACATCTCGTCGGAAGTCGCCATCGTCGGCAACGCGAAGAAGAACCCGTTCGCGCCGGACACCTCGGCCAACCGGCGAGCAGCCACCAGCGCAGTTTCGGTCTTGCCATCCCCAGTCGCCGCTGTCAGCACCAGCAGCCCCGGACCATCGACCAGCGGCACCAACTCATCGAGAATCGACTGCTGAAGTGCGTTCGGACGGTACCCGAACAGATCCTCGAAGCTCGCAGCCCGCAGCGACGGCGTTCCCAGACCAGCCTCGGCGAGCAAGCCAGCGGCAGGCTTCGACAAGTCCGCGAGGTGCGCTGCCACAGACTCCACAGCTGAGTTCTGCGGCACCAAGGGAAGCTGCTGCCGTAGGAAGTGCTCCTGACTGGCAAGCCAATCCGCCAAGATCACAAGCCCCGTAATCAGAACACTGGCAGCCGCGTCCACACTCACAGGCGCTGCCGGCGAACCCACCACGCCGTGCACGACCCGCACCAGCGCCTCGCGCTGCCGCGCCCAACGCCCCCCACCCAGATGCAGACGACCGCCATGAGACCCGGTGGTCTCCTGAAACCGACCATGGTGACCACCGACGATCTGAGCCACCCGATAAGCAACCCAACGGCTCGCTCGCCGACCACGCGGTGGATACCCGAGACAAGCCAGCAGATCCGGTAGAGCCAACTGGCCAGCGACATCATGCCGCAGCGACTCACCGCCAGGGCAATCCTCGTAAGAGCCAGCCCGCCGTAACGCGGCCAACGCATCGGGGTCCTGCCCCTGAAAGCCGGGCGTCGCCTTACCGACATCGTGCAACCCGGCCCAGAACATGACCAATGACCTGGCATGTCTCTCATCGACACCCAGACCGTCAGCGATGATCCGCCGTTGGTTCGGAGCCAGGTACACATCCCACAACAGCCCGGCAACAGCGGCCGTGTCGATCAGATGCCAGAGCAGCGGGTACGGCATCGGAAGGTGCCTAGACTTACCCCAAACCCCGGCATCGACCTCTGCATGATCGGCCACTCCAATGTCCTCCCTCCACGCTCACGGACGCCACGGCAGCCGCATGCAACCACAGCCCTACGACACTTCCGATCAGCCGACAGAAAACCGCGCACCGGCTCAGTAGAACCGCAGGTCGCGAAGTGTCCTCCCCACGCACGTGGGGGTGCTCCGTCGATGTAGACGACCCGCCCACCGGCGGCGAGGTCCTCCCCACGCACGTGGGGGTGCTCCGCAGTGGGGTCAGTACCGCCCCGGAGGTGACCCGTCCTCCCCACGCACGTGGGGGTGCTCCGGCGCGGGCGGCGGGTAGCAGCTCGTCGACGGGGTCCTCCCCACGCACGTGGGGGTGCTCCGGCATCAGGCCTGGTCTCCTTCGTGCTGGTGGTGTCCTCCCCACGCACGTGGGGGTGCTCCGCTGCTCGACCTCGGGCAGATCGTCGGCACGCCGTCCTCCCCACGCACGTGGGGGTGCTCCGGAGGCCGGGATCCCCCGGATCCACCCGCACAAGTCCTCCCCACGCACGTGGGGGTGCTCCGAACTTGGTGAGGTCGCCGCCCTTGCAGGCGGCGTCCTCCCCACGCACGTGGGGGTGCTCCGGGCGTCCGGGTTCCGCAGCACCAGCGACCCGGGTCCTCCCCACGCACGTGGGGGTGCTCCGCACCTGGTCGACGCGGCGGAACGGCCGCACGTGTCCTCCCCACGCACGTGGGGGTGCTCCGACCGGCGGGCACCCCTCACGGTGACCTGCCCCGTCCTCCCCACGCACGTGGGGGTGCTCCGCTCCCGGGTTGCGCGGTCCTCGTCGGCGGCCCGTCCTCCCCACGCACGTGGGGGTGCTCCGGATGCCCGGGGCTTTCGGTACGACGCAGCCCTGTCCTCCCCACGCACGTGGGGGTGCTCCGGCAGGTGGGGCGCTTCGATGTTGGTCGGTCCCGTCCTCCCCACGCACGTGGGGGTGCTCCGAACACCCCGGACCCCCACTCCTCCGGCTCCTCGTCCTCCCCACGCACGTGGGGGTGCTCCGTTGGCCAGGGTGACCGCTGCCGAGATCCTCGAGTCCTCCCCACGCACGTGGGGGTGCTCCGCTGCGCGGATCGTGGCGGACTCGGCTCGCCTGGTCCTCCCCACGCACGTGGGGGTGCTCCGGCCGACGCCGGCACCGCATTCCACGCCGGTATGTCCTCCCCACGCACGTGGGGGTGCTCCGTGGGGCATCGACTTCATCGGTGAGGCCACCATGTCCTCCCCACGCACGTGGGGGTGCTCCCCGATACCCGGTCAGGGCTGGGTGTCGGCCGGCGTCCTCCCCACGCACGTGGGGGTGCTCCGTACGGCGCGCTAGTGCAGGCCGCCGCTTCGGTGTCCTCCCCACGCACGTGGGGGTGCTCCGGAACTGGGCGTCACCTCCGCCGAGGCCGCCAAGTCCTCCCCACGCACGTGGGGGTGCTCCGGAGGCGCACGGTGAACGCCCTGCCCAAGGCACGTCCTCCCCACGCACGTGGGGGTGCTCCGCAGGAACAGCACATCAACGACCTGCTCGAACGTCCTCCCCACGCACGTGGGGGTGCTCCGACGCGTGCACACATGTTCCGTCGGATCGGGAAGTCCTCCCCACGCACGTGGGGGTGCTCCGTCCTTGCGGATCTTCCCCGGCGTCCTGCCTTCGTCCTCCCCACGCACGTGGGGGTGCTCCGCGCTTCGCGAACAGCTCGTCGAGCCTGGTCCAGTCCTCCCCACGGACGTGGGGGTGCTCCGCCGATCGCCAG
The DNA here is from genome assembly GCF_044460945.1 of Micromonospora sp. NPDC049903. Lineage (NCBI taxonomy): Bacteria > Bacillati > Actinomycetota > Actinomycetes > Micromonosporales > Micromonosporaceae > Micromonospora > Micromonospora sp. NPDC049903. The sequence continues at coordinate 609,361 of NZ_JBITKL010000002.1, forward strand.
GCCGGAGATGCCGATCCGGGCGTCCTCCCCACGCACGTGGGGGTGCTCCGTAGGCCGGGCTGGCGAACTGGGCGTTGTCGGCGTCCTCCCCACGCACGTGGGGGTGCTCCGAGATGGCCGTTATGGTCCCGCTTCCGGATACCGTCCTCCCCACGCACGTGGGGGTGCTCCGCCCTCGGCGAAGGAGCGGCCGGTCTTCTGACCGTCCTCCCCACGCACGTGGGGGGGGGCTCCGTCGACCCCCGCGCCGGTCGTCGACACCAACCCGTCCTCCCCACGCACGTGGGGGTGCTCCGGCGAACCCGCCGGGGGTGACGCGTGAGCACCCGTCCTCCCCACGCACGTGGGGGTGCTCCGAACATCACCGGTCGGGCCAAAGGGCGCCAGCGGGTCCTCCCCACGCACGTGGGGGTGCTCCGCCCCCGCTGGCACCTGCACCGGGTGCGGTGCTGTCCTCCCCACGCACGTGGGGGTGCTCCGCTGAACAAGGACAACACCAACGGTGTCCGGTTGTCCTCCCCACGCACGTGGGGGTGTTCCGGCACTCAAGATCAGGAGCCCGTCGCGAGTCATGTCCTCCCCACGCATGTGGGGGTGCTCCGGCGATGGCGACGCCGTCGAGGGTGAAGGGGACGCCCTCCCCACGCACGTGGGGGTGCTCTGTACGACGCGGGGTTCGCGCTCTCCTTCGAGGCGTCCTCCCAACGCACGTCAGAAATATGCTGATCAATGGGCTCGGTGGCGGAAGAGGTGCCATAGTGCGGTGCTGATGGTGGGCAGGACGGCGACGGTTCGCCATTCGGGATCGGCGGTGTGGGTGAAGCCGCGGGCGTGGAGGCCGGTGTCGATGCCGCGGACGTGGACAGCGCCCCAGATCATGACGACGTCACGGTCGGTGGAGTCGATGCCTTGCAGGGCGGCGCGGTCGCGGGCGTCGATGAGGATCTCGTCGCCGGGCGTGTAGGGGATCTTCTTGGTGCCTCGTGACGCGCCGATGCGCAGTCCGATCGCGGCCTGGAGGGCGAACAGTGCGGCTGCTCGCGGTCTGCGGGTCTGCCAGTCGTCGGTGGCCCACGCGAACCGGCGCTGGTGTCGGGCGATCTGGGCGCCGATGACGGTCGGTCCTGCGAGGCGGATGATCTGCAGCGGGTCGAGGTCGTGTTCCTGCCAGGACGGCGGGATGTCACCGAACGCCTCACGCTGATGCACCCACCCCAACGTGGCGATAGCGCGATCCTCACACGGCCCGCCACTCTTCATCGCCTCCAACACCCGCCTCTCTTCCTCAATCACGTCCGGCGGGATGGGCTGCGACCGGATGAACTCGGTATGCACCGCCGCACCGCCGTTCTCGGCGTCGCTGATCGTGTCGAGGAGGCCGGTGAAGTAGGCGGGCGTACCGACGTGCATGGCGGCGACCAGCGTGACCCGACGCCGGGTGTCGGGGTGCTGGTATCGGTAGATCGGGGTGTGGACCACCGCGCCGGACAGGCGCAGGTACTCGATCATGAGGGGGTGTGTGCTTCCTGATCGTGGAGGGACTCGGACGAGGGGCTAGCAGAGGGACAGTTGGGAACGGCATTCGGCAGGGCCACGCTCTGGGCGGTGTCGCCGGTCTGCTGTGAGGCGGGATCGCGGGTGAGGGTGGTCTGCGGGTCCGGGACGGTGGTGGTGACGCCTAATGGTCGGATCAGCATGTTGGCGAGCAGGACGTAGCCGGTGGCAGCCCCGGCGAGGATGAGGGCCTGGGGCCAAGAGCCGGTGGCGGCGTTGTCGGTGGGGCTCGTAGCCCCGTAGACCACAGCTACGAGTGCGGCCAGGCTGTTGACAACGATGTGAAAGGCAATGGCGGCTGCCAGGCCGCCGGTGCGGACGGTGATCCAGCCGAGCGCGACCCCGACCACCATGACGCCCACCATGCCCCACACCTCACCGGCGCCGTGCAGGGCGGTGAAGACAGCGGCTTGGACGACGATGGCGGGCCACGGGGAGCGGGTGAGGCGACCTGCGGCCTGCAGGATCACGCCGCGGGTGACGACTTCCTCGGCTGCGGTCTGGACCACGATGAGGCACAGCAGGATCGGCAACACGGTGAGGCGCTCACCGATGTCGTTCAGCGTCAGGGTGCCTGACTGTTCGGGTGGGCCGGCGGTGGTGAGGGCTACGGCGATCATGACGGTGGTGCCGATGACCGCCACCATTGCCAGGCACATCGCCGCGAGTGCGCCGTACAGGGCCAGCAACCGCCAGGACAGGCGGCCGGTGACGCCGGCCAGTGTGCCGATACGTCGGCCCTCACCCACCCGAACGATCAGCAGGGTCATCGGCAGGATGCAGGCGATCGCCACGAGCGAGAGGACCAGTGGTGTGAGGTCGCCGAGGATCGGTAGCCCCTCGGGCGGCAGCCGTCGGCTGATCAGGGTGGCGGGGATCGGCGCGACCTGGGTGGCGATCAGCACGGCAGCCAGCGCCAGCAACGTCCGCCACCAGGGGATCCGCGTGGTCAGCCGATGGTAGGGCGTTCCGGCCAGCGGCATGTGCATAGGCATCGAGCGGTGGTCCTCAACGGATAGCGGGTGTGGTCGTACGGGTGGAGGTCGTCACGGGTGTGTCGGAACCGGTGGTGCAAGGCTCCGCAGGATGCAGCGCACACAGACCAAGTGCACGGTCCGGGCTGTGGCCACGGCGTCACCGACACCGGTAGCGGTGTCGGTGATGGTGGTGGGTTGGCCGGCGAGGTGCAGGTGCAGCGCGATCATCGCGATGACCGCGAAGTACTGGAGCACAGAAGGTCGGTCCCTTTCGAGTGGGTCGTGCGACGCGCTGTCCGTCGTGGGAGGCCGGTGGCCGGACAGCATGCAGGTGCGTGGCGGTGGGGGTGGCCGGCGGCAGGAACACCGGGGGTGGTCCGCTGCCGCCGGCCGGAGACCAGCCGTCTCCTGTCTTTCGGGTCCAGGTGGGGCGGCTGGTCGGGTCGTCACCCGGTCACCGGTCGGCGGGTGGTGTGACGGCGTCGGTGGTGTGGCCTCGGGCCAGGATGAGGACGTAGGAGAACAAGCCCGGCGTGATGCTGCCGCTGATGCGTTCGTGCGCGGCGAGTAGCTCCCCTGTGGTCGGGTCGATGATCAGCACGGTGGTGGACCCGTCGGCGGTGACGTGGAACGCCAGGCCGGTGCGTCCAACGAGGTCGGTCGTCGTGCCGGTGTAGGTGATGCCGGGGATCCGCGCGAATACGCGTAGTGCTGTGGCCCGCTGGGCGTGGTGGAGGTGTTGGCTGGTGGCCAGGCCGATGACACCGCCTGCGAGCAGCCTCGGGTGGGCGGGCTCGCCGGCCAGTTCGGCTGGTGCCAACAGCTTGGCGAGCTGTGCCGGGTCGGCCGGGACCGGCTCGGGGAGGTACGGGTGCAAACTTCCCGGAGGGTGGCGGTGCGTGGTGGGGGTAGCGTGGTCGAACAGGGGCAGTTCGTCGGGTCGGGGCTGGTGGTCCACGCCCTTCAGATCGGGTGCCCGGCGCGTGACTTCGCGGCCCGAGCCGTCTGTCTGTCGCCAGCGTCGGGTGTCGGTGCGGATGATCGTGTTCGTCGCGCGTGCCCAGGTTTGCAGGTGCAGATAGACGTAGGGCAGGTCGATGGTGGTGTCGGCTTGCGTACTGCTCAGGGTGTCGGCGAGCAGCGTCAGCCGCTGCTCTGCGGTGAGGCCGGCGTCGGTCGCGGTCCTGGTGGGTGGGCTGGCCGACGGTGTTGCGGCGGCGGGTGTGCCGGTCGTGTCCGGTCGAGGGGCTTCGGTGGAGTCGGCCTGGCAGGCGGCCAGGAGAAGAACGCCGCTGCCGAGGAACAGGCGCAGGAGAGAACGGCGGGCTGGGTGGGGCTGTGTCGTCATGGTGTTCGCGTTCTCAGTCGTTCTTGCGGGCGTGGATGAGGCGGTGCGTGTAGGAGGCGAGGAGTACGCGCGGGTCGGCCATGAGGGCAGCGAACCGGCCGAGTTCGTCGTCGCTGAACTGGGTCAGCAGTTCGGGGCGTAGGTGGGTGACGATGTCGGCGAGGAGTCGGCAACCGGGCCGGTTACCGGTCCAGGTTTCGGTGCCGAGGTGGATGCAGTGTTGTGTCATGCCGCGGTTGACCAGCAGGGTCTCGATGTCGCCGGTCCACGTGCTCGCGTCGTCGCCGCCGGTGAGGATGTGTCGGGCCCGGTTCATGACGGCGGTGATCAGGTGGTCGTCGTCGGTGTCGGGTGCCCGGTAGACCGTCGGCGTGGTGGGCGCGATGTCGGCGAGGACGAGCCAGCCGCCGGGGCGTAGCCGGGCGATCATCTGTTCCAGCACGTCGACGGGGTCGCGGAGGGGGCCGGTGGTCCAGCGGGCGATGATGTGGTCGTAGGCGTCGGTGGTGCCGGGCAGGATCTCTTGGTCCAGGTCGCGTTGCTGTATGTCGATGACGGTGGTGGGGGTGAGTCGGCTGGTGTCGGTGTCGACGGTGGTGACCAGCCCGTAGCGGCCGACGAGCTGCGCCAGGCGGGCGGTGGTCTCCCCGCCGCCGGCGCCGATCTCCAACACGGCGTGGTGGGGTTGGATGTCGAGTCGGTCCAGGATTGTGCGGATGGCTGGGTCGAGGAGTCGGTGCATCGGTCCCGGACGCGTCGACAATGCTGTGGTCATGGGTTCCTCCGCGTGGTGTGCGGGAACGGGGTCCGGCCGCCGTTGGTGGTGGGGGTGCCGCGCCACATGCGCCAGATGGTGGGTCCGTGGGTGGGCAGGGTGATGGTGTGTCCGGCGGTGTAGCCGTGGCGCAGGTAGAGCCGCCGGTTGTGCAGGTTGCTGGCCTCCAGGTAGGCCGGGATCCCGATGTCGTCGAGGTGGCGGTGGTGGTCGGTGAGGAGTGCGGCGCCGATGCCCTGGTTGTGGTGGGTGGGGTCGACGGCGAGGTAGGCGAGGTAGTGGTGTGGTGTGTCGGGGTGGACGGCGTCGAACATCTCCTCCAGCAGCACGAACTTCGGCGCGTAGACGCCGGCGATGCGCTCCAGCGTTTCCAGTCGCTGGTGGTGGTCGGTGGGGGCGGGTTCGGGGCGGGGGTACCAGATGGCGACGGCGGTCTGGTCGGAGGTGGTGTGGACCTGCCCTTGTTCCAGTCCGGCGTGGAGGGCGTCCTTGAAGTAGCGGTAGTAGACGGTGCGTCGTTCGTCGGGGTCGGGGATGAGCCAGTCGGCGAGGGGTCCGTGGTGGAACGCTTCGGCGAGGACGGCGATCAGCGGCCCGGCGTCGGCCTTCGCGGCGGCGCGGACGAGTGGTCTGTTGTTGGTACGGGTCACGGCTTCTCTCTTGGTCAGGCGGGTTGGTGGACGGTGTCGGGGGTGCGGTGGGGGCCGGTGGCGCTGTCCGCGCCGAGGCCGACTGCCGCGTAGACGTCCGGGCGGGTGGTGCGCAGGGTGAGCGCCCAGGTGATGCCGAGTAGTGCGGCGGCGGCGTAGGCGGTGGGGAACGCCCACCGCAGTGGCGAGTCCGGTGCCACGCCGAGGAGGGTGGCGAATTCCCGCAGGGTGACGGTGAGGATCCCGGCGAGCGCGACCGTCGCGGCCCCGGGTGCGACCGCCGAGCGCCAGGGTCCTTCGGTGTGGGTGATGCGGGCGAAGAAGCCGATGACGGCGGCGGAGGTGACGGTCATGAGGATGAGGACGCCGAGGCCGCCGGTGACGGTGATCCAGAAGAACAGGTGCACGATCGGGTCCGCCCCCGCGACCGCATAGCCGACCAGCACGGCGAAGGCGAGACCGCTCTGCACGAGGGAGCCGACCTTCGGTGCGCCGGTGCGGCGGCTGGTGCGACCGAACACGGCGGGCAGGACCCGTTCCCGGCCGAGCGCGAACAGGTACCGGGCCACGGTGTGGTGGAACGACAGCAGGGCGGCGAAGAGGCTGGTGATGAACAGGACCCGGGCGACGGTGATGACGCTGTCGGCCAGGTACGGCGACACCAGGTTGAAGATCAGATCAGTCCCGTCAGCGCGGGCCGCCTCCACGATGCGGTCGGGGCCGGTGGCCACCGACATCGCCCACGCGGACAACCCATACAGCAGACCGGTCACCGCGACGGCGATGTAGGTGGCGCGAGCGATCGTCCGACGCGGATCCTTCGTCTCCTCCGAGAACACCACCGTGCCCTCGAAGCCCACGAACCCGGTGATGGCGGTGACCAGGGCGGCGCCGATTCCGGCGGCGAAGATGTGGGAGGGGGCGAGGGTGGCGAAGCTGACGGTTCCGTCGGCGGGGTGGGTGACCATGATCGCGTCGAACGTCAGCGCGACGACGCACTCCGCGACCAGGACGACGGCGAGGACCCGGCCGTTGAGGTCGATCCGCGCGACACCGAGCCCCGCGACGATGGCCCAGAAGGCGAGGGCGCAGATCCACCAGGTGAGGTGCCAGCCGTAGCGGTCGTTGAGGAACTGCGCGGTGACCGCGCCCGCCCCGCCGTACAGGCCGATCTGCATCGCGTTATAGGCGACCAGCGCGACCATGGCGGCGGCGACTCCGGCGGGGCGGCCGAGTCCTCGGGTGACGTAGGTGTAGAAGGCGCCCGCGTTGACGATCCGGCGGGACATGGCCACGTAGCCGACCGCGAACAACGCCAACACCGCCGCCACCACCAGATACGACACCGGGATACCGGTGACACCGGTGACCGCATACCCGGTGGTCGCGCCACCGGCGACGACGGTCAGGGGTGCGGCGGCGGCGATCACGAAGAACACCACCGACGGGATACCGAGCCGTCCCCTGGCCAGGACAGCGGACACGGTGTCAGGTCTCGTGTGAGACATCAGTTCTCTCTCCAAACAATTCAATGGGTCAGCAAGCGCCCGGCGCGGCAACGCCGGACCAGTGGTGGTGGTGTGGTGCGGGTGGGTGTGGTGGCGTTCAGGTGGTGCGGTGACTCAGCACGGCACCACCGACGACGGCACCGAGATCAGCAAGAAGCTCCCGCAGCGGCAGGGACGCTTGGTCGACCTGCCGGCGTAGGAGTACGCGGGCGAGCGGGGGCGCGTCGTCGAGCAGGATCGGATCGAGCTGGGTGGACATCGCCAGCCCGCCGAGGGTCACGTCGAACGCGTTCAACCGTTCGTGGTTCCGTAACCGGTAGGACAGGCGGGCCCACGACCAGGCGGCGGTGTTCATGTCCGCCGGCACGTAGGCGGTGCGCTGCCGCCACCACCGACCCACCTGGTGCTGGCGCAGCAGCCCGAGCTGCCACATCCGGGTCGCTACCTGCTCATAGGCGGTGGTGCCCAAGAACGCCAACCACGTTCGCGTCGCCGTGTGCTGCGGCTCCGCCAGCAGACGATCGAGGACAAGATGTTGCAGCCAGTCCGCCGGCGGCGACGGGTCGATCACCCGCACATGCCGGCCCACGAACGTGATCCGCCCCTCCCAACCCAGCTCCGCCAACAACGCCGCAGCCAGACCATGCGCCGTCGCGGACTCGAACAGACGCGACCGACCCGTCTGATCGTCGTGCGCCAGATAGAAGAACTCGTCCGCCAGACGCATCGGTGGAGCGGCGGCACTACCCACCGCACGCACCGGCCGAGACGGCCCCACCGACTCGGAATACCCACGCAGATACTCCGGGTAGCTGTCCGGAGCGACGAAAGGTGTGGCGTTCACCGCGGCTGACCTTCCTCAATCGAATCGTCACAGGAAAGGGGAAACCCGAGCTGCCGAAGAAGCTTCCGCCCACCGGCATGACGACCAAGCTCCTCGACCGCCCAGGCGTACTGCCCACACCGGCCCTGCCGGCAGTGGAAACAGCTACCGCCGTCGCAATGCTGCAGCGCGCTGCCACGCGCCGACTCGAAACGATCAACAGAGCAGTCACCGTCGTCGGTGCCGGTCATGAAGCGGAAACCTGACGGTGCAGCGCATCGACCTCGACCCGCACCTCCATACACGGCGGATGCCGCTCGACGTGCGGGTAGTCGCACTCGGGACGATGCCCGAGAACCCACACCCACTCGGTACTGCGATTCGGCAGGTCACGAACCCCGACAACGGTGACAGCAACGGGAGTGCCCGGAGTCAGATCACGGCCGTAAGACCAATCGCCCCCATCGAGCCGCAGCAGGGCGCCTGTCGGGACATCAGGCAGATGCCGAGGACTCCGATTCACGGCCACGTCGCCCCTCACCCCGAACCCTGCCGCAGGCCGAGCTCCGGGAAAGACCCGCCGTGACCGACCCAGAACGTGCGGGCGATTTCGTCGGTGTCCATAGGCGGCGAGGCGTCGTCGCTGTGCCCGCTGAGCGCGGACCCATCGGCCTGAGCACCGAGCGTCACCGCGTCACGGCACTCGATGCCGAAGGGCTTGAACGACTGCTCGTCATCGCTGGGGACGAACCACTTGACGCGCACTGCCCTCACCTTCCGAAGCGGTTCGAGATGCGCGGCCGGGGCCCTCCCCGGCACCGACCGCGCATCTGGCCGATGGAACGCAGTTGCCTGTTGCCGAACGGTCGGCCGACACTGCGCCCGGCTTACTCGTAACTCCGGCGAATCCCTGGCCTTGAGGGGGACGAGGTCAACGTGGAAGCCGGTTTGAACCATGGCAACAGGTGCCGCTGGCATGGAACCCGCGCGGCCGGTCAGGACGTCCGGAATGGCTAGGGCTGCGGCAGACGACTAGCGCGACTAGTCGTCTTGGCTAAGGTGAGGCGAGTGAGGGTGGCTGGGCGATGACTGGCGGTTATGCTGCTCTCACTTCCCTCCGTCGATGGGGCTGTCGTGAACGTGGACCGTCTTTCGCAGATGACGCACCCTGATCAATCGTGGTGGGACGAGCCAGCGATGCGAAGTGCCCTGGGGCGTCGCGACGTAGGTCAAATCTTCATGCTGCTGAATCGGCGTCACGGCATGACGCAACGGCGTATCGCCGAGCTTGCTGGATTCGCTGCATCCGAGGTCTACGAGATCACCCGTGGACGGCAGGTCATGGCTTACGACGTTCTTGTGCGAATTGCAGAGGGCTTGGGCATACCGCGAAAATTGATGGGTCTCGGGTATGGAACAGAGTCGACTCAAGAGTGTCGTCCCGAGCCGCTTCCCTTGGGTGAAGCTGAGCAGCGGAAGCAGTTCATTGCTGCGCTGGCCGGCTTCGCCGTGGGCGGCTCACCGGACGTCGAGGTGTGGCTTCCTCAAGCCGGAGAACGGCCCGCTTCGGTGCCGGAAATCGTAAACCCGGAGGCTATTGCCACCGTGCGGGAAATCAGTCAGCGCCATCGAGAGTTGGACGCCGCATACGGCGGGGGCTCATGTCGCGATTCAGCGCGGGGCTACCTGGCCTGGGCGAGCTGTCTCGCCCGGAGTCGCTGCCGTACCCCCGAACTCTCGGCGGACCTACATGCCGAGCTGGCAAACCTGCACAATCTTGTCGGCTGGATGTCCCATGACCTGGGTGAGCACACGGAGGCGCGTCGCCATCTCGCGCAGGGTCTCGTCTATGCCCAGAAAGCGGGCAGCGCAACGCTGATGGCGGACGCCTACTATCGGTTGGGCCGTGTCAGCATTCATCAGAGCAACCCGGCCGAGGCGCTGCATCTGTTCCAGCTTGGCCAGATCGTTGCCACCAACGCGAACTGTCTGATTTCGGTGGCAATCTTGCATGCAAACATCGCCTGGGCTCACGCCAGAATGGGAAACGCATCCGGGATGCGCGACTCTTTAGCGCGTGCTCATGACGAAATCGGCCGGGCCGACACCACACAAGCACCCCAATGGGCACGGTTCTTCTGCGAGCCAGGCGACTTCGAGGGGATGTCAGGAGTCGTCCACGCGGCTCTGGCTCGCTATTCGCGGCACCGCGAGCAACACGCTGCCCTCGCGCTGACCCACGCGGGCCGGGCGTTAGAGAGGCGAACCAAGACATCACGCAGCGGCGCGTTTGACCACGTGACGATGGCGCTGGGGTACGCGCTACTCGGAGAACAAGACAAGGTTGCACCCCACGCCCGAGCAGTCCTGGATGCGGCGCGACATGTGCGTTCCCGCCGGCTCCTCGACCGGCTCAGCGACGTCGCGGACGTCATCGAACCGCGTCGCGACAAGCGGTTGATGGAGGTGGTGACGGCAATCCGGGCGCGCGTGGCAGCGTGACTTAACCTGGCGGGTATGTCGACCACCCTGACCGCTGAGGCTGCCGACGAGATCCAGCGGGGACTCGACGCCGTCCGCCAGCAGGCCGGACTCGCCTCAGGTGAGGCGCGTCTCATGCGATACACGATCAACGCGGTCTACCGGATCGGCGACAAGGTCCTGCGGCTCTCCCACGGCGAGGCGGCACGAGAGCGGGCACATCGAGTGGTCCGGGCGATGGCACTACTCGCTGAACACCAGGTGCCATCGGTCGAACTGGATACCAGCGTTGCGCAGCCCGTGATGGTGGACGAGTGGGTGGCTACGGTCTGGCACTACGTTGATCATTCGACGCACCGTCCCGATCCGATCGAACTGGCTGAACCGCTGGCGCGGCTGCACGCCATCAGCGAGGTACCACCGTTCCTGCCTCGCTGGTCGCCTGTCGCCACGGCGCGGCGCCGGTTGTCCGGGCTCGCCAGTCTTCCCGCTGACGAACTCCTGTTCACGCAACGGTGGGCTGCCCGTGAACTCGCGCTATCTCTCGATGGCCTCGTGGCGCAACTCGATGAGCGCTGTGAGGAACTGGAGCCCCGAGTTGCGTCTGCCAGATGGCAACTGCCGACGGGTGTCGTGCACGGTGACGCACACGTGGGCAACGTCCTCGCGGGTCGATTGTGCGACTTCGATTCACTGGCAGTCGGGCCGCGAGAGTGGGACCTTGTCCCGCTGGTGCACAGCGCCATCCGTTTCGGTGACCCCAGGGAGCCGTACGAGAGGTTCGCCGAGGTCTACGGCTTCGATCTCGCAACATCGCCGTCCTGGCCGCTATTGCGGGAGGTGCGGGAGCTCCAACTTGTGACCAGTGTGATGAACAAGCTTCTCGGCAGGCCGGAAGTGGCGCAGACGCTGGGCCATCGGCTACGTACCTACCTGGCGGGTGACAATTCGACAGTGTGGCAGCGTTACCGATAGCGAACCGATACCCGACGATCGATGCTATCGCCTTCTGTCGGGCCTCTGGCGCGGCGCACAGCAGATGTTGACCCAATCTGTTTGAAACACGGTGGTTCGAGCCATGGCGATCGGGGCGGCAGGGCTTAGGCTGAAGGGTATGTCACCCCGACGTGTGTCCACTTCCCGTTCAACCGCGCCCCGGAAGGTGAGAGAGCCCCGGAGTCCATTGCCTCCGTCCGAACTGGTTCTCTTTGAGGCCGGCGATCTGGAGTCCGAGTCGGAGCTTGAGGGTCGGGCTTTCTATAGCCTGAACTTGTCCGGGCAGGATGCTGACTCGATGGCGTTTACTCAATGCCGATTTCGCGGTGCGGATTTGTCTAGTTGCCATTTAGATCAGGTGGCGATGACTGACTGCCTGGTGACGGATTCCAGCTTGGCGAACCTCCGTACCGACGGTGGAAGCATGACCCGGGTTCGGCTTGCCCAATGCAGGATGACCGGCGTGAACTGGGCTGATGGACTTCTACGGGATGTCACGATCGCGGAGTGCCGCGCCGACTTGTCCGCTTGGCGGATGACGAAATTCGATGCGGTCAGCTTCGTGGAATGCAACCTCAATGGCGCCGACTTCACCAATGCTGACCTGAGTGGAGCAGTGTTTCGGGATTGCGACTTGACCAGTGCGGTATTTCACCATGCCTCTATGCAGGGGGCGCGATTCCGTGGCTGCAACTTGGCTGGCGTGGGTGACGTTTCCAATTGGAAGGGAGCGATTGTGCACCACACCGACTTGATGAGTCTGTCGTACGGGCTCGCGCGAGCCGCAGGGATTCGTATTGAGGACGAGGATTGATGAGATCGGGTAGGCGCGCACCAGTGGTCCGGCGTGCTGTCACCAGTGTCGACTGGCCGGACCCGGAAACGATTTCCGATGGCTCAGCGCGGTTTGTGGGGCTGCGCTACGAGGGGGCTGCGATTCGGGAAGTCGATCTGTGCGAGGCGACGCTTGAGGGCTGCGTGTTCGAGTCGTGCACATTTACCGCTGTGCGGTTCAACTGCGCGAAGCTCGTTGGGTCGACGTTCGCGGCGTGCCGGTTCGCTGGCTGCAACTGGTGGGATGCGTCAGTGACGGACTGCACGCTGACCGCTTCCGTGTTCGACCGGTGTGACCTGTCGGGTCTTGAGGTGGAGGGTGGGGACTGGTCGGACGTCGAGATGTTGGGTGCCGAGTTGGGCACAGCCGAGTTCACGCGGGTGCGGATGCGTGGGGCGAACCTGAACGGGGCCCGGTGTCAGGGTGTCGTGCTGCGGGATGTGGATTTGTCCGGTGCGAGCCTGCGGGAGGCGGACTTCGCCCGCGCGGATCTGCGGGGCAGTGTGTTGACCGCGTTCGACCCGCGGGAGATGGAGTTGCGGGAGGCGATCATCACCGCTGACCAGGCGGTGGATATCGCGATGAGCCTCAACATGTCGGTGCGTGTTTCGTGACGAGGTACGGCCCGAGTTGAAGGTAGGCCAGGTCAGAACGCCGAAGCACGGTGACGGCGTCGGCAGCTGTGCGGGCGACGGGGTTGCCGTGCAGGTTCAGCGAGGTGTTGAGTAGCACGGCCCGGCCGGTACGGACGTGGTAGGCGTGCAAAATCGCGGCGAGACCGGCGGGACTGTCGTCGTCGACGATCTGAGGCCGGCAGCTCAGGTCGGCGGGATGAATGGCGGCGATCATGTCGGCGACGGCATCGGGTTGGATGTCGAATCCGAGCATCATGTAAGGGCTGTGTAGCCGGCCGGGGTTACAGATGTAGCGCAACTGGTGGCTGCGGAGAATCGCGGGCGCGAACGGCATCCAGAAGTCCCGCTGTTTGACGAGCTGGTTCAGGCGGCGGGGCACGTCGGCGTCGGCCGGGTTAGCGAGGATGGAACGGTTACCGAGAGCTCGGGCACCGTACTCCATGCGGCCGGCACAGCGGGCGACGATCTGCCCGTCGGCGAGGAGCCCTGCCACCACGTCCTCAATGCGGTCGGGTTCGTGCAGGTATAGACCGGTGCCAGCCACGGCGTGCTGGGCGGCCTCGGGAGTGATGTCGTCGCCGAGGTAGCAGTCGGCCAGCGGCTGCACGCGGTGGTGGCCTTGGGTGGCGGCGAGGCGGTGGTAGAGAGCGCCCAGCGGGAGGCTTTCGTCACCGCAGGACGGGAACGCGGCGAACGTGTCTACGCAGCCCAGGTCGGCGATGCGCTGATTGACCTTAATGTTCATGAATACGCCGCCACCGGCGAGCACGTCTCGAATGCCGGTGGCGGTGACGGCGTTGCGTGCCCATCGGGTAAGTAGGTCTTCGGTGAACAGCTGCAGGCCGGCGAAGAGGTCGTCGAAGCGCCGACCCCGCAGGTGTTCTGCGATGTCGGGCCAGGCCCGCTCGATGCTGGCGGTGGTGGTGCGTTGCAGCCGAAGGCCGCTGGGGTCAAGGCCGAGGAAGGTATGCAGGATGTCGGCGACCTGCCGGGCCCGGTCGAGGCGGGCGTGGGGGGCCATGCCCATGAGCTTGTACTCGTCCTCGTGAGGGGTGAACCCGGCGGCGTGGGTGAACCAGAACCACAGCAGGCCGATGGAGTTACGCATGTCGGTGCGGGCGATCTCGGTGCGCTGGCCGGCTGTCCAGGTAGAGACGGTCGCGCAGGCGCCGTCACCGAACCCGTCGCAGGTCAGCACGAGGTAGGGGCGGTCGGGGTCGGTGCGTAGCCCGTAGTACGCGGCGGCGGCGTGTGCGGTGTGATGGTCGACGTAGCTGACCCGGGCGTCGGTGAGGCCGTCCTGCCGCAGCAGCTCGGTGATCCGCTGCGGTAACCCTCCGGGTGCGGCGCCCATCAGGCGCTCCTCGGCATCGGTTAGGGCCGGTTGCTGGTGGAAGGCAGCGAGGCGGCGCAGCCATTCGTCGCGAGGACAGTGGTCCACCGGCCCGGAGCGGCTGCCGTAGACGACTTCGGTGACGTCGGCGGGGTCGGCCCCGGCCGCGTGCAGACAGGCGGCGATGGCCTGGTGCGGGAAGCCCATGTAGCCCTTGATACCGGTGAGCCGTTCCTCCTGCACGCAGTGCGTGAGGTGCCCGTCGACGGCGATGGCAGCGGTGGCGTTGGCACCGCCATGGATGCCGAGTAACAGATCACCCATGAGAGGCGGCCTCCCGGTCGACAGTCTCGGTGAGCCAGGCCCACTCGGCGATCTTGAGTTCGGCGAGCCGGTCCAGGCTGCCGGGGTCGACTTCGTGCAGTCCCGCGAGTACCGGCGCCGCAGTCGTGGCGAACCACTCGGTCAGGGCGTCGGCCACGGCGGCGGCAGCCGGGTCCGCGATGGTGAACGCGCGGTGGAACGGGGCGGTGATGAGCAGCTCGTCGGCGGCGATCTGCCGTTCGATGACGGTGCCGGGGATGACCTCCAGGCGGCTGCGGGCCATGAAGTGCGGGATCCGATGTCGGCCGAAGCGGTCCAGGGCGTCCAGCTCGGTGCGGAGCCCGTCGAGGGTTTGCCAGGGATGCCACAGGATGTAGCTGGCCACGGTCGTGACTCCGGCATCGTCGGCGGCGGCCACCACCTCCTGCAGGTGCGTGAGGTCCTGTCGTTTGCCGTAGACGCGGTGCAGGGTGTCCGAATTGAACGACTCCACGCCGATGAGCATGGTACGAACCCCTGCGTCGGCCAGTACGCCAACGGTGTGCGGGTCGAGGGTTTCCGCGCGCACACTGATCGCGAACGTGAGCCTGCTCGCGAGTCCGGCCGCCCGGAGGCCGTCGCGCAGGCCGGTGGCGCGGCGGGCGCACTCTCGACGGGTGCCGCCGAAGTCGGAGTCCGAGAACGCGAACGTCGTCGCGCCAATTGCTTGGTGCAGGTGGGCGATGTCGTCGACGACCGGGGCCATGGGCATGTCCCGCCAGCCGCCGCCGGGCAGGTCGGCGTTGTAGGCGCAGAACGTGCAGCGGGACCGGCAGCCCCGGCTCGCGGCCACCGACACCACCGAGTCGGCGCGGTAAGGCAGGTCGGCTGCGGTGAGCGATCGCAGCGGTGTGTACACGACCAGGTGCGCGCGAAGGTGTGTGAGGAGTCCCGCGACGAACGGATCGGCCCCGAGGGTGGTGGGCCCGGCGACGACATGGTCCACCGCACCGTGCGCTGTCAGTTCTCTGGCGGCGGACACCGCTAGAGGCCCGAAGCCGATGACGGTCAGCCGGGGGTGGCGCAGACGCGCGGCCAGCAGTTCGTCGGCGGTGCGGCGTAGTCGGAGTCCGTACGCGTCCGAGGTAAACAGATGCACCACGAGTACGTCGAACCCAGCGGCATCGTCGAGGGTGCCGGCCAGCGTCGCGGCGGGCCGGCCCCGGTAGTAGGCGTCCAACAGAACGCTGTCGTAGCCTGCGGCGCGTAGGGACGCTTGTACCGCGAGGGCATCACCGTCGACGTGGCGCTGTTTGAAACCGGACTCGTGCAGCGTCGGTGCCCACACCAGCACCCTCGCCTGGCCTGGATCGATCAACGGGGGCACGGCACCTCGCATCGCCGGCACGGGGTGGTCGCCTCACCGCGGAACGGCTCCCATACCGCGGCGTTGAACCACATGCTGTCCAGGTCGTCGGTGAGGAGATTCCCGGCCCGCAGGGACTGGTTCTCCACGCCGAAAATGCACGGGTAGACGTCCCCGCGCTGGTCGACGGCGAAGCCGATACTGCCGCTACCGCACCCTTCGGCCGGGTTGATCGTCTCGATGTCCACGTCGTACGCCTCGGCCAGGCGCTGGCACTCCGGCATCAGCACGGTCAGGATCGTGGTGTCGTCCAACGTCACCGCTGGGTTAGACCGCCCGACCGGCTTCTGCGGGAAGAACTTGAACCGACGCACGCCGGCACCGAGCCCAACCTGCACGACCTGTTCCAGCTCGCCCAGGTTGACGTGATTGACCACGGTGTTGATGGCGACCTCGGTGAACTCGCCGAGGGCGCGAATACCAGCGAGGGTCTTGCCCCAGGAGCCGGGCGCGGCCCGGATCATCTCATGCGTGGCGGCTTGGCCGCCGTCCAGCGACACCTGCACCGGGGACACCCCCAACTCGCGCAGCCGCTCCAGCCGGCCGGCGTTGAGCACCGTGGCGTTGGTCGACACCCCGAAGCCCAATCCCCGGCCGATGATGTCGGCCGCCAAGTCGAAGAACCCCGGCAGAAGCAAGCTCTCCCCACCAGTGATGTAGATGTCCGGCACGCCGTAGTCGTCTAGCCGACGGATGATCTCGTGCCACTGCACCAGACGCAGGAGGAACGAGTCCGCTTTCGGACCGCCGGAGCAGTAGCAGTGCAAGCACTTCTGGTTGCAGACCGTGAAGGGTTGCAGGTGCACCCAGAACGGCTTTAGCACCGCCGTCCGAGGTCGGGCCGCCTCGGCTTCGTCCGCAACCGCGTGAACTCGCATACCCGTCACCGGCTCGACCGGTACGCCGTCGGCTGGCGTGAGAACACCCGCGGAGTGCAGGTCATCGACGATGGTGGTCCACCGGTGCTCGTCGAGGCCGAAACGGTCGCTGAGGGCGGTCTGGGCCAACGGCGGGAACTGCGGGGCCAGCGG
Source organism: Micromonospora sp. NPDC049903 (assembly GCF_044460945.1). Taxonomy (NCBI): domain Bacteria; kingdom Bacillati; phylum Actinomycetota; class Actinomycetes; order Micromonosporales; family Micromonosporaceae; genus Micromonospora; species Micromonospora sp. NPDC049903. The sequence goes on from NZ_JBITKL010000002.1 coordinate 626,036, forward strand.
CTCGCGTGCCAGCAGCGCGACCATGGCCGCCGCGCTCGGCAGTTCCACGAAGCGGCGGGGCTGAGTGGTGGACCAGGCGAGGGCGCCAAAGTACTCGTGGCGGAACCGCATGTCCGCCATCCGCAGCGCCGGGGGAAGTGGTGACGTCACAAGGGCCTCCCAGACTGAGGACTGCCGGCCCGCGACAGCGATCGCGGGCCGACAGCCGTCTCGATCCGCTTCAATCAGAAGCGGGACGGATCACCGCGCGGACGTCACCGCAGGAACGCCGCCGCCACCCTGAAAGATGGTGCCGGAGTAGGTCTTGCAGCCCAGCGCGAGCGTCGCCTCCGCCACGGAGGAGAACTGCCGGACCTGGTCGGAGCCGCCGCCGGTCGAGGTGGCTGCGGGGGCCGTGGACGAGGTGTTCGGGACCATTGATCTGCCTTCCTACGAGGATTGCAACGACGAGAGTCACTACACCCCGCCTACCCCACGGCGCGTAACCCTACGAGGGGGGCACCACTACGGGGGTCACGCGCGCGGGAATGTCGGCGATACAGTCCATCGACCGGCATCCGCGTCCAACAAGGAGTGCTGTGGATCCGTCGGCGTCAGCTCGGATGCTTCCCCGCCAACTGCTCCGCGACTCCGTCGTGGTGCACGCCCTACGAGACCGGAACTTTCGTGTGGTCTTTTCCTATGCAAAGACGGCGGGGCTGAGCTGGAACGCGATGGCCGCCGCAACCGGGCTGAAAGCCGAACGGATCAGCCTCATTGCCCGAGGCGAAGCACGGATCACCGGCATCGAGACGATCGAACGGATCGCGGACGGGTTACGAATCCCTGGTGCCATGGTGGGCTTGGCCGCGCGCCCCTGGGAGAGCGACACCCCCGTCGCACCAAAGCCCGCGAGGGAGGATGAATCTATGCATCGGCGAAACCTCGTCCGATCCGTCCTCGCCGCTGGACTGACCGCCGCCCCGCTCACCGAGCTGGCCGACGTGCTAGCCAAGGCCGACGATGCCCTGGCCGTCACCGGCCCGGCTGACCTGGCCGGGCTCGAAGCCGCGACAGAGCGGCACAGCTACGGCTACGGCGGCCGGGTTCCCACCGACGTTCTGGCGGACTTGGTCGCCGACGTCACCGACGTGATCCCTCTGCTGCAACGTCCTCAACGCGCCGTCACCCGCGTCGCGCTGACCCGGATCATGGGCCAGCTCGGCGGCATGGCCGCCGTCGTCCTGCACGACCTCGGCAACCAGCGCGAGGCGCACGCCTGGTTCGGGGTCACTGCCCGCTCCGCCGAAGAGTCCGGCGACCAGCAGCTACACGCCTGGATCCTCGCCCGCAAGGCGATGCTGTCGCTGAACTTCGGCGCACCCCACGCCGCAGCCGAACTCGCCGAGCAGGCCCGGGACATCGCGGGACAGGGATCCACGGCCGCCGCAGCCCTCGCCGCCGCCGTCTCCGGCCGCGCCTACGCTCTCGCCGGACGCCGCGAGGAAGCCGCCGCAGCCTTGCGCTACGCCGACCGCCTCGCCGACATGCTGCCCGAGGCCGAACGCGCGGACACCTGGTTCGGGCACTGCGAACAGAAACACCACGTCCACCTCTCCCACGCCCTCACCACACTCGGCGAGACGGACCGAGCGCGGGAGAGCCAAACCCATGCCCTCGCACTCTCCGCCCCCACCAGCACGCTGACCCGCACCCTGCTACGCCTCGACGCGGCAACCTGTCAACACCTCGATGGCCACACCCTCGACGCCTGCCACGCCGCCACCACAGCCCTGACCGGCATTCCCGCCCGCTACCGCAGCGGCCTGACGCACCGCCGCGCCGCGGACCTTTACCGAAGGATCCCCGCCGAACTCCGCTCAAGGTCAGCCGCACGGGAACTCGCCGAGGTGCTTGCGGTGTAGCTGTTCTCGTAGTTTCGGGTGGGAGAAGAGAAACATGGGGCGTGAATGCAAACTACATAGGGGTGTTCTCCTACTGCCCTGAAAACGCGGCAGGCCGCCTCGAAATTAGGTTCAAGAGGGTGCCTGTCGACGGGTCGACACAATCGGAGGAAATTATCGACGAATCTCGATAATTTTTGGAAGGATGAGCTGCCCCTTGGTCTCTCGACCTTTCCTGTGCTCACGCGTCCGGTGGTACTGCGCTATGTCGGAGATGGCGTAGATGGGGCCGTTTGCAGTTTTGGCGACTGGCTTAGGGAAATCCGGTTGTTGCGATAGTTGCTGAGCGCGTTGCCGTGACACCTTAAGTGCGACACCGACTTCTGACAGGGTCATCACTGGCGGCACCGGCTCGGGCTCATGTTCGGGGTGCATCACGACGGCCAGTGGTGGGCAGTGTGGCCCAACCCTTTCCCGCATGCCCGCGATCAGGCTACCTGCTTCCGACATGACCTCCTCCGGGTAGGTGCATTGGTAGCTTCGGGTAACGAGAACTGTGGGTCTGGGTTCTCGCTCGAACTCCGTGACGACCAACTCCAGCTTGTTAGCCGCCTTGTGGAGGGCTGCAAGAGTTGATGGTGTTCGTTCGTATTCGATCTTCACCAGCCAGAAACTGATAGCCACGAAGGATCTCCGTCAGTGTTGTCGGCTACTCGCCTAGCCAGTGACTGAGAAAGCCATGCATGACCGGAAGTGTTGCAGCCGTCAGTAGGGCATCGCCGCTCCTGCTCTGCACTGCCGTGGCTCCCGCGAGGCAGACAGCGGCGATGACGAAGTTCCGCAGCGGGAGTCTGCGAGGGGTTTGCGTTGCCCTCATGGACGTTCCTTCCAGTCCAGTTGATTGGAGACACGATGGCGTCCGAGAGGTAACCTCGGCCATGGTCTTATTGGTATCCAAGGGGTGATGGTCGACGCCGGACAGACTGTGCGATTTCGGCTGTGCCCGCCGGTAAAACAGCCTTGCTCCCCGTCATTGCCCTTGTCGGTGACAAGGATCTGGCTTGTCACCGACAAGAGCAGAGCTGGCAGATCCCATCCAGGTTGGAGCGGGTCACAGCCTGTCGACCAGGCAGGCAGGTGACGAATCACTAGAATCGCTGAGAGCGGGCAAGGCGCGCGGCGCAGAGAGGGTGGCGGCACAAGCTTTCGCCACCCTCTCTGCGGTTCAGTCCTTTTCGGTATTCGGGCCAGGGGTTCGGTTACCGAGTACACGGACAGTGGTGCTCAGTCTGATCGGTAGGTCCTCACCACCTTTAAGGAACGGCTCGATCTCGACGGTGCGGCGCAAGCTTCGACCGGGTCCGTACGCCTGTTGGCGCTGATGGCCGGAGACCCAGAACCGGTGATCCGGCTTTGCCCGGATACGAGCCCTGCCGTCTCCGCTGAGTGGCGGCGGGGTGCTGTTAGGTCTGATTCGTGCGATCTTGACGTCGGGGGCAGGACGGCCTGCCCGCTGGTATGCCTTGGTGACGCCTTTGGGCAACTTCGCGGGCACGGTCTCGGCCATCTGTTGTTTGATCAGCAGCCAGGTGGTGATGAGTGGGCCGAGGGGATGTCCTCCGTCGAGTGTGGTGCGGCGCGGGACGTGCTCGGCATGGATCGGTATGAGCCAGCCGATGTCGTGTCGCAGTGCGGGCATCAGGTCGTCGTCGAGGGCGGTGCCGCCGATGCTGCGGTAGCCGATGATCTGCCACCCGTCGTCGTGGGGCGTCCAGGAGACGGCGGCGAGCTGCTGGCTGTTGCCGATTGGTTCGGGCCAGGCGAGCAGCCCAGCAGGTGAGGCTGTTATGTCGTCGGTGATGGCTGCGGGTGGCTGGTCACCGCTGACTTCGTTGACCATGTCGGTGAAATCCTGGTTGATCCAGTACATGGACGCGCGGTCGAGTTGGCTGGCCAGAGCCTGTCGCTGCTCGGGGCTGTTGATCGGCGCGGGCAGGTCCACCCGGCTACGCAGGAGGCCGGTGAACCGATCGCGGATCTTCGGCAGCATGACGGCGGTGAACCGAGCAGCAGGCCAATCGGTGGTCGTGAGTAGGGTGCGTCCTTCGCGGCCGAGGACGATGCCGCGGTGCAGGGTGCGCAGCACTGTGTAGGCGTCGCTGTCGGGTGGCCAGTGCATGACGGCGGCACAGTGGGCGGTGAGGGCGTCGGAGTCGTCGGCTTCGATGTGGTGGGCGCACCGGGAGCAGACGTGCCACCGGTCGCTGTAGGTGGTGAGGATTCCGGCGTTCAGGTCGCCGATCTGGATGCGGCCGGTGCGGTATGCCCAGATCGGCAGCCCGACGGTGCAGGTGTGGCAGCGGTCGATGACCTGTCCGAGTCCGGTGGCGTCGACGGGCACGACGTGGTGTCGGTCCTCGGTGACGGGATGCCGGTAGACGGTGCGGTCGCCGTCGAGGCGGGCGGTCAGGACGTGCCGGCATACGGCGCATGCGGTGCGGGTGGTGAGGTTCATGCGCCGCTGCCTCGCTGCCGGCGGCGCAGGTCCCGTAGGCGCAGTCCCCGGCGGCGTTGGCGGGTGGGCATGGTCATGCCGGGGGTGTAGAGGACGTGGCGTGCGCCGCCGTGGTGTTTGGCGTGGTACATGGCGATGTCTGCGCGGTGCAGCGCGACGTCCTGCAGCGGGTCGGTGCTGGTCACGCGGGCGATGCCGATGCTGGCGGTGACGGCGGTGGTGGCCAGGCCGGTGTCGGTCTGCACTTGCACGGCGGCGCTGATGGCGGTGGTGATGCGGGTGGCGATGTCGCCGATCGGGTGGTGGCGCACGGGTAGTAGGGCGGCGAACTCGTCGCCGGCGAGGCGGGCGACGGTGCCGCCGTGGACGTGGGTGACGTGGCTGAGGCGGTCGGCGATCTCGGTGAGTAGGTCGTCGCCTGCGTCGTGGCCGTGGGTGTCGTTGACGTCTTTGAATCCGTCGAGGTCGATGAGCATGACGATCAGTGGTTGCGGTCCGCCGGTTTCGGTGATCGCGGTGTGGATGGTGTGCAGGCCGGTGCGGTTGAGTAGGCCGGTCAGCGGGTCGTGGGTCAGCTGCCATGCGGCGTCGGCCAGGTGGGCGCGCATCCGGACGGTGGCCGGTCGGGTAGCGAGGTAGCCGGCGGCGGCGCCGAGTAGGACCGCCACGATGGTGGCGATCACGAGACCTGTATTGAACACTGGGTTCCTCCATCTCATGGAGAACCCGGGACGCTTGCGTTTCCTAGGCGGAGCGTCCCGGGTCCAGGGAACGACAACGGCCCGCCTTCTGGCGGGCCGTGTGGTGTATCCGATTCCGTTAGTTGCGTGGTGGGTCGGTGTGGTCGGTGAATGCCTGCTCGACGACGGTGGGCGGCAGGCCGGCGTGGAGGGCTTGCAGGACCAGGGCGGCCAGCTCGTTGGTGGGGTCGATGTCGAGGGCACGCTCGGCGGCCATGACGGCGAGGACTCCGTCGCCGCACCGCCAGGCGGTGATGGCCAGGACGGTGGCCGGTGCGGGTACCAGGGACTGCTCGACGCGGCGGGTGATGTCGGCCCACAGCGTCACATGCGTCTCGTGCGGTGCGGTGAGCCCGGCAGCGGCGTCCCGCACGGAGCGCCGAGTCAAGAGCAAGGCCAGTGACGCCACCTGGTTGTCGGCGAGTCCGTGGCCGTCGTCGTGGCGGTGCAGCGCTTCCTGGACCGCCCGCACGCCCCGCTCGTGCATATCTGCGCCATCAGTGTGGCTGTGCAGGCGGGCGGCGGCTTCGGTGGTGGCGTGCCGCATGCGGTCGGCGGCCGGGCCGGTCTGGGGTGCGATGCGGGCGGCCACGTCCGCCCGATCTGGTAGGGCGACCAGCCCGGCGGCGGTGGCCTGGACGGCGGTCAGGGAGCTGGTCGGGTCGAAGGGGATCCCCTCCGGCGGGCAGCAGAGCGGCTTGTCGCAGGTGAGGCTGAAGCTGCGGTTGTCGGTGACCCGGATCAGTTCCCGGGTGGTCATCCCGCCCTCGGCCAGCTTCGCAGCAACAGCGTGCAGTGGTGCATCGATGTGGGTGGCGGTGCCGTAGCCGATGATCATCAAGTCGATGAGGCACTCTTGCTGTGCCAGAGTCCCGGCAAGGTGATCCGTCAGCGCGTGGAGGTGGTCATCGGGGGATCCGGGGGTGGGGAGGTCCGCCCGGGCGACGAAGGCGATCTGCTGCTCGTGGTGGGCGACGACAACGATGCTGCCGACGGCGGGGCGGAAACCCAGCAGGTAGGGCACTGCCGTCACCAACTCGGACCGGGACCGAATCGTCAGTCTGTTCGGGGGAAAGGGCATGGGATCTCCATCACTGGCGCGAATGGTGGGGATTCGGGGAGACAGAACGAGCCCTAGAAGTGCCTCGTGCTGCGCACTTGTCGCGCAGCACGAGGCGTTCTTCCGGGTGTCAGGGCAGCTCGATCACATCGGCCGGTTCCTGGTTAATAGTTCGCCAGGGCCAGAGGTAGGCGCCGAGGCTGTACCGGCCGTCGGCGTCCGGGGAGACGCGGTCGGCCTCGACGAGGCGGGTGGTGTTGCCGTCGTCGGTGTCCCAGGAGATGACGGCGGCGTCGGTGTTCCAGGTGATGACGGGGTGCTCGCCGGGCATGTCGCCGTCGCGGATGCGGTCGAGGTCGTGGGCGATCTCGCGGGCGGTCGGGTAGTCGAAGCGGGCCAGGACGCCGCCGAGGGCGGTGTAGTCATCGGCGACCAAGGCCGGGTATTCCAGCTCGAACACCTCGTCGGCGGTCACGATCGCGGGTGACCAGGTGGCCTCGGGTGGGGCGATGTCGTCGCGGTGGTCGAGGACCTGGAGGCCGTCGGCGGTGTCCAGAGCGGCGGGGTCGAGGGCGAACCAGTGCTGTTTGGCGCCGTGGTGCAGCAGATTGATCAGGGATCGGCGGTGGGGGTCGCGGTAGCGGCGGTTCAGGCGCAGGAACCCGGTGCCACCTTCGGGCTGACCCGGTGTGCCGATGGTGTCGGTGGGTGTGTGCCGCCAGGTACGGGCCTGCACGCGGCGTGGTCTGCCGTCCTCGTCGTACCAGATTGGTACGCCGTTGGAGCTGATCCAGTCTCCGGAGGGCTCGGAGTCCCAGATCAACGCCGGGCGGGTGGCGGCTTTGGCGAGGACCTGCTGGCCGGTGATCCGGTGTTCGGGGGCGGTGAGGGCGTGTTCGGCCAGGGGCAGCACGTCGTCGAGGCGCCACCACAGGCGCTTCGGTGGGGCGGACATGGACATCTCCTTCTACGAGAAGGACCCGCATGGCCAGGTGGTGGCCGTGCGGGTCCTGAATGACGACGGCCCGCCAGGAGGCGGGCCGTTCTTCGTGATCGATGCCGGGTGGTGCACGGGCACCGCCGTACGGGTGTGCGGCTTCGGATTGCGGCGATGTTCGCTGGTGCAGTGGGTGTGGTGGTCAGTCGGTCGGTGGCGGCTGGTGCGGGGGGCGGGTGGGCCCGTTTGGGGGCGGTAGGTCGCGCACGAGGTGATGGGCCAGCCACGAACCGGCGGTGGGCAGGACGATGACGTACGTCGCGCCGGCACGTGTGCCGTGCGACCACACTCGGCTGGTGGAGGGGTTGACCGATGCGACGACGACCAGGCCGCGACAGATCATGGGCTTGCGGACCCGGGCGAGCAGGTCGGTGCCGATGATGATCAGCGGCCGGAGTCGGGCGTTGCGGCGGCCGGCGGGGATGGAGTCTGCGTACTCGAACTCGTAGCCGGCCTGCTGTTCGACAGTGCGCAGTTCCGTGCGGAGCAGGCGGCTGCCGGTGATGGCGATGGCAGGGAGCCATCGTGCGGACATGAGGAACCTCCCTGGTGACGTGGGCGATCGGGTGAACCCGGCGGAGGTGGTGGCATCGGTTGATGCCAAGCCGGTTGTCGGTCAGGTGGCGGGGCGGGTGCGGTGGCCGGTGGCGGGCGGGGCACAGGCGGCACAGGCGGCGCATGTGGGGCAGGTGGGGCAGGTGGGGCCGAGGTCGGGGTGGTAGTCGGCGTCTCATGCCTCACACACGATGTACTGACAGGTTCGGCACTCGCCGGAGGCGATGCTCGGGAGGTGGATGCCGCAGTAGCCGCACGGGCCGGTCAGGCAGGTGTCGGTGTGCCGACCGGGCCGGTGATGCTGGCAGGGATGCAGCGGGGCTGGAGCATGTCGTCCTCCAAGGGACAGCACGGAAGGGACGGCCACCGGGTGGTGGTGATCGCCTGTGAGATGGGAGGCCGCGCCCGGTCCGCGTACGCGACGGGGCGTGGTGGGGCGAGTGCCGGATCCGAGGCTGGCGGCGGCGGCCGACCCGAGAGGGTGGGCGCGATGCCGTCGCGGAAGGCGTCAGATCAGGGGCACAAGGAGAAGAGGAAGGAGAACCTTCAGGCTAGCCACGGCCGGAGTCGCCGGGAGTGGATGTCAGGTTCGGCCGTCTGGCAGAACCTGACAGCCTGACCGCAGCAGCGTCATGTCAGGTTTGGCCCTGTGCACCAGTACCCGCCGAGCCGGTTCACTGGTACCGGGTGGGGACTGGTCGCGTCGTCCATGCTGTCGGTCCTGCGGCACCGCTGGGCCCGCTTCGGGCTGGCAGCTGGCGGATCCGTAACTGGCGGCAGAGGACAGCCATGAGACCTGTGGGCGGGCCGCCGCCCGCCCACAGGTCAGGGATGATTCGCTGTTAGGTCGAGAAACCGTGCTCCTGTCGGGGCCCTAGCTGCGGCGTAGGACCAGCACGTCTTCGTGCGCGATGAGGTGCACGGGGATGCCGTCGTCTCTGGACCTGCGGACGGCCAGGAGGCCGAACATGTTTGCTCGGTGCACGATCTGTCCGTCGCGGACGGCGGCGAGCATCGCCGCGCACCGCTGCACCGGTACCAGCCCGACCGATCGGGCGACCGCGAGGAGTTGGCCGGGCAGGTCGATCAGGTCGTTGCGCTGACGCCGGACAGGTCGACAGGTGACGACCACGGACCCGCCGGGACGCAGCAGTGGGTAGCTGGCGGCGAGGATTGTGGCGAAGCCGTCGAGTAGGCGGGACCAGCCGCCGTAGGCGAGGTTGCCGCGTTCCCGGTCCCCGTATAGGTGGTCCCGTTTGCGGACCCCGGTGCTTGTCGTCCGTACGAGTCCGTGGGTTCCGCGCCCGTACGGCGGCGACGTGAGCACGAGCCCCACCTGGCCGACCGCCGAGGCCGGCACCAGATCGAGCAGGCGGGTGGCGTCGCCGGTGAACACCTGCGCCGTCCCGGCCGCGCCCTGCGACGCGGCGAGCGCGACGTTCGCTTCGGCCAGGGCGGTGAACCGGGGTTCGATGTCGATCCCGATTCCGTGTCGGTCGAGGTACATGGCCTCCACGAGGGTGGTGCCGGACCCGCACATCGGGTCGAACACCAGATCTCCCGGTGCAGTGTAGGAGTTGATGGCGTGTGCGGCCAGGTGGGGCAGCATCTTGCCGGGGTGGCTGGAGGTCTGCGGCGCGTAGCGGCCTCGCCGCTGGTCCCGGGCCGGCTGCTGGCAGGTCAACCACACGGAGGTGATCGGCAGGTCGTCAGTCATCGGCGCCGCCGGTGTCGGTCGTGCTGCGGGTCAGGATCAGCACGTCGGTGTGGATGTCGAGTTGGGTGCGCTGGCCGGGTCGGGGTGGCCGGTCGGCCGCCACGATGTGCTGCAGGTACGCCAACCCCGTTCCCTTCGCGGCAACGATGACGTCGACCGGGAGGACGGGGTCGCCGTGCGGCAGCAGCACCGCCACACACCCGCCCGGCACGAGGCTCGTACGGCAGCGGGCGAAGAACTCGCCCGGCGACGTCGCGTCGTCGAGGGGCCAGCCGGTGACGATCAGCGTCGCCGGCTCCCGGCCCCAGCCGAGCTGCCGGGGCATGTCCAGGTGGCTGCGGCGGTGCGCCGCGATGACCGCGCGGGCCAACTGTGGTCCCACGGCCAGGTCGATGACCAGATCGGAGGGGTGGGTGAGGTTGTGGACCAGCCGCACGCCCATCGCGTTGGACATGGTTTCACCGCCCTGTGGGGCGGGGACCGGCCAGACGGTGATCGGCACGGGCGGGTCACCGGACACCACATCCCCCACAGGGATCGGTGCGCGGCGTGGGTTGCTGTCGGTCATAGGCACGGTGGCCCCCGGACAGGCGAGCGTACTGACGATTCCCAGGGCCGTGTTGACAGGCGGATCGAACCCACCCCCGACCTGACAGAACCAGTCACACCAGCGACCTGACAGCCCGATCGGCGGACGCGCGGGCCGCGCTCAGGGCGCAGAACCTGACAGGACCAGTCACGACCTGTCCGGCTCTGACAACCAGTTGTGGTGTCAGGTCGGGCTGTCCCAATCGGGGGCCTCGGAGCCGTCGCAACGGGCGACAGGCTCCCTGCCGAGGGGGGACATCACCATGGCAACGACCACCCGTACCCGGATGGCGGAGACGGCGCTGACCACCGCCGAGACCGCGTTCGCGTTGCTGACCTGCGAACCCGCGCCGCTGGTGTTCGACGCACGGCGCGTGCCGGGCATGCCCGATACGACGATGCCGCTGGACGAGTTGCGCAAGCTGGTCAAGTTCGAGCGCTACGACAGCACCACCACCGACGAGCTGTGGCGGCAACTCGCCCACCACGCCCGCGAATGGGGACCCGCCTGGGTCGTCGGCGCCATCGGCGTCGCGCTTCCGGCGTTGACGCACCTCGCGGCGAAGATCAGCCGCGGCCACGCCCGGCACGCCGACGACGTCGACTCCGAAGTCCTCGCCGGGTTCCTCGATGCCCTGCGCACCGCCGACCTCGCCGCACCCCGGTTGTGGCTACGGCTGTGCTGGGCCGCCTGGCGCGCCGGCACCAGCGCTGTCACCGCCGACAACGGCGAGGAACTGCCACTGGACCTAGCCAGCGGATCACGCACGCCGAGGATGCCCTACGGGCACCCCGACCTGCTGCTCGGCCGGGCCGTCGCCTCCGGCCTGATCACCGCCGACGCCGCCGAACTGATCAGCGCGACCCGCTTCGGTGACGCACTGATCGAACAGCTCGCCGCCGAGCAGCACCTGACCCCCGGAGCCCTCCGGATGCGCCGCCGCCGCGCCGAGCGCATCGTCGCTGCCGCCGTCGTGCGAGGTCAACTCTCCGACTCAGTCCGATCCTCCTGCCACCGTGCCGCAGATGCGGCTTGACTTTCGCAATCCCCTGGCGCCTACGGCGGCTGCCTTGTTTGGCACTGCGGTCACTGCTCCTTAGGCTCACGCTAGGTGGCCTTGGTGGACCTGACCTCTCGACAACGGGCTTGCGCCTACCGAGAGGAAGCGACAATGGATAGTTACGTTCCCGGCCCCACGCCTTCGATTCGCCGGCCCGATCCTTGTTGGGGCGCCGGACGGCTCGTCGCTCTGATCAACGCGGTGCTTGCGGGGGTCGGCGGGGTCTACCTGACCACTGGCTCGGTGACGATCACCATCGTGGCCGCCGTGATGGCGGTGACCGTCGTGGCTCTGGTCCTGCTGGCACAGCATTGACCAGGCTCGGAGCCATGTTGGGGCGCGCTCGAAGATTTCTGACCTGGTTGCCTCACGCTGGACAGCCTTCCTGGACCGAGTACGGCAGGGAAGGTTCGTACGGTTGTTGCTTGTTTCGGATTCACGATCGGAGGTAGGCCCGGGTGGAGACCGACAAGGGCCTGGCGCAGGCCACGCCCACACCGCGGGTCAAGCGTCAGATCGACGCCCGAGAGGAGGTCGCTGCCTTCTATCGCACCGGGTACCGACAACTGATTCGGGTCGTGATGTTCGCAGGGGCCAACCGGCACGAGGCCGACGAGGCGACCGCCGCGGTGATGAAGGAGATGCTGCAGCGCTGGAGCAAGATTGACGATCCAGTCGCCTACGCCCGCCGGGCGGTAATCAGCAACTTCGTCAAGGAGAAGTCTCGCAACCTCGACCGGATCCGCCGGCGGCAGGTTGAGAAGCACGCAGGCACTCCCGAGCAGCGCGAAGACTCGGGCATGACTCTCTGGGAAGACCGCGAGTGGGTCATGCAGTTGCTGCGCTCACTCCCACCGGGGCAGCGCGACGTGATGGCCTTCATCGTCGATGGCTTCACCCCCACTGAAATCGCTGCGGTGCTCGGCCGCTCACCGGCCGCGATCCGCCAGAGCCTGCGCGATGCCCGGCTACGCCTTACCGAGTCGCTACAGCGCGAAGAGGCCGCTGAGCGGGCACAGCTGGCCCACCCCAGCCATGCTCGGAAGGAGGGACGATGACCATCGACGACGCCACCCGATACCCGATGGACGATCCCGAGCCGCTCGGTCAAACGTTCGGCGAGGTCTTCGACCTGGTCGACGAGACCATTGAGGGCATCACCGACGCAGAAATTGAGGAGCGGCTGCATCAGCTGCTCGCCGACACGACCGAGCCGGTCGAAACCTTCGACCTAGACGAGTTGGCTCGTGTGCTCCGCAGCTACGGATGGGACATCTGCCGCCGCCGGGAATCGATGTTCCACGATCTACTGAGCCCGGACTGGGACGAGGTGCACTGCGCATTGGAGTCGGCCTATAAGGAGCTGGCGCTTCGGCGGGCCCAGGCAGAAGTCGCTCGCCGGGAGGCGGCCGAGCAGGTTGCCGCGCTCACGGCCGCGCGACAGCAGGCGGCAGAAGTGACCAACGGAATTAACGCGTATGTTGACGCGGCACTAGACCGGGCCCAAAGCGTGCTCGATGACGCCCAGGTGCAGGCCGCCCGGCTGCTGGCAGCTGCCGAGCAGCAGGCCGCGCAAATCATTAGTACGGCCCGGCTCCAGGCAGCTCCCGCCGAGGTGACGCCTGTAAACGCATGGTCCGCGTTCCGCCGGGCCGACCGCTCGCTCCTGCTTGTCGCCGCACCCCCAGGAGGCGGCAAGACTTACACGCTACTCACGGCATTAGAACGATACCTCGCATTGTTGGGCAACGAACGTGGATCCTCCAGTAACGGATGGAGGTTCTGGCGGCCCGTCGGCCTCAGGTCGCTGTGGCAACCACTTGCTAACAAAGCCGAGTTCAGGGATGCCTTGGTGTCGCGCAAGCTGGTGCAATTTATTCAGACCACGTCCACTTGTTCACCTGAGTCGAGGGCCAAGCGAACGTTTTGGACGGAGGGTGCGTTCCGCGAAGTATTGACGGACTGGGACTCATCGGCCCGAGGCCGCCTGCGCGACGCCCTGCAGAGGTGGATCGCAGTCGCTTCGGTGCCAGCGCCACTCACCGGGTCTTTCTGCCGCTCGGTACAGATTGACTTGAGTCACAACGGCGAGACGCCGGTAGGCCTGTGCGTGGTACTAGACGAGCCGAACATGCTCCTCGTTACCCACGCCACCCAGACAGATCCGGAAGGCCAAGGAGAGCGCAGGCAGGCGACCGGTTCCTTGCCACGCAACTCCCCACTTCCTCCCAACCTCAATGAAGGCATCGAAACCGAGGGCAAGAGAGAGTTAGAAGGATTGGGCGATATCCAGTCATTCTGGCAATGCTTGGAATCAGTAGGCCAAGCGTTGTTGGAAGCCGCGCCGACTCTGACTGTGTTTTACACGCACGCAGACGCGGTAACGACCTGGCCAATGCCACCTCGGCTCGATCTTGAGAACCTGCGGCACGCCGAGTACAAGCAGCCGGCTCAGGCGGGTGATCACAGCACTGCAAAGCCTGGCCGGCCGGAGGTCTACGGCTTCTCGGGAAGAGCGTAATCGGGGGTCGGGCGGCAAGCAGCGTGCGGGCTGTCGTGCCGTCATTCCAGGTAGCGTGTCATCGGAGCATGATCCCCGGCTGGTGGCTCAGGCATGGGTCCGGCTAGCAGAGCTCGGCCATTTCGGTATCGATCGCCACTTCGACGGCTGGCCGTCGTGGCCTGACCTGACCAAACGCCTGGTGGCAGCGAGCCAGCGAATACGTAGGACCACGCAGCGAGGGAGGCGTTTAGAGCGAGCGGCTGGACTTGCGGTATAGCGACCTCGGCGACCGCCGCACTTCACGGGGACGTTCACCTACTCTTCGTGCCCACCTCAGCCTTTGACTCGGCGAGACTAGACAGCAAATCTAGCCGGTTACGGCAATTAGCGCTTTCCCTGGAGTATTCAGTGAACTTGACTGCGTATACGATGAATTGGCTTGACGGTCAACCTCAGGTCCCCCGAGAGAGGGGTGCCGACAGCAGCGAATGGAACATCGACGCACACAATGAGTCGATTGGAGCGGTGACTAGGGCTTTTCTTTCGCTCGGGCGAGCTGGATCCATCGAACTAGCCGAACAAGTGCTTCGGGATGAGCGTCGGCATATCGGCGGGTCGGAGCGAATCAGTTACGCGCAGCTTGCTGCAGCCACAGCCGTCGTGGCAGGCGAAAAAGGAATAGCAATGTTACTTGACGTGGCAACGAGCGGGAGTTTTGGATCATGGGCCGAGTACGCAATCGAGGCCCTGTGGCTCGCCAGTGCGGGGAAGCGGCTTCCGGCCGAGGGGTATATGTGGTCAGTATCAAGCGAGGAATTCCCCATCACGGAGACTGCTCGAGATAGGGCACGGGATGCCCTAGATGAACTCATCCTTTCCTCGAAAGAGAATTCTGTCCTCTTCTCTAAGATCATAGGAATAATCGGCAGAGAAGCCATCAAAAATCAAGTGGTCGACGGAGTAAACGACTTCTTCCAGCACGTAATAAAAGTGCTGACCGCGGGTTCCATTGCAATCCCGGCACCACTGCTAGATACCTTTGAGAATCTAATCTCACAAGATCTACCAGAGGAGCGGTATCAAGAATTTCTTAAGGCCCACCCTACGGTACTCGATCCGCTGGCAGCGGAGGTGATCGCGAAGCACCGCCTCGGCGACGACTACGTGACAGATTTCGTCATACGTCGCCACGATTTGCGCTACTTGGTCGTAGAAATTGAGAAACCGCAAGATCGCATATTTACCTCGAAGAACGACTTCTCGCGAGAGTTCACTCACGCCCTAGGGCAGGTGCTGGACTTTCAGGGATGGGTCTCTGAGAGTGGAGACTATGCGCGAAAGAAAATGCCTGGCATTGAGAACCCGCAAGGCTTGCTGGTGATGGGCAGAAGATCCTCTCTGACAGCTCAGCAAGAGACGAAGCTTCGGCGTTGGTGCATGAACAGCAAAACGATCGATGTTGTGACATTCGATGACCTCGTCACGTCCGGCCGCCGCCTTCTCAAGAGCCTTCATTCACTCGTCCTTCAAGATCGACCCAGAAACTAACAGAACCGAAAAGGTCACGACCAAACGATCGCTACCTATCTGTCCGCACAAGGCTTCGTACCAACGCCGCGTAGGCCAGCAGGCGGATCGTGCAGGTCGCTGGCCGTCGCGGCGGGCAGGTCGATCGCTTTGCGGACGTAGCACCTGACAGTGGCCGGTCGTGTCAGAGTGTGACAGGTGTGGGCCGGGTTCGATCGGCCTGACAGTCGGGATCTGGGCGGTGCATGTCATCCACGACATGCCCGCCCGGTGGGGACCACTCCTTCCGGCGAGACCGATGGTTCGGCATGGCTGGCGCGGCGTACTGACACCGCGATCCCTGCACCACACGTGAGGGAGGAGCGCCCCCACCCGGACCCACACCGGCCTCTCGTCCTGGTCCCCACCGCGGCGGTCCCGCAGATCCCTGTGGAGCGCCGCAATGCACACGACTCTCTCCGTTCTGTCTGACCTCGCCGCCGCACCGCCGATCGCGGCACCGAACAGCATCAACCAGGTCATCTCCAACATCACCGGCTGGATCATGGGGATCATCGCGTTGGTCGCGACGATGTTCCTGGTCATCGGTGGCCTGCGTTACATGGCGGCCGGAGGCGACCCGGCCCAGGTCGAGCAGGCCAAGGGCAACTTCAAGTCCGCGCTGATCGGGTACGCCCTCGCGGTGCTGGCTCCGGTGGTCCTACAGGTGTTGCAGGGCATCCTCGGCGGCTGAGGTGGTCAACTGGCTGATGAACGGCCTGGTCGGTTGGCTCGCCGAGACGGTGAACGTCCTGCTCGGCGGCCTGCTAGCCTTCCTCACGTCGTCGATCTTCGTCTCACCGGACGTCACCGTGTTGCCGCAGGTGCGGTCGATCGCCGGCAACAGTGCACTGGTCGTCCACGCATGCTTCGTCGTCGCGGTCATCGCCGCCGGCATCGCGGTGATGCTCGGTGATTCGGTCGAGACCCAGTACCAGGTCAAGCACCTGGTACCCCGGCTCGGAGTCGGGTTCGTCCTGTCCGCGTTCGCCGTTCCGCTCACCGGCGTGCTCATCGAGATAGCGAACGCGTTGACGGTGGCGATGGCCGGTGAGGCCGCACCCACCACCGAGGCCATCACGTTCGTCCGGGCGCGTGTGGCGTCGGCGATGACCGACCCGAGCAACGCCCTGCTGATCGCCGTCATCGGGCTGCTCATCGTCGTGCTGATGTTCATGCTCATCGGCGGCTGGCTGGCACGGATAGGGATGCTGGTCATCTTGGCGGGAATCGCGCCGGTGGCGTTGGCCTGCTACGCCACCCCGTGGACCCAAGGCGCGGCCGAGCTGTGGTGGCGCGCTCTGTTGGGCTGTCTGGCCACGCCCGCGCTGCAGGCGGTGGCGTTCTCGGCGGGTATCAACCTGCTGGTCGATCCGGAGTCGAACCTGCCGATCCTGCTCGGCCTGCCGAGCTCGGACACCCTCAACCTGCTGCTCGTGATCGTGGTTCTGTGGACCACGGTGAAGATCCCGAGCGTGATGCGCCGGTTCGTCTCCCAGCAGGGCCGTGCCCCGAACATCACCGGCCTCATCCTGCGCACCGTCGCTTTCCAAGGGATGACGCGCGGCATGGGCCGGCGTGTGCCCGTTCCGTTGCCCCGGGTCGACAGGAGTTCACCTACCCGTCACCACTATCGCCGGCTGCGCACCGTCTACCTCGACCGGAGTGGCACATGACCGACCTCGATGACACGACTGTCCGCGCCGTCGTCCCGGCGAATGTCAACGAGCCTGATCGCATCGCGTTCGGGCTCACGTTCCGGCAGCTCGGCATCATCGGCGGCGCCGGCCTGGTCGGGTTCGGGATCTACCGCACCTTGGGGCACCTGCTGCCGCCGGTCGCGTGGATCGTCGTCGGGGTCCTTGTGTTCGCCGTCGCGGTCGTGGTGGCTCTCGGCCGCCGCGATGGTCTGCCCTTGGACGTGTGGTTGCGGCACGGCTTTGCCCTGTCCCGCAGCCCTCGGACGCTCGCGCCCGGGGGCGCGCGGGCCAGCTCCGTCGCGGTGGTCGCTGGTAAGCCGAGTGTTCCGGCGCCGTTGCGGTCGCCGGTCACGGCGGTCAGCCCGGCCGGGGTCCTCACCTGCGAGGGCACACAACGGGTCGTGATCGCCTGCGGCACGACCAACATCCACCTGCGCACCGGCAGCGAGCAGGGCGCGCTGTTGGACGGGTTCGGTCGGTTCCTCAACAGCCTGACCCGGCCGGCGCAGATCGTCGTGGCCGCGCAGCGCCACGACCTGACCGCCCACGCGCACGCGATCGCCGACCACGCGCCACGCCTGCCGCACCCGGCGTTGCAAGGCGCCGCCGACGACCACGCGCAGTTCCTGCTCGACCTCGACAGCGAGCGTGACCCGCTACGCCGCCAGGTCCTCACGGTCGTCACCGGCCAGCAGGTCGCCGACACCGCCGTGCGCGCCCTGTCCGGGCTCGGTGTCGAAGCCGCCGCCTTGGACGGGTCGGCCGTCGCCTCGGCCCTCGCCAGCGCGGTCGACCCGTTCACCCCACCCGTGCCCGGCCCGCGAGCGGTGCCCGGCACCCCCATCACGCTACGGAGCACACCATGAACCTGTTGAAGCCCAGGAAGAAGAGCGCGGCCGGGGATGGCATGCCGTCCCCGGCCGCGCTGTCGGTCACACCGTGGCACGTGCAGGTAGGTAACGGCTACGCCGCCACCTACGTCGTGTGCGGCTATCCGGCGGAGGTCGGCCCGGCCTGGCTCGATCCGCTGCTGTCCTACCCCGGTCGAGTCGACGTCGCGGTGCACATGGACCCGGTGTCGCCCCAGCTTGCCGCGCCGATGCTCAAACGACAGCGCGCCCGCCTCGAATCGTCACGCCGCCTGGACGCCGACCAGGGGCGCCTCGGTGACCCGATGGTGGAGGCGGCAGCAGCCGATGCCGCCGACCTCGCCGAACGCGTCGCCCGCGGGGCGGCGAAGCTGTTCGACGTCGGTATCTACGTCACTGTGCACGCCCGCACCCTCGACGAACTGGCCACTGTCGCCGCGGGCGTGAAGTCCGCCGCCGCGTCCGTTCTCCTGGACCTGCAACCGGCGACGTTCCGGCATCAGCAGGGCTGGATCTCGACCCTGCCGGTCGGGGTGGACCCGCTGCGGATGCGCCGCATCCTCGACACCACCGCCCTCGCCGCGGCGTTTCCCCTGGCCTCAGCGGATCTCGCCGCTCCCGCCCCGGGTGTTGTCGCCCCGCCTGAGGGGGTGCTGTACGGGGTCAACACCACCTCCAATGGGGTGCTGGTGTGGAACCGGTGGGCGCAGGACAACCACAACTCCGTCGTCCTCGCCCGGTCAGGCGCGGGCAAGAGCTACTTCGTCAAGCTCGAAGTGCTGCGGAACCTCTACCAGGGCACGACCGTCAGCGTGATCGACCCGGAAGACGAGTACACGCCCCTCGCCGAACACGTCGGCGGCACCGTCGTGCAGCTCGGCCAGCCCGGTGTACGGATCAACCCACTCGATCTGCCCGCCGACGACCGGCCCGACACCCTGACCCGGCGTGGCCTCTACCTGCACACGTTGATCTCGGTCATGCTCGGCGCACCGCCGCCCCCGGCCGAACGCGCCGCCCTCGACCGGGCGATCACCGCCACCTACGCCACGGTGGGTATCAACGGCGACCCGGCCACCTGGACCAGACCGGCGCCGCTACTGCGGGACCTGGCCGCCACGCTCGACGCCGACCCCGACCCCGCTGCCGGACAGCTCGCCGCTCGTCTCGCGCCGTGGACGAGCGGGAACTTCGCGGGCTTGTTCGACGGGCCGACCACCACCACACCGAGCGGGCATCTGGTGGTGTGGTCGCTGCGGCACCTGCCCGACGAGCTACGCACCGTCGGCACACTGCTTGCCTTGGACTCGATCTGGGCGGGCATCGACACCCCGACCACGAGTTCACGCCGGCGACGCAAGCTCGTCGTGGTGGACGAAGCCTGGCTGCTGATGCGCGACGGCGAAGGCGCCCGGTTCCTGTTCCGGATGGCCAAAGCAGCCCGGAAGCGGTCCGCTGGGCTGTGCGTGATCACCCAGGACGCCGCCGACGTGCTGTCCACGGACCTCGGCCTGGCGGTGGTATCCAACGCCGCGACACAGGTGCTGATGCGCCAGTCCACACAGTCCATCGACACCGTCGCCGAAGCGTTCCACCTCACCGCCGGAGAATCCCGGCTCCTGCTGTCAGCACCCAGGGGCGAGGGCCTACTCGTCGCGGGCCGCAACCGGATCCCCTTTCGCAGCGTCGGGTCGACAGCGGAGCATCGGATCGCTGTCACGGGTATCGGGGAGGCCGAATGACCACCTCCCCGACCTGGCCCGCCGAGGTGTGGCAGTGGGTCATCGCCCGGCCCTGGCTCGGCTTCCTGGCTGCCGTTGCGATCGTCGCGACGGTGTTCGGCCACGATCAGGCGCTCGTGTGGCGGCACCGCCGGTTCGCGGCCGGTGCGCGGTGGCTCGCCATAGCCGCCCCACCGGAGGTCACGCCGGAGGCTGCCGCCACGTTCTGGACCACCGTCATGGGGGTACTGACCCCTTCGGTGTGGCGGCGCAGGGTGTTCGGCTATCCGCATGTCGGGTGGGAGTACACCTGGACCGGCCGTGCCCTCACCATCCGCGTGTGGGTGCCCGGAACAGTGCCGCCGGGTGCGGTAGAGGCCGCCGTCCGGGCGGCCTGGCCCGCCGCAACGTTGACCGTCGAGGATGCCGCCGTGCCGATCCCGGTTGAGGTCGGTGAACAGGTAGGTGGGGCGCACTGGCCGCAACACACCGACGGGCTACCGCTGCGGGTCGAGCACGACAGCGATCCGCTGCGGGCGCTGTTCGCCGCCGGTGCCGAGGTCCGCCACCGCGAACACGCGTGCGTGCAAGTCCTGGCCCGCCCCGCACCCGCCCGCCGCGTCCGCGCCGCCCGCCGAGCGGCAGCAATCGCCAGCACCCATCCGCGCGGGCAGCCCGACATGGCCGCCCGCGCGGTGTCGGGAGCGGCAACGCTGGCCGCCACGCCGCTGCTGTGGCTCCTCGACGCGTTCGCCCCCGGCCCGTCCCGTCCGCGCACCCCGCCTGTGGTTGGGCGTGGTGCGGAGCGGGATCCGGTGGCCGGGGCCGACGCGCGGACGGTAGTGGAGAAGGCGGTGCGGGTGCCGCACTTCGAGGTCGCGGTCCGATTCGCCGTCGCCGCCGACCCGGCCAAGACCCCACCCGACGAGGAGCGGGCGCGGCAGATCCGTGAGCGTCTGGTCGGGTTGGGGCACACAGTCGCCTCGGCCGCCGCCGTGTACACCGGCCCGAACCGGCTACGGCGGATGAAGATGCCCCAACCCGTCGCGACCCTCGCCGGACGGCGGCTGCGGCGGGGCTTCCTGGCCACCGTGCCCGAACTAGCCGCCCTCGCTGCGCTTCCCCTGGACCTGGCGGTGCCTGGTCTGGATCGGGCGCGCGCCAAGGCGGTGCCGGCACCGGTGCAGGTGCCTGCTGGCGGGCGGGGCGTGAAGGTGCTCGGCCGGTCGCATATCGGCCGTCACAGCGTCGGCCTGCGGGTGACCGACGCCCGCCAGCATGTGCACGTGGTCGGAAAGACCGGCGTCGGGAAGTCGACGCTGTTGTTGAACATGATCCTCGGCGATATCAAAGCTGGCAGGGGGACGCTGGTTATCGACCCGCGCGGGGACCTGGTCACCGACATCCTCGACCGACTCCCCGCCACCCACGCCGACAAGATCGTGATCATCGACCCGAATCAGGAGAACCCGGCCTGCTTCAACCCTCTCGATGACGGCGGTGATCGACACCTGGCGGTGGACAACCTGGTGGGGATCTTCGCGAAGATCTTCGCCGGTCAGTGGGGGCCACGCATGGACGACACCATGCGGGTCGCGTGCCTGACCCTGATGCGGCACGCGAAACCGACGTTGAGTCTTGTGCCGTCGCTGTTGCAGGACCGGGAGTTCCGGGGCCGGTTCACCCACGGCCTGGACGACCCGGACGGGCTCGGCGGATTCTGGCTCTGGTACGACGGCATCAACGAGCAGTTCCGCGGACAGGTCATCGCCCCCGTCCTCGCGCGACTACGGGCTTTCCTGCTGCGGGACTTCGTGAAGTCGGTGATCGGTAACGCCCATTCGTCGTTCGACATGGGCACGGTGCTCGACGGCGGTGTGCTGCTGTGTCGGCTACCGAAGGGTGTCCTCGGGGAGGAGACGACCCGAATTTTGGGTTCGATGATCGTCGCGCGGGTGTGGCAGGCCGCCATCGCCCGCGCCACCATCCCCGAAGACCAGCGCAAAGACGCTGTGCTTTACGTGGACGAGTGCCAGAACTTCCTGACGCTGCCGGGCAGTGTCGGGGACATGCTGGCCGAGGCGCGCGGCTTCCGGCTCGGCCTGGTGCTTGCCCACCAGGACCTCGCCCAACTACCCACCGACGTGGCGGCGGCGGTGTCGGCCAACGCCCGGTCGAAGGTGTTCTTCACCGTCGACCCCGCCGACGCCCGAGAACTGTCGAGGCACACCAAACCCGAGATGGACGAGCACGACCTCGCTCACCTCGACGTGTACACCGCCGCCGCCCGGCTGCTGGTCGGTAACCGGGAGCTGCCCGCGTTCACCTTTACCACCAACCCGCCCGTGTCGATCGTGGGTGAGGCGACCGCGATCCGGCAGGAATGCGCCGCCGCTCACGCCCGCAGCGAGGGTGAACCGCCGATGCAGCAGCTCGCCCGCACGGCGATGAAACGGCGGCTGAATAACCGCAACCGCTGACCGTCAACCCAGCGAGGTTCCTCGTCCGAGGGCTCGGCTGGGTGCGGCGTCGGGGGCTCGTCTGGGGGTGTCCGCGACACGAGGCCCCAGACGAGCCATCCGGGTGTGACCTGTCAGGTGCCTGACCTGCCCACACCCGGACCATGACGAGTCCGTGAGCAAGATCGACTCATCCAGACTCCCTACGGGAATTCTCTCTCCACCAGGGGGAACCGCCTATGCCGTCATCACGTTCTCCTGGCCTGCTGGCTATCTACCCACACATCACTAGCCGTGACCGGCTTCTGCTCCAGCTCCTCGACGACCACCAGGTCCTCACCACCGACCAGATCCACCGCATGCTGTTCCACGCCCGCCGGACCTGTCAGATCCGCCTCGGTGAGCTGGCCGCCCTGGGCCTGCTGGACCGGTTCCGGTTCCACCGCGCCGGAGGCGGCAGCCACCCGTGGCACTGGACCCTCGGCCACCAGGGGCACCGATTCCAGGCCGCCGCCCACCGCCGACCTGAGCCCACCCTGCGAGCGACCCGGCAGACCGTGCACCGCCTGTCGGCCAACCCCCACCTGCACCATCTGCTCACCGCCAACGAGTTCTTCGTCCGCCTCACCGCCCACGCCCGTCACCATCCCGGGACGCGATTGGACCGTTGGTGGTCGGAGAGGGCCACGACGAAGCAGTTCCGCACGATCACCGCCGACGGGCACGGCCTGTGGAGCAGCGGCGAGGTCACGGTGGGGTTCTTCCTGGAGGCCGACACCGGCACCGAGCCACTCGGCCGGGTGGTGGCGAAACTCGACCGGTACGCGCTGCTGACCCGGCGCGGCGGCCCCCGCTACCCGGTGCTGTTCTGGCTTGCCAGCGAACACCGCGAGGAACACCTGCACCAGCACCTGGACGACGACGTGCCGTGTGCGACAGCCACCCACACCGCCGACCCGGCCGAAGCGGTCTGGCTCCCGGCTGGAGCGACCATCCGGGTACGGCTCGCCGACCTGCCCAGCGACCACGGCCAGCCGGTGGCGGACAACCCGAACTACGACGACGGCCTCTTCGTCGCCTGACAGACCCTGACAGCCACACGGCGGTTCCTGTCACCGCAGTTCAGAGGCATGGTGGCGATTTCTGAAGGCTGGGTGCTGTCAGGTCACGACGCTACGGTGCAGCTTCTTCTTCCTGCTCGCACCGCCGCCCCGTCTGTCCCCTTTCGGATCTGCCCGCGCCAGCGGGATCACCTACGCCCACCGTTTGGTCGGCTCGTGATCCACTCCCGCGCCATCCAATGGCAGCTTCCCCGGCGCAGACGCCGCGATCCGGTGGCACCACCCCCACCCCAACCCACCCTGCCCTGCCCTGTCGTGAAGGGAGCACCCCCGCCATGCCCATGCCCACCTCGACCACCGGACAGGTGGTCACCGTCTGCTTCGCCCCCGGCGTCAACGCCGATTGGTTCGCCGCCTCGGAGAAGGTCAATGACCTCCTGGAGGCCAACGGCACCCCGGCCCGCCGCTACCACGTCCGCCACCGCGCACTGGTCGGCTGGCTGACCCGCTTCTTCGGCTACTACCTGCTCGACGCCGCCCGCCGGTTCGGCGCGGTCACCCTGGCCGCCGGAGGTCGGAAGAGCCGCCTCGACCTGACCCGTACCGCCGCGACCGCTGCCCACCACGCCGCGATGCGGTGGCGGGCCTGGAACATCCACATCAACGCCACCACCAGACCGGCCCGGCCGTGGGAGGACTTCCTCGCCCAGCACCACGCCGACCCGGGCAAGGTCAGCCTGAACGAAGCCCGTCGCCGCTTCGAACAGCAACCCCGCATCGTGGCGATGATCGCCCACCACTTCGACCCCTACGAACTGCCCGTCTACCAGGCCGGCGAAGCCACCTACACCGGACTGCACTGGCGCACCGCCCTGATCGGCGACGCGCTGATCACCACCGAAGGGCGTCTCCTCACCCCGGCCAGCGACTCCGTCGCGGACCGATTCCGGTTCCTCAACCAGGCATGCGCCTACATCCGCAGTCTGCGCGCCGACGCGCGGCTGTGCGCCATCACCATCAGCTAACCGAACCCCGCCGCCCAACACCCGAAGGCCGGTCGCAGCCCCCTGCTGCGACCGGCCTTCGCCACGCACACACCCCGCCAACCAGTAAAGGAGATCCTCCGGTGTTCCTGACCGATCCGGCGCTGCGGCGTATCGCCGCCGACACCAACGACGTCCTACCCGAACCCCTGTGGCGCCACGACACGGCCACCCCCGACCCGGTCGGTGACATCGCCCGACTCCTGCACAGAACCGCCCGTGAGTTCACCGACAGCACCACCGCCCTCGACGCGGCCCTCACCCGCGTGGACGCCCTCACGAGCCGAAGCCGACGTGGCCTGGCCGCCCGCGCCGACCTCCACGTCGCCGGCTACCACCAGACGCTCACCGACGCCCTCACCGCCCGCGAACGCCACCTCGTCCTCGGCGCAATGCTCATCACCACCTACCGGGCCTGGCGCCACCACCGACCCGCGCTCGACACCGACAACGAGCGGTACCTGCTGCTGTACCGGGGCGACCCGGCGAACGGTGTGGCGACGCTGCGCCGACGGGAACAGGACACCTGGCAGGTGCAGCCCGACAGCAACGCCGCGAGCGCCTTCGACGTCCCCTACCCGAACCGGGTGGTGGGCGAGGTCACCGACACCGCACAGGGCTGGACACCGACCGCCTACATCGGCCCCCTACACCAGCCCACCCCACCTGGCATGACGTATCCGCTGCCGGTGGTCGGTGACCTCGCCGCAGCCTGCCGGGCGCTGCTGCGCTGGTGGCACCTGCGCCACTCCGACACCTGGCGCAACCGCACCCCGGACCAGCTCACCTCCGGCGAACTCACCCACCTCACCAGCTAGGGGGAACTGGTGCTGCACCTCGACGCGATCACCCGCTGGATCACCCAGGCCACCGGCCGCACCCTCGACCAACACGCCACCGACCCCGTCCCCGCCGCCGCGCACCTACCCGACGCCGCCGACAACCTCCGGCACCTGCGCGCCGAACTGCTGGCCGCCGTCGACCAGCTCCGCACGCTGCTCATCAACGGCGACGACATCACCGGCCCACCCGCCACCATCACCGGCACGGTAGAGACGTTCAGCGAGCTGGCCCGCGCCTACCGCACCGCCCGCGACCGCGTCGACACCCTCATCGCCGACCCCACTCGCACCACGTACGCGCGCACCCATCCCGGGCAGGTGGTGCAGCGACGCTACGTGCAGCCCGGCGAGAGCGTCCTGGTGGTCCTGCCGCACACCGACCACTGTCGCCGCGAACACCTCGCCGGACACTCCGCCCACATCACGGTCACCATCTCCGACGCCCGGCTACGCCTACCCGGCAGCGTCAGCGCGGTACGGCTGTCCCACACCGACGCCGGTATCTACCGCGACCCCACCGATAACCGCCTCTACACCCTGCACCCCGCCGCCGACACCGGCCGCTGATACCCGCACGGCGTACCACGCCGTCCGAAATTGCCAGGCCGCAATGGCACAACACGGCACGGCAGCGCGTTCCGCGCCTGCCGGACGTGCTGCTGTCCGCGACCCGGCGTACTGCCGCCCGGCACTACACGGAGCCGGGCTTCCACCAACCCCTTTTGGAGGAAAACCTGATGGATTACCAGTCCCTGACGCCTGCCACGCAGGCGGTCCTCGACGCCCTCACCGACCTCGGTGAGGGCACCGCACCCGATCTGGCTGACAAGGCCGGTAAGGCCCGGTCGACCATCGACAAGGCGCTGAAGACCCTGGCTGAGGCCGGACTGATCGTGGCGGTGGACACCGACGCCGACCCGGCCGAGGGCACCCCCACCCGCTGGACCCTCGCCGCCCCCACCGACGCCACCGATCCGACGCCGGACGACACCACCAGTCCCGGTGACGAGCACACCGCCGGCACGGCCCCATCCGAGCACGGCGAGCCGAGCCCAGTCGGCGAGCTGAGCGATGGCGACGTGCACGGCGAGCCGGACCATGGCGGCGACGAGACTCCTTACACCGAAGGCACCGCACCGGACGCCGACACCGCCGATCAGGGCGGCGACGCGGACGAGTCGACCGACCTCGGCGACGCCACCGGCAGCACCTCGGACGCCACCGGCAACGCGCCGGACGACGCCGGTGAGCGCACGGGCGAGGACGCCACCGAGCAGACGGCGCGGCCGGTTGCCGTCGTGCAGCCGGTACGGCCGGGTGACCGCAAGGTCATGGCGATCAAGGGTGTGCTGGCCGACCACGGCGACGACGGCGCGACCCTGGACGTGATCGTGGCCGAGAGCGGTATCGGGCACGCCACCGCGACGCGGCTCTTGACCGCGATGGAGCAGGCCGACGCCGCCCGCCGGCTACCCGGCCAGCCGCACCGCTGGATCCCGGGCCCGACCAAGGCCAGCGAAGTCGACCCCAACCCCGAGCCGCCCCGCTGCCCGCTCTGCCTCCAGGTCATCCGAGCAATGGCGACCGCGCCGGACGCCACCGCGGCGGTGCAGCCGCTGATCCGCCCCGACGGCACGCTCCACATCGTCGGACCAGACGGCGAAACCCACATCATCGCCCTGCCCACCCGCACCAGCCCCCGCGCGGCGAGCACCGCCCGCCCCGTGGCCCGCGTCAGCGGCGACGGGACCGTCAACGCCGACGGCAACCAGCCGTTCGCCCGGGGCGAGTTGGAACGCCTGACCCTGGACTACCTGGCCGCCAACCCCGGCAAGTCGATGACGCCGCAGGACATCGCCACCGGGCTCGCCGCGCAGCTCGGCCGGCAGGTCAGCAACGGGGCGGTCCGCAACAACCTCACCAAGGCCGCCGCCGCCGGCCGGATCCTCCTGGTCACCGACAGCCCGCTGACCTTCGCCCACCCGGCACCGGTCGACACGAGCAGCAGCGGGCAGGCAGACGACAACACCGAACAGTCCTGACCCACACCAACCCGCTGCGGGGCCGAGCCGTGCGCTCGGCCCCGCAGCCGTATCGAGAGGAGAACCCTGTGCCGCACGAACTGGAGATGTTCACCGACGGGACGACCGCCTTCGCCAGCGCCCGCCTGTCGGCCTGGCACCAACTCGGCACCGTCACCCAGGACACGATGAAGGCCGAAGAGATCATGGCCGCCGCCCGGCTCGGTGACTGGGGTGTGCGCACCATCCGCACCGTCGGAATCGACATCGTGGATGGGGTCGAGGTGCAGATCCCCGCCGACGACAAGCGGATGACCGTCCGCCGCAACCCCGTCACCGGCCAAACGGAGTATCTGGGGATCGTGGGCACCGACTACACGGTGGTGCAGAACGAGCAGTGCGCCGAAATGCTGGACCGTCTGGTCGATCAGGTGGGTGGGGCGCATTTCGAGACCGCCGGGAGCCTGCGTCGCGGCAAGTCGGTGTTCGTCACGATGAAGCTCCCGGATGCGATGGAGATCGCCGGGGTGGACCGCCTGGACCTGTACCTGATCGGCACCACCTCCCACGACGGGACCGCCGCGCTGCGGGTGGATGCCAGCCCGATCCGGGTGGTGTGCGCCAACACCCAACGGGCCGCGTTCGCGCACTCGGTCGGGCACTACACGTTCCGGCACACCTCCAACGTCAACTCACAGATCAGCCAGGCCCGCGAAGCCCTCGGACTGATGTGGACGTACATGGAGACGTTCGAGAAGGCCGCCGAGCGGATGCTCCAGACCGAGATGACGATGCGTGAGTTCGAGAACGTGGCCGGTCAGGTGTGGCCGGTCAAGGACCACGCCTCCGACCAGACCCGCAACAACGCCAAGCAGCGCCTCGGCACGCTGAAATACCTGATCCGCGAATCCGACACCCAGAAAGCCATCACCGGCAGCCGGTGGGCCGGATACCAGGCCATCACCGAATACCTCGACCACTACCAACCCGCCAAAAACGCCACCGCCCGCGCCAACCGCGTGCTGACGGGCAACGCAGGTGATCTGAAGGTGACCGCCTTCGACCTACTGAAGGTCTGACCTCACTCGTCCAGCCTGCCGGGGCAGCGGCCATTCCGGGCCCTGCCCCGGCTCCTTCTTTAGAGGGAGACATCCCATGGCACAGCGCACGGCGACGTGCGGATCGGACCGGGCGGGAAGGCGATGAGCGGCCACATCCGCCACCCCAGAGACTTCCGCCAGTCGGTATGCGGGCTACCTGTCGCCGACGTCGACTGGTGGGAGACCGAGGATCCGCCACGCTTGGACAGCACCTGCGAGTACTGCTACACCCTGCTCCCCGAAGCGCAACGACCCGACGACGCGAACCACCCGCCCGACGACGCCACGCTCATCGA
Organism: Micromonospora sp. NPDC049903; assembly: GCF_044460945.1. Taxonomy (NCBI): domain Bacteria; kingdom Bacillati; phylum Actinomycetota; class Actinomycetes; order Micromonosporales; family Micromonosporaceae; genus Micromonospora; species Micromonospora sp. NPDC049903. Next base: position 654,333 of record NZ_JBITKL010000002.1, read on the forward strand.
CACGCTGCGGCGGATCGTCGCCAACCGGCAGTACCTCAAGATCGACGGCGTGATCGTGGACGTGTGGTCCGCCTCCGTCACCGTCCAGATCTGGGACCTGCTCCGCGACGACAAGCGACAACGCCTACTGACCCTACCGCCACACGAATTGATCCTGCGCTGCATCGCGATCTACCGCCACGTCACCAAGAACAGGGGCGGACAGTGACCGGGCCTCAACCGGGGCAGTGGTTCCACTTCGGGCCATGGGTGTTCTCCATCAACGCAGCTGAGGCGCTGATCGCGACGACGCCCCGCAACACCCAACCCCTCGATGTCACCACCTGGGCCGACGCGTACGGCCTGACCCGACTCGACGACCCGCACACGGTCAACCTCATCGGACCCACCAGCACCGGCCTCGACCGGGCCTACGCCATGACCACCAACCTCGCCAAACCACTGATCGTCGCCCAGCTCACCATCACCGGACAGCCACAGGCGCCGCTACTCATCGACGGCATACACCGCCTCTACCGAGCCTGGCGCGAACGCGTACCGCGGCTACCGGCCTACCTGCTCACCGCCGAGGAAACCCGCCAGATCCAGCACAACACCCTTTTAAGCCCCGGTCGCACCACCATCGCACCACCGCACTGACCACCAGCCTGCCCACTGCGTACGCCTCGGACGCCACCGCACCGCCGGCGGCGGCCGAGGCGTACGCCATTTCACGACGCGGGAGGAACCCGATGGCCTACATCCAACCGTGGCGGCGGCTCTGCGACTGCCGCTGCCTCGTCCACCACCAACGGCCCCGCACCACCTACAACGACCCCGACTGCGCCTGCACCATCACCTGCACCACTCAACCCCTCACCCTCCTCGCCGACCCCTGGCACTGCGCCCTCTTCCTCGACCACGGCGGCGACCTCTGGCACGTCCCCGCCATGACCAACAGCACCTTCGACTGGGCATACGCCGCAGAAATCGACAGCCGACACGACCACTACGACGCCAGCCGGCTCATCGAGCACCTGCTCCGCCAGGCCGCCCACGTCCTCCACACCTCCACCACCTGACCCCCCAACCCGCACGGTGGGCCGCCCACGTGGGCGGCCCACCGGCCCTATTCGTGCTTCACGACCTTTCACGAACCGAGGAGACAGCGATGTATGGCACCAACCGCAGCGCCGACGAGCGCGCCTGCCACTTGCCACCTGCACCAGCCCACCCATGGCCCTGCTCGCCCCACACCTCAACGCCGCCCTGCGCTCAGCCACTACGCCACCCTCCGCCGGCCGCGCACCCGCGCGTAGACCGGCCCTTTCTCGTTTTCACCTGAGGGCAACGTCCATGACCAAAGTCATCGTCGGCGTGGTCGCCGTCGTCATCGTCGCCTGCCTCGGCCTGCCCATGCTCCTCATGTCCGCCGTCACCGGCAGCGGCCCCGGCGGATGCGGCATCACCGCCCCTGCCCTGCGGCCCACCGGGCAGCAACCCGACCCCGGCACATGGGACACCGAGCAGCGCGACATCGCCGCGACCATCATCGACGTCGGCGTCGCCACAGCCGTACCCCGCTGGGGCTGGGTCATCGCCATCGCCACCGCCATACAGGAATCCGGCCTACGGAACCTGCCCTACCTCGGCGACCGCAACGACCACGACTCCATCGGCGTATTCCAGCAACGACCGAGCCAAGGCTGGGGCAGCGTCACGCAACTGGCCGACCCCGCCTACCAAGCCAGGAAGTTCTTCGACAAGCTCCTGACCGTCCCCGGCTGGGAGTCGATGCCCCTCACCCAAGCCGCCCAGACAGTCCAAGTCTCCGCCTACCCCAACGCGTACGAGACATGGACCACCGACGCCATACACCTGGTCGAGCAACTCGCCGGCACCCTCACCGACTGCACCACCGACACACCCGCCGCACTCCCGGACGGATTCGCACTACCCGCCAACACCCCACCCGCCGTGACCACGGCCATCACCTGGGCCGTCCGGCAACTCGGCACCCCGTACCACTTCGGCGGAACCTGCACCGACCCACACTCCGGCGACCCCACCAAGCAATGCGACTGCTCATCCCTCATGCAAGCGGCCTACCGGACAGCCGGCATCACCATCCCGCGTGTCACCACCGACCAAGCCCGCGCCGGACAACGAGTAACCGATTCAGCGTTCCTGCTGCCTGGCGATCTCATCCTCATTCCCGGCAGCCAAGGCACCATGACCAATCCCCGCCACGTCGGCATGTACCTCGGTGAAGGACTCATCATCCAGGCACCGACAACCGGTGACGTCGTCAAGATCACTCGCATGGAGAAGTGGTCCAATCAGATCGCCATGATCCGCCGTATCGTCCCCTGGTGATGCCGGTCGATAGGCCTCAACATGTAGGAATACCAGGAGTGCGAGAGCCGGCCCCGAGCGCACAGTTCGCCTGTTGTACCGACACTCCTACAGGTAGGGCAGGCCGGGAGAGGGCAGCGCCTCAGGATTCGGGCGGGGCGCGGCGAGGTCGAGTATCGATGACATAGCTTTAGATGCCTGGATGGCGTGGGCGCGTGGCAGGTGAGTGGCCGCTAAGCCCTGTGCCAGCGCCGCAGCCCCGAGACGACGGCAGCATCCCGTGCAGCCGGTATCAGTTGAGGTTGCGTTTGTCGCCGTACATCCTCAGTTCGATATGGATCTAGGGCCCGTGCAACGCCGACCGGCCTAACTCCAAAAGATTCCGAGGGCGGACCGGCTCCTCCGGCTGGACTATCAGGCGAGCTGGCGCAGGAGTGCACGGGCTAAGAGGTCATCGTCGCGATCGTCGTTCCATGTGAGTACTTCAATTCCGCTGGAGAATCCTGGGTTGGAGGCATTGTACTGCCGCACCTCGTCGGACAAAGGCGCGTTGGTAACCAGAAGCCCTCGTTGGTCGCCGGCGAATCTATCTAGCTGCCTTCTAGCGTCCGCGATCTCGCTCACCCCGAGGGCGCCACCACTTCGGTACTTTACCTCGATCACAACACTCCGACCGTCTTCACCTACAAAAGTGATGTCCGGGCCATTGTTGGCGCTCGCCTTTATATGACTGCGTTCAAACTTTCGCTGCAAGGCTTCTTTTATTCGGGAAGCGTACACTGAAGCCGGATGGTCGATTTTTGGTTCATTAGTAAATGCCTGTTGCTCATAGTTGAGCTGACTCGAGATGCTCTGGTGGTCCTCCTGGCGTTGCTCTACCTCGACTTCCCGCGTAAGCGCCGCATCGACAACGTCGATGGATGCATTCGCACCCCGCAGAAACGCAGCCACCAGCCGACGCAGTCTCGATCCGTCCTGACGGCGCAACCCCAATTTGAAGACGGTCGTCCAAGAAGCTTCACGCCGGTTAACTACTCGTTCGAAGACTAGGAAGTCCACCTGTCGGGGAAGTATACGCGCGGCCAAGGTTGATTGCATGATCCGCCACGTCAGCTCTGCATAAGCTTCCGCATAATCCGGCGGTTTCGGCAAAAAGGCCCCGACAGCATCGACTCTGAGGTGGGCAGGTGCGTTAGCCGCCGCAAGCAAGCCGGCGACGTAACGATCAATTGACTCGGAAAATCGTCGCGCCTGATGCGATGGAACGATCCCTTCGGCAAGGCTTTCTTCGACTAGCGCGAAAAACTGGTCCTTGCTAAGCGTGAAACCAATTCCGGCGATCGTGATTGTGTTCAGCGTCAGGAGGCTGGTCGCCTCACACATCAACCAGCGAATAGCGGCCGAGTCGTCATCGTCATGCTTTGGAGTCCATCGCCTGCTAAGTCGCCGCATTAGGTCGATAATTTGTTTGACCGCGACGAAGGGCTTGAGGAACCAAACCTCGCTCCGCAGAAACCAGAAGGCGCGCTCCAGTTCGGGATCGCGCTTACAGGTTTCCTGCACGCGTTTGACGGTTTCCGCAGCTGCGATGCCTTGGGAGCCGAGATTTTCAAGCCCTGCGACCGACTCCTTTTCGCGGCGTTCGAAGTCGACAAGAGATTGCGCGGTAATACCGAGAGTGCGTCCAAGATTCCTGACACGGTCTGAAGGAACTAGAGCGGTGGTGAGTTCCCCCGTGTCCGCCTCAACAACTTGCTTTAGCCCGCTCAGCCAAATTAGGCGATCAAGAGGCTTCGGGGCGTTTCGGCTGGTTCCGGTCTTCACTTCGCCGATATGCTTGGTGGATGCCAACTGAGGATTGAAATCGAACGCCACAAGGTCCAAATCGGTGATCAACAGCGGATCTGGGTGATAGTGCCTCTCAAGGTTGATGCCGCGCCGCGCGAAGTAGCCCTCCCAAAACCAGAGTTGCGCGACGCGTGCCTCCATCTCATGCCCGAGATCCCCGCTACTCTGACTACGGCCGCTGCTGCTGCCCTTAGAAGCCGAACGGGCTGTCGAGTCTCGCTGCACGCTGTGCCTCCTCCCTCAAGCTAAGTACGGCCGACCTCGTTACCTCATCTGCGGCTGCATCATCCGGGATCGCGGCGCGGTCCCCTTCCGGCGTGACGAACGTCCCCGGCGCATGTCGCAGATTTACACCCACCGGTCCGCCCGTCGGCATGTTGCCCACATGGGCCGTCAGCCAGTCCAGCCCACCCTCAACGACCTCTTTTTTGATCAACTTTAGAACGCCGCGACCATCGTTCGTCTCCTCCACGCGAACGATGCCGTGCGCCTCAACAAGGTGGTAGTCGGTCGCGATGTTGGATGCAGGCCCAACCTGGCCGCGGTCGAGCAGCGCTCGTACGAGGACCGTAGGGCTCTGAATCCTGCCACCCCAGGCTTCGGCCTGCTCTTTCCCAAAGAGGATATGCGCGACGAAGAGCTTTCGGAGGTGGAGTGCTTCGGTGGTCGTGCGAAGGTCGTCTTCGGTCTGGGAGAGCGGCGAGAAGACGTAGGTCTTGCTTCGTCCCCCTCCCAAGCTTGACTTCACGGTGGCGGCCTGCACCAGGCCAACCTTTCTCGCACTGGCAAGGACGCTGGGCGCAGCTCCGAGCTGGTCAACCAGGATGCCGGGCCGACTAGATGCCTGCTCGCAGAGCCCAAGAAGGACGTCTCGCTCGTTGGGGGGCAGGTTGCGAAGAAACTCCGCAATCTTGACCTGCCCGGTTCCCCAGACGTGCGGGTTGAAGATGACATCTTCGCTGAGCTCAGCCGACGGGATGCGGCGATTGATGCCGACCGCAAGAGCCAGCCTCAGACCGGCCGCTGCGGCTGCGTCTCCCAAGCCTCGACGGGTGATTTGGTCGAGATGCTGCGACTCGGCGAGCGGCGCCCAAGCCGCGATCTCGACGCTATGAAGTACGGCCAACTCCGGGTCGCTGGGGTTGAGCAGGTGCAAGACCTGGAAGGTTTGCTCGATCACATTGCTTGTGACACCGACGAATTCGTCAACGTGCAGCAGCTTGCCGTCCGTGTCGAGTCGGTAGTCAACTACATCCGCCTTCTTCAGCTTGGGTAGCACCTCGTTCAGCAGGTCTCGTTCGCCGAGGCCGCCTTGACGGGCATACTCGCGCGCGAGGGCTCCGCTCACCTGGCTGCCATGCCCCTGAAGCTTGGTAGCAAAGTCCATCGCTTGCCCAGCGAGCAGCAGGGTAGCGATGTCTGCTCGGACAACTGGGTTCGTCACCGTCGGCGCTTGTTGAAGGATGAACAGGACAGCTCGACCAAGGCGGCGACGGGTTGCGTCGTCCTGCATAGAACTCTGCATGGACCAGGACCTCCGAGCGAGCGAGGGACGGCAGCCTACGGATTACGCAGCAGGCGTCAGAAGATCCTGCCATCATCTGGTCACTCTGTGCACACCCGTTTCGGCTGAGCTCCGGTGCCCCTTCTGTCGTTTTTAGTGACTGCCACGGCCCGCAGTGACTGCGGCGGCACCGAGGCCGAGGAGCGTTTCCGGCGTAGACGGCGGCCCAAATGTGCCAGCCGAGTGCGGCAGCGACCGGTACCGCGAGGGGACATCGCCCCAGCCGAGGTGTCCGCGAGACCGATGGCCGGCACGGTGAAGCATCCTACGAGGTCAGACCCGCGACGATGGCACGCCGCCATGCCGCCATGCGTGCGGGTCATCGGCTGCGGTGAGCAGGCCGACGAGGCCGGTGACGGCCGTGATCCGGTGCGGCAGTCGCATGACGGCGAGGTCGGCGAAGGGAGCATGATCATCCCTGCTGCTCACCATGCGAAGGCGGCCAGCGTCCAGCCGGTCCGCCCGGACAGTGGGACCGCGATGACCGCTAAGTGCGGCGTTGATGACCTCGACGGCGTATGGGGTGCGCCGACGCGCCGGCCGCATCCGTGCAGCAGCCGGGTGGGAAAACGGCGTTCGGCCACAGGGGTTGCCCGCACACGCGGGCGGTTCGCCGTGGTTGGCAGGCGGGCATGCTGTGAACGGCGATGGCCCAGCGGAGGACCGGGGACGAGGGCCAGTAGGGGCACCAGGCGTGTACGTGGTGGCGCGGCGTGCCGGTCACTCAACGGTGAGGCTGGTGCGGAGTTGGGTGGCCAGCGTGACCGTGTCGTCCTGTGGTGCGGCGTCGAGGTCGGCGAGGGCTTTGGTGAGGGCGCGTAGCAGGGTGCGGATGCCGTGGGCGTCGCCGAGGGCGTGGCGGGCGCGCATGCCCTTGCGGTAGGTGGCCTCGTTGTAGCGGTCCAGGCCGATGGCTTTGTCGAGCAGGTCGGATGCGGCCTGCGGGTCGTGGTGCAGCAGGTCGTCGGCGAGTAGGAGGTGTGCTTCGGTGCCCCAGCGGCGGATGGTCTCGCGGTGCGGTTGCAACCACTCGTAGTCCTGGCCTTCCGCCAAGGGTGCGGTGTAGAGGTCGCATGCGGCGGTGAGTAGCTCGCGGCGGCGCGGTTCGGTGGCGATGGTCGCGGTGCGCATCAGGTCACGGAGCCTCCATACGTCTATGTCCACGGTTGTCGGGTCGAGGCGGTACCGTCCGGCGACCTTGATGACGTAGGCGTTCTTCGTGTCGGCGGTGCCGGCGCGGCCGAGTACGTGTCGGAGGTTGGAGGCGTTGGTGTGTACGCGTTGGTCGGCTTGGCTGATGCGGGCGTCGGGTTCGAGGTATTCGCCGATCTCCCGGGTGGCGGCTCCGTCGGGGTGTACGGCGAGGTAGACCGCCAGTTCCAGGGCTTTGGCGCGTAGCGGTCGGCCGGGTTGGGTGATGTTGTCGATGCGCGGCGGTCCGAGCACCCGTAGCTGCGCCTTGACGGTGGTGGAATCGCGTGCCGGCTGTGGGATGGCCGATGGTGGTTCGTCGGCGGTCTTGGTCTGGTTCCGGCTGACGTGGAGCGGGTCGGGCGTGGCCGGTATGGCTGGTGAGGTGATGGCGGGCGGTTCGCCGGTGTGTGCCTCGCGCAAGGTGGTCAGGAACGCGACCGTGCCGGCCGTGTCGAGCACGGCGACGCGCTCGCCGAGTGGCGATTCTGCGGCGCTTTCGGGATTCCGGGCGTGACCGTCGGTGGTGACGGCGATGGTGGGGCCGGGGGGCCAGGTACCGAGCAGCAGCGCGGTGATGTCCAGGTGCGCACCGGTACGGAGGGTGCCCTGCACGCGGTGGAGGATGTCCGGTGCTGGTGTGAGGCTGATCAGCAGCACCGACGGAAGCGCCTCCTCGTCCGGAGCACGGTGGCGTAGGTCGGTGAGGCTGTGCTCGTCGAGGATGCGGGTGCGGTGCAGCAGCATCGCGTCGACGAGGTTCAGGGCGTGGTCGAGGTCGTCGGCGATGTGCAGGCGTGGCCATGGTGTGAGCGCGGTCGGGTCGAGGCCGGTCAGGGTGTTGAGGGTGGCGTGGTCGATGACGACCTCGCCGCGACGGTTCGGCTCTCGGGGCCCGCCGGAGGCGAGCATGGTGACCAGAGCGGCCCGCGCGGCGGCGGGCGCGCCGTCGCCGACGAGACCGACCCCGCCAGGTGGTGGCAGCGATACGTCGGGGACGGTGCCAGCTCGTTCGGTCAGGTCTTCGGCGGCCGGTAGGTCCCGGTTGCGGACCACCTGCCGGTGTACCTCGGTCACTGCTTGGGGCAGCGCGGGTGGGGTGTCGGTGCCGGCATTGCCGGGCGGGTGGGGGGTGAAGCGGCGGCGGCGTTGCAGCCATGCGAGTGCGGCGGCGGCGCTGATCGCTGCGGCCAGTGCCCATGGCAGGAAGCTGCCGCCGGGTAGCTGTATGCCGTCCCGGTCGGCGGCTGGCGCTGGGACGGTCTGCTCTGGGATTGGGCTCGGATGGACGCTGCCGGTGGGTGCGTCGGCGGTCGGTGTCGGCGGTGCCGGTGTGGCGGCTCGAGCCGGTGGCGGGACTGTGCCGGGTGTCGTCGGGGTGGTAGGCGCCTTGACTCCACTGTCCGTGCCCTCGTCGTGCGGGGACGGTGGTGTGGGTGGTTCGACGGGGTCGGGTGTCGGTTCGGTGGGTCGGCGGGGTAGTGGTGGGGCCGGGGTGGCGTCGGCAGGTGGTGTCGCGTCGGCGGGGAGGCGTAGTTCCCAGCCGGGGTAGATGAGGTCGCAGTCGCGGAGGGTGCCGCCGACCTTGGGGAAGTGGCGGTGTTTGTTTAAGGTGCAGATTTCCGGCCATCTGTCGGTGTCGCCGAGCCAGGCGGTGGCGATCTTGGACAGAGTGTCGTGGCGCTCCACGGTATAGACGTAGCGAGTTTCGCCGACCCTGATGATCGCCGGTCCCTGGGCGGCGGGCTGCAGTGGTAGGGCCTCGGTGCTGCCGGTCGAGGTGATCGTGACGGGTGACCGGTCGCCGCCGGTGCCGGGGATGTGGGTGGTGGAGGTGACCGCGAGGGCGGCGGTGCCGGCCAGACCGAACACCAGGCGGTGCAGTGGTGCCGGCAGCCGCAGCACGGGGATCCGCCACCGGGTCACCGCGGCGACCAGTTCGGCGAGCAGCAGCATGGCGAACGCCGCCCAGAGCAGCCACAGCGCCCACACTGCGAGGCCGGTGAGGATGTCGATCGTGAAGCGGCCCTGAAGTTGGTCGAACCAGACGGTGAGCTCTGGCCAGGTCGGTAGCCGCCGCAGCGGGTTCCCCCCGACGAGCCACAACACGGCTGGCGCGCCTGCCACGTAGACCACCATGCCGACGCCAGCGCGGATGATCCGCACGGCGCGTCCTCGTGCTGGTAGCGGTGGGACCTCGCGCGGGGTGTAGATGGTGGGGCGAGTGCCGTAGTCGGTCAGGCGGCTGGACTGCGTGGACTTGTCCGGCATGGACGCACCCTCCCCCGATGGCGGTCTTCTGACTTGTCCCGCATACACGACGATTCACGCGAACGGCCATCCCATCGAGAAGGATTCTCACCATCCGCACACAAAGGATCACTATCGGACGTATGTGGTTGACGCGGTGCCACGCGAGCGGGTGACACTGCCGGGCATGTCCAGCGGGGGACCACAACTGTCGATCGACTTCAGCTCGCCCACCGCGATCGCCGCCATCATCGGCCGATCCGGAGCCCGCATCCCGGTCCTCATCGGTGGCCGGCACATCCTGCCCGCCGGCATCGTCGTCGACTCCGCCGGACACCTCTACTTCGGTGTCGACCCCGCCGCGGCCCAAAGCCTGCCTCCCGGACACCAATTCGTGTCCGACCCGGTCAGTATCCCCAGCACCCCGCCGCCACCGGCGGAGACGGATACGGTCGATGCAGTGGGCCTCCTCTCCGGGCTCCTGCGACACATCGCCGACCACGCCACCCACCAAGTCAGTGCGCCGATCACGTCGCTGACCGTCACGATCCCGACCAGTTGGGGACCGCGCCGCCGCGACCTGCTCACCGACGCCGCGACCCGCGCCGGACTACCCGCCCCAGCCCTGGTCACCGCCCCGGCGGCCCTTACCGCCTACGCCACCACGCTCGGGCTCAACGCACCCCCCGGCACCTGCCTGCTCACCTGCCACGCCGACCAACACCCCGCCACCCTCACCGTCCTCCAAGCACACACCGACGGCTACACCGAACTAGCGACCCACCCGATCGAACAACCCCACGACCTGGACCAGATCCTCACCCACCACGTCATCACCACCGCCACCACCACCGACGACCCACTCCGCGCCAGCCTGCACCACCCCGAACCCCCGCCGGAGACGGCAGCGCTCCGCGACGCAGTCCGGCAGGCACGACACACCCTCGCCACCCACGACCGCGCCCCGGTCCTGCTTCCCGCACCACGCACACCAGCGGTCATCACCCGCGACGACGTCACCACCGCCGCACAACCACTCCTCAACCACATTCCCGCCGCCGTCGACGACATCCTCGACGCCGCCGACATCGGCCGTGAGCACCTCGCCGCAGTCGTCGTCCGCCATGCCGGCCCGGTACCCGGGCTACTCGACACACTCACCACCGCCACAGGTACGACCGCCGGCGCCATCGAGCAACCTCACGCACTCGCCGAGGGAGCACTCACCCTCACCACCCCACACCACCACCCGACCAACACCCAACTTCCCCGCGTACGCCTACGGCTCACCGACCTCATCGCCGTAGTCCTCCTCGGCGGATGCTCCCTATCCCTCCTCCTCCACGCCGTGCACAGCGCCGACATCCGCACGCTCCAAGGACGAGTCATCGGCGTCATCATCTCCATGCCCCACCTCGGCGCCGCCGGAGCACTCGCCGCCCTCACCGCCTACGCCGTCGCCCACCTCGCCCCCACCACCTGGCTCACCGAACCACCCACCGCCGGCGAACCCACCACCAGCCGCCTAATCCGACACGCCTACCTCGCCGCCGCCGTCGCAGGCCCCATCACCGCCGCCCTCTACGGCCTCGCCGTCGGCACCGCCGTCAACTACCAATACCGACCATTCCTCAACTGGACCCTCGCCTGGGCCCTACCCCTCGCCACCTGCGCCACCCTCATCGCCCTCACCGCACCCCGCATCCCCACCCACGACCTACCCCAATGGCTCACCCGCGCCCGACCCCCCACACTGCACGCCGCGATCGCCACCACCGGCATCATCCTCATGATCACCGCACTCACCCAGATGCCTATGAACAGCACCGGCGTCGGACTCATCGGCAGCACCGGAGCCGCCCTCATCGGCATCGCCACCGGCCTGACCATCACCCGGATCCCCACCATCCGAATCATCGCCGCCACCGGCCTGGCCATCGGCTACGCCCTCGTACTCACCTGGCCCAACCACGGCGCCCTCATCATCGGCTACCTCATCGCCCTCACCTGGTGGGCAATCCACCTCACCGCCCACACCCTCCGACTCGCCTTCCCCGGCCTCAGGACGATGGTCGAGCGAATTGCCGACAGCCGGCCGAACACATAACCGCCAGGCGAGGTATCCAACCCAACCGAGCGATCAGCCGATCAGATCGCTCGGTGTCTGTGCTCGCTCATGGCGTACTTGTTCGAGCATTGCAGTGTCGGATGCGAGGTCGGGATGGCCCACCAGGCGGTCAAGGTCAACGACGCACTCGAGTTCGCCGATCGCCTCATCCAGATTCCCCACAACTCGGTGAACCATAGCGACGTTATACCGGGTGACTGCTTCGCCGACGGGGTTGCCGACCTGCTGGTGGATGGGCAGGGCCTGCTCGAAGTAGGTGAGGGCCTGCTGCCAGTCACCGAGCCCGTTGTAAGCGAGACCGATGTTGCTGAGGGTGGCCGCTTCGCCGACGCGGTCGTCGATTTCCTGGCTAACTGGCAGGGTCTGCTCGAAGTAGGTGAGGGCCTGCTGCCAGTCACCGAGCCCGTTGTATGCGCTGCCGATGTTGTTGAGGGTGGTGGCTTCGCCGACGCGGTTGCCGACCTGCTGGTGGATGGGCAGGGCCTGCTCGAAGTAGGTGAGGGCCTGCTGCCAGTCACCGAGCCCGTTGTATGCGCTGCCGATGTTGTTGAGGGTGGTGGCTTCGCCGACGCGGTTGC
>NZ_JBITKL010000002.1:666324-666440 GCF_044460945.1 Micromonospora sp. NPDC049903
CCGACCTGCTGGTGGATGGGCGGGTCTGCTGCACCGATAGGTGACATCTGAGTTGGCTTGCCCTGACGGTGAGCTGGAAGGATGTCGCTGTGCCCAAGCCCTACCCCCGAGAGTTC
>NZ_JBITKL010000003.1:0-70399 GCF_044460945.1 Micromonospora sp. NPDC049903
ACTCGAAGATCACCCACCCCACAACCAGCCCACCCACCACCACCAACCCCACAGTCAAGACCCCCCGACCAGCCCAAACAGGATGGAACTACTTCTTGGATATTGCTGTCTCAGGTCGGTTCTGAGGCAGCAACATCCAAGAGGTTGCTGCCTCCCCGCCCGCCACGGCCGGTGCGCAGGGATGCCTCGGGCACAGTAGTGCCACGGTGCCGACGGCTCCGGGCACGGTGAGGTCGTTTCGCGGAGCGCTGCGGCCGTCGACAGGGATTCCGCCGGGTAGCTCGGCGGAGACTCCGGGCCGGAGTGCGTGGTGTGGGCGGTGTGCCGGGCCGGAGTGCGTGGCGTGGATGCTGCACTGGGCCGGAGTGCCTGCTGGTCAACGCCGCCGCAGCCGTGGTTACCCAGGGCCCGCTGAACGACGACCTGGCACGTGGGTGCAGCGTCGGGCGGGGTGACGTCGGTGCAGCGTCGGGCGGGGTGACGTGGGTGCAGCGTCAGGCGGCGTGGCGTGGGTGCAGCCCCCGACGGGCGGGCGGGGTGGCCCGCGAGAGCGAGGCGTAGGGGGCGACGAAGATCGCCGTGCCGCATCCGGTGCAGAGGAGCTCGGGGCAGTCCGGACCGTGGCCGTCGGGGCAGGGCGGCATCTCGAAGGCGCGGATGCCGTCGCAGGTCTCACAGTGCAGCTCACGAACCAACATGGGCGTCTCCTCCCGCGCGTGCCGGCCGGCGGCCGTGTGGGGAACTACTCACCTGTAGTTTTCCACGGCCGTCCGACACATCCGCGAGCGGCGACGGACCTTCGACGGGGAGGCGGGCCGACACGTCTGAGCGCCACCGCCACGACCTCCGACGGCCGGGTCAGGCGGTGGCGACCTCGATCCAGCGGTCGAGCGTACGGGCGGCGGAGCCGGAGTCGATCGACTCGGCGGCCCGGGCCAGGCCGGCGCGCAGGGCGTCGGTCAGGTCACCGTCCAGCGGACCCTGGGTGGCCAGGGCGGCGGCGGCGTTGACCAGCACGGCGTCGCGTACCGGGCCGGGTTCGCCGGCGAGCAGCCGCCGGGCCACGTCGGCGTTGTAGGCGGCGTCACCGCCGCGCAGGTCGCTGAGGGTGGACCGGGGTACCCCCAGGTCCGTGGCGTCCACCACGGTCTCCCTGACGGTGCCGTTCTGCGCGATCCAGAAGCGGGTGGGCGCGGCGGTGGTGAACTCGTCGAGGCCGTCCTCGCCACGCATCACGATCACCGAGTCACCCCGGGCGGCGAAGACGGCGGCCATCACCGGCGCCATGGTCGAGTCGAAGCAGCCGACCGCACCGGCGCGGGGACGGGCCGGGTTGGTCAGCGGGCCGAGGAAGTTGAAGGCGGTGGGTACGCCCAGCTCGCGACGGACCGGACCGGCGTGCCGCATGCCGGGGTGGAAGCGGGCGGCGAAGCAGAAGCCGATGCCGGCCTGCTCGACGCAGCGGGCCACCCCCTCCGGACCGAGGTCCAGCGGGATGCCGAGGAACTCCAGCAGGTCGGCGGTGCCGCAGGAGGAGGAGGCGGCCCGGTTGCCGTGCTTGACGACGCGTACCCCGGCCCCGGCCACCACCAGGGCGGTCATCGTGGAGATGTTCACGGTGTGCGCCAGGTCGCCGCCGGTGCCGACCACGTCCAGCGCGGTGGCGCGTACCTCCTCGGGCAGCTCGACCGGGACGGCCTGGCCGAGCATCGCCTCCACCAGCCCGCTCACCTCGGCCGGTGTCTCGCCCTTGGCGCGCAGCGCCACGGCGAAGCCGGCGATCTGGGCCGGTGCGGCCGAGCCGGACATGATCTCGCCCATCGCCCAGGCGGTGTCGGCGGCGGAGAGTTCCTCGCCGCGCAGCAGCGCGGTGAGCAGGTGTGGCCAGGTCCGATCGCCCATGACGGGCCTCCCGAGCAGACGAGTGCGGGTGGGACGGGACCGGCGCCGGCTCGCCCGGCGCCGTGGCGGTGCCGGAGTCGGGCGTGCGTCAGGCGGGGGCGTGCGTCCGCAGGACCTCGGCCACCGTGGCGGCGGTGGTCACCGGGTCGAGCGGGTGGACCAGGGTGGCGTCGACCTCGGCGTACGCGGCCAGCCATCGGTCGGCGGCGCGGGCGATCACCACGCAGGTCGGCGGGGAGTTCTCGTAGTCGTCCTTGATCTGCCGGGCGATGCCGAGACCGCCACCGGGGCTGGCCTCACCGTCGAGCAGCATCAGGTCGATCTCGAAGTCGTCGACCACGCGGACGCACTCGGCGTAGGTGGACGCCTCGACGAACTCGACGCGCAGGTCGGACGCCGGGCGGGTGCCCACGGCGAGCCGCATCCTGTCCCGCACCTGCGGGTCGTCGCTGTAGAGCAGGACGGTGCACAGACGCTCACTCATGCCGACACTCCGCTTCGCTCCGTGCCGTCCGCTGGCACCACCGCACCGAGTCCGCTGACTCGCTCGCGCTCGCTCATGGTCAGACTTGCTCCCACCTCGTAGCTGCGCCGCCGATCGTACCGGTCGTGCCGACGCCCGGGACACGCCGCCCCGCGCGCCCCGCCGACCGGCTCAGGTGGCCGAGCCGGTGGTGGTCTCCGCAGCGCGTTGCCGGGCCTCCTGGCGGTCCAGCTCGCGGTCGACCCGGCGGGCCTCCCGCTCGGCCGCGCGCATCCACTGCACCACCAGGACGCCGAGCATCGTCACGCTGACGAACTCGCCGCCGGCCCAGAGGATGCCGCCGGCGAGGACCTGGTCGTCCCACGGGTCGGCCCAGGTCAGCCCGAGGGAGGGGTACCAGTCGCCGCCGAACAGGGTGCTGCTCTGCATGACGGTCAGCCCCAGCACGGTGTGGAACGGCACCGACAGCAGCATCAGCAGGGCCCGGCCCGGGTACGGCCAGCGTCCGGGCAGCGGGTCCAGGCCGACCAGCGGCCAGAAGAACAGGCAGCCGGTCATGATGAAGTGCGCGTGCACCACCTCGTGCGCCCAGACGTTCTCCAGCGTGTAGCGGTACAGGTCGGTGAAGTACAGCGCGAACGGGTTCACCACGAAGATGGCGAACGCCACCAGCGGGAACGTCCAGATCCGCACGATCCTGCTGTGCAGCACCGCCAGCAGTCGCTTGCGGGGGCGGGTCGGCAGCGTACGCAGGGCCAGCGTCACCGGCGCGCCCAGCGCCAGGAAGATCGGCGCGATCATGGAGAGCACCATGTGCTGCACCATGTGCACCGACAGCAGCGTGGTGTCGTACGCGTGCAGCCCGCTGACCGTGACCGAGGCGATGCCGCCCAGGCCGGGCCCGAGGAAGAAGACCGTCCGGGCGATCGGCCAGCGGTCCCCGCGCAGCCGCAGCCGGTGCACTCCGTAGAGGTAGAGGGCGGCGGCGACCACCAGGACGACGGCGAGCCAGTTGTCCAGCTTGGCCTCGGTGACCACGGCGGTGATCTGGAAGGGCGGCGGGCCGGCGTCGGCCGCGAGCCACCCGGCGCCGCCGGTCACCGGGGCCGTCGCCGGGCTGATCGCGCCCGCCGTCAGCGGCGGCGCGGCCGTCACGGCCAGCGTGATCGGGTCGGTTTCCAGCACGCCAATCAGCCTAGGTCAGGCGAACCGGACGGTACCGATCGGGCCACTTGGACCACGGGTTTCACCCCCCGCTGATCGCCGGCCGTGGTCAACGGCAATAATGACCGCGTGACTGCGGCCCCAGCCATTGACAAGAGCCGGATCCACTCTCTGACGCGGCCCAACATGGTCAGCGTCGGGACGATCGTCTGGCTCTCCAGCGAGCTCATGTTCTTCGCGGCGCTCTTCGCCATGTACTTCTCCATCCGCGCGGCGGCGCCGGAGCAGTGGGCGATGCACACCGAGGTCTTGAACATCCCGTACGCGACGACGTTCACGACGATCCTGGTGCTGTCCTCGGTGACCTGCCAGATCGGTGTCTTCGCCGCCGAGCGGGGTGACGTGCACGCGCTGCGGCGCTGGTTCACGATCACCTTCGTGATGGGCCTGATCTTCCTGCTCGGTCAGCTCAACGAGTACCGCGAGCTGGTCCACCACGGCATCAAGATCAACGCGGATGGTTACGGGTCGATGTTCTACCTGACCACCGGCTTCCACGGCCTACACGTGGCGGGAGGCCTGGTCGCCTTCGTGATCTTTATGATCCGCACCACCATGGGCCGGTTCACGCCGGCCCAGGCCACCTCGGCGATCGTCGTGTCGTACTACTGGCACTTCGTCGACGTGGTCTGGATCGGGCTCTACGCCATGATCTACTGGCTTCAGTGATCTTGGCGCGTCTCGCGCCGTGCCGCTGCTTCACCCCCGCAGACAAGGTCCAACCGGTTAAGGACACAGGTCATGACTTCTGACAACGACCGCCGACGCGGCCTGCTCGCGCGGCTGCGCGGGCGGCCCGCGGCGCCCAGCAGGGGCCGCCGCCGGCTGGGTGCCGCGGTCCGGCTGGTCGCCGCGCTGATGCTGGCCGGCGGTGCCTACACCGTCCTCGCCCCGAGCGCGTCGGCGCAGGAAAACCCGCCGCTGAGCAGCGCAGCCGCAGACGGCAAGGCGCTGTTCGACGTGAGCTGTGTGACCTGTCACGGTCGCAACGCGCAGGGGGTCGAGGGGCGCGGGCCGAGCCTCATCGGCGTCGGCGCGGCGTCGGTCGAATTCCAGGTCAGCTCGGGCCGGATGCCGATGGCCCGGCAGGAGGCCCAGGCGGCCCGCAAGCCCGCGGTGTTCAGCCCGGACGAGATCGACCAGCTCGCCGCGTACGTCCAGGAGCTCGGTGGCGGCCCGGTCGTGCCGGCCGGCGACAACCTGCACGAAGACGGCAACATCGCGGTCGGCGGCGAGCTGTACCGGATCAACTGCTCGCAGTGCCACGCCTTCAGCGGCGGTGGCGGCGCCCTCTCCTCCGGCAAGTACGCGCCGAGCCTCGCGCCGGCCACCGACCGGCAGATCTACGCCGCGATGCTCAGTGGCCCGCAGAACATGCCGGTCTTCGGTGACAACCAGATCACGCCGGAGCAGAAGGCCGACATCATCGCCTACATCCAGCAGACGCTGAAGTCGGACGGCGACCCGGGCGGGTTCAACCTGGGCCGGTACGGACCCTCCACCGAGGGTGTGGCGATCTTCCTGATCGGCATCGTCGCGCTCGTCTTCGCCAGCCTGTGGATTGCGGGCAAGTCGTGACCGAGCGAATGAGCACCCACACCGAGCAGCCGGCCCACCCGGGCCACGAAACGGTGGACGTGAACGACCCGGCGCTGAGCCGGTTCGACATCGTCCGCGAGGGCGCCCGTCGGGACGACATCGAGATCGTCCACTACGAGGAGCAGGTGGCCCCGGGCAGCAAGGCCGAGCGCCGGCTGGTCCGTACGGTGGCGGCGATGTTCCTGGTCACCGGCCTGGCCGCGACGGCCTTCCTGGCGGTCTACATCTGGTGGCCCTGGGAGTACCAGCCGGGCCGTGGCGGGGACAAGTACTTCACCCCGCTGCTCGGCACGACCCTCGGCATCGCCCTGCTGGGCATCGGCTTCGGCATCCTGACCTGGGGCAAGAAGCTGCTGCCCAAGGAGGTGTCGATCCAGGACCGGCACGAGGGCGTGGTGGCCAGCGAGGACCGGACGATCACCGGGCAGACCATGCTCTACATGGCCGACGAGCTCGGCGTGAAGCGTCGCCCGCTGCTCGGCATGTCGCTGCTGGCCGGTCTGGTGCCGGTCGGTGCGGTCGCCGCGGCGCCGCTGGTCGGTGGCCTGATCTCCGACCCGCACGCGAACGACCAGATGATGACCACCGGCTTCGCCCCCCAGGACGGCCAGAAGATCCGGCTGGTCCGCGAGGACGGTCGGCCGATCCGCCCCGCCGACATCAGCGCCGGTGGCCAGATCACCGTCTTCCCGGGCATCGAGCACGGGGTCAGCAACCGGTACGCCGACTCGCCGACCCTGCTGATCCACCTGCGGGACGCCGACGCCGAGACCTCGCGCCGCAACAACGAGCGCGAGGGTCACGGCGACTACATGTGGGGCAACTACGCCGCCTACTCGAAGATCTGCACGCACGCCGGCTGCCCGGCGAGCCTCTACGAGCAGCAGACCAACCGTTTGCTCTGCCCGTGTCACCAGTCGCAGTTCCTGATCACCGACAACGCCAAGCCCATCTTCGGTCCGGCCAGCCGGCGGCTGCCGCAGCTGCCGATCGAGGTGGACTCCGAGGGCTACTTCGTGGCGACGTCCGACTACACCGAACCCGTCGGGCCCGACTTCTGGGAGCGGCCGTGAAGCGGCGCAAGTTTGACGTAGCAGCGGTTCCGGGCAACACCGCCCGGGCGGTCGACGACCGCTTCCAGGTGGCCACCCCCCTGCGCAAGCTGCTCAACAAGGTCTTCCCCGACCACTGGTCGTTCCTGCTGGGCGAGATCGCGCTGTTCTCGTTCATCGTGCTGCTGCTGACCGGTGTCTTCCTGACCTTCTTCTTCGAGCCGACGATGACCGAGGTCATCTACAACGGCAGCTACGCCCCGCTGCGGGGTACGCCGATGTCGGCCGCGTACGCCTCGACGCTGGACATCTCGTTCGACGTCCGGGGCGGCCTGATCATGCGGCAGATGCACCACTGGGCCGCGCTGCTGTTCATGGCGGCGATCGTGGTGCACATGCTCCGGATCTTCTTCACCGGTGCGTTCCGCAAGCCGCGTGAGACCAACTGGATCATCGGTTCGCTGCTGTTCTGGGTGGGCTTCCTGGCCGGCTTCACCGGTTACTCGCTGCCGGACGACGGCCTCTCCGGCACCGGTCTGCGGATCGCCTCGGCGATCATGCTGTCCATCCCGGTGATCGGCACCTGGGTGACCGCCGCGGTCTTCGACGGCGAGTTCCCCGGCACGATCATCATCAGCCGGTTCTTCATCGCCCACGTGCTGCTCATCCCGGGTCTGCTGGTCGCGCTGATCAGCGTCCACCTGGGCCTGGTCTTCAAGCAGAAGCACACCCAGTGGCCGGGGCCGGGCCGGACGAACAACAACGTCGTGGGCGAGCGGATGTTCCCCCGGTACGCGATCAAGCAGGGCGGCTTCTTCATGGTCGTCTTCGGCGTGATCGCGCTGATGGGCGGCCTGATCCAGATCAACCCGCTCTGGCTGTTCGGCCCGTACGAGGCGTGGGTGGTCTCGGCGGCCAGCCAGCCCGACTGGTACGTGATGTTCCTGGACGGCTCGACGCGGTTGATGCCGGACTGGGAGATCAACATACCCATCGGCGACGGATACGTGATTCCGCCACTGTTCTGGCCGACGGTGGTGCTACCGGGCATCCTGGTCGGGCTCTCCACGCTCTATCCGTTCATGGAGGCCCGCTACCTGAAGGACTACCGGAGCCACAACCTGCTCCAGCGTCCCCGCGACGTGCCGTTCCGCACCGGTCTGGGCGCCATGGCCATCACGTTCTACGTGATCCTGACGCTCTCCGGCGCGAACGACGTCATCGCCGACAAGTTCCACATCAGCCTGAACGCGATGACCTGGGGTGGCCGGATCGGTCTGCTGCTCCTGCCGCCGCTGGCGTACTACGTGACCTACCGGATCTGCCTCGGTCTGCAGCAGCACGACCGGGAGGTGCTGGCCCACGGCGTGGAGACCGGCATCATCCGGCGCCTGCCGGACGGTCGGTTCGTCGAGGTGCACCAGCCGCTGACCACGCCGGACGAGCACGGACACACCGAGCTGGAGTACGCGGGCTGGGTGGTGCCGAAGAAGATGAACCGGCTCGGTGCCCTCGGCCCGGCGATCCGGGGCTTCTTCTACCCGATCGAGAAGCCGGCCGAGGCGCCGGTGTCGCCGGGTCACCCGCCCGTCGAGCCGCGCGCCGAGCGCGAGGAGATCGGCAGCGGGGAGTCCCGTCGCTGAGGTCCGTCACCACGTGACGTGGCGCCCGCCGGAGTCCTCCGGCGGGCGCCACGCCCGTTCTGGGCCTTCCGGACCGCCGCCGGGGCTTCCCGCCCGTCGTCGGATCGCAGGAATAACCCCGGCCAGCCGGGTATCCGTGCGGTCCAACGTCTCAACGGGGAGGAAGCATGTTGGGTATCAAACGCCTCGGCCTGCTGGCCGCACTGGTGCTGGTGGGTGTCGCGCCCGCTGCGGCAGCGCAGGCGGCGGCGCAGCCTTCGGAACAGGACACGCAGTACCTGCAGGCGGTGCACCAGGTCAACCTGTACGAGATCGCCGCCGGTGAGCTGGCCCAGCAGAAGGGTCAGAACCAGCAGGTCAAGGACCTGGCGCAGCAGTTCGTCACGGACCACACCGAGCTGGACCAGTCGGTGAAGGACGTGGCCGGGCAGCTCAACGTCCAGTTGCCGAACGAGCCCACCCCTGATCAGCGGACGGCTCTCGACCAGCTGAACAACGCCAGTGGTGAGGAGTTCGACCGGCTCTGGGTGACCCAGGGTCTGGCCGGCCACCTGCAGGCCATCCAGGCGACCCAGACGGAGATCTCGCAGGGTACCGAGCCGCAGGTGGTCCAGCTCGCGCAGACCGCGCTGCCGGTGCTGCAGGCGCACTACGACGCTCTGGTGACGCTGGCCGAGGAACTGGGCATCCCGGTCCCGGAGACCAGCGCCAGCGGTACGCCTGGCCCGGGTGGCACGGTGCCGGCCCCGGGTGGCACCACCCCGGCTCCGGGCGTCACCGAGGAGACCCCGGGTGGCCCCACCGAGTCGCCGGTGCCGGGTGGCACCGAGGTCCCGGTGCCGCAGCAGAGCTGATCCGGCGGTGAACGCGGCGAGTCGGTCCGTCCTACGGGATGGACCGGCTCGCCCCGTCGTGGGAGGAAGCAGACCGCGTCCTCACCTCGGCGTCGGGGCCGGGACCGGCGTGGTGACGCCTCAGTCGGTGGCGCCCAGACCGATCGCGAACGCCTCCTCCAGGTCGTGCCGGGAGTACGCGCGGAACGCGATGTGCGACTCGGTGTTGAGCACCCCGGGCACCTTGGAGATGCTGCCGGCGATGATCTGCGCGATCTCCTCGAACTCGCGGACCCGGACCATGGCGATCAGGTCGACGTGCCCGGCCACCGAGTAGACCTCGCTGACCCCTGGCAGGTCGGCCAGCGCCTCGGCCACCTCGGGGATCGAGTCGGTGGCGCAGTCGATCAGGACGATCGCGGTGATCACGGTAGGTCTCTCCGTTCGTCGGCGTCGTTGCCCATGCTATGACCTGCCCACCGGACCCGCGCCGGAGTGCCGGACCCGCGCCGGAGTGCCGGACCCGCGCCGGAGTGCCGGACCCGCGCCGGGTGTCGGCGTACCGGCCCGAGTGCGCGGGTAGGTACGTCGGAGCGTACAGAGATCGACGTACCAGAAGGATTTAACGACGTCTGTCGAGCAGGCCTCCATGTCGCGCGGCAGGCCGCCTCGCTGACTACACTCCGTTACTGCCAGGGTCTGCCGCGCTCGCACCGGATCGCGGCAAATAAGGACGCCGTGGCGCTACAAGTCAGAGATCGACACGCCGCTCGATCGCCGCAGGATCATCCACTTCGCCGAAGCGGAGAACGGCATGGGCTGGCCTCACGGGAAAAGCTCGCAGATACGGCTCCATCTCGGCGAAAAGTGCAGTCGCGTCAGGACCGTATGTGTAGAGCACCGCTTCGCCTCCGCCGAACTCGTCGCCATCGACTTCCCCGAGGCCGGCGGATTCGATGACAGCGGCCAGACGCTTCTTGAGCGCGCGCACCGCTTCGCGGTCCTGCTCCTCCCCGAAGCCGCCGCCGGGCAGGGAGTAGCACACGATGACCGCGTGCTCTGGTGAATCCATGGATACTCCCTGCCCAGTCATTCGGGGCAGCATGCTCGCTGCTTGCACGGCGACGTCGCCGCCGTATTCCCGTCTGCCTATCCCGCAGGGATGCTAGCGCGCCCGCGCGGCGCGGGGTCTGAGCATGACGGGACGCCAGCGAACAACGACTGCCGTCACCCTAGGTGACGACCGAATCGCGGCATGTCCGTGCCTCGGATCAACGTCCTGCTGGCTCACTCGCTCGCCAGCCTCAAGGTCGTGCTCGATCCTGGATCGAGTGGTTATCGTGGCGCGGGGATGCCACTCGATCCCGGATCGAGCGTGACCTTGGCACGGAGAGCACGACGTACGCTCATCGGCAGATCCGCATGTCGAGGGAACGGCTGGGCTCAGCAACACCCCGTCACGCGACGTCACCGACTTGGATCGCCGCCAGGCCGAGGGGCCAAGTCGCCGGACGCAGGCCAAGCTCGGCGCGGTGTGCACTTGCAGCCGTGCCTACCTCTGCACTCGGACCTGTACGCCGACACCGGGTGTCAGGCGGCCGGGACGGTGAGGCCGGTGGCGGTGCGGATCACCTCGTGCAGCCGTTCGCCGGTCTCGACGGTGGCACCCGGCCAGACGACGCTGCGGGTCACCTCACCGGCCACGGTGGCGCCCGCGCCGACCACGCTGCGGTGGCAGCCGCCGGTGACGGTGGCGGTGGGGTCGACCAGGCTGCCGTCGCCCGCCGCGTGCAGGTTGGCGGCGAGGTAGTCGGCCGGGGTGCCGGTGTCGACGAAGGTCCCCCGGTAGGGGACCACGGTCAGCCGGCCGTCGGCCTCGGCCGGCCGCCAGACCGCCCGGACCAGGTCGCCGAAGACCGGCGGCAGGTCGCGGACCAGCCGCCAGGGGAGCAGCGAGAAGCCGGTGAAGACGTGGCCGTCGAAGGTGCCCGGTGCGGTGGGGTCCGGCGCGGGTTGGCCGAGCAGGCGTACGGAGTCGCCGTCCCAGTCCCGCAGCAGCGCGGCGATGTCCGGCCCGGGTGGTGCGGCCGGGTCGGCCAGGTACGCGTCGGCGTTGCCGACCAGGACGCCCCGTCCGGCGATCCAGTCCCGCAGCGTGCCCACCCCACCGGCGGTGCCGAGCGGACCGTCCGGCTCGACGGAGAGGTGGGCGCGCGTACCGACCCGTTCGACGACCTGCTCGCCGAGGTAGCTGGCGTTGACGGCGACCGTCTCCGGCCCGGTCAGGCCGAGCCCGGCGAGTCGGGCCAGGGCCCGGTCCAGCAGCGGCACGTTGCCCACCGGGCAGAGCGCCTTGGGCACCTGCTCGGTCAGCGGGCGCAGCCGGGTGCCCTCCCCGGCGGCGAGCACCACCGCGCAGATCCCGCCGGCCGGTGTGCCGGTGCGGGCGGCGTCCGGGCCGGTGTCTGGGCCGCTCACGGCGCCGTGTCGGGCAGCGGCGGCGGGAACCGGTCGGTCAGCGGACCGATGCCGTAGTAGGCGAGCAGCCGGGCGGTGGGCCAGGTCAGCTTCGGCAGGTCGTCCAGCGGGTGCCAGACGGCCTCGAAGACCTCCGCGCCGTCCACCTGCAGCTCGGTGGTCGACGCCGGCACCTCGGCGGTGAAGACCATGTCGACCCAGCCCTTGGCGTGCACGATGGCGTTCGGCGTGGCCGGGGTCAGCCGGGCCGGGGCGAGCCGGACGCCGGTCTCCTCGTGCAGTTCGCGGGCCGCGCCGACCGCCGGGTTCTCGCCGCGTTGCAGCAGCCCGGCGGGAAGCGTCCATCCGCGACCCGGCGGCTGGCGCAGCAGCAGCAGCCGACCGGCACCCTCGGCCTCGCTGTCGCGCAGCAGTGTGACGGCGCCGACGATGTACTTGGGTACCGCCATCCGGACCAGTTGACGACGTACCGGCAGTGGCAGCCGGTAGAAGACCTGGTACGCGACGGCGCGTGCGGCGCGGCGCGAGCGGGGGATCATGGTTCCAGGCTAGTGGCCGTACGCCGGGCGCGCGCCGCGGGACGGCGGGCCGGTCACTGCCGGTGGTCGACCAGGTCGATGAGTTGGCGCACCACGGTGTCCGGCTCGATCACCCGATCGAAGACCGCGACCAGCAGTGTCTCCAGGTCCGGGTAGCCGAGTTCCTCGGAGAGCCGCAGCAGCGGCAGGTCGCTGGCCAGGCCCCGGTTGTGCTGGCGCAGGGCCAGCCCGATGGTGGCCCGGCCGAGGCGCACCTTGTCGCTGATCGAGATGCCGGGCTCGCTGTGGTCGGCGAACCACCGGTTGATCTGCATCTGCGCGTGCGGCGACTTGACGAAGCCGAGCCACTCCCGGCGGGGGCCGCGCGGAGCCACCTCGGCGTCCAGGCCGCTCTCCGCATCGGTCTCGGTGAAGATCTCGACCACGTCGCCCTCCTCCAACTCGGAGGAGAGCGGCACCAGTCGGCCGTTGATCCGGGCGGCCAGGCACCGGTCACCCCGGTCGGTGCCGAGCTCGTACGCCAGGTCGACCGGGGTGGCCCCGCCGGGCAGCACGATCTGCCGGCCGTCGGCGACCACCTGGATCTGCGCCTCGGACAGGTCGCAGCGCAGCGACTGGAGGAACTGCGCCGGGTCGGCGGCGTCCTGCTCCCAGTCGAGCACCCGGCGCAGCCAGTCGAGCTGCTCGGCGCGGGCGGTGCCCGAGCGCGGGAAGCGGAAGTCGGCGACCACGCCGTACTCGGCGGAGCGGTGCATCTCCTCGGTGCGGATCAGCACCTCGACTGTGCGGTTCTTGGGGCCGCAGACGGTGGTGTGCAGCGAGCGGTAGAGGTTGTTCTTCGGCGAGGCGATGAAGTCCTTGAACCGGCCCGGCACCGGCCGCCACAGCCCGTGGATCGCGCCGAGGGCGGCGTAACAGTCGGTGGGCGGGCCGTCCACCACGACGGTGATCCGGGGCAGGTCGTACGGGACGGTGTGCCCGCCGGCGACGGTGTCCTTCCAGATCGAATAGAGGTGGCGGGGGCGTGGGGCCACCGTGGCGTCCACCCGACCCCGGCGCAACGCCACCCGGGACTGGGCCACCACCTCGGCGAGGTAGCCGTCCCATCCGGGGCGGTCGTGCACGTGCCGGGCGATGCGGGAGTGCTCGTCCGGCTCCAGGTGCAGCAGCACCACGTCGTCCAGCTCCCGCTTCAGGGTCTGGATGCCGAGCCGGTCGCAGAGGGGCACCAGCACCTCCTGCGTCTTGCGGGCGATCCGCTCCCGTGAGGCCGCCGAGCGCACGCCCAGCGTGCGCATGTTGTGCAGGCGGTCGGCGAGCTTGATGACCAGCACCCGGACGTCCTTGCCGGCCGCGATGATCATTTTGCGGATGGTCTCCGCCTCGGCGGCCTTGCCGTAGAACGCCTTGTCGAACTTGGTCACGCCGTCGACCAGGTGCGCCACCTCGTGGCCGAAGTCCTCGGCCAGCGCCTGCAACGTGTAGCGGGTGTCCTCCACCGTGTCGTGCAGCAGCGCCGCGACCAGGGTGGTGGTGTCCATGCCGAGGTCGGCACAGATCTCGGCGACCGCGAGCGGGTGCGTGATGAACGGCTCACCGCTCTTGCGGAACTGCCCCCGGTGCATGTTCTCGGCGATGGTGTACGCCCGGCGCAACACCGCCGGGTCGGTGCCGGTGTGGATGGCACGGTGGGTGCGGACCAGATGACCGACCGGCTCGGTCTCGGCGGTGGGCCAGGTCAGCAGTGAGCGGAGCCTGCGGGCCAGGGGCAGCTCGCCCGGCTGTGTCGGGAGCGCACCGCCCAGGGCGCCGCCATGTCCGGCGTCGACGTCCACCTGGGACACCCCCTCACGCCCACCCCGCAGGCGCCGGGAGACCGGCAACCGGGAGCAGACCCTCGAAACGGGCAGGACTGCACTTCCTTAACAGAGTAAGTGAGCCGACGTAGTCCGATCGGACAGTTGCTCATGAGCGTTCGGACCAGAGTTGGTGAGATGCGCCGCTCTCGGCCTTGTCCAGCAGGTCGCGGAACCGGCCCGCGCCGGCCACCGGGGAGGCCCAACCGTCCGACATCTCGACCAGCCGGGTCTCCGGCCGTTCCAACCAGGACAGGATCCGTTCCGACTCCTCCGGGCTGGCCGCCGGGACCGGACCGTGACCGGGCGACACCGTCTCGGCGGTGGCCCGGATCACGCTCAGGGTCGGTCGAGGGTGGACCCCGGCCGGGGAGACCCCGGCACCGGCCAGCCGGCCGTGTCGCACCAGCGCCAGCTCCCAGCCGCCCCCGGCGGCCGGGTGGGCGGCGGCCAGCTCGGCGATCCCGCTCAGCGCGGCGAGCCGCTGCATGCGGACGGTGGCCCGCAGCACCGCGGCCAGCCGGGACCGCAGCGTCGCGGCCTCCTCGTAGCGCTGGGCGGCGGCGAGCGTCTCGATCCGGGCGAGCAGGGCGTCCACCACCGGCTGCGGGTCACCGGTGGTGGCGGTGGCGAACGGCTGCACCGCGCGGTCGTCGTACTCCTCGGGGGTGATCCGGTGCTCGCAGGGCGCCGGGCAGCGACCCAGCTCGGCCAGCGCGCAGGCGGGGGTGATCGTGCGCAGTGACAGGCGGTGGGTGCACTGGCGCAGCGGCACCGCGTCGTGGAAGCCGGCGGCGGCCAGCTCCGCGGTGCGCCGCGAGGTGAACGGGCCGAGGTAGGCGCGGTCGCCGGGGGAGATCTCCCGGACCACCGACAACCGGGGGTACGGCCCGTCGGTCAGCTTCAGCCAGACCATCCGCTCCGGGAACTTCGACCGTCGGTTGTACGGCGGCGCGTGCGCGCCGATCAGCCGCAACTCGCGGACCTCGGCCTCCAGCGAGTGCGCGCACTCGACCGCCTCGACGCGTTCGGCGGCGGCCAGCATCTCCGACATCCGGGCGCGTTTCTCGGCGGCGGTGAAGTAGCTGCGGACCCGGGTGGCGATGTCCCGGGACGTCCCCACATAGAGCGGTCGGTCGTCGGCGGCCCGGAAGATGTAGACGCCGGGGGATCGGGGCAGGCCCTCGGCGAGGTGCCGCTTGCGGCGCTGGGTCGGGGTGACCGCGCGGGAGAACTCGATGGCGTCGCCGACGGTGTCGACCCGGTGACCGCCGAGCCGACCGATGAGCCCGTGCAGGACGTCCACGGTGGCCCGGGCGTCGTCCAGCGCCCGGTGGGTCGGCTGGGTGCCGGCCCGGAAGTACGCGGCCAGCGTGGCGAGCTTGCGGTTGGGCACCTCGTCGCGCAGCAGCACCCGACGCGCCAGCGCGGCGGTGTCCAGCACCCGGGGGTTCGGCCAGCGGTAGCCGTGCCGGGCGCAGGCGGCCTTGAGGAAACCGACGTCGTACGGCGCGTTGTGCGCCACCAGCACGGCGTCCGAGACGAACTCCAGGAAGCTCGGCAGCACCTGCTCGATCGGTGGCGCCGGCAGCAGCATCGCCTGGGTGATGCCGGTCAGCACGGTGATGAACGGCGGGATCGGGACTCCGGGATTGACCAGCGTGCCCAACACGCCCAGCTCCTCGCCGCCGCGCACCTTGACCGCGCCGATCTCGGTGATCCCGCCGCCGTCCGGGGCGCCGCCGGTGGTCTCCAGGTCGACCACCACGAACGTCGTCGCGTACAGGGGCAGCGCCGGGTCGATGCCGTCGACGGTCGGGTCGAGCCCGGCCAGCGCCGGCTGGAGGTACTCCTGTTCTGCCATCGCGGGCACGCTAACCGGCCGGTGCGACACTCCGGTCCCAGCCGTCCCACCGGCCCCGCGCGTCAGCACCGGTCTAGGATGAGAGATCGGCTCACTCACCAGGCGGTGGGCCCGGTCGCGGTGGGAGACTTGCCACATGCCCCTCACCGAGCCGTCCGACGACAACCTCCCGCAGGAGGAGCAGGTCGTCGCGGTGCCGGCTGCTGGTGAGGCGGGTTCTGCCGACGGGGCGGCGACCGCTGGAGAGCCGGCGGAGCCGGAGCCGAGCCTGCCGGAGCCGGTCCGCCAACGGATCGTCTCGCTCACCGCTGCCGTGCTGCCCTCCCTGCCCTCCGACGAGGTGCCCGTGCCGCTGCGCCGGGTCGCCAAGTTCGCCCCCAACCGCCGGGCCCGACTCGGCGCGCCCGTGATCGCCGCCCAACTCGCGGCCGATCCGCTGTTCCGGCAGCGGGTCACCGCCCGGGTCCTGGCCGACGCCGGTGACCTCGGCACCGCCGTGGTGGAGGGGACCGCACCCGCCGCCGCCGACCCGGTCGAGGTGGCGGCCCTGGCCTACCTGGCCCGCCCCCGGGGCTGGCGTGAGTTGATCGACGCCAGCGGCGCGGCGGTCCGGGCCGAGGCGGACAGCGCGGTGGTCGCCGAACTGGTCCGCCTGGCCGAGCAACGGGCCACCCGTGCCGAGCACGACCGGGCGGTGGCCCGGGTCGAGGCCGACAAGCTGCGTGACGAGGTGGCCCGGGTCCGCGAGGAGATGGGCCAGCTCCGGGAGGAGGCCCGCCAACTGGCCCGTACCCTCCGGGAGACCCAGGCCCGGGAGCGCCGGGCGGCCGAACTGCTCGCCACCGAGCGGGGTCGGGCCGCCCGCGCGGCGGCCGACGCCGACGCCGAGCTGCGCCGGGCCCGGGCCCGACTGGCCGAGGCCGAGGCGGCGGCCGGGGCGGCCCGGTCCAGCGCCAAGGAGGCCCGTTCGGTCGACGACGCGCGGCTGTGGCTGCTGCTGGAGACCATCGGCCAGGCCGCCCTCGGGTTGCGCCGCGAACTGGCGCTGGATCCGGTCGACAAGCTGCCGGCCGACTTCGTCGCGGACGCCTACGCCGACTCGTCGGCGGCCACCCCGGCCGGTGCCGCCGCCCGCGCCCAGGACACCGACGACCCGGGCCGGTTGGACCAACTGCTCGCGCTGCCCCGGGCCCACCTGGTGGTCGACGGCTACAACGTGACCAAGCGCGGCTTCGGCGAGATGTCCCTGGAACAGCAGCGCAAGCGCCTGATCACCGGGCTCGGCGGCATCGCCGCGCAGACCGGTGACGAGGTCACCGTCGTCTTCGACGGGGCCGAACGCATGCACGGCCTGCCGCCCACCCCGCGCGGGGTCCGGGTGCTGTTCTCCCGCAAGGGGGAGACCGCCGACGAACTGATCCGCAGGTTGGTACGCGCCGAGCCGCCCGGCCGGGCGGTGGTGGTGGTCTCCTCGGACCGGGAGGTCGCCGACGGGGTACGCCGCCACGGCGCGTACCCGCTGGGAGCCGACTCGCTGCTGCGGCGGCTGTCCCGCTCCTGACCGGCCGGGGTGATCGCCGCCGGCCCGGCGTGGCGCGGGCCCGGCGGCCTCGGTGTGGTCGGCGGGGGCGCGGTCCCGGTCGCGGCGGGCAATAGGATGAGCGCCCATGGCGACAGGAGCGGCGAGATGAGGCGCACGGCGGGCGTCGGACCCGGTGCCGGCCGTGGCGACGGCGGGGTGACGCGGTGAGTCCGCGCGGCTGGGCGCTGCTCACCCTGGTCTTCCTCGGCGTCGCCGTGGTGCTGGCCGCGCTGGTGCTGATCCCGTGGCAGCGCCCGCCGGCGCCCCGGGCCGACCAGCTCGCGGCGCTGCGGGACCTGCCCGCCGAACAGGTCGAGCGGGCCCGGGAGTTCCGGTCGGCACTGCGCCCCGGCGGCTGGGCCGCGCTGGGCATCGGCCTGCTGGTGGCGCTGGCGCTCGGGCTGACCCCGCTGGGCAGCCGCCTGGTCGAGCTGGGCGGGCGTCCGTTCGGTGGGCACTGGATCGCCCAGGCGATCGTCGGCGGGCTGGCCGTGGTGCTCGTCGCCGACCTGCTGACGCTGCCCTTCTCCGCCTGGCGGCACAGCGTGCTCACCCGCTACGGGCTGGCCACCAACGGGTGGGGTGGCTGGACCGTGGACCTGCTCAAGTCGTACGCGGTCAGCGCGGTGATCGGCGCGGTGGCCCTGCTCGGCTTCTACACCGTGATCCGGCTGGCGCCCCGCTGGTGGTGGGCGTTCGGCGCGGCCGGTGCGGCGACCCTGGTGGTGCTGCTCTCCTTCGTGCTGCCGGTGCTCGTCGAGCCGGTGTTCAACCGGTTCAGCCCGATGGAACCGGGTCCGTTGCGGACCGAGCTGATGGACATTGCCGCCCGCGACGGCGTACCCGTGCGCGACGTGCTGGTGGCCGACGCGTCCCGGCGCACCCGCGCGGTCAACGCGTACGTCTCGGGGCTCGGACCGACCCGGCGGGTGGTGGTCTACGACACCCTGCTGCGCGAGGCGACCCCGGCCGAGGTGAAGGCCGTCGTGGCGCACGAACTGGGCCACGCCCGCGACCGGGACGTACCGATCTTCACGCTCACCGGCGCGTTGGGCGCGGCGGCGGCCGTGGTGGCGCTCTATCTGATCGGCTCCTGGCCGCCGCTGCTGCGCATGGCCGGGGTCGACTCGGTCGCCCAGCCCCGCGCCTTCCCGCTGCTGCTCGCCCTGGTGACGGTGGCCGGACTGGTGTTCACACCGGTGCAGGCGCTGATGTCACGGCGACTGGAGGCGCGCGCCGACGCCCACGCGCTGGCGCTGACCGGCGACCCGGCCGCGTTCGAGGCGATGCAACGCCGCATCTCCTCGGTCAACCTCGGCGACCCGGACCCGCCCCGCTGGGAGTACCTCTACTCCGCCACGCACCCGTCCACCGTGGAGCGGATCGCCGCCGCCCGCGCCTACGCCCGAGAGGCCGGCCGATGAGCCGCACGTTGTTGATCACGAACGACTTCCCGCCCCGGCCGGGTGGGATCCAGTCCTTCGTGCACAACCTCGCGGTGCACCAGCCCGCCGGCTCGGTGGTGGTCTACGCGTCGAGCTGGCCCGACGCCGAGAAGTTCGACGCCGACCAGCCGTACGAGGTGGTGCGCGAACGCACCAAGGTGCTGCTGCCCACCCCGCTGATCGCCCGACGGGCGGCCCGGCTGGCCCGCGCGTACGACTGCGACACGATCTGGTTCGGCGCGGCGGCACCGCTCGGCCTGCTCGCCAACGGGCTGCGGCGGCGGGCCGGGGTACGGCGGGTGGTCGCTCTCACCCACGGGCACGAGGTGGGCTGGGCGGCGCTGCCGGTGGCCCGGACCGCGCTGCGGCGCATCGGCCGGGGCACCGACGTGGTGACGTACCTCGGCGAGTACACCCGCACCCGGTTGGCGCGGGCGCTGGACGGTCTGACCGACCTGCGCCGGCTCGCTCCCGGGGTGGACGTGGACTTCTATCACCCGGCGGTCGACGGCAGCGACGTGCGGAACCGGTTGGGGCTCTCCGACCGGCCGGTGGTGGTCTGCGTGTCCCGGCTGGTGCCGCGCAAGGGGCAGGACATGCTGATCCGGGCGCTGCCGCTGATCCGCCGTCGGGTGCCCGACGCCGCGCTGCTGGTGGTCGGTGGCGGCCCCTACCGGGCGACGCTGGCCCGGCTGGCCCGGCAGGCCGGGGTGGAGCGGGACGTGGTCTTCACCGGTTCGGTCCCGGCGGCCGAGCTGCCGGCGCACTACGCGGCCGGTGACGTCTACGCGATGCCCTGCCGCACCCGTAACCGGGGACTGGACGTCGAGGGGCTCGGCATCGTCTATCTGGAGGCGTCGGCGGCCGGCCTGCCGGTGGTGGCCGGCGACTCCGGCGGCGCGCCCGACGCGGTCCGCCAGGGGGAGACCGGGTACGTGGTGGACGGTCGCGACGTCGCCGAGCTGACCGACCGGCTGGTCACCCTGCTCACCGACCGGGACCTGGCCCGCCAGTTCGGGGCGGCCGGTCGTGCCTGGGTGGAACAGGAGTGGCGTTGGGAGACCCAGGCCCGCCGCCTGACCGACCTGCTCACCGGCCCGATGTAAGGAAGGGCCCCCTGCTAACTCCTGGTGTATAGCAGGGGACCCCTCCTAACACTTGAGCGCACGCGGCGCGACACCGAGCGCACGCGGCGCGGTGCCTCGGCGGACCGGGCGTGGCGCGTCAGCGGATGCGGGCGAGGATGTTCTCGGCGGGGGCGGGACGGCCGAAGTGCCAGCCCTGCCCGGCGTCGCAGCCGATCGCGCGCAGCCGCTCGGCCTGCCCGACGGTCTCCACCCCCTCGGCGGTCACCGTCAGGTCCAGAGCGTGCGCCAACGAGACCAGTGAGGCGAGGATGCGTTCGTTGGCCCGGTCGTCCGGTGAGCGCAGCCCCCGGACGAACTCACCGGCCACCTTCAACTCCGTCACCGGCAGGTCACGCAGGTACGCCAGGTTGCTGTAGCCGGTGCCGAAGTCGTCGATGGCGATGCGTACGCCCAGGTCGGCCAGGGCACGCAGGGCGCGTACCGGCTCCTCGGCGCTGCTCATCATGGTGCTCTCGGTGATCTCCAGTTGCAGCCGGTGCGGCGGCAGGCCGGTGCGCCGCAGCAGGGCGCGCACCTCCTCCAACAGGCCGGGCCGGCGGACCTGGCGTACCGCGAGGTTGACGCTGACGTACGGCGGTTCGCCGGTGGCGGCCGTCCAGCCGACCGCCTCCCGGCACGCCTCGGCGAGGACCCAGGCGCCCAGCGGCACGATCAGCCCGGTCTCCTCGGCCAGCCCGATGAAGCTGTCCGGCCGCAGCACGCCCAGGTCCGGGTGGCGCCAGCGCACCAGCGCCTCCACGCCGAGCACCGAGCCGTCGTGCAGTGACGTCAGCGGCTGGTAGTCGAGGTAGAACTCGCCGCGCTCCAGTCCGGCGGGGATCGCCGCGCTCAACGCCTGACGGGCCTGCTCGCGGCTGTCGCGTTCGGCGTCGTACAGCGCCCAGCCGCCACCACCGGCCATCTTGGCCCAGTGCAACGTGCTGCCGGCGGCGCGCAGCAGGTCGTCGGGGGAGGTGTCGGCGGCCCGCCGTTCCACGATCCCGACGCTGGCGGTGACCGTCACGTCGTGCCCGCCGACCACCACCGGCTCGGAGAGCGCGGCGAGGGCCGCCTCGGCCACCGCGACCACGTCACCGGTGCCGGTGGAGCGCTCCACCAGCACCACGAACGCGTCCCCGCCGAGCCGGGCCACCAGGTGCGGCTCCACCGCCCGGGACAGCCGCCGGGCCGCCGCCACCAGCGCCCGGTCGCCGATCGACTGGCCGTACGAGTCGTTGACCCGCTTGAAGCGGTCCAGGTCGAGGAAGCACAGCCCGACCCGCCGTCCGGCGCCGCCCGTGCCGTCCAGCGCGGCGACCAGCCGTTCGGCGAACAGCGTGCGGTTGGGCAGACCGGTGAGCGGATCGTGGGTGGCCTGGTGGCGGAACCGGGCCTCGCTGGCCCGCAACGCCCGTTCCGCGTCGACCCGGGCGGTCAGCGCGGCCCGGCGGATCGACTCCTGCTCGTCCAGCGTCCGGTCGTGCAGCGCGCGGGCGTAGCCGGTGGCGATCGCGGCCAGCAGCCGGGCCATCCGGTCCTCGATGTCGTCGGCGACCAGGTCGAGATCGCGGACCAGCCGGAGCTGGATCACCTCCACGGTCCGGCCGAGCGCCTCGGCGGAGGCGACGTGCGCGGCGACCAACTCGTTGGCGACCCGGTGGCCCACCCGCAGGTCGAGCGGCTCCGCCCGCAGTGCCTCGGCGAGTTGGTCGGTGAGCCGCTGCAACAGCATCTCCAGCTGGGCGTGCGGCATCGGCAGGTAGCTGGTCCCGGAGACCGCCTTGGCCCAGGCGCGGGCGAACGTGCCGGCGCAGGACCGGCCGTCCGGTGGCTCAACCACCGAGCCGCCCGACCCCGCCCAGGAAGACCGCCTGCTCGGCGTTCTCGGCGCTCTCCGGAGTCTCCGGACGCCACTGCGGTACCCACACCACACCGGGCTCGACCAGCTCGAAACCGTCGAAGAACGCGGTCAGCTCGGCCCGGCTGCGCACCCAGAGCGGGCTGTCGGTGCGCTGGTAGACCTCCTCGGCCTCGGCCCGCTGGGCCTCGTCCCGGCCGTCGTCGCTGGCCTGCGAGAGCACCAGGTGGCTGTCGGGCGCCAGCGCCTCGCGCAGCGTCCGCAACACGTCGGCCGGGCGGTCGTCGTCCGGCACGAAGTGCAGCACGGCGACCACCAGTACGGCGACCGGTCGGGAGAAGTCCAGCAGGGCGTTGACGTCGGGATGCGCGAGGATCCGCTCGGGATGGCGGAAGTCCTCCTGCACGACGGTGGCCCGCTCGGTGTCGGCCAGGATCTCCCGGCTGTGCGCCACCGCCACCGGGTCGACGTCGACGTAGACCACCCGGGAGTCGGGAGCGTGCCGCTGGGCGATCTCGTGCACGTTGCCGACGGTCGGGATGCCCGACCCGATGTCCAGGAACTGCCGGACTCCGGCGGCGGTGAGGTATTGCACGGCCCGGCGCAGGAACGCGCGGTTGGCCTGGGCCATCAGCGGCGCCTCCGGCACCAGTGCCATCATCGCCCGGGCCGCTGCCCGGTCGGCGGCGAAGTTGTGCGAGCCGCCGAGATAGTAGTCGTACATGCGGGCGACGCTGGGTCGTTCGACGTCGATCGTCTCGGGTGACCAGTCCGGCCGCTGCATGCCACACCCCTTCGCGCCAGCCGGGGCGACACCGCCCCGGCCGGTATTCTGCCCCGCCTGGGCGCGGGAGGCCATAGCGCGATCACCGGGATGGCGATTGACGTGCGGAGATGCGTTTTCCCGTCGAGGGGCACCCGCGGTGCCCCGGCGGCGAGGACGTGCCTCGCCGCCGGGTGCCGCGACGGATGGGTCAGAACTTCGGGGCGTCCGGAGCCTCGAGCAGGCCGAGCCGCAGCGCGGTCATCAGCGCCTGGGCCCGGTTGGCCGCGCCCAGCTTCTCGTACAGCTTGGAGATGTGGGTCTTGGCGGTGGACTCGCTGACGAAGAGCTGCTTGGCGATGCCGGCGACGCTCATCCCGTCGGCGAGCAGGCGCAACACCTGGCCCTCGCGGGGGGAGAGCTGCGGGCCGGACGGGGCGAGCCGCCGCTTCATCGCCTCGGCCAGGTCGGCGGCGGTGAAGGCGCTGGGGGAGGAGGCGGCGTGCCGGGCGGCGGCGACCACCTCGTCGGCGGGCGCGGTCTTCGGCACGAACGCGCTGGCCCCGGCCTCCAGGGCGCCGAAGAGCTGGTCGTCACCCGCGTACATGGTGAGCACCACAATGCCCATGGTGGCGCTGGACTTGCGCAGCGCGCGGGTGGCCTCCAGGCCACTGCCGTCGGGGAGCCGCAGATCCATGATCACCACGTCCGGCTGCAGCGCGCCGGCCTGCCGCACACCCTCGGCCGCCGTCGCCGCCTCGCCGACGACCTCGAACTGCCGGTCACGCTCGAAGGCGTGGCGCAGGCCCTTGCGGATCAAGTCGTGATCGTCGACAAGGAGGACCTTGGTACGAGTGGCCGGTGTCGGGCTTGTGGTCATCCTCGGGTTACTCCCCTTCTGCTGCTGCGGCGGCGCTACCGCGAACGTTATCGCGCCGGGGTGACGAACCGACCACCACCGCTACGGTCGTCCCGCTCGGCTGTCGCGGCCTGATCTCCAACCGGCCTCGGATACGTTCCGCTCTCTCGGCCATGATCGCAAGACCATAGTGCCCGTCCGAGCGCTGGTCACCTATGCCGTGACCGTCATCCGACACTTCGATCTGTGCGTACGGCGGATCCACCTCACAGGTGACCCAGAGATTGGACGCTCCGGCGTGCTTACGCGCGTTGGTGACCGCCTCCTGGGCGATGCGCAACAGCTCCGCCTCGGTGGCGGCGGGCAGCCGCGCGGTGGACTCGTCCAGCGACAGATGCACCCGCAGCCCGCCGGAGGCGCCCACGGTCCGCGCGTACTCGGCGATCGCGGCGGCCAGGCCGCCGTGCCGGTCCACCTCGCTGCGCAGCTCGAACAGGCTCAGCCGCAGCTCGGTGATCACCCGGGTGACCTCCTGGCGCAGCGTGCGCAGCGAGTCGGCGGTCTCCTCGGCGTCGTCGTGCACGGTGGCCAGCGCGTTGTCGATGCCGTAGCCGACCATCACGAGTTCCTGGGCCACCCCGTCGTGGATCTCCCGGGCCAGCCGCTGCCGCTCCTCGTTCGTGGCCAGCGAGCGCACCTCATCGAAGAGCAGCGCCGCTTCCAGCCGCAGCGCCGCCGGGCCGGTCAGCGCGGTCACCTGGGAGACCACCGAGGGCGGGTACGCCTGCCCGGCGTCGGCCTCCAGCACCACCAGCCCGACCGTCCGCAGCCCGGCGACCAGCGGCACGATCAGCGCGGAGACGTCGTTGCCCCGGTGCGTGCGGGACTGCGAGCGGGCCGCGGTCTGCGGCTGCTGGCTGGCCCAGGCGTCGGCGATGGCCGAGTCGGCGTCGAGCGTAGTCTCCCAGTCGACCCGGTCGGCCCCGATCTGCGCGAGCACCACCAGCCGCCCGCCGCCACTGGCGGAGAGCACCGCACCCCGGTCGGTGCGGGCCACCGTGCGCAGCTCCTCCAGCAGGTGCTCGGAGATGCCGCCCGGGTCGAGGGTCGCCCCGGGCAACTGCCGGGCCACCGTCCGGAGCTGGGTGAGCAGGCGGGTCGCCTCGGCGTACGGCTGCGGTTTGCCCTCCTGCCGGACCTGCATCACCCGGTGCAGGGTGCTGGCCGCGTAGAGCCCGAGCGCGGCCAGGATCAGCCACTGGGCGCAGACCGCCAGGTAACCGGGTTGGCTGAGCTGGCGTACCCCGCCGACCTCGGTCAGCGCCCCGGCGACCAGCAGGGTCCCGGCGACGACGGCGATGAGCGTGGCGCCCTCGCGGAAGCGCCGCCGCAGCGCGGTCACGGTGACCGGCACCGCGAGGTAGGGCAGCACCGCGGAGGCGCCCAGCCCGCCGACGTGGCCGCCGACGGTGGCGACCGCGGCGACCTGGCTCGCGGCCAGGCCGAGCACCATCACCTCGGCCACCCGGCTCAGCGGCCCGACCAGGCGGTGCTGGGGCGCCAGCAGCGCGGGCACCCCGGCGACCGCCAGCAGGGCGATCCACCACAGTTGCGCCACGTCGCGGGTGGCGAGCAGGGTGAGGACGGCGACCAGCGCGAGGACGACCACCCGCGCCGCCGCGGCGAGCGGGTGGGAGCGGGCCAGAGCCGATGTCGAGGCGGGCACGTGACGGATCGTAGTCAGGCGCCGTAGATGTCGGCGATCTCCGCCGCGTACGTCTTGTGGACGACCTGACGCTTGACCTTCATCGACGGGGTCAGCTCACCGGTGGCCTCGGTGAAGTCGCGGGGCAGGATCCGGAACACCTTGATCGCCTCGGCCTTCGAGACCGACTGGTTGGCCTTGTCCACCGCGGCCTGGATCTCCGCCCGCAGCGCCTCGTTCTCGCGCAGCGCCTCGACGTCGGTCCCGGCCGGCAGCCCGGCCGACTCCAGCCAGGCCGGCAGCGCCTCCTCGTCGAGGGTGACCAGCGCGGCGATGAACGGCTGCCGGTCGCCGACCACCAGGCACTGGCTGACCAGACGGTGCGCCCGGACCTGGTCCTCCAGCACGGCCGGGGCGACGTTCTTGCCGCCGGCCGTCACGATGATCTCCTTCTTCCGGCCGGTGATGGTCAGGTAGCCGTCACCGTCCAGCGAGCCGAGGTCACCGGTGTGGAACCAGCCGTCCGCGGTGATCGCCTCGGCGGTGGCCGCGTCGTTGTGCCAGTACCCCTGGAAGATCAGGTCACCGGCGATGAGGACCTCGCCGTCGTCGGCGATCCGGATGGTCACGCCGGGCAGCGGGCGACCGACGGTGCCGATCCGGGTGAAGTCCGGCAGGTTCGCCGAGGCGGCGGGGGAGGTCTCGGTCAGGCCGTACCCCTCGCAGACGGTGACGCCGACGCCCCGGAAGAAGTGCCCCAGCCGCGCGCCGAGCGGGGCGCCGCCGGAGATCGCGTCCCGGCACCGGCCGCCCAGCGCGGCGCGCAGCTTGCCGTAGACCAGCTTGTCGAAGAGCGCGTGCTGGGCGCGCAGGCCCAGGCCCGGTCCGGACGAGGTCTCCAGCGCCTCGCTGTAGGCGATGGCGACCGCCTCGGCCCGAGCGAAGATCTTGCCCTTGCCGGCGGCCTCGGCCTTCTGCTTCGCGCCGTTGTAGACCTTCTCGAAGACCCGGGGCACGGAGAGCACGAAGGTCGGCTTGACCTCCTGCAACTCGGCGACCAGGTGCTTCGGGTCGGCGCAGTGCGCCATGGTGACCCGGGCGTGCACCACGCCGATCTGGATGAGCCGGGCGAAGGAGTGCGCCAGCGGCAGGAACAGCAGCGTCGACGCGTTCGGGCGGAACAGGTTCGGCAGCACTGGGACCGCGTTGGCGATGTCGGCGTACATGTTGCGGTGGGTCAGCACGCAGCCCTTGGGTCGGCCGGTGGTGCCACTGGTGTAGATGATGGTGGCGACGTCCGAGGAGCGCAGGGCGGCGCGGCGCCGGTCGATCTCGGTCGGTTCCACCGCCGCGCCCGCGGTGACGAGCTCGTCCACCCCGCCGAGGTCGATCTGCCAGAGGTGCGCCAGGTCGGGCAGGTCGTCGCGGACGCCGGCCACCAGGGTGGCGTGGGCGGTGGTCTCCACCACGACGCCGACCGCACCGGAGTCGGCCAGGATCCAGGCGGCCTGCTCGGCGCTGGAGGTCTCGTAGATCGGCACGGTGACCGCGCCGGCCGCCCAGATGGCGTAGTCGACCAGGGTCCACTCGTACCGCGTGCGGCTCATCAGCGCGACCCGGTCACCGGGGCGGACCCCGGCCGCGACCAGGCCCCGGGCCACCGCCACCACCTCGTCGCGGAACTGTCGGCAGGTCACGTCGACCCATCCGCCGGAGCTGTCGCGCCGGACGAACTGGACCGAGTCGGGGGCGGCTTCGGCGTTGTCCCAGACCGGGTCGGTGAGGTTGGCGGAATCGCCGACCGTGACGATCGGCGGGACGGAGAACTCGCGCACCTGCACTCCCTCGTGCTCGCTGGCCGGATCTGCCGCCCGGGCGGCTGGAGTGAAACCTACCGTCTGACCCGCGTACGAGCACATCGCAGGTGGGGCGGCGCGGCGCGGGGCCCGCCTCGGGACGGGTAGCCTCCCCCCATGGCGGACTCCTCCACCCAGTCGATCACCATCGGCGCGCCACCGGACCGGGTGGTGGCGGTGATCTGTGACTTTCCGAGCTATCCCGAGTGGGCCGAGGCGGTGCGACAGGCCGAGGTCGTCGAGGAGTACGAGGACGGCTATGCCAGCCAAGTCCGGTTCGTCCTCGACGCCGGGGTGATGGCCGACGAGTACGTGCTCGAGTACGGCTACTCCGAGGACCTGTCCCACATCGAGTGGCACCTGGTGGCCCCCTCGAAGATGCAGCGGTCCCAGCGTGGCTCGTACGACCTGGTGGCCGACGCCGACGGGGGCACCACCGTGACGTACACGCTGGAGGTGGACCTCGCGGTCGGAATGCTCGGGATGTTCCGCCGCAAGGCCGAGAAGATGATCATGGACGCCGCGTTGAAGCAGCTCAAGCGCCGGGTAGAAGCACTCGGTGCGGCGCAGTGACGCGTCCGGCGACCCGGTCGCCACGGTAGAGGAGCCCAACATGGGTGCGACAGATCCGGGTACGGCCCGGGAAGAGGCGGAGCGGCTGGTCGCCACTCTGCTGGCCGGCGTCAGGCTGGCCGCCGCCAATCCCGGCGCCGGGCCGTTCGGCCCGCTCGGTGGGATGGTGACCAGTGTCCTCGGTCACAAGGACGCCCCCGGCGGCCGGGCTGGTCACGCCGAACCGACCGGCGTCGGTTTCGCCACCGGTGCCGCAGAATGCTGTGTCTGTCCGGTCTGTCGAGGTATCGCCGCGTTGCGTGATCCGAGTCCGGAGTTCGCCGAGCGGCTGGCCACCGGCGCCGGCGACCTCGCCGCCGGTCTGGCCAGCTTCCTGCGGGCCTTCACCCCGACCGACCCACCCTTCGACCCCAGCGCACCGCCCTCCACCCCGCCCCAGCCCGACCCCGGCCACGCCGGGTCCCCGTCCGACCCCCCGGCGTCCACCGCCGGCCCGTCCACGCCCGCCGGGCGCAGCCCGGACAGCGATCACGTGTGGCGCGAGGCCACCCGTACCGGGCATGATTCTCAGCCGGCACCGGAGCGGGACGTCTGGTCCGCCGCCACCCGGGCGGAGGACCCCGCCGCGCCGGTCGCCACGCCCGTCGACGCCGCCGGGCCGGTCGGGCCGACCGCACGCCGCACGCCGGGCGACCGCCCGGTGGTGCCCGCCTCGCGGGTGCCCGACGGCGCGCTTGCGTCGGGGGACGAGCCCGCAGCGGAGGCGGAGGCCGTGCCCGGCAGGCCGCAGGGCGAGCCAGGCGACGGGGCCTGACCAGGGAGGACCCGTACCACCGGCGAGGGCAGGTGCGCGGGGCGGCACAGCAGAGGGGAGTGGCGGCGGTGACGCTGACCATCGGAGTCGACGTCGGTGGCACGAAGGTGGCCGGCGGTGTCGTCGACGACACCGGCAGGGTTCTCGTGCAGACCCGACGGGACACCCCCGCCGACGACGTCGGCAAGACGCGGGACGTCATCATCGAACTGGTCACCGAGCTCGCCTCCGGACACCAGATCCAGGCGGTCGGCATCGGCGCGGCGGGCTGGATCGACGCCGGCCGCTCGACCGTCCTGTTCGCCCCCAACCTGGCCTGGCGCGACGAGCCGCTTCGCGCGTACGTCAGCGCGGCCGTCGGGCTGCCGGTGATCGTGGAGAACGACGGGAACGTGGCCGCCTGGGCCGAGTTCCGCTACGGTGCCGCCCGGCAGGCCGACGACTCGATGGTCATGTTCACCATCGGCACCGGTGTCGGCGGCGGCATCGTGCTCGGCGGTGAACTGGTCCGGGGTGCCAACGGCATCGCTGCCGAACTCGGACACATGCTCACCGTGCCGGACGGCCACCAGTGCGGCTGCGGGCGGCTGGGCTGCATCGAGCAGTACGCCAGCGGCAGCGCCCTGGTCCGTTTCGCCCGCGCCGCCGCCCGGCAGGAGCCGCACCGCGCCACCGCGCTGCTGGAACTCGCCGACGGTGAGGCCGAGGCGATCACCGGCCCGATGGTGACGGCCGCGGCCAAGGGCGGTGACCCGGTGTCCGCCGAGGCGTTCGCCCAGGTCGGCCGCTGGCTCGGCACCAGCCTGGCGGACATGGCGCAGATCCTCGACCCGCAGGTCCTGGTCGTCGGCGGTGGCGTCATCGACGCCGGTGACCTGCTGATGGGCCCGACCCGGCGCTCGTTCACCGATGCGCTGGCGCAGCGCAGCCGGTTGCCGGTGGCCGACATCCGCCCCGCCGAACTGGGCAACTCCGCCGGCGTCATCGGCGCGGCCGACCTCGCCCGACGGATCTGAGATGAGCGCTCCCGGCGTGCCGCTGCGCGTCGTGTCGTACAACGTGCACGGCCAGCGCGACGACACCGCCGCGCTGGCCGAGGTGGTCCGCACCACGGCACCGGACGTGGTGGTGGTCCAGGAGGGCCCGCGTCGCTTCCGGTGGCGGGAGAAGTCGGCCGCGCTGGCCGAGTCGTTCGGTCTGGTGGTCACCGCCGGTGGGCTGCCCGCCCTGGGCAACCTGGTCCTGACCGACCTGCGGGTACGGGTGACCGGCGCGCGCTGCCAACGGTTCCCGCTCACCCCGGGGCGGCACCTGCGCGGCGCCGCGTACGCCGACTGCGTGGTGGGCCGGTCCGCCCGGTTCACCGTGGCCGGCTCGCACCTGTCCACCGATCCGACCGAGCGGCCCGGTCAGGCGGAGCTGTTCCGGCGGGACCTGGCCGCCGCGCCGTACCCCGTGATCGCCGCCGCCGACCTGAACGAGGAGCCGGGCGACCCGGCCTGGCGGACCGTGGCGGAGGGGCTGACCGACACGGCGGTGGCCGCGGACCGCGCCGACCGGCTCACCTACTCCTGCGCGAACCCCCGGCGACGCATCGACGCCCTTTTCGTCGACCCCCGGATCACCGTGGTCGACTACGACGTGCTGGACACCCCGCTGACCCGCCGTGCCAGCGATCATTTTCCGATCCTGGTCGACCTGCTGATTCCCGCCGTCGACTGACCTTCGGCGCTCCGGCGGACTGGACATCCCGCTCCGTTGTGGAGAGGATTTCGCGCGACCCGGCACCCGTGCCGAGACGAAGGAGACCCCGGTGCCCACCCCCACCGCGCACCACGGTCGGTCCGAACCGGAGACGACCCCCCTCGCCCGCAGCAGTGACGGCCGCCCGGTCTCCGACCGCGGCGACACCGTCTGCGTCATCGGCGCCGGCGCCAGCGGCCTGACCGCCGTCAAGAACCTCGCAGAGCACGGCTTCGGCGTCGACTGCTACGAGCGCGAGACGGGCATCGGCGGCGCCTGGAACTGGCGGCACGACCGCAGCCCGGTGTACGCCAGCACGCACCTGATCTCGTCGCGGCCGTTCACCCAGTTCCCCGACTTCCCGATGCCCGACGACTGGCCCGACTACCCGCACCACAGCCAGTTGCTGTCCTACTTCGAGCGGTACGCCGACCACTTCGACCTGCGCCGGCACATCTGGTTCGGCACCGAGGTGGTGCGGGTCGAGCCGGTCGCCGACGACCGCTGGGACGTCACCACCCGCAGCACCGGCGGGTACGGCCCGGAGCGCACCTCCCGGTACGCAGCCGTGGTGATCGCCAACGGACACAACTGGTCGCCGAAGCTGCCCCGCTACGAGGGACTGGAACAGTTCCGGGGCGAGGTGATGCACGCGTCGTCCTACAAGGACCCGGCCCAGTTGCGGGGCAAGCGGGTGCTGGTGGTGGGCGCCGGCAACACCGGGTGCGACATCGCGGTGGAGGCCGCGCAGCAGGCGGCACGCTGCTGGCACTCCACCCGCCGGGGCTACTGGTACGCCCCGAAGTACGTCTTCGGCCGCCCCGCCGACCAGGTCAACGACACCCTGTTGGCGTTGCGGGTGCCGCTGCGGGTCCGGCAGTGGCTCTATCACCGCACGCTGCGGCTGACCGTCGGCGACCTGACCCGGTTCGGCCTGCCCCGGCCCGACCACCGGGTGTACGAGACGCACCCGATCGCCAACAGCCAGCTCGTCTACTACGTCGGCCACGGCGCGATCACGCCGGTGCCGGACGTGACCCGGTTCCACTCGCACTCGGTGGAGCTGACCGACGGCCGGCAGATCGACCCGGAGGTGGTCGTCTGCGCCACCGGCTACCTGCCGCGCTT
Source organism: Micromonospora sp. NPDC049903 (assembly GCF_044460945.1). Classification (NCBI taxonomy): domain Bacteria; kingdom Bacillati; phylum Actinomycetota; class Actinomycetes; order Micromonosporales; family Micromonosporaceae; genus Micromonospora; species Micromonospora sp. NPDC049903. The sequence goes on from NZ_JBITKL010000003.1 coordinate 30,928, forward strand.
CGAGTTCCTGGACGCGAAGATCCTCGGCGACGACGAGGGCGTGGGCCGGCCCCGGTTGTGGCTCAACGCCTTCGTGCCGGAGCACCCCACCCTGGCGGTGACCGGGCTGCTCCAACCGGACTCCGGTGTGTTCACCCTGTCGCACTGGCAGGCGGTGATCTTCGCCCGGCTGCTGCGGCTGCGGACCACCCGGCCGGAGCGGGCGACGGCGTTCGCCGCGCGGGTCCGGGCCAACGCCGGGGAGCGCTACTCGGGTCAGGTCAAGGACTCGACCCGGCACTGGTTCGAGGTCGGCCACGCCGACTACCTGCGGGTGCTGGAACGCGCGCTGCGCGACCTGGAGGCCAAGTGAGCGAGCGAAGCGAGGCGGCGGCGTGAGCGACCGGAGGGAGCGAACCATCGGGTGCGGTGCGGGTGTGTCTCGCGCCGCCGGGGAGCGAAGCGAGGCGGCGGCGTGAGCGACCGGGTGCGGGTGATGCGGGCCTGGGAGTGGGCGCGGCCGGTGCGTCCGGTGCGCCGCGAGGTGCTCAGCGCCACGCCCGAGCTGGAGGAGGGGCGGCCACCCCTGCTGTTCGTGCCCGGCTTCGGGCACGGCGCCTGGGTGTACGCCGAGCACTGGCTCGGGCACGCCGCCGCGCGCGGTTTCCCCGCGTACGCGGTGAGCCTGCGGGGGCACGGCGACAGCGGTCCGGCGCCGGACGCGACGCTGCGCGCGTACGCCCACGACGTGGTGCAGGTGGCGGCGGGCCTGCCGCGCCAGGCGGTGCTGGTGGGGCACGGCGCCGGGGCCCTGGTGGTCGCGCACGCCCTGGCCCGGTATCCGGCCCGGGCGGCGGTGCTGGTGGCGCCGGTCCTCGGCGGGTGGGCGACGTTCGGTGCCGCGGTGCGGCGCAACCCACTCGGCACCCTCCCGGCGGTCTTCGGCGGCGGGCTACGCCTGCACCGCCGCCAGTTGTTCAGCCGCGAGCTGCCCGAGGCCGACGCCCGGCGCTACACCGGCCGGCTGGGGCGGGCGGCCCGGCGGGCGCAGTGGCGGCTGCTGACCGGGGCCGAGCCGGAGCCGCCGGTGGGTCGTCCGCCGGTGTTGGTGCTGGGCAGTCCGGACGACCGGGTGGTGCCGCCGTCGGCGCTGACCGGGGCGGCCCGCCGGTATGACTCGGCACCGCTGCTCTTTCCCGGCATGGGGCACGACCTGATGCTCGACGCGCGGTGGCAGGAGCCGATCGACGCGATCCTGGACTGGCTGGACAAGGGCCCGGCCCGCGACGACCGGCCCTGAGTCCGCGACGACCGGCCCGGAACGCGCGGCCTTCCGGCCCGGTCCGCGTGGTGCGGGCCCGGGCCGGGCCCACCCACCTCAGCCGCTGGTGAGGTGGGTGACCAGGTCGCCGCTCTGGTCCAGGGTGGACAGGTAGGACCGGGCCCAGGCCCGGATGTCGTGCTGGTGCAGGTGCTCGCGCATGGCCCGCATCCGGGTATGGACGTCCGCCGGGTCGGCCCGCAGCGCCGCGAGCAGGCCCTGCTTGAGCCCCTCCAGGTCGTGCGGGTTGACCAGGTACGCCTGCGGCAGCTCGGCCGCCGCTCCGGCGAACTCGCTGAGCAGCAGCGCGCCCGCGTCGTCCACCCGGGCGGCGACGTACTCCTTGGCGACCAGGTTCATTCCGTCCCGCAGCGGGGTCACCGCCATCACGTCGGCGACCCGATAGAGCGCGGCCAGTTCGGCCCGGTCGAACGGCTGGGTCAGGTAGTGGATGGCCGGCTCGCCGACCCGGCCGAACTCGCCGTTGATCCGTCCGACCTCGCGTTCGACCCGGTCGCGGAGGATCTGGTACTGGCCGACCCGCTCCCGGCTGGGCACCGCCACCTGCACCAACACGGTGTCGCGGACCTTGACGTGCCCACCGGCCAGCAACTCGCTGTACGCCTTGAGCCGCTGCTCGATGCCCTTGGTGTAGTCCATCCGGTCGACGCTGAGGATCACGTGGTCCGGGCTGCCGAGGTCGTGCCGCAGCCGTCGGGCCCGGTCCGCCACCGCCGGGCGGCCGGCCAGCGCGGCCATCTCGGCGGTGTCGATGGAGACCGGGAACGCGCCGATGCGGACCACCCGATCCTCGACCGCGATCCGCCGGTCGGTGGCCGGCAGGCCCAGCACCTTGGAGACCAGTTGGGCGAAGTTGTGCGCGGCCTGCGCCCGCTGGAAGCCGACCAGGTCCGCGCCGAGCATGCCGTGCAGCAGTTCGGCGCGGCGGGGGAGCTGCATGAACAGCTCCGGCGGCGGGAACGGCACGTGCAGGAAGAAGCCGATGCGCAGGTCGGGTCGGAGCGTACGGAGCAGCCCCGGCACCAGTTGCAGGTGGTAGTCCTGCACCCAGACCACCGCGCCGGGCTCGGCGACCTCGGCGGTGGCCTCCGCGAACCGCTGGTTGACCCGTTGGTACGCGTCCCACCAGCGCCGGTGGTGCTCCGGCTGCTCGACCGCGTCGTGATAGATCGGCCAGAGGGTCGCGTTGGCGAACCCCTCGTAGTGGTCGCGCAGATCCTCGCCGCTCAGCGGCACGGCGTGCATCCGCACCCCGTCGACGTCCGGCAGGCTGGGTGCGGGGCCTGTCCCGCCCGCCCAACCGACCCATGTCGCCGGGGTGTGTCGTAACAGCGGGTGTAGCGCACTCACCAGCCCGCCGGGGCTGCGGCGCCACTCACAGGCGCCGTCGAGCGCCACGTTGTCGTCGATGGGGAGGCGGTTGGCCACCACCACGAGAGAACTCTGTCGCATCTCGGGCATTCCGATCAGCAGGGGGAGTGACCGCCCACGAGGAAAGGAACAACCGGGCAGTCGGCGGGTGACGTGACGTACTGCGGTATTCCTACTGACAGTAAGTTACACCACTGTCACGTCCCCTGGCGTGGGCGGTGCGCGTCCCGGTATCCGGGCGGCTACGGTGCGCGGTGGACGCGGACGCCGGTCGGCTCAGACGACCGCGCCGTCGTCCGGCCCCCGGTCCTCGGCGTCGCCGGGACGCAGCCGCCAGACCAGCGTGACGAATCCGGCCAGGATGCCGGTGAAGCCGAGCAGCGTCACGATGCTCGGGTCGGCGGGGAGCATGTCCGGGAAGAGGAACAACACGAAACCGAGCACCACGGCGAGGACGCCCGCCACGGCGTACTTCGACACCCGGGGCAGCGGCGGGGGCGGCGGCGGGACGTAGCGCTCGTCGTCGTCGGGGTCGTCCGGCAGGTCGGCACCGAAGGTGTCCAGGCCCTCCAGCAGCGACGGACCGTCGCCGTCACGCGGCCCGCGTCCCACCGACACGCCGGAGACGTCGGCGGCGTAGGGCAGCCGGCGTACGTCGGTGGCGGTGGGGCCGGTCGGCTCCTCGGGCGTCGGCCGAGGGGTGGTGATCGTGCTGCTGCCGCCGTCGGCCTGGTCGTCCACGTTCTCCGCGGCGGGCCACGGCTGGTCCCCGCTGCCCGGCGAGTTGTGGAAACCGGCGACGATCCGTTCCCACTCGGCGTCGATGTCCGGTTCCTCGGGGCGGGCCGTGCCGGACTCGTCGGCGAGCTGGCTGAGGTAGTCCCGAGCGGTGCTCAGGTGCGAGCGGTCCACGTAGAGCCGGTCGACCGGCCGGGCCGGGACCGTGGTGGTGCGGGTGACCGGGTTCAGGTCGGCCGAGGGTTGCAGATAGGCGGCGATGCCGCCGGCGGCCAGCACGTCGAGCAGGTGCTCACCGACGCGCGGGTCGACGTCGCCGGCGATGGCGTACTCGCTGGCGTCGAGCCCGTTGTCCCGCCGTCCCCGGCGGGCCCCACCCGCTGACACCGGACCATCCTCCTCATCGCGCCGCCGGCGCGCCCCGCGTCCAGCTCCTCGGCGCACCCCCGCACGCCGTGCTCTGAATCGTGACACGTCCGGGGTCGGTTCGGGGAGTGCCTTGTGGCGTGGGGTACGAAGTCGGTGTCCGTGCCGCTGGTCGCGGCCGTACCTCTATGTCCGTTCTTGCTCGGAGCGTGCCAGGGGACACGGTCGGCGACACGCTCCGCCCGGCGGGTCGGTCGGTCCGCTCGGGCGTTGTGGCGGGCGGTGGAGCTTCGTAGGCTTCCTGCCACGCGGCCGTGCCGTCGCGACGACGACCGCCTCGCCGAAAGGACGCCGGTGCTGTACTGGCTCTTGAAGTACGTGTTCCTCGGCCCGCTGCTGAGAGTGATCTTCCGGCCGCAGGTGGAGGGCCTGCACCACGTACCGGCGACCGGCCCGGTGATCCTGGCCAGCAACCACCTCTCCTTCTCCGACTCGATCTTCACCCCGCTGATCGTGCCGCGGAAGGTCACCTTCGTGGCGAAGGCCGAGTACTTCACCGGCAAGGGCCTCAAGGGCTGGCTGACGAAGATGTTCTTCGTCGGCACCGGCACCATCCCGGTGGACCGCTCCGGCGGTCAGGCCGCCCGCGCCGCGCTGGACACCCAGCTCAGCGTGCTGCGCGCCGGTGGCATCGCGGGCATCTATCCGGAGGGCACCCGGTCACCCGACGGGCGGCTCTATCGGGGCAAGACCGGCGTGGCCCGGCTGGCGTTGGAGAGCGGCGCGCCGGTGGTGCCGGCGGTGATGCTCAACCTGGACGAGATCCAGCCGCCGGGCACGATCGTCCCGAAGCTCGCGCGGGTCCGGATCCGCTTCGGCCCGCCGCTGGACTTCTCCCGGTACGCTGGGATGTCCGGTGACCGCTTCGTCGAGCGCGCCGTCACCGACGAGATCATGTACGAGCTGATGGAGCTCTCCGGCCGCGAGTACGTCGACGTGTACGCGCAGAAGCTCAAGACCACGCCCACCCCGGTACCGGCCGCCTCGGTCGCCGCCTGAGCCGACCCGGGCGACGGTCAGGAGGCCAGGGTCCGGGTGCCCGCCTCCGACGGGTGGGCCAGGCGGAGCAGGCCGGGTGCGCCATTGCGGTGCGCGAACGCGCGTACCTCGGTCAGCGGCCCGCTGGTCGCCGCCGGGTCGTCCGCCGACGCCAGCTCGCGCACCGCGAACGTCAGCGCCAGCATCCGGTCGGTCACGTCGGGGATCCCGGCGTAGATCTCGGCAGCGGCCAGGTGCAGCTCGGCCGCGCGTCGGTGGTCGCCGTCGGCACCGGCCAGCGCCCCGGTCACGGTTCGCAGGGCCGCCTCCGACCAGGGCGTACGGTGCCCCACCTGGTCCAGCATGGCGCGGACCCGGGCCGCCGGCTTGCGTCCGGACAGGGTGGCCGCCCAGCCGGCGGCGGCGATCCACTCGCCGCTGGCCAGCGCGGGCACCGTCGTCCACGCCCCGGCCAACTCGTCGACGAGCGCCGCGGCCTCCTCGGTGCGCTCCTGCAACGCCCGGCACAGCGCGCCCATCGCCACCATCGTCCAGTGCAGCCGGTGGAAGCCGCTGCGTCGGGCGGTGTCCAGCGCGGCGGCCACGTCGTCGCCGGGTGCCTCGGCGCCCTCACCCGGCTGCCGTGGCGGTCCGGCGGCGGGCGGTACCGGTTGGCCCCGCAGCACCAACAGGCACGACCGCAGCCCCCGCACCTGCATGTCCCAACTCCCGGTGGGCGTGTCGACGAACGCCTCGGCGGCGGCGAGCAGGCGCGGGAAGTCCCCCTCGAACCAGGCGCGCATCGCCTCACCGGAGTAGCTGGTGGTCAGCGTCTGCCCGCTGGCGGTGCGGGCCGGCGCCGCCGAGAGCAGTGCGTCGGAGCGCAGCCAGTCGCCCTCCTCGCGGACCGCGTACGCGAGGTTCTGGGTGGCCCGGGGCAGCGCCAGGAGTTGGCCGGCGCGGCTGAACTCGGCCAGCGCGTGCAGCTCGTCCAGGCCGGCCCGGTCACCGGCCTGGTACCGGGCGGTGGCCGCGGTGATCCGCGCGTTGGTGCGGGTCTCGGTCAGCCCGAGCCGCTCGCCGATCTCGGCGGCGGTGGCCGCCGCCGCCACCGCCGGATCGCGCTCGTAGTTGAGCATGTGCAGCCGGCCCAGCTCGGCGAAGGCGTCGGCCTTCTGGGCGCTGTCCGGCAGCGGCTCGAACAGCCGCACCGCCCGGTCCAGGCAGACCAGTGCGGCCTGCCGGTCGGCCCGCAGCCAGGCCGCCTGGCCGAGCAGCGTCCAGGCCCGGGCCGCGCACGCCTCGTCGCCGCAGGCCAGCAACCGGTCGGCCAGCGTCTGCACCTGCTCCGGCCCGCCGCCGGAGAGGAACGCGTTGCCGTCCCGATAGAACGAGATCTCGGTGCTGAGCAGCTCCAGTTGCAGCCGGCCGACCGGGTCGGAGTCGTCGGCCAGACCGAGCGCGCGGGCCGCGTGGCTGGCGGCCGCGTCCAACCCGTGCAGCGCGTACGCCCGGCGGGCGGCCCGGTGCAGCGCGGCCCGGGCCGGACCGGCGTAGCGACGGGTCTCCAGGTCCAGCGACCGGGCGATCTCGTGCGCCGCCCAGCGGTGGTGGGCCAGCACCTCGGCCAGGTCGGTGTCCCGGCTCTGCGACAGGGTGTCCAGCCAGTCGGCCGTCCGGTCGTGCCGGGCCACCCGCTCGGTACGCGGCAGCCGCTGGTAGCACACGTCGCGGACCAGCACGTGTCGGAAGCGGTACTCCGGCTGGCCGGCCATCGTGGACGCGGCCTGCTCGTGCACGAAGTCGCGCTGCTCCAGCCGACGCAGGGCGCGCTCGACCGCCTCCACCGGCTGCCCGACGGCGGCGGCCACCGCGCCGGGCCAGAACTGCACGCCGACCACGGCCGCGGCCAGCAGCACCGCCCGGTCCTTCGGGTCGAGCAGGTCGACCCGGTTGGCGATGACCGCGTGCACGCTCTCCGGCATCGGCAGGTCCAGGTGCTTCTCCAGCGACCAGCCCCGCCCCGACTGCCGCAACGCGCCCTGCTCGATGAGCATCCGGACGTACTCGTGCGCGTAGAGCGGGTTGCCGCCGGCCACCTCGATCAACGGGGTCAACAGGTCGGCCGAGAAGGCGGCCTGCCCGAACATGTGCGCGTACAACGCGGCGATGCCGGTGTCCCGCAGCGGCGGCAGGGTGATGGTCACCGAGCCGGTGATCGTCCCCGCCCAGCTCGGATCGCGGTCGACCAGCTCGGGACGGGCGGTGCAGAGCAGCAGCAGCGGCACGTCCCGGGCCGCCGCGCCGAGCAGCTCCACGAAGCGCAGCATGGCGTCGTCGGCCCAGTGCAGGTCCTCGAAGACCAGTACGGTCGGTCGACGCGCGGCCAGAGCCAGCAGGAAACGCCGCCAGGCCGACTCGGCCTCCTCGGCCGGCAGCGGCGTACCGGCCAGACCGACCAGCGGACGCAGCGCGTCGGCGACCCGGTCGCGCTCGCCGGGCCCGACCAACTCGGCCACCGCCCCGGCGAGCCGCTGCGCGGCGCTGGTGGCCGGATCGGTGTCCAGGATGCCCGCCTCGGCCTTGACGATGTCGGCCAGCGCGGCGAACGTGACGTTCTCCCCGAACGGCGGGCAGCGCCCGATCCGCCAGGTCAGCGGCTCGTCCACCAGCCGGCCGGTGTGCCGGTGCAGTTCGCGGACCAGCCGGCTCTTGCCGATGCCGGCCCGGCCGAAGACGGTGACCACCTGCGGGCGGCGGTCGCGCAGGCTGCGGTGCAGCGCGTTGACCAGCATGCCCAGCTCGTGCTCACGGTCGATCAGTGGCGTGGTGTCCGGTTCGCGGTCGGTGGCCTGCTGGCGTACCGCGGACAGCGCCAGCCACACCTCCGTGGGCGCGGACCGGCCGCGCAGCGTGACCGGGGGCTGCTCGTCGTAGCGGATGGTGTCCCGGGTGAGCGAATGCGTGGTCCCGTCCACCAGCACCCCACCGGGCGGTGCCACCGACTGCAACCGGGAGGCGGTGTTCACCACGTCACCGGCGACGATCGCCTGCCCGCCGTCGCGGGCCGCGGCCACGTCCACCAGCGCCTCGCCGGTCGCCACGCCGACCCGGAAGCGCAGTCCGTCGGTGCCGGTGGGAGTGAACCGGGTCAGCACGCGTTGCAGCTCCAGACCGGCGCGGACGCAGCGCAACGCGTCGGTCTCGGTGGCCACCGGCGCGCCGAACAACGCCATCACCGCGTCGCCGATGTACTTCTCCACCACCCCGCCGTACTGCCCGACCACCCGGCGGGCGGCGGCGAAGAAGCCGGTCTGCATGCCCCGGACCAGCTCCGGGTCGGCCCGCTCGACGTACGGCGTGAAGTCGATCAGGTCGACGAAGAGGACGCTGACCCGGCGTCGGTCCTCCTGGCCGATGGTGGCGGGACGGTCGCTGCCGGCCCGGGGTGTGCCGCAGGAGGTGCAGAAGGCCACGTCGGCGGCGAGCGGGTTCAGGCAGTGCGGGCAGACGGCGCCGAGCTCCGCACCGCAGCCACCGCAGAAGCGGTCGCCGTCGGCGGCGGTGCGTCCACAGCGATCACACTGTGCGGCGATGACACCCTCCACTGGCGAGCCCCGACGCCCGGGGGCGCAGGTCCGAGTATCGCTGCCCGGTGGACTGTCGGGTACCGGGCTGTTGGCTTGTGGACACTCCTCCGGGCGGTCCGCCGCGTGCCGAACGGCTAGATTCAGGCAGCCGATCTAGTGGACAACGCTGAGCAGGGGGACAGCCTCATGGTGTACGTCATGTTGAAGAGTGACTGGACCGACGGTAACGGAGTCACCCACCCCGCCGGTGACTCGGTGGACGTGGACGCCGCCACCCTCGCGCTCCTGCAGGCGCAGGGCATCGTCGGCGAGGTGCCGGGGTCGGGCAAGGACGGCACCGACTGGGCCGGTCCGGGCGGTACGGACTGGGCCGGTCCGGGCAGCACCAAGCCCTGACCTGGACGGGTGCAACGGGCGGGGCCGGGGACGATCGTCCCCGGCCCCGCCCGTTTGTCGTGCCCGCGTCGTCGCGCTGGGTCAGCGGTCGCTCATGCCCGCCCGGCGGCGCAACGCCGGCACGTCGGTGACGACGATCCGCCGACCCTCGGTACGCAGCCAGCCCCGGTTGGCGAACGACCCGATCGCCTGGTTGACGCTCTGTCGCGAGCCACCGGCCATCTCGGCGAGCTGGCTCTGGTTCAGCTCGATGGTGATCATCGGAGCCTGACTCTCCCCGGCGAGCCGGACCAGCGTCTTGGCGACCCGACCGGGCAGGTCGAGGAAGACGTGGTCGGCGTTCTGCTCGGTGAGCCGGCGGATGAGCGCGCCCAACGAGCGCATCACCGCGTCCAGGATCCGCGGGTTGGAGTGCACCAGCTCCATGAAGGCGCCCCGGGACAGGGCGAGGGCGGTGCAGTCCTCGATCGCCTCCGCCGAGGCGGACCGGGTGGAGGCGTCCAACAACGACACCTCACCGAGGACGTCCGGCGGTCGGATCACCGACAGCACGGCCCGTTCGCCGGTCGGCGCGGTGCGGAACACGGCCACGGCACCCCGTCGCAGCACGATCAGTGACTCGCCGGGGTCGTTCTCCACGAACAGCAACTGACCCTTGCGGTACGTCCGGGGCACCGCAGCGGCGATGACCCGCTGACGCACCTCCGGCTCCAGCCCGGCGAACATCTCCACACCCGTGAGCGCGTCGCCCGGCTCCGGCAGGCGCATCTCCACGGCCCCACCCCTCCCCGGTAAAGGACCCAACTCGCTCACCGGGTGAGCCTGGCGGCCCCTGACGAGGTGGTCTGACACCCGTGCGGCGTCCGGCAGCGGTACACATCAGATCATGACGGTCCGGTCGCTTGCTGTACACCCCTCAAATCACTTCCGTGACAGCTTCGAGCTGCGGATGTCTCCCAATCGGGACGATTGGAAACGCTCCCGGCGTGGGAGACCCGGCGTAACGGCCCCGTCGGGCGTCGGCGAGGATGGCGAGGATGGCCTACCGCTACTTCTACGACTGCGAATTCATCGAGGACGGCCGGACCGTCGAGCTGGTCTCGATCGGCGTCGTCGACGAGTACGACCGCGAGTTCTTTGCGGTCTCCACCGAGTTCGACGCCAGCCGCGCCGTGCCCTGGGTACGCCGCAACGTGTTGGACAAGCTGCCGTCCCCGGCGGACCGGGCGTGGCGTTCGCGGGAGCGCATCCGCGACGAGCTGTACGACTTCCTGGTCGAGCCGATCCGGGACCGACCCGGCGAGGAGCTGGAGCTGTGGGCCTGGTACGCCGCGTACGACCACGTGGCGCTGGCGCAGCTCTGGGGTGCGATGCCGGCCCTGCCCCGGGAGATCCCCCGCTACACCAAGGAGCTGCGCCAGCTCTGGGAGGAGCGGGGGCGGCCACGGCTGCCGAACGCCGACGCGGCCCGCCACGACGCCCTGGTCGACGCCCGGCACAACCTGGCCCGGTGGCGGGCGATCACCGGTTCCTAGCGCCGGTGTCCCCGCGGTGCGGTCGATCGGTGGTTTGACCCGTTCTGCCCCGGGCATCGGTGTGGCCAACGGTGCCGAGGCGAGGGAGCGTGACGAGGTGTTGACCGTCCGGGACGCCCGGCACCGGATCACCGAGTTGATCAGGGCAGTCGGTGTCGGCACGCTCACCACGACCTCCCTCGACGGCCGGTTGGTCGGCCGTCCGATGGTCCTGCAACGCGCGGACTTCGACGGCGAGCTGTGGTTCTTCGCGTACGCCGGGTCGTCGACCGTCCGCCAGTTGCGGGTCAACGCGGAGGTCGAGGTGGGCCTCCACGACCCGGACGGGCAGGTCTGGGCGTCGATGTCCGGTACCGCCCGGGACGACTACGACCGGACGCGGGCCGAGCGGCTGTGGCACCCAGGGTTGGCCGGGTGGTTCCCGGACGGAGTGGCGACGAGCGGATTGACGCTGGTCGCGGTGCACGTCACCGCGGCCCGGTGCTGGGCCGCCGGGGACGGCCGCCCGGTGGCCCTGCTGGGGCGGGGCGGCTCGGCCCCGGGCGGTGGCCCGGCGTCCACCGGCGACGACGGCTACTGACTGGTAACCGGGGCGCGGTGTGAGGTGGGCCGGTACGGCGACTACAGTTCGGAGGGACGGCCCGCCCCGGGCCGGCAACGGTGCCGAGGTCTGACCTGACACTTATCCTGGGGCTTGATCGGGCTTGACCGAATTGCTCCCAGGAGGATGAGCGGATCATGCGTATCGGCGTGCTCACCGGCGGCGGCGACTGCCCGGGTCTCAACGCGGTCATCCGGGCGGTGGTCCGTAAGGGCGTCGCCAGCTACGGCCATGAGTTCGTAGGGTTCCGGGACGGCTGGAAGGGCCCGCTGGAGGGTCTGTCCCGTCCGCTGGGCATCGCGGAGGTCCGGGGGATCCTGCCGCGCGGCGGCACCATCCTCGGCTCCTCGCGGACCAACCCCTTCAAGATCGAGAACGGCGTCGAGCGGATCAAGGAGAACCTGGCCGCACAGGGCGTCGACGCGCTGATCGCCATCGGCGGCGAGGACACCCTCGGTGTCGCCACCAAGCTGCACGAGCTGGACGTCAAGGTCATCGGCGTGCCGAAGACCATCGACAACGACCTCGGCGCCACCGACTACACCTTCGGCTTCGACACCGCGGTGAACATCGCGATGGAGGCGATCGACCGGCTGCACACCACCGCCGAGAGCCACCACCGCACCCTGGTCGTCGAGGTGATGGGCCGGCACGCCGGCTGGATCGCCCTGCACGCCGGCCTGGCCGGTGGCGCCAACGTGATCCTGCTGCCGGAGCGGCAGTTCGACGTCGAGCAGGTCGCCGGCTACGTCGAGAAGCGCTTCCAGCACCAGTACGCCCCGATCGTCGTGGTCGCCGAGGGCGCCCAGCCGCTGGAGGGCCAGATGGTCCTGCAGAACCAGGAGCTGGACTCGTTCGGTCACGTCCGGCTCGGCGGCATCGGCCAGTGGCTGGCCGAGCAGCTGGAGGCCAAGACCGGCAAGGAGGCCCGCACCGTCGTGCTCGGGCACATCCAGCGCGGCGGCACCCCGACCGCGTTCGACCGGGTGCTCGCCACCCGGCTCGGCCTGCAGGCGATCGACGCCGTGCACGAGGGCGACTGGGGCAAGATGGTCGCGATGCAGAGCACGGACATCGTCCGCGTCCCGCTCGCCGACGCCACCCGCGAGCTGAAGACCGTTCCGCTGGAGCGGTACGCCGAGGCCGAGGTCTTCTTCGGCAGCTGATCGTCGTCCCGACGTCGCGGCGGGCTGTCCGGCCCGCCGCGACGCCGGTACCCGAAGGGGGTACGTCAGGTGTCAGCCGGGGTGCACACCGTCGCGGTGATCGGCGCGGGCAAGATCGGCGAGCTGATGCTCTCCGGCCTGCTGCGGTCCGGCTGGCCGGTGGACCGGCTGCTGGCCACCGCCCGCCGACCGGCACGCGCCGAGGAGATCGCCGCCCGTTACGGCGTCCGGGTGGTGGACAACCTCACCGCCGTCGACGAGGCCGACGTGCTCGCCGTCTCGGTCAAGCCGCAGGACGCCGCCGCCCTGCTGGACGAGATCGGGCCCAAGGTGCCCGCCGACAAGCTGGTCATCTCGCTCTGCGCGGGCCTGCCCAGCAGCTTCTTCAGCCGCCGACTGCCCGAGGGCACCCCGGTGGTCCGGGTGATGACCAACACCCCGGCCCTGGTGGACCAGGCGATGACCGCCATCTCCGCCGGAGCGCACGCCACCGGCACGCACCTGGCGCTGGCCGAGGAGATGTTCAAGCCGCTCGGCGCGACGATTCGGGTCCCCGAGACCCAGCAGGACGCCGTCACCGCGCTCTCCGGCTCCGGCCCGGCGTACTTCTATCTGCTGGTCGAGGCGATGACCGACGCCGGTATCCTGCTCGGCCTGCCCCGGCAGGTGGCGCACGACCTGATCGTGCAGACCGCGATCGGCTCGGCGGTGATGCTGCGCGACTCCGGCGAGCATCCCGTGAAGCTGCGCGAGGCGGTCACCTCACCCGCCGGCACCACCATCTCCGCCATCCGCGAGCTGGAGAACCACGGCGTACGCGCGGCGCTGCTGGCCGCCCTCGAAGCAGCCCGCGACCGGGCCCGCGAGCTGGCCGCCCAGGCCGAGTGAACGGCGCCGCCGGTACGCGGTGACGACGCCCCGGCGGCGCAGGTCGGCAGCGGGCTCCGTGCGGCGACCGGCGTGCCGCATACTGTCGCGGTGTTCACACTCGCCCAGGCCCGGCACCTGGTAGCCACCCTGCGTCCCCGCATCGACGAGCTGATCCGGGTCCGGGCCGACCTGGCCGAGTTGCAGACCGACCTGGCCAGCCACGGGCTGAGCGCACTCGGCGGGCGCGCCGAGGTGAAGGCGCTGGAGGCCCGGCTGCACGCCACCCTCGACGACATCCGGCAGCACGGCATCGAGATCAAGAGCCTCGCGCCGGTGCTGCTCGACTTCCCCGGCGAACGGGACGGCCGTCAGGTGCTCTGGTGCTGGCTGGAAGGGGACAGCGACGTGCGCTGGTACCACCGCGCCGACTGTGGCTTCGCCGGCCGCCGCCCACTCTGATGCTGGCCGACAGGCGGGTGCGCGCACGGTCGGCCCGAGACCGGTCATCCGCCGGTCGACTGATCGGTCGGTGGCCGCACCAGGGCGTCACCGGCCGGTGACAAGGTGCTGGAAACGGTGCCTGCTGGTGTGTGCGCTGGGGAGGCCGTTGCCCGAGGTGGGACCAGAGGCGTCTGCCGTAGCTCGCGCATGTGCCTACCCGACGGCCGGCACAGCGAGGACGTCCTGATCGAGTACCTGGTGGGGCAGGGCTCCAACTACGACGACCTGGTGGACACCGGCAAGTCGGATCTGCGGGAGCTGGTCAAGTCCCGCCAACCCTGATCGGCCCGGTGGCCCGTTCGCTGGCGGACAGTGACTGGGTCACCGGTGACGGGGCCAACGGTGACCGGGCCACCGGTGGGGGGTGCCTCCGCGCGGGCCGCTCTGCGCTGGTGGAGCCACGCCAGGACCGCCAGGGCGACGGTGAGCGCCAAGGCCACACGCAACGCGGTCATGATCGATTGTGGGCCTGCCCCGTACAGCAACGCGCACTGCGCGAGGCCCACGGCGAACACGGCGCGGGCCGTGCCGCGCGACCGCAGCGCCCACCGTTCGGCGGCACCCAAGGCCGCGCCGAGCAGCAACGCGATGAGCAGCATCCCCGCCGGGCCGTAGTAGGCGATGACCGTGCCGAGGATCGTGGGCAACCAGTCGATCCGCTGGCTCAGGCCGTGATCGCGGGCCAGGTACGCCTCCTCCGAACGCTCCTCCAAGCTGCGGCCGGTGACCTTACCGGGCGCGAGGAAGCTCGGCACCATCATCGCGACGTTGTTGCCGACCGTCACCATCCCGGAGGTCGGTCCGGATCCGCGCAGCGACGCGTAGATCTGCGCACCCCATGTGTTGCCGTCGAACCGGTACACGATGTCGTCGAGCAGCACGTCACGGGTGTCGGGCTTGTGCAGGGCGGCGGCACCGTCGATCAGCGCCTCTACCCGTGCCCCGCTGCCCTGGTCGGCGTGGAACACCTCCCTGCCCGCGACGGCCCGGGTGGACGAGATCACGGCGATCGTGACGGCGACGAGCGCGGTCAACGCGGCCACCTGCCGCCTGCTCGGCCGTAGGCCGTGCACGGCCGCGCCGACGAGCGTCAGGATCGCCGCGAAAACGATCATCGAGCGGGTTCCGGCGAGTACCAGCACCAGCGCCTGGACCGCCAGCGTCGGCAGCAGCCAGCGCATGCCCCACCGCACCAGCACCACCGCTGCGGTGATGCCGATGAGCGGCACCACGAGCCCGCCGGCCAAGCCGACCATGAGGCCCTGCGCCTCGGGTGCCTCTTCGGCGGCGAGCGGCGACAGTGGCTGCAACGCGCCCTTGCCCTGCCAGGTGGCGACCAGCAGCGGCAGCAGCAGCGCGAGTAGCCAAGGCAGCGGCACCCCCGCCAGCCCGAGACCTGGGGCGGCGTGCGCGGGTGTCCTGCGGCGTTGCGGCTGCAACACGACGAAGACGTACATGATCGCGTAACAGGCGATGCCGCCCGACACGAGCAGCACCCAGTCGTCCAACGCCGCCTGGCTGGAGAAGTGCCCTCGGAAGAAGTTTCGGCCCGGCCAGGCGAACTGCACCAGCTCGGTGACGCCGTGGAACGCGACCGCCGCCACCAGCATCAGCGCCGCCGGCCGGCGAAGCCACTTCCCCCTGATCGCCCAGTGGACTCCGGCGAGGGCTGCGGCCTGGATCAGGAGTCCCGTGATCACGGACACCGTCATCGGGTGCGCTCCGTCCAGGGCTGCCCAGCGGCAAGGGAGCAGGCAGAGATCAGCCCCCACACGCCGCCCACTCCCTGCCCAACGCCCCAGACGCGAGGAGGTCACCCCGTGGCCGCGAGCCCCAGCACGTCACCCTGGTCGCCAACATGGAGAGGATGGAAGTCGGGCAGCTGTTCGGTGGCTGTGTGTGCCGGCGTGGGCGTCGCTCGCCGGATGCCGGGTCGCCCGATTCGCCTACCGGTTTTCCGCGGAGGTGGCCGACAGCCGGTAGGGCTGCCCCTTCGCTGTCGGCTGATTCGGCAGCTCTCTCGGATCGGGCGTTGTCCGGGTCTCTGCCGGTAGGTGATGTGCGACGGGCGACTCCGGACGATGCCCGGCAACCGGTCCGACTATGGTCACCCTACGGTCTCGGATCCGATCGTAGGTCACGAAGACGTCTTCGAGGTGACGACCGATACGGCGTACCGTCGTCGGGGTTCTCGTCGGCATGCAGCTTGGCCTCCGGACCACACGGACCGTCGCGACGCAACGAGTGGAGGCACCTCGATGTTCGCCATCACCCTGACCGGGGACGCGCAACTGCGTCCGCTCGATCCGTGGCACGCCGAGGAGTTCCTGGCCAACCTCGACCGGGCCCGGGAGCACATCGCACCCTGGGTGGGGCCGTCCTTCGTGGCGAGCGACCTGGACGGTGCGCGGCAGGTGTTGCAGCGCTACGCGGACCGGTGGGCCCGGGACAGCGGCGGGATCTGGGGCATCTGGCTCGGTGACCGGCTGGTCGGCGGGGTGCTGTTGGTGTCGTTCGACGCGGCGACCGGGGTCTGCGAGGCGGGCTGCTGGCTGGAACCGGCGGCCGAGGGGCGTGGCCTGGTGACTCGCGCGGTCGAACGCATCATCGACTGGGCGCTGGTCGAGCGTGGCCTGCACCGGGTCGAGTGGCGCACCAACGCCGGCAACGTCCGCAGTATCGCGGTGGCCCGTCGGCTCGGGATGCGGCGCGACGGCGTACTCCGGGAGGTGTTGTCCCGCCCGGGCGGGCGGGTCGACCTGGAGGTCTGGTCGGTGCTGGCGCCGGAGTGGCGGGCCCGCCGCGAGGGCGCGGCGGCCGGCGACGGTTGAACCTGGAGCCGGGGTCGCCACCCGCGCCGGCGGCCGAACGGGGGCTGACGGGTCAGCCGGCCTCGGCCAGCGCCGCCCGCAGCTTGTCGGCGTCGCCGGGGGCCTCCTGCTGCCAGTTGGCCGGGTCGGCGGAATAGACCGTGCCGTAGGCCGGGGTGTCCGGCTGGAATCGCCAGCTCTCGGCGAGGGCGCCGGCGTCCACCGCGTCGTAGCCGATGCGGTCGAGGAACGCGGTGACGACGGCCTTGGCCTCGGCGTCGTCCCCGGCGATCGGCAGTGCGCTGCGGTCGGCCGCGCCGGCCGGTCGGGCCAGCGAGGACAGGTGCCTGAAGTGGATGTTGTTGAACGCCTTCACCACGCGCGCCTCGGGCAGGTGACGTTGCAGCAGCTCGCTGCTGGTGGCGGTGCCCTCGTCCAGCTCGGGGAACCGGCCGTCCCGCTGCGGGTAGTAGTTGTTGGTGTCGATGACGACCTTGCCGGCCAACGGCGCGACCGGCACCGACCGGTACGCCTTGAGCGGGATGGTGACCACCACCAGGTCACCGGCCTCGGCGGCGGCGTCGGCGGTGCCCGCGCTGGCGCTCGGGCCCAGCTCGTCGACCAGGTCGGCGAGCGTCTCCGGCCCGCGCGAGTTGCTCACCACCACCTCGTACCCGGCGGCCACCGCCAGCCGTGCCACGGCGCTCCCGATGTGCCCGCTCCCGATGAGCCCCACGACCGACACGTCCACCCCTTTCGCCCCACGCCGACCCGTCACGTCCGAACCTACCCCCGCCGCAGGCCACCGACCCCGGGTTCGCGCCGGATCCGGTCCACCTCGCCGATCATGGACTCGTGGCGCACCCGAACCGGCATTTTTTGGGGCAAAACTCCTGCCGCAACTCCATGATCGCCGGGCCTGAGTGTGTGACTGTGCACGCGGATGCTTGCCCCGTCCAGGCGCAAGCATCCCGCCCAGACGCCGACCCCCGCGTTGATCAAGAAGTTTGGTCACGGAAGGGGCAGGTCTGAGCGTGCAAACTCCTTGGTCAACTCCGGTGACGCACACCGTCGGGGGTGGGGGATGGCGGGTTAGGGGGTGGGGAGGGTCTTCTCGACGGTGGCGCGCAGGGTCGGGTCGTCGGGGGTGACGGTGGGGGCGAACCGGGCGGCGACGGTGCCGTCCGGGGCGACCAGGAACTTCTCGAAGTTCCAGCGGACGTCGCCGGTGTGGCCGTCGGCGTCGGGGGTCTGCACCAGAGCGGCGTAGAGCGGGTGGCGGTCCGGACCGTTGACGTCGACCTTCTCCGTCAGCGGGAAGCTCACCCCGTAGTTGACCTGGCAGAACTCGCTGATCTCGGCGGCGCTGCCCGGTTCCTGGCCGGCGAACTGGTTGCACGGCACACCGAGCACCACCAGGCCCCGGTCGGCGTACTCGTCCTGGAGTTCCTGAAGGCCGGTGTACTGCGGGGTGAGGCCGCAGCGGGATGCCACGTTGACCACCAGCAGCGACTGGCCACGGTACTGGGAGAGGTCGGCGGTGCCGCCGGTGAGCGCGCCGATCGGGATGTCGAAGACGGTCATGACGGCGAGGCTACCGCCGCATGGTCCGGCTGCCCGGAGCGCCGCGCGGTGATCTACCCCTCGGTAACCGGTGGTCGGCCGACGGCTGGTGCGGCGCGGCTCGCGGAAGCCGGAGCAGGCATCGGCGGTGTGCTACAGCAACCGACGCACGGCCGCCGCCGGTGGCGGGACCACATGGGCCCCACCACCGGCGGCGGATCACTCAGTGTCGATTCGTCAGGAGGCGGCGGGTTCGAGCGTGCCGGCGTAGTCCGGGTTGGCCTTCAGCCACTCCTCGACGGCCTTCTCCTCGTCGTCCTGGTGCACGTTGAACATCAGGTCTTCCAGCGAGCCGAGCTGCTGGGTGTCCATCTTGAACTTCTTCAGCATCTCGGCGGCCTCGGGGAAGTCCGCGCTGAAGCCCTCACGGGCCAGGGTGTTGATCTCCTCGGTGCCGCCCAGCGTGCCCTTCGGGTCCGCCAGGTCCTTCAGCTGGTAGTTCGCGTAGGCCCAGTGCGGGTGCCACAGGGTCACCACGATCGGCTTCTGGTCCTTGATCGCGCCGTCCAGCGCGGCCAGCATGGCCGGGGTCGACGAGGTCTTCAGGCTCAGCTTGCCGGTCAGACCGTACTCCGGGATGACCTTGTCCTGGGTGGCGGCGGTCAGGCCGGCGCCCGGCTCGATGCCGATGATCTCGCCGTTGAAGGTGTCGGCCTTGTCGGCCAGGTCCTCCAGCGAGTTGACGTCGCTGACGTACTCGGGCACGGCGATGCTCAGGCGGGCGTCGTCGTACCAGACGCCGAGCTTCTCGAGCTTGTCGCCGTACTCCTTCATGTAGTCGGCGTGCGTCTGCGGCAGCCAGCTGTCGAGGAAGAGGTCGATGTCGCCCGTCGACAGGCCCTGGTAGACGATGCCCGCCTCGACGTTCTTGAGCTCGACCTCGTAGCCCTTCTCCTCCAGCAGGTTCTTCCAGAGGTACGAGGCGGCGATGGCCTCGTCCCAGGACATGTAGCCGATGGTGATCTTCTTGTTGTCACCGCCGGCAGAATCGTCGGAGTTGCCGCAGGCGGCGGCGCCGGTCAACGCCAGGGCGGCGGTGGCCGCCAGCGCGACCCGGCGCACCAGTTTACTGCTCCACATGTGGGATTCCTTCCCTCGTTGCTGTGCACCGGCGGAACTCGCGGTAGCGAGGCAGGGCACCGGCAACGGGACTTCCCTGCGTGGGTCAGGACGGGGGATCAGGCTCGTTGCATGGCGCGTTGCGCCTTCGCGGACGCGGTACGCGCGCCGATCGAATCGGTGAGGCGGTCGAGCACCACCGCCAGGATCACCACGGCGATGCCGCCCTCGAAGCCCGCGCCGACCTGAACCCGGGCGAGTGCCGTCATGATGACCTCACCGAGGCCACCGGCACCGACCATGCCGGCGATGACGACCATCGACAGCGCCAGCATGATGACCTGGTTGACGCCGGTCATGATGGTGGGCAGGGCCAGTGGCAGTTTGGTGCGCAGCAGGATTTTCCACGGCGAGGCGCCGAACGCCTCGCCGGCCTCGATGACCTCGCGGTCGACCTGGCGCAGGCCCAACTCGGTCAGGCGTACGCCGGGCGGCATGCTGAACACCACGGTGGCCAGCACGCCGGGCACGGCGCCGACACCGAAGTAGAAGATGGCCGGGATCAGGTAGACGAATGCGGGCATCGTCTGCATCAGGTCGAGGACCGGTCGGACGATCGCCGAGGCGCGGCGGTTCTCCGCGATGAAGATGCCCGTCGGTACGGCGAGCAGCAGGGCGAGTCCGCTGGCCACCAGGACCAGCGCCAGGGTGCTCATGGTCTGGTTCCAGATCGGCATCCCGGCGACCATGCCGAGTCCGAGTGCGGTGCCGAGGCCGAACTTCCAGCTCCGCAGCCACCAGCCGAGGCCGGCGAAGATCAGCACCATGACGATCGCCGGTGGTGCCGTCAGTAGGTCAACCAGCGGCTCGACCAGCGCGTCGACGGTGGCGGCGATGCCGTCGAAGACAGCGGACAGATGCTCCCTCGACCAGTCGACGGCGCTTTTGAACGCGTCGCCGATCCGGATATACGGCAGCATGTCGTCGAGACCGTCGGCGCGGTTCACGCGGATCCTCCCGTGAGGCGGACCGATGGCTCGGCAACCACCTGGACCGGTACCTGCGGTGCGGTGTCGCTTCCGGGCGGCGTCGTGTCGGCCGTTCCGCCCGCCTGGACCGCGTCGGCGGTCGGCGTCGTTCCGGCGGGCTCCGGCGTGGCGGTCTGTTCGCCGAGGTCAGCGCTGATGCTGCCCAGGGCGCTCAGCAGCGTGACCCGTGGGATCACGCCGGCGAGCCGCCCGGTCGCGTCGACCACGGCGACGGGCGCCGGGCTCTCGGCGCAGGGCGCGAAGATGTCGGCCACCGGCGTCGTGTCGTCGACCATTCGGGCGTACTCGGTCGACACGATCTCCTGGAGGTTGGTCATTCCGTCCCGGACCGCCCGGGTGGCGTCGTCGGCGGTCACGGTGCCCAGGTACCGCTTGTCGCGGCCGGTGATGTAGACGGCTGACGTCTGGGTCTCGCGCAGCACGCGGGCGGCCACCCGCGGGCCGGAGTTCACGTCCACGACGCCGAGCGGCCGCTCCATGACCGCCGCCGCGGTGAGGATCCTGGTCCGGTCGACATCGGCGACGAACTGGGCGACGTAGTCGTTGGACGGGTCGGTGAGGATCTCCTCGGCGGTGCCGATCTGGACGATCCGGCCGGCTCGCATGACCGCGATCCGGTCGCCGAGGCGCATCGCCTCGTTGAGGTCGTGCGTGATGAACACGATCGTCTTGCCGAGCTCGGCCTGTAGTTCGAGGAGCTGGTCCTGCACCTCGCGGCGGATGAGCGGATCGAGCGCGGAGAAGGCCTCGTCCATCAGCATGATGTCGGTGCCGGCGGCGAGCGCGCGGGCCAGGCCGACCCGCTGGCGCATGCCGCCGGACAGTTCCTGCGGCAGCTTGTCCGCCCACTTGTCCAGGTCGACCATCCGGAGCGCCTGCAGCGCCTTCTCCCGGCGCTCGGCGCGGGGCATGCCCGCGACCTCCAGCGCGTAGCCGGCGTTGTCCAGCACCGACCGGTGCGGCTGGAGCGCGAAGTGTTGGAAGACCATGCTGATCTTCTCGCGGCGCAGCTTGCGCAGCGCGGCGGGCTTGAGCGTGGTGATGTCGACCCCGTCGACCTCCACCGTGCCGTGCGTGGCGGGCAGCAGCCCGTTGAGCATCCGGATCAGGGTGGACTTCCCCGAGCCGGACAGGCCCATGACCACGAAGATCTCGCCGCGTCTGACCTCGAAGTTCGCGTCGACGACCGCAGCCGTGACCGGTAGCCCCGCCAGCTCCTCGTCCCGGCCTGCGCTGTTCCTGAGGATTGCCATCGCCTTGTCGGCGCGGTTCCCGTAGACCTTGTACAGGGAGTTCACTCTGAGTGCGGACACGGTCTCCATTCCAAGGGCTTATGGTACGACGTCATTCTCGGGCGACGTACGCGCATCTATCGATAATCTGTCGTTCCGTGGGCCGGCCGGAGGCAGGACAGTCCCGGGTGAGCGAGACAAGACCCTACCCGAAGAGTTTCCGTTGACGAAAACCTCGTTGCGATCCCGGGCCGGAAGCGGAGCGATTGGAATACGTTGCGGTGTCGGCCATTGCGGACAGTATGGGTGGCAGAAGTGCAGTTCCGGGATGGAGGATCGGGTAACTGGCGGGTACCTCCGATGGTGGATTTTATCGGGCAAAATGGTTTATATCGAGCGTGATGGCGCTCACGGAGCGTAGCCGTAGTGTCCCGATGACTTCTGCTTGTCCGCATGACTCCACGCGCCCTGTGGATCCGGCCGTACCACATTCTCCGTCGATCGGGTTCGCTGCGTCATTGCGTACGGTGAATTCGACCGATGTGGATATTCATGGATTCGACATGGAACCTTCGTGAAACCGAGACGGAATCTCCATGGGATCTATACGGTTCCGGCGGGCCCCGAATTCCTGCGGTTGGCCGCAGGGTCGGCGATCGACAGATGTCGACCGGCATTGATTGAGACTCCGGCGGTGGGGCTCGATGCCGTCGTCGATCCGACGCCAGGCACGGGGATGCCGGGCGCGGCGCTCGCGTGAGGTGATGTGCCCGATTGCGCCCCCACGGGAGGGTGGTCCGGCCGGGCCTGCGGGTGTGTCGCCGGGTGGCGGGGTGCCGGTTCCGCTGCTCGGGGGCGGTGTGCTCCCGGGGGTGGAGCGGGTCCCGATCGCGCCGGGATCGATACATGGACATCTTGACGAAGTGGTGTCGTGTGAGTAGCGTCTCCTCATCCTTTTGGAAAGTTTCCTAACTGTTTGGAGACGCCACATGAAGAGATCGCTCCGCCGGGCCCTCTGGGTCGGCGCCGTGGTCGCGGTGACCGTCGCCACGGTCCCGATGGCCTCGGCGTTCGGCGCCGGAAGCGTGACCACCTCGTTCAGCCGGGTGTCGGACTGGGGGACCGGTCACGAGACGCGGGTCACCGTCACCAACGGCTCGACCGCCACCGTCAGCACCTGGCGCATCGAGTTCGAGCTGCCCTCGGGCACCAGCATCAGCAGCTCCTGGGACGCCGACGTCACCCGCGACGGCAACCGCTACGTGGCCGTCAAGAAGAGCTGGGCCGGTGGGCTGGCCCCGGGCGCCTCCTTCAGCTGGGGCTACAACGGCACCGGTGCGTACCGCGCGCCGTTGAACTGCACGGTCAACGGCGTGGCCTGCGGCGGCGGTACCCCGCCGCCCACCACGACGCCGCCCACCACCACCCCGCCGACCACCGCTCCGCCCACGACTCCGCCGCCCACCACCCCGCCCCCGACCACGCCGCCGCCGAGCGGCCAGAAGGTGGTCGGTTACTTCACCCAGTGGGGCGTCTACGGACGCAACTACCACGTCAAGAACATCCACACCAGCGGCTCGGCGTCGAAGCTGACCCACATCCTGTACGCGTTCGCCAACACCACCGGCGGCCGGTGCACCATCGGTGACAGCTACGCCGACTACGAGAAGGCGTACACCGCGGCGGAGAGCGTCGACGGCGTCGCCGACACCTGGGACCAGCCGCTGCGGGGCAACTTCAACCAACTGCGCAAGCTCAAGAAGATGTACCCGCACATCAGGGTGATCTTCTCGGTCGGCGGCTGGACCTGGTCCGGCGGCTTCACCCAGGCCGCGCAGAACCCGACCGCCTTCGCGGAGAGCTGCTACAACATGGTCGAGGACCCGCGTTGGGCGGACGTCTTCGACGGCATCGACATCGACTGGGAGTACCCCAACGCCTGCGGCCTGACCTGTGACGCCAGCGGCCCGAACGCGTTCAAGAACGTGGTCAGCGCGCTGCGTACCCGGTTCGGTTCCTCGGCGCTGGTGACCGCCGCGATCACCGCGGACGGCAGCAACGGCGGCAAGATCGACGCGACCGATTACGCCGGCGCCGCGACCCACCTCAACTGGATCATGCCGATGACGTACGACTACTTCGGCGCCTTCGCCCCGCAGGGCCCCACCGCCCCGCACTCGCCGCTCAACTCGTACACCGGCATCCCGCAGCAGGGCTTCTGGTCGGACGCCGCCATCCAGAAGCTCAAGAGCAAGGGCATCCCCGCCAACAAGCTGCTGCTCGGCATCGGCTTCTATGGCCGGGGCTGGACCGGCGTGACCCAGACGACGCCCGGCGGCACCGCGACCGGGCCCGCCCCCGGCACCTACGAGCAGGGCATCGAGGACTACAAGGTACTCAAGAACACCTGCCCGGCCACCGGCACCGTCGGCGGCACCGCGTACGCCAAGTGCGGCAGCAACTGGTGGAGCTACGACACCCCGTCCACCATCGGCGGCAAGATGACGTACGCGAAGAACCAGGGCCTCGGTGGCGCGTTCTTCTGGGAGCTCTCCGGAGACACCAGCAACGGTGAGCTGATCGGCGCCATCAAGGGCGGTCTCGGCTGAGCCGAAGGCCGACGCATCACCCACACGACGGGGAGGGGCCGCACCGGCCCCTCCCCGTCCGCCTGCCCACCGCGCACCACGCGGGGGGTGCGGGGGTGCGGGGGTGCGGGGGTGCGTGTAAGGAAGGGACCCTTCCTATACAAAAAGCGATAGGAAGGGTCCCTTCCTTACACCAAGGGCGGGTGTGACAGACTCGCCGATCGAGCGGGCGGGAGGTCACGACAGCGATGCCAACGAGATTCCGGCGAACCGTCGTCACCGCTGTGCTGCTCGCGACCATGCCGGCCGCGCTGGTCGGGTGCGGCCTGCTGGGCGGGGAGGACGAGGCGGAGCAGCCCGGTCGGGCCCCCGCCGAGGAAGCCATGACCAAGGCGCGCGAGCGGGTGCAGGCGTACCTCGACGCGATGGCGGCCAAGGACGTGGCGGCCGGGCGCAGCCAGCTCTGCGCCGCGCTGCACGAGGCGTTCGACGGGGCCGCCACCGGCCCCAACGGTGACTTCGCCGACCACTTCGAGGTGCCCCGCTCCGAGATCGTCGACATCCGGCCCGGAGAGGCCGGACAGGAGGTCAGCGTCTCGGTCACGGTGACCGCCGGTCGCCGCGAGGCCACCCGCGCGCTGCTGTTCACGGTCACCCGGGACGGGCTCGACTGGTGCATCT
Source organism: Micromonospora sp. NPDC049903 (assembly GCF_044460945.1). Lineage (NCBI taxonomy): Bacteria > Bacillati > Actinomycetota > Actinomycetes > Micromonosporales > Micromonosporaceae > Micromonospora > Micromonospora sp. NPDC049903. The sequence continues at coordinate 55,463 of NZ_JBITKL010000003.1, forward strand.
CCGCCGAACGGCCGGGCGGGAACAGCCCCGCGCCGGTGGCGCCGGACGGCAGCGCCCCGGCGTCGACTCCGTGACCTGCGCGCTCGCCTGACGCGTCCATCTGCCGGAACCCGGCCCCTCGCCGGTCGCCCACCCGGCCGGTCGCCGTACGCTGGGATTCATGCGCCATGAGTGGCATCAGTTGAGCCATCCGTCGGTGGGCAGCCCGGTGTTGCAGACCAGCCGTCCGACCGTGAACTCCGCCGAGGACGAGGCCCTCGGCCTGGACCGCTGGCGGGAGCTGCCCCGGGCCCAGACCCCACCCTGGCCGGACCAGGCCCAGGTGGCGGAGGTCTGCAAGGTCCTGGACAGGGTCCCGTCGGTGGTCGCGCCGTACGAGGTCGACCAGCTCCGCCAGCGCCTCGCCCTGGTCTGCGAGGGCAAGGCGTTCCTGCTCCAGGGCGGTGACTGCGCGGAGACCTTCGCCGACAACACCGAGAGCCACCTGCTGGCCAACGCCCGCACGCTGCTGCAGATGGCGATCGTGCTCACCTACGGCGCCTCGCTGCCGGTGGTCAAGGTGGCTCGGGTGGCCGGGCAGTACACCAAGCCCCGGTCGCTGCCGACCGACGCCCGGGGGCTGCCGGCCTATCGCGGCGACATGATCAACTCGCTGGAGGCCACGCCGGAGGCGCGCGTCGCCGACCCGCAGCGCATGATCCGGGCGTACGCGAACTCGGCCGCCGCGATGAACATGCTCCGCGCGTACCTCGCCGGTGGGCTCGCCGACCTGCACGCCGTGCACGACTGGAACAAGGGCTTCGTGCGCAACTCCCCGGCCGGCGAGCGGTACGAGGCGATCGCCCGGGAGATCGACCGGGCGATGGCCTTCATCCGGGCCTGCGGGATGACCGACGACGAGGCGCTGCGTACGGTCACCCTCTACTGCTCCCACGAGGCCCTGGCGCTGGAGTACGACCGCGCGCTGACCCGGGTCTCCGACAACCGGCCGTACGGGCTGTCCGGGCACTTCCTGTGGATCGGCGAGCGGACCCGGCAGCTCGACGGGGCGCACATCGACTTCATCTCCCGCATCGCCAACCCGATCGGCGTCAAGCTCGGCCCGACCACCACCCCGGACGACGCCATCGAGCTGTGCGAGAAGCTCAACCCGGACAACATCCCCGGCCGGCTCACGCTGATCAGCCGGATGGGCAACCACAAGGTCCGGGACGCGCTGCCGCCGATCGTGGCGAAGGTGACCGCCGCCGGGGCCAAGGTGGTGTGGCAGTGCGACCCGATGCACGGCAACACCCACGAGTCGTCCAACGGCTACAAGACCCGGCACTTCGACCGGATCGTCGACGAGGTGCTGGGCTACTTCGAGGTGCACCGGGGGCTGGACACCCACCCGGGCGGCCTGCACGTCGAGCTGACCGGCGAGGACGTCACCGAGTGCCTGGGCGGCGCGCAGGGCATCGCCGACCTGGACCTGCCCGGCCGGTACGAGACCGCCTGCGACCCCCGCCTGAACACCCAGCAGTCGCTGGAGTTGGCGTTCCTCGTAGCGGAGATGCTCCGTGGCTGACGCGAGGAGTGAGCTTGCGAGCCCCGCAGTCGGCGGCCGAAGGGACAACAGTGGCTGATTTCATCGATCTGCGGTCGGACACGGTGACCCGGCCGACCGCCGGGATGCGGGAGGCGATGGCCACCGCCGAGGTCGGCGACGACGTCTACGGCGAGGACCCGACGGTCAACGCGCTGGAGGCCGAGGTCGCCGCGCTGTTCGGGCACGAGGCGGCGCTGTTCTGCCCGAGCGGGTCGATGGCCAACCAGATCGCCCTGCAACTGGTGGTGCCGCCCGGCGCGGAGTTGCTCTGCGACGCCGACGCGCACGTCATCACGTACGAGATGGGCGCGGCTGCCGCGTACGGCGGGATCACCTCGCGGACCTGGCCGGCGGTGGGCGCGCAGATCGACCCCGACGTGGTCGCCGGCATGGTCCGGCCGGACGGCTACTGGGCGGTGCCCACCCGGGCGATCGCCGTGGAGCAGACCCACAACCGGGGCGGCGGCGGGGTGATCCCGCTGGACACGCTCCGCGTGTTGCGGGAGGTGGCCGACTCCGCGCAGGCGGCGCTGCACTGCGACGGTGCCCGGATCTGGCACGCGCACGTGGCCGACGGGGTGCCGCTGGCCGGGTACGGTGCGCTCTTCGACACGCTGTCGGTCTGCCTGTCCAAGGGGCTGGGCGCACCGGTCGGCTCGTTGGTGATCGGCAGTGCCGAGCGGATCGACCGGGCCCGGTTGATCCGGAAGCGGATGGGGGGCGGGATGCGCCAGGCCGGCTTCCTGGCCGCCGCCGGACGGTACGCGCTGGCACACCACGTCGACCGGCTCGCCGAGGACCACGCGAAGGCGGCCCGGCTGGCCGAGGCGATCGCCCCGTTCGGGGTGCTGGCGAATGCCGCGCGGACGAACCTGGTCCCGTTGGACCTGACCAAGGCGTCCCTGGACGCGCCGGCGCTGGCCGCCGCAGCTCGTGCCGACGGTGTCCTGGTCTCGGTCCTCGGCCCGCGTACCGCCCGGCTGGTGACCCACCTGGACGTCACCGACGACGAGGTGGACCGGGCCGCCACCGTGCTCACCCGCATCCTGCGCCGCTGACCCACCGGCCGCCGCGTCCGCGCGCGTGGCGGCGGGCCGGCAGGCCAGCGGGTACGGCCGGCCGGACGCCGGAGACCCGGGGAGCCCGGCCCGGCTCGGTCAGACGGTCAGGCGGGGGCGAGGCGGCGCAGCGTGGCGATGTCGGCGGCGTGGCCTTCGTACCCCTCGGTGGGCGTCTCCACCAGGATCGGCACGCCCGCGGTGGCCGGGTGCCGCATCAGCTCGGCGAAGGCCGGTTCGCCGATCAGGCCCTTGCCGATGGTCTCGTGCCGGTCGCGGGTGGAACCGCACAGGTCCTTCGAGTCGTTCGCGTGCACCAGCCGCAGCCGGTCCGCGCCGACGGTGGCCACCAGGGTGTCCAGCGTCTCGGTCATTCCGCCCTCGGCGGCCAGGTCGTGCCCGGCGGCCCAGGCGTGGCAGGTGTCGAAGCAGACGCCGAGCCAGGGATGGCGGTCCACCGCGTCGAGGTAGGGCCCGAGATGCTCCACCCGGCTGGCCAGGGACCGGCCGCCACCGGCGCTCGGCTCCACCAGCAGCATCGGCCCGTCACTGGCGGCGGCCGAGTCGAGCAGCGGCAACAGCGACTCGCGTACCTGCCGCATGGCCGCTTCGGCGTGCCCGGCGTCGACCGCGCTGCCGGCGTGGAACACCACCGCCCGCGCGCCGATCGCGGCACCCCGGCGCAGCGCGTGGGCCAGGCTCTGCACCGAACGCTCGACCGTGGCCTCCGTCGGCGACCCCAGGTTGACCAGCAACGACGCGTGAATGTAGGCGCTCACGCCGCGTTCGGCGCAGCCGTCGCGGAACAGCGCGTCCTGCACCGGGTCACCGGCCGGCGTCGCCCAGCCCCGGGAGTTGCCGACGTAGACCTGGGCCACCTCGGACCCGGCCCCGTCGACGTACGGCAGTGCCGCTTTCGCCAGCCCTCCGGAGGTGGGCGTGTGCGAGCCGAGCGGCCGGTGGCCGTGCGAGCTGAGCGGCCGGTGGCCGGGGTGCGCGGCCGTCATCAGAAGCACCCGATGGTGATCTGGCTGCCGGGCGGCACCTGGGCGTTCTCGCTCGGGTTCTGGAAGCGGGCGACGGCGTTCGGGTTGAACTGCACGGAGACCTGGAAGCCCTGGCTCTCCAGCACCTGCTTGGCCTGCTGGCAGGGCAGGTCGACGACGCGGGGCACGGTCACCTGCGGCGGCCCCTCGCTGACCTCCAGCCGGACCTGGGCGCCCTTCTCCACTCCGCTGCCGTCGGCCGGGCTCTGCCCGAGCACCTCGTCGCGGGGCTTGTCGGACTCCTTGTAGGTCGGTTCGACCAGCACCAGGCCGAGCTGGCCGATGATCCCGCGCGCCTCGTTGAGGCTCTTGCCGACCAGGTTCGGCACGGTGATCGGGGCCCGTCCCTTGCTGAGGAAGACGGTGATCTCCTGCCCCGGCTTGACCTCCTCGCCCGCCTCCGGCTTGGTGGCCACCACCATGCCCTCGGGCAGACCGTCGTCGAACCGGGCCGGGCCCTTGACGATCTCGAGCTGTGCGTTGGCCAGATCCGCTTCGGCCAGGTCGAAGTCCTTGCCGACCACGTCCGGCATCGGGAACCGGTCCGGTCCCAGCGACAGGGTCAGGGTGATGGTGCCACCCTTGAGGACCCGGGCGGCGGAAGCCGGCTCCTGCGCCAGCACGCCGTCGCGTGGCACCTGATCGTCGTGCCGGGGCTCGGCGTAGCGGATCGTGAAGCCGCCCTGGGACGCCTGGGACTCCGCCTCGGCCTTGCTCATGCTCACCAGCTCCGGCGCGGTGGTGTACCGGCCGACCCCGAACCACCAGCCACCGAGCGCGGCGACCAGCCCGAGCACCACCACGACGGCGGCGATGGCCAGGCGCCCGCCGGAGTCCCCGCCGAACAGGCGGGCCCGCAGCGCGGCCAACTGGGCGGGCAGTCCGTCGCCGCCACTCGGGGCGGCCCGGCGTCGGCCCCGGGGCGGGGGACCGGCGCTGTCCTCGGGCAGCCGGGCCCAGGGCGGCCGCTCGGGCGGGCGAACCGTCGAGACCACCATCGTCGGCTGGGAGACCACCGGCGTGTCGGCGAGCGACGGCAGCATGGTGGTGTGACTGTTCGCGGTGCCGAGGCCGTCCCGGGCCACCTGCACCTCGGCCAGCAGGGCACCGGCGTCGGCGGGACGGGCCGCCGGGTCACGTCGGGTGGCCCGGGCCACCAGGTCGTCGAGCACCCTGGGCAGGCCGGGGACCAGCGAGGACGGTGCCGGGACGTCCCGGTCGACGTGCTGCCAGGCGATGTCGATCGGCCGGTCACCCTCGTACGGCACCCGGCCGGTGAGCATCTCGAACAGCATGATGCCCGCCGAGTAGACATCGGTGCGGGCATCCGCGCGGCCGTCGGTGACCAGCTCCGGCGCGACGTACGCCACGGTGGCCATCAGTTGGTTGCCGTTGTCGTGGTCGGTGCTGGCCTCGACCGCCCGGGCCAGCCCGAAGTCGGTGACCTTGACCACCCCGTCGACGAGGTTGGCCGGGCCGCCGCTGGGCGCCTCGGCGACCAGCACGTTCTCCGGCTTGATGTCGCGGTGCACCAACCCGGTCCGGTGGGCGGCGGCGATGGCCGCCAGTACCTGCTCGGTGATCGCCAGCGCCTCGTCCGGGTTGAGCCGGCGTCGCTCGGCCAGCACCTCGCGCAGCGTGCGACCGCGCACGTACTCCATCACGAGGTAGGGCATCCCGTCGTGGGTGCCCTGGTCGTAGACGGCCACCACGTTGGGGTGGGTGAGCCGGGCGATGGTCTTGGCCTCGTCGGTGAAGCGGTCGACGAAGCCGGCCAGCCCGGGGCGTCCCGGGGCACCGGCGGTGGCGTGAATGGTCTTCAGTGCGACGGTGCGTTCGAGCCGCTCGTCGGTGGCGGTGTACACGGTCGCCATGCCGCCACGAGCCACGCGACCGCGGATGCGGTAGCGCCCGTCGATCAGCGAGCCCAGCAACGTGTCGGCGACCTGTGTGTCCATCGGCAGGGAGTCTATGTGTCCGGGGGTGGTAGGTAGAATTTTTGTTTCCGGTGAAGGTGGAGAGGCAGAACAGGATGCTACCGCCGCAGCCGCCTCCGTGGGGCCACCCTGCGTACTCCGGGTTCCGCCGTCCCTGCTCAGCGCGCTGACGGGAGGTCGTTGACCCGGGGGGAGGGTGGCATGGCAGGGTGGTCCGGTGACCGACTCCGTACCCGCCGAGGGCACCGCGCCCGAGGCCGGCCCCGCCGACTGGCTGACCTTGCCGGACGTCGCCGAACGGCTCGACCTGACGATCAGCAAGGTCCACCAGCTGATCCGGGATCGTGAGCTGATCGCGGTACGCCGCGACGGCGTCCGGCGGATCCCCGCCGACCTGGTGGCCAACCGCACCGTGCTCAAGCACCTGCCCGGCGTGCTCAACCTGCTGGCCGACGCCGGCTACGACGACGAGGCCGCGCTGCGCTGGCTCTACGAGCCCGACGCCTCCCTGCCCGGTGGCACCCCCGCCGCCGCCCTGGCCGGCGACCAGGCCCGCGAGATCAAGCGTCGCGCGCAGGCCCTCGGCTTCTGACCCGACCGCCCCCGACCCGCCGCGACCGGGCCGCCGGCCCGGTCGCGGAGCGCACCGGTCAGTCGGCCCGGCGGGTGGCGGCGATGGCCAGGTCCACCAGGGCCTGCCGGGCCTCGGTGTCCAGGTCCACCGCGGTCAGCGCGGCGAGCGCCGCGTCGGTGAGCGTGACGATGCGCTGCTCGGTGCGGGCCAGCGCCCCGGTCGAGGTGATCAGCTCACGCAGCCGGGCCACGCCCTCGGCGTCCAGGTCGGCGTCGCCGAGCCCGGCGAGCAGCAGCGCGCGCCCGGCCTCGTCGGCGGCCTCCATCGCCGCCGCGACCAGGTACGTCCGCTTGCCCTCGCGCAGGTCGTCACCGGCCGGCTTACCGGTTTGCGCGGGGTCGCCGAAGACGCCCAGCACGTCGTCGCGCAACTGGAACGCCTCGCCCAGCGGCAGCCCGTACGCCGAGTAGGCGATGCGGACGTCGGCGGGCGCGTCGGCCAGCGCCGCGCCGAGCAGCAGCGGCCGCTCCACCGTGTACTTCGCCGACTTGTACCGGGCGACCTTGCCGGCCCGCTCCAGCGAGGTGTCGCCGGTCGCCTGGGTCACCACGTCCAGGTACTGCCCGACGGTGACCTCGGTGCGCATCTCGTCGAAGTCCGGCCGGGCACGCGCCACCGTCCGCGGGTCGAGCCCGGCGGAGTGCAGCAGCTCGTCGGACCAGACCAGGCAGAGGTCACCCAGCAGGATCGCCGCCGCGTCGCCGAACCCGTCGGGGTCGCCGCCCCAGCCGGCCGACCGGTGCCGGGTGGCGAACCGACGGTGCACCGCCGGCTCACCCCGTCGGGTGTCCGACCGGTCCATCAGGTCGTCGTGGATGAGGGCGCTGGCCTGGACGAACTCCAGCGCGGCCAGGGCGGTCACCACCGGATCGGTGTCCACCCCACCGGCGCCCCGGTACCCCCAGTAGGCGAAGGCGGGCCGCAGCCGCTTGCCGCCGCCGAGCACGAACGCCTCGATCGCCTCGGCCACCGGCACCAGCGCGTCGTCGACGCCGGTCATCCAGGTTCGGCGGGCGGCGAGGAAGTCGGCCAGTGCCTTGTCGACGCGTTGGCGCAGGCCGGCACGGTCGACGGGGGAGACAGGAGCAGCGTGGGTCACGTCCCGACGCTAATGGGTCGGGGCCGGACACGGCGACCCACCCACCGTCCGGCGCGCCGTGGCTGGGTCACCCCGCCTTCCGGCGGGCGCCGGCCACGTCCCCACCCCTGGGAAGGTGCTGGGGGTACGCGGGACCGGCCGCTAGAGTCGGTGCGTGGCGCTCGGACTTCCCTCGATCCTCCCGAACTCGCAACCGGCGATCGGGGAGTTGGTCCGCGACTGCCAGCCGACTTTCTCCTTCGAGTTCATGCCGCCCAAGACCGAGCAGGGTGAGCGGCAGCTCTGGCAGGCGATCCGCGAGTTGGAGCCGTTGCGCCCCTCGTTCGTCTCGATCACCTACGGTGCCGGCGGTACGACCCGGGACACCACGGTCGCGGTCACCGAACGGGTGGCCACCGAGACCACCCTGCTGCCGATGGCCCACCTGACCGCGGTCAACCACTCGGTGGCCGAGCTGCGGCACGTGATCGGTCGGCTGGCCAGTGTCGGGGTGCGCAACGTGCTGGCGGTGCGGGGCGACCCGCCCGGCGACCCCAACGGCGAGTGGGTGCCGCACCCGGACGGAGTGAACTACGCCGAGGACCTGGTCCGGTTGGTCCGCCGCTCCGGCGACTTCAGTGTCGGCGTCGCCGCCTTCCCGTACCGTCACCCGCGCTCGCCGGATGTCGACACCGACACCGACTACTTCGTCCGCAAGTGCCGGGCCGGCGCCGAGTTCGCGATCACCCAGATGTTCTTCGACGCCGACGAGTACCTGCGCCTGCGTGACCGGGTGGCCGCCGCCGGGTGCGACACGCCGATCCTGGCCGGCGTGATGCCGGTGACCAAGATCGGCACGATCGAACGCTCCGAGCAGCTTTCCGGGGCACCGTTCCCGCCGGCCCTGGCCGCGCGGTTCGAGCGGGTAGCCGACGATCCGGAGGCGGTCCGCCGTCTCGGTATCGAGCAGACCAGCGAGATGTGCCGGCGACTGCTCGACGAGGGCGTTCCCGGCATCCACTTCATCACCTTCAACCGTTCCACCGCGACCCGTGAGATCTGGCAGAACCTGCGGGTGGGCGCCGCGACGTGACGCGGCGGGCGCGACACCTCAGCGCCGTCGGGTCGGTTGAACCGTGGTGGGCAGACAGCTGAACTGGAACGAGTACGCCACGGCGTGGGCCCGGCTGCACGGCGGGTTCGACCCCCGGGCGGCCACCCCCGTGGTACGCGGCTGGCTCCGTTTCGCCTACCACGTCGGTTTCCTGCTGTGCCGGCTCCGGGTCGGCCCGACCGCGGTCACCGTCTTCGGCGTGCTGCTCTGCCTCTGCGTACCGCTGGTCGCCGGGCGGCCGGGCGACGGGCCGTTCCTGGCCGCGCTGTTCGTGCTGCTCGCCTCGGTGGCGGACAGCGTCGACGGCGCGGTGGCGGTGGCCACCGGCCGCACGACCCGGCTCGGCTACGTCTACGACTCGCTGGCCGACCGGATCGGCGAGGCCGCCTGGCTGGTGGCGTTCTGGCTGGTCGGCGCGCCGGGTGGGCTGGTCGCCGCGGCGGGCGCGCTGTCCTGGCTGCACGAGTACGTCCGGGCCCGGGCGGTCGCCGCCGGGATGCGCGACATCGGCGCGGTGACGGTGGGGGAGCGGCCCACCCGGGTCTGCGTGGCCGTCGCCGGGTTGTTGCTGGCCGGTCTGACCGGGCTGATCGAGCTGGACCTGGCGGCCGGCACGATCACCATGGCGACAGCGGTGTGGGTGCTGCTGGCCGCCTTCGGCCTGGGCCAACTGCTCTCCGCCGTCCGCCGGGCCCTGATCGACGCCGACTGACCCGCCGCCGGTGCCTCGGTGCCACCCCACCCCCTACCAGGCGGGCCCGATCTCGTCGGCGACGATCTGCGCGGACAGGGTCACCATCGGCAGGCCACCGCCCGGGTGGCTGGAGCCGCCGACCAGCCACAGTCCGTGCGCCGCTCCCCGGTTCGCGGGGCGGAGCAGACCACCGGCCGTACCGTAGATGGCTCCACCCGGCGCGCTGGTGGAGTCGGCCAGGTCGGCCGGGGTACGGATCTCACGGAACACCAACCGGTCCCGGACGTCCATGCCCCGCTCGGCCAGCACGTCCAGGATCCGGTCCGCGTACGCCGCCGCCAGCCCCGGCCGCCGCCAGTCCACCGCACCGGGCGCGGTGCCGTGGCGGGCGGCGTTGACCAGCACGAACCACGACTCGTGTCCGGCCGGGCGGACCGCCGGGTCGTCCGCCACCGTGACGAAGACCGTCGGGTCGGTGGCCGGACGGGCGCGTACGCCCCGCCCCGGGGCACCGAAGATCGCGTCGAACTCGGCGTCGTAGTCGTGCGGGAAGAAGACGGTGTGGTGGGCCAGCCCGGAGTCGCCGCGTACGCCGAGCAGCAGCACGAAACCGGCCAGGCTGCGGTCGGTGAGCCCGGCCAGCCGGCGCGGGTCGGGCAGCAGGTCCCGATAGACGGTGAGCGCGTCGACGTTGGCCACCACCACGTCGGCCGGCACCGGGGCGGTCTGCCCGTCGACGCGTACGCCGTGCACCCGCCCGCCCGCCGCGTCGATCCGGGTGACCGTGGCGCCGGTGCGGACGACCACGCCGAGGTCCAGGCAGCGCGACAGCAGCGCGTCGGCGAGGCTGCCCAGCCCGCCGCGCAGATACCAGCCGCCGAACGCCAACTCCGCGTAGGGGACCGCGACCAGCGCGGCGGGCGCGCGGCGCGGATCGGCGCCGGTGTAGGTGGCGTACCGGTCCAGCAGCATCCGCAGCCGGGGGTCGGACAGGTGGGCGCGACCCAGCCCGCGCAGGCTCTGTCCGGGCCGGATGGCGGCCAGGTCGCCGAGCCGCCAGGCCAGCCGGGTCAGGTCCCGGGGCGAGTCGACGCGGCGGCGCAGGATGTCGTGCTCGGAGGCCCGCCACACCCGGCCGGCGCGCCGCCACAGCCGCTGCCAGTCGGCCGCCGCCCGGTCGCCGAGGGTGGCGGCGATGCGGGCGGCGAACTCCGTCGGGTCGGCGCAGGAGTCGAGCACCGGCCCACCGTCGGGGAAGACGTGCCGCACGATCGGGTCCAGTTCGACCAGGTCGACGTACTCGTCGAGCTTGGCCCCGGTCGCCTCGAACAGCTCGTGGAAGATCCCGGGCAGGGTGAGCAGGCTGGGACCGGTGTCGAAGTGGAACGGCCCGGAGGCGGTGTCGTGCGTGTACCGCCCGAGTTTGCCGCCGACCGTGTCGGCCCGTTCGAGGACGGTCACCTGGTGACCGGTGACGGCCAGCCGGGCGGCGACCGCCAGTCCACCCACTCCGGCGCCGACGACCACGATCCGCGCCATGCGATGTCCTCCCAGAGTGGGCCTACCAGGGCCTAGCCGACCGGTCGGCCGCGCCAGGACAGGCGCCGCCGCTTGCGCAGATGGTACGACCGTAGGGTCAACCAACCGAGGACCGCGACCGACACGGGGTGGCCCAGCGCGTCGGGCCAGGCCCGGCCGCCGGTGGCGCGTGCGCTGACCACCCGCCCGACCACCCCCAGCAGGTACGCCGACAGCGCGAGCCCGGCCACCACCGGCGCACCGGCCAGCAGCGCGCCGACGGCGACCAGCGGCGGCGCGGTGTAGAGCAGGAGCAGCAGGGACATCACCACGGCGGCGGCGAGCGGATGCCCGAACGTGGCCCACAGCGACTTGGTGTAGCCGTCGCGCAGTTGCGGCCAGTCGTCGTACATCCGGCAGGCGGCCAGCCGGGAACCGTCGGCGAGGGCGATCCGGCCGCCGGACCGCTTCACCGCCCGGGCCAGCTCGATGTCCTCCAGCACCCGGTCGGCAACCGCCGCGTGCCCACCGGCCCGCAGGTAACCGGCGCGGTCCACGACCAGGAACTGACCGCCCGCCGCGGCCAGCGACGGCCGGGACGAACGCTCCATCGCGCGCAGCGGCAGGAAGGTCAACCACAACCACTGCAACAGCGGCTGCACCAGCCGGTCCGCCGCCGTCCGCGCCACGATCCGTGGGTACGGCGACAGCAGCGCCGCCCCGGCGGCCCGCAGCTCGGTCACCGCCGCCGCCACCGCGTACCGGTCGAGCACCACGTCGGCGTCCACGAAGACCAGCGCGGTCGCCGACGGGTCGGCGCGGTCGGCCAGTTGCCAGCAGGCGTGCGGCTTGCCCAGCCAGCCTGGCGGCGGCGCGATCCCGGTGACCAGGGTGACCCGGGGGTCGTCGCCGACCACCGCGCGGACCACGTCGGCGGTGCCGTCGGTGGACCCGTCGTCGAGCACCACGACCCGCAGCCCGGGTACGCCCCGCTGGGCGAGCAGGGACCGCAGGCACGGGGTCACCCGGGCGGCCTCGTCGCGCAGCGGCAGCAGCACCGTCACCGCTTCGGTGACCTCGACCGGCCCCGACGCGGGACGGCGCAACCAGCGGCCGGCGTTGACCAGGGTGTGCCCGGTCAGCACGACGAGCACGCCGAACACGGCGAGCGACAGAGCCTCACTCACGCCGGCGCTTCGCTCATGCCGGGACGTCGGCCCGGAGCCGGGGTTCGCTGTCGGTGTGCCCTGTGCGACGCTGCCGCAGCAGGCTGATCGCCAGCGGCACCGCGACGACCGACATGCCGGCCGCACCCCACAGCGCCGAGGCGGGCAGGTCCAGGAAGACCGCGTGGGCCAGCACGCTGGAGCCGTACGTCCACAGGTAGAGCGCGTACAACGGATGGTCGGTGTGGTCGGTGGTGTCCACGGCCGGTCCGGCGAGCGGACGCAGCGCGGTCATCATGAGCACCGCGAACAGCAGCCAGCCGAGGTAGTTGCTGATCGGGATGCCGGGCAGGCCGGGCAGCGCCGGGGTCGGGTCCCGCCACACCCAGTGCCCCTCGGCCACCATCTGCGGGTCGAGGAAGAGGTCCCAGGTGGCCAGGCCTACGGTGGCCAGCGCGATCCGGGTCGGCCACCGCCAGCGGCCCGCCGCCACCGCGATCCGCGCGGTGAGCCGGGTCGCCACCAGCCACGCCGGCCAGGCCATCCAGGTCCAGGCCAGCGGGATGATCAGCGGTACGCCGGCCAGCTTCGGGCCGAGCTGTCCCGAGTAGTCGTAGCTGCCGAACGGGAAGCCGGTGGCGACGCCGAGTGCCTCGATGGCGAACCCGCCCCCGGTCGCGGTGGCGATCAGCGCCGCGGCCGTACGCGGCCCCCGGGACAACAACGCGTGGCCGACCGAGAGCAGGTAGCCCAGCACGACGGTGGCCACGGTCAGTCGGGCCCGGGTCGTCCCGTCGGTCAACGGATAGCCGATCTGGGCCAGCACCAGCAGGGCGAGCATCGCCCAGGCGTAGACCCGGGCACGGCGGGCGGACGGCGTCATGGCTGTCCGGGACGGGCCGGTGGCGTCGGCCCCGGCAGGGGCAGGTCCCGACCGAGTACGCCGAACGGGCGCTCGTCGCCGGGGAACCGGAAGTCGCGCAGCACGTCGACGAAGCCGAACCGGCGGTACAGCCGCCAGGCGCGCGAGGTGCTCTCGTCGGCCTCCGGGGTGGAGAGCAGCGTGGTGGCGCCCTCGGCCATGGTGAGCAGGGCACGCAGTTGACCGGCGCCCAGGCCGTGCCCCTGCGCCGGTGGCCGGACGTGCAGCTCGACCACCTCGAAGCAGTCGGTCAGCCAGCGTTTGCGGTCGCCCTGCTCCAGCGCCCGCCAGACCTGGTCGTGCCACCACTGGCCGGGCCCGCCGACGTAGCCGTAGCCGAAGCCGGCCAGGTGCCCCTCGCTGGTCAGGCTGGCCACGGCGCGGAAACCGGGCCGGCGTACGTGGGTGGCGATGTAGCCACGGCGAGCCTCCAACAGGTCGGCGCGGTATCCCATCGCCTCGCCGTAGACGGCGACCACGTCGTCCAGCCGCCGGAGGAGATCGTCCGGCGTCCACCGCACCAACCTCATGCCCGCTCACCCTTCGCCGGGTCGTCCGCGTCGCCGACCCACCCCAGTACCGTCCGGTCACCGACCACGTCACGTACCTCGAATCGCGCGAAGAGTTCCTCCGCGTACCACCGCTCGGTCGGGGTGCGGGTGATCGCGGCCCGGTGCTCCGGGTGACGGTACGCGAACGCCACCAGATCCGCCGGATCCCGCCACACGCTCACCGTGCCCTGCCAGCCCAGGGGCGCCTCGCCGACGCCGAAACGGGCCAGCAGGCCGGGCGCGGCGTGCAGGGCGGTGGCCACCGGTGGGACGGCCCGCCAGAAGGTGAGCGCCCGCGCCGGCCGCAGCCGGGCCCGGGTCAGCGCCAGCACCGGCCCGTGGACCGGCCCACCGGCGGGCTCGCCGAACGGTCGCCGACCGGACCACTCGCCCCGGCTGGTCAGTGGGCGCAGGTCGACGCGTACCCCGGACCGGGCGATGCCGGACCAGGCCCGCTCCACCCGCGAGCCGGTGAACCCGGCCGCTGCGGCGGGGGAGTCCCACACCGTCAGCGCCGCCCAGCGGGTGAGGTCGGCGTCGCCCGGCCCGAAGCCGGTGCCGGTCCCGGTGCCGAGCAGCTTGCCGAACCGTACGCCGGGCAGGGCGCGCAGCCGGCGCGGGTCGAGCGCCATCCGGCCCAACGCCCGGCCCAGGGCGGCCCGGGGAATCCGCCACACGTGCAGGGTGACCAGTTCGGGGACGGTCTCGGTGGTATTCACGCCACGTCGGTCGGGGTCCCGTAGGTGACCCGCAGCAGTTCGGCGTACGTGGTGGGGAAGACCGCCTGCGGCACGCCACCGGCGGCCCAGACCTCGTCGTACTTCTCCAGCGCGGTGTCGACGAGCGTACGCAGCGGGCGCGGGTGACCGACCGGGGCGACCCCGCCGATCACCTGGCCGGTGTGCTCCCTGACGAACTGCGGGGTGGCCCGGCGCAGCCGGGTGACCCCGAGCCGGGCGGCCAGGACGTCGGTGTCCACCCGGTGTGCGCCGGAGGTGAGCACCAGCAGCGGTTCACCGTCGGCGTCGAAGACGAGCGAGTTGGCGATCGCGCCCACGTCGACCCCGAGCGCCTCGGCGGCGGCCGCCGCGGTGTGCACCGCGTCGGGCAGCAGCCGGACCAGGGCCCGCTTGCCGGAGCCGTTGCGGGTGTACGGGCCGTCGAGCGCGTCCTGCACCGCCTGGACGTTCGGGTGTGACTGCATCCCGCCATTCTTCCCGGTACGCCGACGGCCGGAGCACCCGGCCACAGCATGCGGAACCGGTCGCCCTGACCAGGCGGGTGACGTGGCTGGCCCGGCGCGTCACACGTTGCGTTTTCGTCAGGGGGAGGGTGTACTGTCAGCAGCAGTTAGAACGAGTGTTCGATTGCTGGCGTCGCCGGCTAAATCGAACGTTCGTTCCAACCCCTCGGGGGCGGGTGTTTCGCGGCACCGGCTCCCGACAGGTGCGGTGCCGCGGATCGCACCTGGGCTCCGGGCAGTCGCGAGTCCGGACCCGTCAGGCAGGCCGTGGGGGGGGGCGCCCCCCCCCCCCCCGCGGGGGGGGGGCGCCCCCCCCCCCCCCCGGCCCCGGGGGGGGGGGGGGGGGGCCGCGCCCCGCCGGCCCGCGCCGCGCGGGGGGGGGGGCGGC